>NZ_JBFUHA010000001.1:0-1010000 GCF_056402635.1 Sphingomonas sp. P3_C5
GCTCTGGGTGAAGAGTCTTTTTGAGCGCACAGACGCGCGCCCCCACCCCAACCCCTCCCCTGAAGGGGAGGGGCTGAAGCTTTCTGTCCGACCTGGTCGAATTCAGCTCTAGGTCTGCAAGACCGCGCCACACTTTGCAGCTGCTACAGATTCAATGCAGCATGGCCGCCCGAAACGCCTCGCAGACCCTCGCGTTGATCATCGGCTTGCCGAGGATGACGGAGAGGGGGCCGCTCGGGCCACAAGCCTGCGGGGTGGCGGTGATGAAGATCACCGGCAACGGCCCCATCTCGCCTTGAATTGACTCGACCGCATGCGGCCCGGTGCCTTCGCGGAGCATCACGTCGGACATGATGACATCAGGCCGCTGGATCCGCGCGGCATCGACTGCCTCGCGCTCCGTTTCGGCGAAGGAAAAGCTGGTTGCGCCTGCCGTGGACAGCATGTCCCGAAGATCGAGTGCGATCAGGGCTTCGTCCTCAATAATCAATACGTGACACATGGGTATTCTCACTAACCTCGATCAAACGCGCCATGGAGATAAACGGGTACGAGCGAGGCGAGATTATTCGGCATTTTCCAGCGATTTCAGCCGCACGGCGCCCATTCCGGGGCATGTCAGGCCTAATTACGCACATCTGTACAATGTTCTGTACAGGAGAGAAAATGTCCTGACCCGCATGACATTTCCAACCCGTGGGCGTGGTCGGCCGTGCAATCCAGCGCTGGCCTCAACTTGACATTTTGCACCGCAACATGCATATGCCGCCCATCGAGGCGTCATGCAGCGTGATCGGACTCCCAAGGTCCAAGCTCCGCCTCGGTCGTTTTTAACGGGCTTCCCTTTTCACGCGGGGTGTCATTCTCCCCCGCCACTCGTGCGTCCGCCGGACTCGCGAGCCCGGCTAATATTGGACTGTTTTTTTCATGTCATTCGCACATCTCGGCCTCGCCGAGCCGCTCGTTCGCGCGCTCGAAGCCAAAGGCTATACCAAACCCACCCCGATCCAGCAGCAGTCGATCCCGACCCTGCTCGAAGGCCGCGACCTGCTCGGCATCGCCCAGACCGGCACCGGCAAGACCGCCGCTTTCGTCCTCCCGTCGATCCAGCGCCTCACCAATGAGGGCAAGAAGGTGCTTCCCACCCATTGCCGCATGCTGGTGCTCGCGCCAACCCGCGAACTGGCCAGCCAGATCGCCGACAGTGCGCGCGATTATGGCCGCTTCTCGAAAATGTCGGTCGCAACCGTGTTCGGCGGCACCAGCATCAACAAGAACCGCACGGATATGGCGCGCGGCGTCGACATCCTCGTTGCGACGCCCGGCCGCTTGCTCGATCTGATCGAGCAGCGCTTCGTCAGCCTCGCGATGCTCGAGATCCTCGTCCTCGACGAGGCCGATCAGATGCTCGATCTCGGCTTCATCCATGCGCTGCGCAAGATCGTCCGGATGCTGCCCAAGCAGCGCCAGACCCTGTTCTTCTCGGCGACGATGCCGAACGCGATCCGCGAGCTGGCCGACCAGTTCCTCAAGGACCCAGCGACCGTGAAGGTTGCGCCCGTCTCGACCACCGCCGAGCGCGTCGACCAGTTCGTCAGCTTCGTGAACCAGGGCGAGAAGCAGGCGCTGCTGACCATGTTGCTCCAGAACCCCGAGGTCGAGCGTTGCCTCGTCTTCACGCGCACCAAGCATGGTGCCGACCGGGTCGTGAAGCTGCTCGGCCATAACGGCATCGCGTCCAACGCGATCCACGGCAACAAGAGCCAGCCGCAGCGCGAGCGTGCCCTGGCCGAGTTCAAATCGGGCAAGGCCAAGATCCTCGTCGCGACCGATATCGCCGCGCGCGGCATCGACGTGTCGGGTGTCAGCCATGTCATCAACTTCGAGCTGCCTAATGTGCCCGAGCAATATGTCCACCGCATCGGCCGCACCGCGCGTGCCGGCGCATCGGGCGTTGCGATCAGCTTCTGCGCCGATGATGAGAAGTCCTATCTCCGCGATATCGAGCGGCTCACTCGCGTGAAGCCGACCCCGATGCCGCTTCCCGAAGGCTTTACCGCTGAGGCAGCGCGGATCAAGGCAGCACGCCCCGCCGGTTCCGACGTCGACGATCGTCGCCGCGACGAGTCCGGCCGTCACCGTGCACCGCCCCGCGCGACGCACGCCGCACGCCCGACGGGCGCTCGCCCCGAAGGTGCCGCGCGTCCACATGGCGCTGGCCGTCCTCAGGGCGCCGGCCGTCCTAGTGGCGCAGGTCGCCCCGGTGGCGGCGGTCCGCGCCGCCAGCATTCGGGTGGCGGTCGCCGCTCGCCTGCCGCTGGCTGAGGGATACAGGCGGCGCCCTGATGGTTGAACCGGGTGAGAATCCGAGGAGACCAGCATGGACGTCGCCACCACCCCTGCCGTCGAACGCATCGCCCGCGTCCTTGCGGGCCAGCGCATCAGCGCCAACGCGAAAGGTGATGAGGAATCCGCAGCCGACCTGGTCGAGCGCAGCTGGTCCCATCATCTGAGCGACGCCGTCGCCGTCCTGCACACGCTGCGCGCGCCCGATGAGGCGATGGCGGCGGCAGGCGATCCGGCGGTGTGGGAGCGGATGGTCCTGGCCGCGATCGAAGAGGCGAAGCCGGATACGGTGGTGCTCTGATTGCACCAGTACTCTCTCCTAGCTGTCATCCCCGCGAAAGCGGGGACCCAGCTCCTGCCGCTTGCGCCAAATGCTCCGGTTACTTGTGGTTAGCCGTGGGAGATGGGTCCCCGCTTTCGCGGGGATGACAACGGGGGGTGTGTGAATCAGTCGCGTACTGTCAGCCATTCCTCCTCGGCCGCCCGCGTGCTGCGCAGCCGGTTGGCCGGCTCCTCTACATCCTCGTACCCAATCGCCATTCCGCAGAAGAGCATCCGCTCAGCCGGCGTGCCGAGAAAGCCGGTGATCGTCTCAGGGTACATCGCCCAGCATTCCTGCGCGCAGGTCGCGAGTCCGGCCTCGACCGCCAGCAGCATTACATTCTGCAGATACATGCCGAGATCCGCCCATTGCGGCGGCCCCATCTGCCGGTCGACCGTGCAGAACAACGCCGCCGGCGCGCCAAAGAACTGGAAGTTGCGCGCGAACCACATCCGCCGCGCCGCCTTGTCCTCACGCGGAATGCCGAGTTCGGAATACATCGCCTCACCGACGGCGAAGCGCCGGTCGCGATAGGGAGCGGTCAGCTGGGGCGGATAGATTGCATAAGCAGGATCCTCGACCTCGCCCGCCATCAGCTTTGCCATCATGATGGCCTTGAACGCCGCGAGCGACTCGCCGGTGACCAGATCGATGTGCCACGGCTGCAGATTGCCGCCGGTCGCGGCACGCGCAGCCTTTGTCACGATTGCTTTCAAAATCGACGGATCGACGGGTGTGTCGAGAAATCCCCGCACCGATCGCCGTGCCGCTACGGCCTCCGTCACATTCATTGAGAAGCTCCAGGATTCGATGATCGGGTATGTGCTCGCACCCTTGCCGACCCGCCGCGATTGGGCAAGAGTGGCTCATAAAGACGAACGCAATGGAGAGTCGAGCATGGCCGAGGCCTATATCGTGGAGGCGGTGCGGACCGCTGGCGGCAAGCGGGGAGGCAAGCTCGCGGGATGGCATCCGGTCGATATGGCGGCGAGCGTGCTCGACGCTGTCGTCGCCCGAACCGGCATAGACGGCGCGGCCGTGGACGACGTCGTCATGGGCTGCGTCATGCAGGGCGGGCAGCAGGCGGGTCAGGTCGGGCGCAATGCCGTGCTCGCCGCAAAGAACCTCCCCGACAGCGTTCCCGCCGTCTCGATCGACCGCCAGTGTGGATCGTCGCAGCAATCGATCCAGTTCGCGGCGCAGGCAGTGATGTCGGGCACGCAGGACATGGTCATCGCCGCTGGCGTCGAGAGCATGACGCGCGTGCCGATGGGCTCGACCGCGATGCTGTTCATGAAGGAGGGCCTCGGCAATTATAAATCGCCCCTGCTCGAGGAGAAATATCCCGGCCTGATGTTCAGCCAGTTCATGGGCGCCGAAATGGTGGCGAAGAAGCATGGCTTCGACCGCGCGCAGCTCGATGCCTATGCGCTCGAGAGCCATCGCCGCGCGGCGGCCGCCACTCAGCGCGGCGACTTCAACGAGGAGATCGTCGGGCTCGAGATCGAGACGCCTGAAGGCACTGTCCTCCACACAGTCGACGAGGGTATTCGCTATGACGCGACGTTCGAATCGATCGGCTCGGTCAAGCTGATCCAGGAAGGTGGCTGCATCTCGGCCGCCAATGCCAGCCAGATTTGCGACGGGGCCAGTGCGGTGCTGATCGTCAGCGAAAAGGCGCTCAAGGATCACGGCCTGACCCCGCTCGCGCGCATCCATAACCTCACCGTCACCGGCGGCGATCCTGTCATCATGCTCGAGGAGCCGCTGTTCGCGACTGACCGGGCGCTGAAGCGCGCGGGGATGCGGATCGAGGATATCGATCTCTACGAAGTCAACGAGGCGTTCGCGCCGGTGCCGCTCGCCTGGCTCAAGCATGTCGGCGGCGATCCGGCGAAGATCAACGTCAATGGCGGCGCGATCGCGCTCGGCCACCCGCTCGGCGCCTCGGGCACCAAGCTGATGGCGACTTTGGTCCATGCACTGCGCAAGCGCGGCGGTCGCTACGGGCTGCAGACGATGTGCGAGGGCGGCGGCATCGCCAATGTCACGATCATCGAGCGACTTTGATCTTTCGACGGAGACCCATATGAAACTCGACAATGATATCGCAGCCGTCGTCACCGGCGGCGCTTCCGGCCTCGGCGAGGCAACCGCGCGGGCACTGGCCGCAAAGGGTGTGAAGGTCGCAATCTTCGATCTTCAGGCGGAGAAGGGCGAGAAGGTTGCGGCCGATATCGGCGGCATTTTCTGCGAAGTGAACGTGACCTCCGATGAGAGCGTCGATGCGGGCTTCGCCAAAGCGAGGGCGGCCAATGGCCAGGAGAGCGTGCTCGTCTGCTGCGCCGGCACCGGCAACGCGATGAAGACAGCGAGCCGATCCAAGGAAGACGGGTCGATCAAGCATTTCAGCCTCGCGGCGTTCGACTGGCTCATCCAGATCAACCTGATCGGCACCTTCCGCTGCGTCGCCAAATCGGCGGCGGGGATGCTGACCCTCGATCCCGGCGAGGATGATGAGCGCGGCGCGATCGTGATGACGGCCTCGGTCGCGGCCGAGGACGGCCAGATCGGCCAGGCGGCTTACTCCGCGTCCAAGGGCGGGATTGTCGGCATGACCCTGCCGATCGCGCGGGACCTGATGAACGAAGGGATTCGCGTCAACACCATTCTGCCCGGCATCTTCAACACGCCGCTGATGCAGGGCGCGCCGCAGGCAGTGAAGGACAATCTCGCCGCATCGGTGCCTTTCCCCAAGCGGCTCGGCAATGCGCCCGAATATGCCAATCTAGCGCTGACGATGATCGAGAACAGCTATTTCAACGGCGAGGATGTGAGGCTCGACGGCGCGATTCGCATGGCGCCTCGGTGACGCTTAACTGCCCTCCCGTTTACGGGAGGGGTTGGGGGAGGGCCTGTCGAAGGCGCATCCCTTTGCTGACACGCCCTCCCCTAGCCCCTCCCGCAAGCGGGAGGGGGACAAGGAATACGAATGCCCCGTCCTGATCCCTGGCGGCTCGACCCAGCCAGATATCCTCATAGCGAGACGATCCAGACCCGCTTTCAGGATCTCGATACGCTTGGCCATATCAACAATGTCGCGATGGCGGCCTTGTTCGAAAGCGGCCGGGTGCGTTTCAACCAGTCGATGGGGCTGGCGGGTTGGCGGGATCATCGCTGGCTCATCGCACAGGTTGAGATCAATTATATCGCTGAGGGAAAATTCCCGGCCGATGTCGAGATCGCGAGCGGGATCGGCGAGATCGGTACGCGGAGCTGGCAGATTCTGTCAGCGGCCTTCCAGGGTGGCGCGGTGATCGCCACCAGCGACACCGTGGTCGTGATGAGTGGGGCCACCGGCGCGACCGCGCTCCCGGACGACTTCCGGGCCGCGCTCGAGAAGCACCGCGTGCGTGCTAATCCCTGAACACCGGCACCCGCTTCTCCATATTCGCCATCACCGCTTCGACCTGGTTGGGTTGACGGATCACCTTCAACTGCTCGACCGTTTCCGCCTCGAGCATCGCGACCGGATCAGCATCGTGCGCGAGGTTGCACAGCCGTTTGGCACCGCGCACCGCGTGCGGATTGCGCGTTGCGATCTCCTCGGCGAGGGTCATTGCCGCGGCGCGCGGATCATCGGCGATATGGCTGACGAAACCGTGCCGCGCCGCCTCCTCGCTATCGAATTCGCGCGCGGTGAAGGTGAGTTCGCGTAGCACATCGTCCCGAACCAGGCTCCGCCACAGCGGGAAGCCGCCCATATCGGGCACCAGCCCCCAATGCAGCTCGCGGATCGCGAAGCGAGTGCCCGGCGCCGCAATTCGGATGTCGGCACCCGACATGATCTGAAAGCCGCCGCCGAGCGCGACGCCGTGTACCGCAGCAATCACCGGCATCGGCAGGGTGCGCCATCCCCAGCTGACCTGCTGGACCAGATTGGCACCGTTCGGCCATCTGTCGGCGAGGTTCAGCCCGGAACCGCCCCCGGCCATGCTGACCATATCGAGCCCCGCACAAAAGCCGCGCCCTTCGCCGGAAAGGACGACGACGCGCACGTCCGCCATGCCGGCAAGCTGGTCGATCGCGTCCGCAATCCCCTGAAACATCGCCGGATCGAGCGCGTTCATTTTCTCCGGGCGGGTGAGGCGCACATCGGCGATATGATCGGCGATAGTGATCGAAACGCGGTCGTTCATTTGGTTCTCCCTCATACGATCCGCCCGCCGCCGACGCCCCAATATTGGTCGCGGAGCAGGCGCTTGTAGAGCTTGCCCGTCGCATGGCGCGGCAATTCCTCGGCAAAGTCGATCTGGCGCGGCGTCTTCACCCCCGATAGTTCAGCACGGCACCAGGCGGTCAGCTCTGCCGCGAATTCCGGCGTCGCTTCGGCCATATCGACCGGCTGCACCACCGCGACCACCCGCTCGCCCATCTCGGGGTCGGGCGCGCCGATCACCGCCACATCGGCGACGCGGGGATGGGTGATCAGCCGGTTCTCGATTTCCTGCGGATAGATATTCACCCCGCCCGAAATGATCATGAAGCTCTTGCGATCCGTCAGATAGAGATAGCCGTCCTCATCGAGCCGGCCGATATCGCCGAGCGTCGTCCATCCCTTCGCATTCTTCGCCTCGGCGGTCTTGGCCGGATCATTATGATATTCGAACTGCCCGCCGCCTTCGAAATAGACCAACCCTTCTTCGCCTGTGCCGAGCTCGGTGCCGTCTTCGCCGCACACATGGGGGACGCCATAAGCCGCCTTGCCGACCGAACCCTTGTGCGTCAGCCATTGCTCCGAATTGATCGTGGTGAGGCCATTCCCCTCGGAGCCGGCATAATATTCGAACAATACCGGGCCCCACCAGGCGATCATCGCTTCCTTAACGGGAATCGCGCACGGCGCGGCGGCATGGATCGCGACCTTGAGCGAGGAGAGATCGTACCGGCCACGCTCAGCCTCACTCAATTTCAGCATCCGCACGAAATGGGTCGGAACCCATTGGCTCGCTGTCACCTGATAGCGCTCGATCGCAGCAAGCGCCGTGAGCGGATCGAAACGCCGCATCATCACGACCGTGCCGCCGAGCCGCTGGACAGTCATCGACCAGCGCAAGGGCGCTGCGTGATAGAGGGGCGCCGGGCTTAGATAGATCGTATCGGCCCCTATCCCGTACAGCCCGCTGGCCAGCGCCGCGAGGACGGTCGGCGCGGTGATGTTCGGATCCTCGGGCAGCGCGACCCGCACGCCCTTTGGCCGCCCCGTCGTGCCTGAGGAATAGAGCATGTCGGCGCCAGCGCGCTCATCAGCGATCGGCGTCTCCGGCATTCCGCCAACGGCCTCTTCCCAGCGCGCCCATCCAGGTATGTCGCCGCCGAGCGCGAAAAGCGCGGTGTCGCCGAGATCGCCTGTGAGCTCCGCCGCAACCGCGCCGAGCCCCGCCGAAGCAACGAGCAGCTTCGCATCGCTGTCGCGAACGATATAGGCGACCTCGGTCGCGGTCAGCTTGGTCGAGATACAGACGAAGAACAGGCCGCTGCGCTGCGCGCCCCAGACGATATCGAAGAGTTCGGGCATATTCTCGACGAACAGGGCGATGGTGTCGCCGGCCTTCAATCCCTGCGCCCGAAACAAATGCGCGGCACGATTGGATCGCCTGTCCAACTCGGCGAAACTCACTGTCTCGCCGGTTTCGGCGACGATCAGCGCCGGCTTGTCCGGCGTCTCGGCGCCATGGACGCTGGGATGCATCCGCCTCTCCATTGGTTGTTCTTTGAAACTGAAGCTAGACTCTGCCGACGGGCGCGGCAATCAGCTAATCCACGAGAAAGACGCCGTCTTGTCCTCGTTCCATCTTGTCCTCGGTCTTTGCATGTATAGAGCGGAGAGGAATGAGCACGCAGTCGAGCTTCCCCGCACTGGAGAATTACCTGCGCGACGGCGTAAGTGGGCACGGCCATCGCCTGGGCCTGCTCTACCGCGCGCACGGTCCGGACTGGGTGGAGCTGGGCTTGCCTTATAATCCTGAGCAGATCGGCGATCCGGAGAGCGGCGTCATCGCGTCCGGCCCGATTTTATCGATGATGGACATGGCGACCAGCCTGTCGGTCTGGCTGAAGCTCGGCACTTTCCGCGCGCATGCCACGCTTGATCTGCGCGTCGATTATCTGCGGCCCGCCACACCGGGCAAGACAGTTATCGGGCGCGGCGAATGCTATCGCATCACGCGGTCGATCGCGTTCGTGCGCGGCCAGGCGCATGACGGCGACCCCGATGATCCGCTCGCACATGTCGCCGGCACCTTCATGGCATTGGAGGGCTATCAGTGAAGCTGCCGCCTTATGCCGAGCTGCTCGGCCTTACCGTCGATGCTGATGACGAAGCCATGTTGATGATGCCGTTCGGCCAGGCCGTGCTCGGTCGCCCCGGCTTCCTCCATGGCGGCGCGATCAGCGGCCTCATGGAAGTAGCGGCTATCGTCGCGCTTCGGCACGCGCTCGCCGATGAAGGTGGTGGGCGGATCAAGCCGATCAATGTGACAGTCGACTTCATGCGCGGCGGCCGCGACAAGCCGACCTATGGAAAAGGCATCGTCACCCGGCTCGGCACCCGCGTCGCCAATGTCGAGGCGAGCGCCTGGCAGGACGACCCAACCCGACCAATCGCGGCGGCGCGTATGAACTATCTGATTGCGCGGCCGTGACTGACCGGCGCCAACAAGCCGCAACCTATGCCGCGGCAGCGCAGCAGTCCCGCGATGCGGGCGATTTCTACGATGCCCTGCTCCAGCAACGCCGTGCGGTGGCCTTGCTTCGCGACGTCGGGGATCGCGCCGCGCTCGCGCATGCGATCAGGCATCTGGCGGATATCCTGGTTGCCGCCGGCAATGCCGGGGAGGCCTCCGAATCTATCACCGAGATGTTGACCTTGTACCGGGCAACCCCGGACGCTCAGCCGCTCGATGTGGCCAATGCTTTGCGCAGCGCGGCACTCCATGCCGAGGCGTTGGGCGACAATGAAACCGCTCGAGCCTTCTGGATCCAGGCGCGCGATCGCTATGCCCCTCTCGATGATGTCTTCGAGCGCCTGACCGGCAAACCCGGCAATCCCGGTGTAGCCGAAGCCGACGCGAAACTTGCGTCGCTCCGCTTCTGACGGATCAGCTCTTTGGCGTGATCCGGAAGAGGCGGCCATTCTCGCCTTTGCCATCCTCGATCAGCCAGATCGCGCCATCGGGCGCCTGGGCGACGTCGCGGATGCGCATGCCCATCTTCCATTGATCGGCCGGTGCGGCGGTAGTGCCGTTCAGCGTCACCCGGATCAGCGCGTTGCCCGAAAGCGCTGCGATGAAGGCCGATCCCCTCCAGGCCGGGAACATGTCGCCCGAATAGATAATCAATCCGCCCGGTGAGATAGACGGATTCCACCAGAGCTTCGGCGCCTCGAGATCGGGACGGCTCGGATGATCGGGGATCGGCTGGCCAGAATAATTGTCGCCATTGGAAACGATCGGCCAGCCGTAATTTTTGCCCGGCAGGATGAGGTTGAGTTCGTCGCCACCCCTTGGACCCATCTCGGTCTCCCACAGGCGACCGGCTGAATCGAAGGACAAGCCATAAGGGTTGCGGTGGCCGCTCGACCATGTCGCCGCCCGCACGCCGCCGGCCGATTCCATCGGATTGCCGGGTGCTGGCCTGCCGTCGAGGGTGAGGTGCAGGATCTTGCCCAATGCCTGATCGGGGTCCTGAGCCGGGGTGAACCGCTGACGCTCGCCCGAGGACAGGAACAGCGATTTACCATCGGGTGCGAAGGCGATGTTCGCACCGAATTGGCCGCCCGGGCCATCCGACCCGGCGCGCCAGATCACCCGCAGCTTGTCGAGGCCGTTCGCGCCAAGCGACGCGGTCGCGAGCGCAAGGCTGCTGCCTTGCGCTCGCGGCTCTGAATAGCTGATATAGATTCGCCTGCTGGCGGCGAAATCGGGCGCGATCGCCACGTCGAGCAACCCACCCTGGTTGACCTGCGCGACGGCCGGCACGCCGGAGATCTCGGTCACGCTGCCATCAGCGGCGCGAAGTTTGAGGTGCCCGCCTTTTTCGGTCACGAGCAGCCGTCCGTCGGGCAGGAACGCGATGGCGAAGGGCGAGTCGAACTGGCCGATCCGCGTGATAGTGAAGGGTGGCGCAGTCGGCGTCAGATTGGCGCGTCCGGTGGTCGCCGGGACATTCTTGAGCGACGGGTCGAGCGGGGCGTTTTCGGGGAGCTCCATCGATACCGGTGCAGTCGCGTTCTGGGCGGCACTTGAGGTGCCGGAGCAGCCCGCGCCGATCAATGCGGCGAAAGGCAGGAGTGCACAGGTCGGGAATCGGATCATAGCAGGCGCCTCTCTCGATCGCGCATCGTGACGACAACGGCCATCGCAAAGCCGCGTTCCTTCACATCCTATAGGATCGATCGGAGCGTGAGGCGAGATGCGATTCGAGCCTCTTGCCCAATCACCCGGTCCGCCGTATATCGCTCTCACATTCTCTACATCGTTATGGGTGAAGAGGTCGGGGCCACACGGTCCCGGCGGCGAAAAGGCATGTTTGGAGTTCGATGGCGGATATCGCGCAGCTGACACGGATGATCGAGCCCGAGGCGAAAGCCCTCGGCTTTGATCTCGTGCGTGTGAAGCTGTTCGGCGCGGCCGGCGACATCACCCTGCAGGTGATGGCCGAGCGGCCCGACACGCGCCAGCTGACGATCGACGATTGCGCCGCGCTGTCGCGCCGGGTTTCCGACCTGTTCGACGAGAAGGATCCGATCGAGGAGGCCTATCGGCTCGAAGTCAGCTCCCCGGGCATCGACCGGCCGCTGACCCGACTCAGCGACTTTGCCGATTGGGCCGGCCATGAAGCGCGCATCTTCCTGACCGCGCCAGTCGAGGGCCGCAAGCAGCTCACCGGCGTGCTCAAGGGCGTCGAGGGCGATCGCATCACGATCGATGTGAAAAAGCATGAGGCGATGACAATCGGTTTCGGCCAGGTCGCCGATGCCAAATTGCTCCTGACTGACGCGCTGATTGCATCCACCCGGCCGCTTTCCACTGAAGGCGCCGACGAATTCGAAGACGAGGCGCTCGAAAGCGCCAACCTGAACCAGAGTGAAGGGCAAGACTGATGGCAACTGCCGTTTCCGCCAACAAGGCAGAATTGATTGCGATCGCGAACGCGGTCGCCACCGAGAAGATGATCGATCGCGCGATCGTGATCGAGGCGATGGAGGACGCGATCCAGCGCGCCGCTCGCGCCCGCTACGGCGCCGAAAACGACATTCGCGCCAAGCTCGACGCCAACACCGGCGATCTTCGCTTGTGGCGCGTCGTCGAAGTGGTCGAGGCAGTCGATGACTATTTCAAGCAGGTGAACCTGAAGGAAGCGCAGAAGCTCCAGCCGGGCGCCGTGGTCGGCGACTATATCGTCGATCCGCTGCCGCCGATCGAGTTCGGCCGAATCGCAGCGCAGGCCGCCAAGCAGGTGATCTTCCAGAAGGTCCGCGATGCCGAGCGCGAGCGCCAATATGAAGAGTTCAAGGATCGGATGGGCGAGATCATCACCGGCGTGGTGAAGCGCGTGGAGTTCGGCCATGTCGTGGTCGATCTCGGCCGCGCTGAAGGCGTGATCCGCCGCGACGCGCAGATCCCGCGCGAAGTGGTGCGCGTCAATGACCGCATCCGCTCGCTGATCCTCAATGTGCGCCGCGAGAATCGCGGCCCTCAGATCTTCCTCAGCCGCGCGCATCCCGACTTCATGAAGAAGCTGTTCGCTCAGGAAGTGCCTGAGATTTACGACGGCATCATCGAGATCAAGGCAGCCGCCCGTGATCCGGGTTCGCGCGCGAAGATCGGCGTGATCAGCCATGACAGCTCGATCGATCCGGTCGGCGCCTGCGTCGGCATGAAGGGCAGCCGCGTCCAGGCAGTCGTACAGGAAATGCAGGGCGAGAAGATCGACATCATCCCCTGGTCGCCTGACACCGCGACCTTCGTCGTCAACGCGCTGCAGCCGGCATCTGTGTCGCGCGTGGTGATCGACGAGGAAGAAGACCGCATCGAAGTCGTCGTTCCCGACGATCAGCTTTCCCTCGCGATTGGCCGTCGCGGCCAGAATGTCCGCCTCGCCAGCCAGCTGACCGGCAAGGCGATCGATATCCTGACCGAGGCCGACGCCTCGGAGAAGCGCCAGAAGGAATTCCTCGAGCGCACCGAGATGTTCCAGACCGAGCTCGACGTCGACGAGACGCTGGCCCAGCTGCTGGTCGCCGAAGGTTTCGGCGCTCTGGAAGAAGTCGCCTATGTCGAGGCCGCTGAAATCGCCGCGATCGAAGGGTTTGACGAGGATCTCGCCGCCGAGCTGCAGAGCCGCGCGACCGAGGCGCTCGAGCGCCGCGAGGAAGCCAATCGCGCCACCCGTCGCGAACTGGGCGTATCCGACGATCTTTCCACCATTCCGTATCTGACCGAGGCGATGCTGGTCACGCTCGGCAAGGCGGGGATCAAGACGCTCGACGATCTCGCCGATCTGGCGACTGACGAGCTGATCCAGAAGAAGCGTCAGGAACCGCGCCGCCGCGCCGAGGATGCGCCAAAGCGCCCCGAGGACAAGGGCGGCGTGCTCGGCGAGTACAACCTCTCCGAAGAGCAGGGCAACGAGATCATCATGGCCGCGCGCGCGCACTGGTTCGAGGATGAGGAGGCTCCGGCCGCAGACGCCGAAGCTCCGGCCGAGGAAGCATAAGCACCCATGCCATTTGTCAGCATCCGGATCGCGGGTACCGCGACGCACGACCAGAAAGCGGGGATCGTCGCTGACGTGACCGCTTCGCTGGTCACGCGTCTCGGCAAGAATCCGGCTGCGGTGCAGATCGTGATCGAGGAAGTCTCTACGGAGAATTACGGCGCAGGTGGCCAGCTGATCGCTGACCGCGACGCGCCGAAGAGGGAGGACGCGCATGCGGTTCCCTCAGTATGAGGCGCTAGGGCTTCAGACAGGTACGAGTCTCTACTCAACCCCTCCCCTTCAGGGGAGGGGCAAGGGGTGGGGCAGCAACGCAGCGGGCTCGATGCCCGACGCGATGCTTTGGGCTGGACGTGATGGTAGCGAGATCGGACAAGTGTCCGCACTCCCCCACCCCAACCCCTCCCCTGAAGGGGAGGGGCTTATATTATGACCGCCGCCGACCCCATCCGCCGCTGCATCCTGCTCGGCGACCGCGCGCCGCGGCATGCGCTGGTGCGACTCGCGCTGTCGCCCGAGGGCCATGTCCTCCCCGATGTCCGCGCCAAGGCGCCGGGCCGCGGCGCGTGGATCGGCGTGACCCGCGCCGAGCTCGAAACCGCGATCGCCAAGGGCAAGCTGAAGGGCGCGCTCGCGCGTGCCTTCAAGACCGGGCCGGTGCTGATCCCAGACGACCTGCCGGCGCTGATCGAATCAGCGCTCGAACGCGCCGCGCTCGATCGCCTTGGCCTCGAATCGCGGTCCGGCGGGCTCCTGACCGGTGCCGAGAAGATCGAGACCGCGGCGCGGTCTGGTAAGCTCCAATTGCTGCTGCACGCCTGCGATGCCGGCACTGACGGCAACCGCAAGCTCGACCAGGCCTGGCGCGTCGGCACCGATCGTGAAGGCGAGGATGTGCGGGGCTTGGCACTGCCTGTCCCACGCACCATATTGGCCGTGGCACTAGGCCGCCAAAATGTGGTACATGTAGGCCTGACTGATCCCGATGCGGCGAGGCGAGTGGGCGAAGCGCTCCACCGCTGGCTGCATTTTATCGGCCCTGACCCAATATCTGCGCCTTGCGAAACGGCCTCGCAGGGCGCATCGGCGCCTGAATTACACGTCCCGGGAGCTGGCGCGCCCGACGAGACCTACGAGGAATTTGAGTGAGCGATACCGACAACGAAAAGCCGAAACTGGCTCCGCGCCCGCCATTGGGGCTGAAGCAGACGGTCGAAACGGGCAAGGTGAAGCAAAGCTTCAGCCATGGCCGCTCGAACACCGTGATTGTGGAAGTGAAGCGCCGCCGTATCCTCGGCCGTCCGGGCGAAACCGAAGCGCCCCATATCGAGGAGGCAGCACCCGAGCCAGTCGCCGCGCCCGTCGCGCGCGCGCCCGAACCGCCGCGCCCGGCGCCGACCTCACCCGGCGACTCCCTGCTCTCGCGCCAGGAACTCCAGGCGAAGCGCCTGCGGGAAGCCGACGAAGCGCGGATGAACGCACTGGAGGAAAATCGCCGCCGCGAGGAGCGCCAGCGCCGCGAGGCAGCTGAGGAAGAGCGCCGCCGCGCCGAGGAAAGTCGCCGTGCCGGCGATGCTCCCGATTCAGCCGCCGCGCCCGAACAGCCCCCGCAGCCTGCAGCCGAGCCTGAAGCCAAGCCCGAAGCGCAGCCAGCGCCGGTCGAAGCCGCGGCGCCCGTCGCCGCAGCTCCAGAGCCAGTCGCACCCGTTGCTCCGCCGGCCCCGATCAGCGTTCAGCTCGACCCCAGCATGCCCGCGCCGCGCCGTTTCACACCCGTAGCGCGCCCTGAACGCCCGCGCCCGCCGCCCGCGCCCGTCGCGGCGCCGAGCACGCCAGCGCCCGCACCCACCAGCGGTGCGGCAACTGCCGCGCCCAAGCGCCCCGCTCCTGGTCTCGGCGTGCCTTCCAATGACAGCCCCTCGCGTCCGCAGCTTCGCGACCGCAAGGGTGACGACCGCCGCACCGCGGGCAAGCTCACCGTCAACCGCGCCCTTGGCGATGGTGACGGCGCGCGCGCCCGCAGCCTCGCCGCGCTCAAGCGTGCCCGCGAGAAGGAACATCGCCGGATGGGCGGCCCGCGCGAGGCGCAGGCCAAGCAGATCCGTGACGTCGTCGTGCCTGAGGCGATCACCGTCCAGGAACTCGCCAACCGCATGGCGGAAAAGGGCGCTGACCTGGTCAAGGCATTGTTCAAGATGGGCATGCCCGTCACGATCAACGCAACAATCGATCAGGACACCGCCGAGTTGCTCGTCACCGAGTTCGGCCACAACATCACGCGCGTCAGCGATTCGGATATCGATCTCGCAATCGAGACGGCCGACGATACCGACGAAGGCGCCGTGCCGCGTCCCCCGGTCGTCACGATCATGGGCCATGTCGATCACGGCAAGACTTCGCTGCTCGACGCGCTCCGGGGCACCGATGTCGTCAAGGGCGAGGCCGGCGGCATCACCCAGCATATCGGCGCCTATCAGGTGACGTTGAAGGACAAGTCGAAGATCACCTTCCTCGATACGCCTGGCCACGAAGCGTTCACCGAAATGCGCGCGCGCGGCGCCAATGTGACGGACATCGTCGTGCTGGTGGTGGCGGCCGATGACGGTCTCAAGCCGCAGACGATCGAGGCGATCAACCACACCAAGGCGGCCGGCGTGCCGATGATCGTGGCGATCAACAAGATCGACAAGCCTGAGGCCAATCCGCAAAAGGTCCGCGAGGCGCTGCTTCAGTATGAAGTCGTGGTCGAGGAAATGTCGGGCGACGTCCAGGACGTCGAGGTCTCGGCGCTCAAGCGGACCGGTCTCGACGAGCTGATCGAGAAGATCCAGATCCAGGCCGAACTGCTCGAGCTGAAGGCAAATCCGGATCGCCCCGCCGAGGGCACTGTCATCGAGGCGAAGCTCGACAAGGGTCGTGGCCCGGTCGCGACGATCCTCGTCAACCGCGGCACCCTGAAGGTCGGCGACATCTTCGTGGTCGGCGCCGAGAGCGGCAAGGTCCGCGCGATGACGGACGACAAGGGCCAGCAGATCAAGGCAGCCGGCCCGGCAATGCCGGTCGAGGTGCTCGGCCTGTCCGGCGTGCCGCGTGCGGGCGATCCGCTGTCGGTGGTCGAGAACGAAGCACGCGCCCGCGAGGTCGCCGAATATCGTCAGAGCGTGATCACCAGCAAGCGCACCACATCGGCTCCGGCCAGCCTGGAGAGCATGTTCTCCGCGCTCAAGGACAAGCAGGCGATCGAATATCCGCTCGTCGTCAAGGCCGATACCCAAGGCTCGGTCGAGGCGATCGTCAGTTCGATCAACAAGATCTCGACGGACGACATCAAGGCGCGCGTGCTGCACGCCGGTGTCGGCGGCATCACCGAGAGCGACGTCACTCTCGCGGGGGCATCGGGCGCGCCGATCATCGGCTTCAACGTCCGCGCCAATGCCAAGGCACGCGAAATCGCCGAACGCCAGAAGGTCGCGCTCAAATATTATGACGTGATCTATGACCTGATCGACGAGATCAGGGCGGGCATGGCGGGCGAGCTCGGCCCCGAGGCTTTCGAAACGGTCGTCGGCCGCGCCGAAATCCGCGAGGTCTTCTCGGCCGGCAAGCATGGCCGCGCCGCTGGCCTGCTCGTCACCGAGGGCTTTATCCGCAAGGCCCTGAAGGCTCGCATCACGCGCGACGACGTCATCATCTACAATGGCGAGATCGCGTCGCTCAGGCGCTTCAAGGATGATGTGCCCGAGGTTCGGGCTGGTCTGGAATGCGGCGTCACCTTCGCAAGCCACACCGACATCAAGCCGGGCGACTTTCTCGAAACCTATGAAGTCGAGTTGCGCGAACGGACGCTGTAATGGCTATCACGACGCGGTCGGCCGCAGCATTGGGCCTCGGCCTGGTGCTGGCCGGCTGCGGCGAGCCGACTATCGCGTGGCGCAGCGCTCAATCGCCCGACCATCGCTACACCGCGACGGTTGAATATGATGCGCCGGTGCTGGAGCGGAAGGACACCTATGTGTTCCTCGAATCGAGCCGGCTCTTCTCGCGCCATATGGTCTACCGGGCGCATCTGCGGGGCTGTGTCATCCTCAACTGGACCGGCCCGCGGGCGCTGACGATCAGCCATCTCGGCGGGTTGCCGGTGACGATGGAAAAGCAATGGCAGCCGCGATGGGGCGGCGACCCGGTCGCCATCACCTACCGGGACTTCACAATTTCGGGGATGAATATCCCCGCTGAATGTATGGTGGCACGATGAGACCAGCCGACACCCCCGAAGCCCGTACAGTCCGCCTGCTCCGCGTGGGCGAGCAGGTGCGCCATACGCTGAGCGACATCCTCGCGCGCGGCGATGTGCATGACGAAACGCTGGCGAAGCATATGGTGACCGTCACCGAGGTCCGCATGTCACCGGACCTGCGGCACGCGACGGCCTTCATCAAGCCATTGCTCGGCAAGGATGAGGAAGCGGTGCTGAAGGCATTGCGCACCAACACCGCCTATCTCCAGCGCGAGGTCGCGGCCAAGGTGCAGATGCGGTTCGCCGCCAAGCTGAAGTTCCTCGCCGATGAGAGCTTCGACGAAGGCAGCCATATCGACAAGCTGCTCAAGGACCCGCACGTGGCGCGCGATCTGGAGCCTCCTGAGAGCAGTGACGACTGATCGATGGCCAAGCTCTATTTCTACTATGCCTCGATGAACGCCGGCAAATCGACCAACCTGCTCCAGGCCGATTTCAATTATCGCGAGCGCGGCATGCGGACTGTCCTGTTCACGGCGGCGATCGATGACCGCTTCACCCCGGGCACCGTCACGTCACGGATCGGGCTCGGCACCGATGCCATTGCCTTTGAACGCGATACCGATCTGGCCGCGATCGTCCGCCGCGACGGCGAGGCGCCCCCGGCCTGTGTGCTGGTCGACGAAGCCCAGTTCCTGACCGCAGGCCAGGTCGATCAGCTCGCCCGTCTCGCCGATTTCGACGGCGTTCCCGTCCTTGCTTACGGCCTGCGCACCGATTTCCAGGGCGAATTGTTCGAAGGCTCGGCCCGGCTGCTGGCGATCGCCGACGCGCTCATCGAGATCAAATCCGTGTGCGAATGCGGTCGCAAGGCGACGATGAACATGCGCGTCGATGCCGATGGCCAGGCGGTGCGCGAAGGTGCCCAGACCGAGATCGGCGGCAATGATCGTTATGTCGCGATGTGCCGGCGCCACTTCATCGAGCGTACAGCCGCAGTACGATAAAGTGCCCTCTTCAGTCGGTTTGTCGAGGAGCAAGAGCGTGATGATTCGCAGCCTGTTGGTCATTCCCCTCCTGGCCTTGGCCGGTGGCGCGGCGCTCGCACAAACGCCGCCACCCACATATGGCAAACCCGCCTCTATCCCCTTCGTCGACATGCGCGGCATCGAGGATTTCCAGGCCGATGGTGACCATGCGGTCTATCTCCAGGACCGCAGCCGGAAATGGTACCACGCCACGATCATGGGCCTCTGCCTCGGCCTGTCGTACGCCACGCGGATCGGTGTAAAGACGCGGGGCGGCAGCTCGCTCGACAAATATGGGTCGCTGCTCGTCGATGGCGACGAGTGTCGGATCGACGAGCTGGTGACGAGCGGGCCGCCGCCGAAGGTCAAGAAGGCCAAACACAAGGGCTGAGCCGCGCTGCGCTGGCGCATCGCGGCCCGCACCCCTAAATGCAGTCGATGAGCAGTCTCGTTTATTCCGCCGCAATCTGGATCATCCCACTCGTCATCGCGATCGTTTTCCATGAGGTCGCGCATGGCTGGGTGGCGAGCGCGCTCGGCGATCCCACCGCGCGCCGCCTGAACCGGCTGAGCCTGAATCCATTTCGCCATGTCGATCCGGCTGGCACGATCCTCGTGCCGCTCAGTCTCGCCATCGCGAACCTGCCTGTCTTCGGCTGGGCCAAGCCAGTGCCGGTGGTTGCCAGTCAGCTGCGAAACCCGCGGCGCGACATGATAATCGTGGCCGTCGCGGGCCCCGCGACGAATCTGGCACTGGCAATGATCGGCGCCCTGGTGCTCGCTGCTTTTACCCGTCTCTTGCCCATCGCCCCTCCCAGCGGGGGAATCCAGTTCCTGTTCGACAACCTGTTCAACTTCATCCTGATCAACGTCTTCCTTGCGCTGTTCAATTTGTTGCCGATCCCGCCCTTTGACGGCGGTCACGTCGTCGAGGGGCTGTTGCCGCGCCCCCTCGCCCGTCAATATGGTCAGCTGGCCCGTTACGCCTTTCCGGTGATGCTGCTCCTGCTGGTCGTCCTCCCGACGATCTTGCCGGCAGCGAATGTGGTGGAGTGGGTAATAGGGCCGCCAGCTGAAGCGCTTGTCCGGCTCCTCCTCGGCATCGCCGGCATTCAAGCCTGACGCGCTGATGCATGGCTGGATCATCCTCGATAAGCCGGTCGGCCTGGGCTCGACCCAGGGTGTCTCAGCGGTCAAGCGCGCGCTGAGAGCCGGCGGCTATCCGAAGCTCAAGGTCGGGCACGGCGGCACGCTCGATCCGCTCGCMTCGGGCGTGCTGCCGATCGCGATCGGCGAGGCGACGAAGCTTGCCGGGCGGATGCTCGACAGCGACAAGATCTACGCGTTCACCATCGCATTCGGCATGCAGACCGACACGCTCGACGGCGAAGGCGTCGAGATCGCCACGTCGGATGTTCGGCCCACCTTCGCCGATGTCGAAGCGATATTGCCGCGCTTCACTGGCCCTATCGAGCAGATACCGCCCGCCTATTCGGCGCTGAAAGTCGACGGCCGACGGGCCTATGATTTGGCACGGGCTGGTGAAGAGGTCGTGCTGGCGAGCCGGGCCGTTGTCATCCACGCGCTAAGTTCCTCAAGTTCCTGCCCGGCACGGGAAGGGGGACCGCCCGCTTCTTCAGCGGGTGGTGGAGGGGCTTGGAGCGCGGAACGTCTGCCTCGCGCTCCAAGCCCCTCCACCGCGCAAGAGCGCGGTCCCCCTCCCCGTTCCGGGGAGGAACTTGAAGACGTCACCCTCACCGCCCATGTATCGAAGGGCACCTATATCCGAAGCCTCGCGCGCGACATCGCGTTGGCCCTCGGAACGGTTGGTCACGTCACCATGCTTCGCCGTATCAAGGCCGGCCCGTTCATCCTGGCGGACTCGATATCGCTGGACAAACTGGCCGAACTCGGCCATGGGCGCGCCCTTGAAGACAAACTCCTGCCATTGAGGGCGGGGCTGGACGACATCCCGGCTCTATCCCTCACCCCCGATCAGGCAGGGCTGCTCCGACAGGGGCGGGTGTTGATCGGGATCGCCGCAGACGATGGCCTCCGCTTCGCGATATCGGACGATGTTCCGGTCGCTCTGGTGGAAGTTCAGGACCGCGAGGTTCGTGTCGTCCGTGGTTTCAACCTCTGATTGAAAGGAAACCGATGTCGATTACGCAAGAGCGCAAGGAAGCGCTCGTCAAGGATCATGCCCGCGCCGAAGGCGATACGGGTTCCCCCGAAGTCCAGGTCGCGATCCTCACTGAGCGCATCCGCAACCTGACCGAGCACTTCAAGGACCACAAGAAAGACAATCATTCGCGCCGCGGGCTGCTGATGATGGTCAACAAGCGTCGGTCGCTGCTCGACTATCTCCGTCACAAGGATGGTCAGCGTTATACCGATCTCATCGCGAAACTCGGCCTTCGCAAGTAAAACAACGGCGCCCTTGTGGCGCCGTTTTTTCATCCCGGCCCACCGCCGGGATTAACATACCCCGCGACAGCGGGGCTCCCAGCTCAATCCCAGAGACTGGACCCCGATCACGGGGAACATGAACGAGAAGCAATTCGGCCGATCGTTCCGAGGCCATAAAAGACCTCAAACCGCGCGGGCCGGCTTAGCCCGCACATAGGCCCCGGCACGCATTTGGCGGCCGGAGTTGAAGGAAATAAAATGTTCGATACGAAAACTGTAAGCATCCAGTGGGGCGGCAAGACCCTCACGTTGGAAACGGGCCGCGTTGCCCGCCAGGCCGATGGCGCCGTCATTGCGACGCTCGGCGAAACCGTCGTTCTCTGCGCGGTCACCGCCGCGCGTTCGGTGAAAGAGGGCCAGGATTTCTTCCCCCTCACCGTCCACTACCAAGAAAAATTCTCGGCTTCGGGCCGCATCCCCGGCGGCTTCTTCAAGCGTGAGCGCGGCGCCACCGAAAAGGAGACTCTGACGAGCCGCCTGATCGATCGCCCGATCCGCCCGCTGTTCCCGGAAGGCTTTTACAACGAGATCAACGTCATCGCCCAGGTGCTGAGCTATGACGGCGAGAACGAGCCTGACGTGCTGGCGATGGTCGCTGCTTCCGCAGCCCTGACCATCTCGGGCGTGCCTTTCATGGGCCCGATCGGCGCAGCACGCGTCGGCTATATCGACGGCGAGTATATCCTGAACCCGACCCTCGAGCAGACCAAGGAAGGCGATCTCGACCTCGTCGTCGCCGCCACCAATGGCGCCGTGATGATGGTCGAGTCCGAAGCCAAGGAGCTGTCGGAAGACGTGATGCTCGGCGCTGTGCAGTTCGCTCACAAGGCGTGCCGCGAAGCCGTCGGCGCGATTATCTCGCTCGCCGAGCAGGCAGCCAAGGATCCGTGGGAAATGGCCGAACAGGCTGATCTCTCGGCCGCCAAGGACAAGCTGAAGAAGCTGATCGGCAAGGACATCGCCGCCGCCTACAAGGTGACCGACAAGTCCAAGCGTTCGGGCCTGCTCAACGAGGCACGCGCCAAGGGCAAGGCGGCATTCGCCGACGCAGCCCCGCAGGACCAGATGGCAGCCGGCAAGCTGATGAAGAAGCTGGAAGCCGAGATCGTCCGCGGCGCCATCCTCAAGGACGGCCAGCGCATCGACGGCCGCACCACCACCCAGATCCGTCCGATCGAGGCAATGGTGCACTTCTTGCCGCGCACGCACGGCTCAGCCCTGTTCACGCGCGGCGAGACCCAGTCGATCTGCTCGACGACCCTCGGCACGCGCGACAGCGAGCAGATGATCGACGGCCTGACCGGTCTCTCCTACGAGCACTTCATGCTTCACTATAACTTCCCGCCCTATTCGGTCGGTGAAGTCGGCCGCTTCGGTGCGCCGGGCCGTCGTGAAGTCGGGCACGGCAAGCTCGCCTGGCGCGCGCTGCACCCTGTGCTGCCGTCGAAGGAAGAGTTCCCCTACACGATCCGCGTTCTCTCCGACATCACCGAGTCGAACGGCTCGTCGTCGATGGCGACGGTGTGCGGCGGTTCGCTGTCGATGATGGATGCCGGCGTGCCGCTGAAGCGCCCGGTCTCGGGCATCGCGATGGGCCTGATCCTGGAAGGCAAGGACTTCGCCGTTCTGTCCGACATCCTTGGCGACGAGGATCACCTCGGCGACATGGACTTCAAGGTCGCCGGCACGTCCGAGGGCATCACCACGATGCAGATGGACATCAAGATCGCCGGCATCACCGAAGAGATCATGCGGGTTGCGCTCAACCAGGCCAAGGAAGGCCGCACCCACATCCTCGGCGAGATGGCCAAGGCGCTCGATCACACCCGTGAAGAGCTCTCGGCTCATGCCCCGCGGATCGAGACGATCACGATCGACAAGTCGAAGATCCGTGATGTCATCGGTACCGGCGGCAAGGTGATCCGCGAGATCGTCGCCACCACCGGCGCCAAGGTCGACATCGACGATGAGGGCGTGATCAAGGTCAGCTCCTCGGATTCGGCGCAGATCGATGCGGCGATCAAGTGGATCAAGGGCCTGGTCGAGGAAGCCGAAGTCGGCAAGATCTATGACGGCAAGGTCGTCAACCTGGTCGATTTCGGTGCGTTCGTGAACTTCATGGGTGGCAAGGACGGTCTCGTCCATGTGTCCGAGATCAAGAACGAGCGCGTCGAGAAGGTCAGCGATGCGCTGAGCGAAGGCCAGGCCGTTAAGGTCAAGGTCCTCGAGATCGATCCGCGCGGCAAGGTTCGCCTGTCGATGCGCGTCGTCGATCAGGAGACTGGTGCCGAGCTGGAAGATACCCGTCCGGCCCGCGAGCCCCGCGAAGGCGGTGATCGTGGCGATCGCGGTCCCCGCGGCCCGCGTCGCGATGGTGACGGCGGCCGTGGCCCGCGTGGCGATGGCGGCGGCGATCGTGGTCCCCGTGGCCCGCGTCGCGATGGTGACGGTGGACGTGGACCCCGTAGCGGTGGTGGCGGTGACCGTGGCCCGCGTCCCGAGCGTTCGGGCGGCGGCAATGACGACGGCCCAGCGCCCGAGTTCGCGCCGGCTTTCCTGACCGGCGACCGCGACTAAACAACCCGTCCGCAAGGACAAAAAGAGGGGCTCGGGAAACCGGGCCCCTTTTTTTATCGGAAACGACGGCTCTATCGCCCGATCAGCACTTCATGTTCGACGATACCGGTCACCGCCGTCCCGGCGGGGATCGTGGCGCTTTTGCCTTTGATGATAGGCGTGATCATGAACGCGGCGACGAGGGTGCCCGTGCTGGTCTTCCCCAGACGGCCGAGCAGCCCCTCAAGCCTCACCGTGTCGTCGCCGATGGTGATATAGAGGAGTCGCCCCTCAAGGGCACCAGCGACCCCCAGCGAACCGGACGTTTCCGCCCGGGTAAGCTCGCCTACTCCACGCGTGCCCTTGGGCACGAGGACATGCCCGTCCCGTATCACGTCCTGGGTCACCTCCAGGTCGAAAAGGTCTCCCTTTGCCGCTGTCTTCGAAGATATCGCGGCGAGGGTGGCAAGGGGTATCTCGGTTCCGGCGGGGATCGTCACCGAGGTGGTTGCGCGCGTTTGCGGCCATGCCGGCGACCACGGCGCGAGACAGCATAGCGCGATTGCGGCGACGCGCCAGATCGCACGGCGGGAGCGACTCATGGCTGGGCAGGCGCCGTCGCCAGGGGAGGCGCCGCAACCGGCGCCTGGGCCGAGGTAGAAGGCACGGGGGCGGGAATCTGCGCATCTTCTGCGGTGAAGCCGGTCATCAGCTCGCCCGCCTTGATCTTCGCGTTATTGCCCTTGGCGAAAAGGCCGAGCACACCAAGGGCCATGACGGCCATGACCGCGTCACCCGTGCCGTTTTTGCCCGCAGCCTGGGTTTCGCCCGTCAATGGAATGAAAAGGCCATTCAGATCGACATGAAGCAGCTTGGCGCTGAGCGTGCCAGACTTGCCGACATTGCCGCTGGAGGTTGCCGAAGTCACCTCGCCCCAGGCAAGCGTGCCGACAGGAACGACGATCGCGCCACCGACCGTGACCGGTTGATTGACCCGCAGCTTGAAGCGATAGCCGATCCCGCGCTCCTTGGTGCTCACTTCGCTCATGACCATCAGGTGGATCGGCGTGTCCCGCTTGAGCAGAACCGTTCCGGCCGGCGCGACGGGGGCAGAGACAATTGCTGTCGTTGTTACGGTCGAACCCGCAGGCATCTGGCCGGTCGCGGGCGAGGCTGGCAGCGTCTGCTGCGCTACCGGCGCCGCGGTCACGGCAATCGCCGCCAGATAGCCCGCTATTGGATACAGCATTTTCGACACCCCCCGGTTTATCGCTCAATCCAGCATTAGTGCCACTCCACGTCAAGGACCAACCGCGTAAAATCAAGGCATTGACCGACTCGGGGGCACGCGACAATGTGCGGCACCAACAAACCGGGGGATATCATGAAGGGTTTCAATTCGATCGTTCTTGGTGCCGTTGCCGCACTCAGCCTGGCGCAGCCGGGCATCGCCGGCGAGAAGCACAAGACCTATATTGTCGTGAACGAAGACGTCGGCGTGCCGGTGTTTCCAAATGACATCACTGATCGGCCTTACACCGTGATCGGTCCAGTCGAGGCCGGTGTGCGCAAGGCCACCGTGTTCAGCAAGGAAGCATCGCAGAAGAAAATCTATACCGAGCTTTGGGAGCGCGCCGAAAAATTGGGGGCCGACGCCGTGATCAACGCTAAATACGGCGATTCGCACGTCAGCGCCTTCAGCTGGGGCAAGACCAATGCCACCGGCACCGCTATCAAGTTCACACCTCCGCCGGCGCCCGCACCGGCGCAGTGAGACTTTCCTATAGCCGATAGAAGGGAGGGGCCCGGGAAACCGGGCCCTTTCTCTTTGGTGGGCGGTGGTCCAGCCCCAACTACCGACTCGTTCCCGGGGCCATCGTGTCGCGAACCGCGTGATCTGCCCGACCACATCATGTGGCGATTGGAACCCATTCGGGATGGGTCCGCTCTTCATCTCTGGCCTTCATCGTCCGCCATGTCGGCGTGCCGGAGGACAAGCTTCCAGCCGCCCTGTTCGAAGCGGAAGACCTCCGTGATGCGGAGCTTCATCGGTGTCGTTTCCTTCTTCTCGCCCATATGAACATCGGCGATCTGCAAACCGGTCCAGAAGGCGAGGTCCCCGCTTGCGCCCGATTGGACGATCTCCAGCCGGCCCGTGCCCGGCGGCTCGAACATCGCCGCACCTTCGCGGTAGCTGGATGCGACCGCAGCCGCGCCCTGTACCGAACCACCCCTGGGCGGGAAGAAGCTGGCCGGGTCCTGGCTGGTCACGACCGCGTCGAGCGGTGCCGGGTCGCCGTTAACATAGGCCAGGGCAATCGCCTCGCGCTGCTTCAGAAAGGCGTCGAACCCTGCCGCGCCCGAACCTGCGCGCACTGTGTTCACCCAGGCGCTGAACGCAGCCATGAATTTGGCGAGAAAGTCTCTCGTCTCGTCGGACTTGAGTTTGCCGCGAGCGTCAAACAGGTCGGCCGCGCCGCCGATATAGGCTTCGGGCTGCTGCATTACCGGCATATCGAGGAACACGAAGGTCTGGCGCAGCGCGTGGTTGGCGCCGAACGCGCCCAGTTTGTAGGGCGTCACGCTGACGACACCGGCGGGAACGCCGCTGAACAGACTCTTTCCCTCGGGGCGGGACCCGACATCGAGCGCGTTCTTGAGGCAGCCGGGGATCGAGCGGTTATATTCGGGCGTGACGAACAGGATCGCATCCGCCTGCCGGATGTTCGCGCGGAAGCGGCTCCAAGCGGCGGGTGGCGCGTCACCGTCGAGATCCTCATTATAGAGCGGCAGGTCGCCGATCTCGACGATCCGGCAAGCGAGCTCTTTCGGCGCCTGTTCGATCAGCGCGTTGGCGAGCTTGCGGCTGAATGACTCCCTACGAAGGCTGCCGACCAGGATGGCAATAGCGAACGGATTGGCCATGGCGCTTCTCCTCGGGAGGAGGGAACGCAGTCGCATCGACCCCGTTCCCCCTTTCGCCGCTCTGCGCCGTCAGGCGACCTCATAGGCCGCTCGCACGCGCATCCGCTGCGCCGCTGCGACCATCGCGATCAGGGCGGGGCGGACCTCATCCCATTTGCGCGTCTTCAGTCCGCAATCGGGGTTCACCCAGAGCTGCTCCGCCGGAAGCCGCTGGCCCGCGAGGCTCAGCAGCGCGATCATCTCGGCCTCGGCCGGAATGCGCGGCGCGTGGATGTCGTAGACGCCCGGACCGATCTCATTGGGATAGGCATAGTCCGCGAACGCATCGAGCAGCTCCATCTGCGACCGTGCGGTCTCGATCGAGATGACGTCCGCATCCATCGCGCCGATCGCGGGGAGGATGTCGTTGAACTCCGAATAGCACATATGGGTGTGGATCTGGGTCTCGTCGCGCACGCCTGAAGCGCTGAGCCGGAAGCACTCAACCGCCCAATCGAGATAGGCCTGCCAGTCGGCGCGCCTGAGCGGCAGGCCTTCGCGCAAGGCCGCCTCGTCGATCTGGATGACCTTCGCGCCGGCGGCTTCGAGGTCGGTCACCTCGTCACGGATCGCCAGCGCTATCTCGCGGCAACTCAGCGCGCGGGGCTGATCGTCGCGCACGAAGGACCAGTTGAGGATCGTGACGGGTCCGGTCAGCATCCCCTTCATTGGCCTGCTCGTGAGCGACTGGGCGTAGCGCCACCACTCGACCGTCATCGGCTTTGGCCGTGCGACGTCGCCGTAGAGGATCGGCGGGCGCACGCAGCGCGAGCCATAGCTCTGCACCCAGGCGCTGCGGGTGAAGGCGAAGCCGGAGAGCTGCTCGCCGAAATATTGCACCATGTCGTTGCGCTCGAACTCGCCGTGCACCAGCACGTCGAGGCCGATTGCCTCCTGCCACGCGATGGTCTCGGCGGTCTCGGCGCGGAGGAAGCCGTCATAGGTCGCATCGTCGATCTCGCCGCGGATATGGGCGGCGCGCGCCTTGCGGACCTCCGGCGTCTGGGGGAAGGAGCCGATCGTCGTGGTCGGGAAGCTCGGCAGCTTCAGGCGCGCCTGCTGCACTGGCTTGCGCGCGGCGAAGGGCGACGCCCGGTTCGTCATGGCCTGATCGACCGCCGCCAGCCGTGCCGCGACCGCCGGATCATGGATCAGCGGCGAGGTCTTGCGGGCTTCGACTGCCGCACGTGCCGCCGCGAGCGGCTCGGCGACTGAGCCAGCGCCGTGGTTGAGCGCTCGCGCCAGCACTGACAGCTCGCCGATCTTCTGCACCGCGAAGGCGAGCCACTGAGTCACCTCCGGATTGAGGTCGGTCTCCAGCGCGAGATCGACCGGTACGTGGAGCAGCGAGCAGGACGGCGCGAGGATCAGGTCGCGCTCGGCCGCTATCGGCGCGATGCGGGCGAGCAGGGCGTCGAGATCGGCGCGCCAGATGTTGCGGCCGTCGATCACGCCGAGCGACAACAGCATGTCGGGTCGGGCGCGCCGCCATACCGCATCGAGCTGCTCGGGCGCGCGGGCCAGATCGACGTGCAGGCCGTGGACCGGCAGGTCGGTCGCGAGCTCGAGGTTGTCGCCGAGCGCGCCGAAGTAGGTGGCGAGCATGACCTTTGGCCCGTTCACCGACAGGCGCTTGTATGCCCGCTTCAGCGCCGCGCGCTGGGCGTCATCGAGATCGAGGACGAGGCAGGGCTCGTCGAGCTGCACCCAGTCGGCACCGGCGCGGGCGAGCTGGGCCAGCACTTCCTCATAGACCGGGAGCACCGCGTCGAGCAGCGACAGCGGGTCGACGTCCTTGCCCTTGGCGAGGGTCAGCCAGGTGACCGGGCCGAGCAGCACCGGCCGCGTGTGATAGCCGAGCGCGCGGGCTTCCCGGAACTCGTCGACTGCCTTGCTCGACGACAGGGCGAACTTCTGCCCTGCGACCAGTTCGGGGACCATATAGTGATAGTTGGTGTCGAACCATTTGGTCATTTCCTGGGCTGTGCTGTCGAGCGCGTGGGCGCAGCCTTCGCTATGGCCCTGCGCCCCGCGCGCCATGGCGAAGTAGGTGTCGAGGCCGACCTTGCCGCCGCTCCAGCCATAGCGCGCCGGGACCGCGCCGAGCATCGCCGAGATATCGAGGACATGGTCGTAGAGCGAGAAGTCGCCGCTCGGGAGGATGTCGGCGCCGAGCAGCTTCTGCCGCGCCCAGCCGGCGGCGCGCAGACCGAGGGCGGCGAGGTTGAGGGCGGCGGCGTCGGACTTGCCCGACCAGTAAGCCTCGAGCGCGAACTTCAGCTCGCGGCGCGGGCCGATGCGGGGGAAACCGAGGGTTGCGACTTGGATGGTCATCGACTTGGCCTTGCGTTGGGCAAGGTGTTGGCCGGACGCGCGGCAACGAGTCCACGCCCATATGACAAGCCGGGGCGCGGTGTTGCACGCGGC
Organism: Sphingomonas sp. P3_C5; assembly: GCF_056402635.1. NCBI lineage: Bacteria > Pseudomonadati > Pseudomonadota > Alphaproteobacteria > Sphingomonadales > Sphingomonadaceae > Sphingomonas > Sphingomonas sp. P3_C5. The sequence continues at coordinate 29,129 of NZ_JBFUHA010000001.1, forward strand.
CTGACCGGGCACCCCGCCGGAGGACGTTATCTGACGAGGCAGGTCTCCTGGCTCGCGGGTCAGTGCGGCGATCCGGCCTTCCCGGTCCCTTGTCCGGACCAGTGACGCTAAGTGGATCGCCGCTCGCCGCTCACAGTTGCGGGGGCAGCGCCGGAATTGCACCGGCTTCCCGTCTTGGCTCCAACCGGCAGGACCGGACGAAGAACCTCGACGGCGCCAAGGATAGCTCCCCGTAGCGCTGCGTCAAGACAGATATAAAGAATTCTTTATATCTTTATATGAGCCCGACGCACCGTCAGGCGTGGACCATCGCCTCAGGCCCCAAGGCCTCATCGAGATCACGCAGATCGCCGCCGCGGGTCTCGCGGCCGAACCACGCCACCAGCGCGAGGGCGACCGCGCCGGGCACCATGATGATCGTGGCGGCGAGCCCCATCGACGGGATCAGCGCCGCGATGCTCAGGCCTTGCGCGAACAGGCCGCCGCCCTTGGTGCAGGCAGCGACCCAGCCGGTCGCGCGGCCGCGCACCCGCAAGGGGAAGCTCTCGGCGGTATAGGGCAGGAGGATCGCGATGATGCCGTTCGATCCGACGATCAGCAACGCGACCGGCAGCACCGGGCTGCCGGCCCCGGCCAGCTCGAGGTTGAGCACCCCGGCAAGCCCGGCGAGAGTCACGCCGACCATCGTGACCAGCGACCATTTCGTGCTCCAGCGGCTGTACATCAGCGCGCACAGGAAGACGGTCGGGAAGGCGATCAGCGCGCTCTCGGCGAGCAGCTTGCTCGACACGGCGACGGAATAGCCCTTGGCGACGAGATCGGTCGGCAGCCACAGCAACAGGCCGAAATTGACGAGGCCCCAGGTCAGCGCGGCCATGGTGAGCGCGGCGAGCTTGCCAGCGAGCTTCTTGCCGGTCAGCGCGCCATGCCCGGCCGCGCGCTCGGCGACGACCGCCGGGCCGCGCCGCATGGTCGCGCCGAAGCGGCGCATCACTGCCTCCGCCTCGGTATTGCGGCCGCGCGCGAGCAGGAACTTGGCCGATTCGGGTATCAGCCCGCCGAGCAGCACCAGGGTGAGGCCGGTCGGCAGGTTCGCCAGCCAGAGGATGCGCCATCCGAAGATCGGCTGCAGCACCGCGGAAAGCCCACTCGCCGCGAAATAACCACCCACCGCGCCGAGCCCGCCGACCAGCACCAGGCTCCAGCCGCGATGCCGGTTGGGCATCATCTCGGCGAGCAGCGCATAGGTGACGGGCAGCATGCCGCCCGCCGCCGCGCCCATCATGAAGCACATGGCGATATTCCAGGCGAGCGATGGCATCGCGCCGCAGATCGAGGTGCCGACGAACATCACCGCCGAGAGCAGGATCGATGCCTTGCGCCCATAGACATCGGCGATGACGCCCCAGACCATCGAGCCGACCACGGTGCCCATCAGCGCGAAGAAGGGCACCAGCGACACGGTCGACCGCGGCACGCCATATTCGGTGATCATGCCGGGTACGGTGAAGCCGAGCGAGGCTGGCTTCATCACATCGATGATCAGCGCCACGACGAGCACCAGCATCAGCCGCCAATGCGCCCAGCCGAGCGCGGCATCCTCGGGCGCCGAGATGGTGATAGTCTCGCCCGCGGCGCGCTGTGCGGCGAGGTTGCGCGGTAGCAAGCCCCATGCCGCGACGATCACCCCGCCGATGATCAGGAACATGCCGGCGATCATGCCGGTATCCATCGGCATGCCGGCGAGGTGATAGTGCATGTCCTGCGCCATCAGGAACATCGGCAGATGGAGCAAAACCCCCGCCGTCACCGCCGCGCAGCCAAGCGCAAATGCCCAGATCGCCTGTCGATCCGACAGGGTGCTGTTCAAACCCACGATACTTTATCCTCTGCCCGCCCCGTTTGTTGGGGGCAGAAAGTGGGGAAAAGTGGCGGGAGGCAACGGGCAAATTGCTGTTGGATGGGGCGGGCGTGGATTTTTCCGGGCGAGGGGCCGAATCTGTGGCACGGGCGCTACAAGGTAGGTATGAACCTACATTTGCAACTGAAGTTGGCGGCCTGGATATCACTGCGAAAGCCTGTTTTCCTTCTCCCCTTGTGGGAGAAGGAGGGAGGAGCGAAGCGACGGAAGGTTGAGGGGGAGTGAGGTTCGGGCACTCCGACCAACGAGAGTCCCCCTCACCCTTCCCATCGCTTCGCGATGGGCCCAGCATTGGGTGAACAGCGCCCCGCGCTGTTCAGGGCATGCCGGGGGCATGCCCGACCCAATGCTCCTCGCCCACAGGGGGAGAGGGAGAAAAGGGCGCCCCTTCCCCTCTCCTTTCAGGAGAGGGGCAAGCTGCGCAGCAGCGCGGGGTGAGGTTGAGTGGGGGACGATCATACTGGTCACCCTCACCCTTCCCATCGCTCCGCGATGGGCCCCTTCCCTCTCCCGCTGGGAGAGGGAGAAGACGCGCGGCGCGATGCTATTTTCCTTCGATCGTTGCCCGCGCCGAATCCAGCCGGGCGGCGTAGTCGTTCAGCACTTTCGCGGTCCTCACCGCATAGACGTTCGCATCCTCGAAGCGGCGTTCCTCAATTGCCTCGCGGACGCCCGGGAGCGTCTTTGCGCCATAGCCGGTGAAGCGGCCGGGGGCGTAGACGAGGTTTTTGTACCAGGGGCGATCGGGCAGGCCGCGATCGTCGAGGAGGAGCTGATCGATGTCGCGGAGCTGCGCGTTGAGCTTCTCGCGCGTGGCGGGAGCCAGCTTGGCGCCCTTGTCGGCATAGGCATCGTCATAGGCGGTGGCGGCGGCCTTCAGGCGGTCGACCGCATCCTCGAGCACCGCAAGCTCGATATGCGGCGTGCGTGCCTCGACGGCCGCCGGGCCGACCGGCTTGAGCGGATCGCTGGCGAGGGCGAAGGCGCCGTCGCGGAGCAGCTTCTCGCGCTTGCGATCCTCCTCGCGGCGATCCTCGGCGAGCTTCTTCACCTCGGTCAGATAGGTCGAGACGGTGTCGGCGAAGTCGCCGAAGCGCTGCGGTGGCGTATCCGAATCGGCGACGCGCAGCACCAGCCGCCCGACCGTCTTCGACAAAGCCGCGCCATATTTCAGGCCCGGATCGTCGAAGGTCGTCATGTGGTGATAGCTGTCATAGAGCGAGTGATAGACGCCGCCGCTCTCATCCTCGCCGCCAAAGCCGATATTGAGCGAGGGCAGGCCGAGATGCTGGAGATAGGCCGAATAGTCCGACCCCGAACCGAGCGGGCCGATCGGCAGATCGCCGCCGCGCTCCGCCGCCGCAAGCGCGGCCTCGCTGACCCGGCCGCTGCCGTCATAGGCAGTGACGCGGAGCGCCGCGCGCGACCGTGCCGCGACAGTCGCGCCCGTCTCGGGATCGATCACATCGGCAGCCACGCCGTTCACCAGATGCTGGAAATCATGGCTGCCCTGCGCGCTCAGAAAGCCGCGGCCATTGCCGTCCGTATTGATGTAGATGACCGTCTTGGCCTTGAGCTCAGCGGCATGTTCCTCGGCCCATTCAGTCGAGCCGAGCAGCATCGGCTCCTCGGCATCCCAGCTGGCATAGATGATGGTCCGCGCCGGCCGCCAACCCTGTTTGACCATGGCGCCCAGCGCCTTCGCCTCTGACATCATCGCGACATTGCCGGACAAGGGATCTGACGCGCCCATCACCCAGCCATCATGATGGTTGCCGCGGATCACCCATTGATCGGGATAGCGGGCGCCCTTCAGCGTCGCGATGACGTTGTAGATCGGCTTCAACGACCATTCGGATTTGACCGCGAGATGGACCTTCACCGCGCTGTCGCCGCCGATATGATAGGAGATCGGCAGGCCGCCATGCCATGGCCCGGGCGACACCGGGCCGCCGAGCCGCGAGAGCAGTTTCACCGCGTCGCCATAGGACATCGGCAGCACCGGGATCTTGAGGATGGTCGGGGCATCCTCGCGGCGGAGGCGCTTCGCCTTTTCGGTCGCGCCGATGCCGGGGGTGAGCGGATCGCCGGGATAGAGCGGCATGTCCGCGACCGAGCCGCGCTGCACGCCGAATTCAGGCCGCGCGCCGCCCTTGGGATAGACATCGCTTTCGCCGTAACCGTCATCGGCCGGATCGGAATAAATGATGCAGCCGATCGCGCCATGATCCTGGGCGAGCTTGGGCTTCAGCCCGCGCCAGCCGACGCCGTAGCGCGCGATGACGATCTTGCCCTTCACATCGATGCCGCGCCGCGCGAGCGCCTTGTAATCATCGGGCATGCCGTAATTCACATAGACGAGATCGCCGGTGACATCGCCGTCGCCCTGAAAGGCGACATAGGGCGGCAGCGCGCCGGCGGTGTTGGCGGAAGTGTCGTCGCCCGGGACCGCCGGCTCCTGGCCGCCGAGCACGATCCTGTCGGGCGCGACCATCTCGACCGTCGTGGAGATCGGGGTCGGGTAGAGGACCTGGAAGGTCTCGATATGCGCGTCCCAGCCCCATTCCTTGAACTTGGCCAGCATGAACTCGGCATTGGCCTTGTCGTGCGGCGAGCCGACATGGTTGGGCGCGGAGGCCATCTGCTTCAGCCAGTCGAGCTGGTCCTGCGCGCTGACGCCGGCATCGAACGCAGCCTCGACGGACTTGGGATCGGACGGCGCGGCCTGCCCGGCCATCGCCGTCTGGGTGAGCGCGAGGGCGCACGCGCCCGCCATCAACATGCCAAGCTTCTTCATGCCGGTTTCCCCTTTTGCTGTCGTGCGCTGCGACGCGATGCCCGATGATGCGCCAGCGGTTGCACGAGCGCAACGTTGTGCAGCGCAGCGGCGCGGGGTGCCGCGGTTGCGCGTGTCACCCTAGGGAATCGGGGCGTAGACAGGGGCGTAGATGATGGCGCAGCCGGCCCGCGGGGCGGAGGTGGGCGAGGTCGTCCCGGGGAACAGCGGGCCGGGCTCTGGCGGGGGCAGAGGCTCGGGCGCCGGGTCCGGCTCGGGCGGTGGCTCGGGCGGGGGTGCTGGCCTGGGGGCCGGCTCGGGTGGTGGCTGCGGCTCTGGCGGGGGCTCCGGCGCTGCGGTTTGTGGCGGCGGCTGGCGTGACGGTATGACTGGCGGCTGGTGATCCGCGACGCGGGCGAGCGCCTTTTCGATCATCTCCTTGGCGGTGGGATCGCTCTTAACCTCCTCGTGGATTTGCCATTTCCTCGGCTGGCGCACGCGTAGCCAGTGCAGCGCGGCGTTGGGATCGGGCGGAAAATGGTGCGTGTAGGTGGCGTAGACCGGCTTATCGTCGCCGGCGTGCTTGAAGACCTTGGTGCGCTCGACGCTGCACCCGACGGCGCGGGAATAGAGCGCGCGCTCGACCCGCGCATCGGCATGTTCCTTGCCGACCACTACCGCCTCGGCGAACTCTTCATGGGTGTTGCGCCAGCGATAGATCGTGCGGACGCAGACCTCGAAATGCTCGGCTAGCTCTTCGTCTGTGGCGCCGAGCTGGCACATCTTGCGGGCTTGCTCCACGAATTCTGGTTTGTAGATCATGGCGCTGTGGATAGCGCGGCTGGGATTGGGGTTGAATCAAGGTGGGCGCGCGCAAAATGTCAGTAGGGTTCTGACAGTTTTGCTTGGGTGCGTTTGGATAGTTATCTTTAAAAATCAATTAGATATAGATTTCATAAATGAACTGTGACTGGAGTCCGCGATCAGGAATACGTTGCCGGACGAAGCGACGCTCCGCCCGGCACTCGTTCAGACTTCCTCGTCTGCGGTGATCACATCGACGTCGTCCTCCGCGTCCCAAGCCGCCTCAATCGCATCGTCGATATCCTCCGCATCCTCAATGGCCGTGGACAGCGGCGCGGGGCGAGCGTGGCCATGGCGCTTGCGGAAGGCACGCGTCCACAGCAGCAGCTCCTCGTCAACCGAGCGGAGCATCTCCCGCCACGGTTCCGTGAGGCGGGTCTCCACCCCGCGGCGCTCGACGAGCGACTGACCGTCCTCGCCAGTCACATCAGCGAGCGCGACGAAGCACCGCGACAGCTCCTCCATCGCGCCGCCAAGGGCCTCGACCGCACGGTCATAGCGGTCGGTGGGGGAATCCCCCGGCCGAGCCGCCTTGGCCTTGCCTGCGGGCGGATACTCATTGCGGAGCCACACGTCGCTCAGCACCTGTTCGGCCGAGCCGTCCTCAAGCATGCGGACGGCCCCATCCTCGCCCACCGCCCGGATGCCCACGCCCACGGCAAAGTCCCCCAACGTCTGGCCGAGCTGACGGATACCCTGCGGCTTGCGGCGCATCGCATCGAGCACTTCACCGGGGGTCCGGCGGTCAGGCTGGGCGTTGTTAGAGGTGCCGCGGTCGGCGTTGAGGCGGCCATCAATCACGAGCGGGAACGCGGCACGGACCGCAAGCTCTACCGAGGCGGGCCCCGGTTCGTCCCGATCGGAGGCGATCGCAGTCTCGACCTCCTTCAGCGCCGCCGCGACGAGCTCGGCGGTCGGGCGGCTGGTGGCGGCCCACGCGCCCTGACGGTGCGCCGCCTTGCCGAAGGCGTGGCGCAGATACCGGCGCGCTTGGTCGATGTCTGCCCGATCCTTCGACACGGCGCGCAGGACGAGCGCCGTCGACAGATCGTTCATCAGCTTCTGGGTCATCCGCTTGCGAGTTGACTGGCTGGTCACCGCGACACGGATCGCCTCGTAGGTCTCCTCGCCGCCGGCTGCAAACAGGTGGACGAGACGCGCAGCGCGAACGACCGGATCGTCCGGCAGGTGCGCCGCGCGCGCCTCAGCCTTAGTGCAGGAGCCCGCGTAGTATTCCCGCTCGGTCTCTGTGATCAGGCCCCGCCGCAGAAGCTCGTCGAGCACCTCATCTGCCAGCGACTCGTTCTCCGGGCCCTCGCCCCAAGGCTTGGGTGGATCCACGTGGCGCAGCGCCACGAATGACCGGACCGCCGTCGGGAACGTGGTGGTCCCGCCCGGATACGGCTCAAAGCCGACGAGGACCAGCGCGGGCACGCGCTCACAGCGCAGGGCGAAGATCGTTTCGACGTCGCGCTCGCCACGGTCGTAGGCCTCGTTGATGCGCTTGACCCGCGCGCGCATGCCTGCGTCGTTATTATCGTAGGGCACGTCAGCCGAGACGATCTGCAGGATGCTGTGCACGGCAGTCGCGCGCGACGATCCCTCGGCCGTGGTCAGGACCGTCGCCGGATCCGAGCTGTCGCCGTGGCGGAAGGTCGTGGCGACCAGCCAGACCGCCTCCATCACACCCTGGCTGCGGATTGACACGCGCCAGTCGTTCTCGTTCAGGACGTAGGCTGCGGTTTGCTGCGCGGCCCAAGCGAGATGATGGCGGCTCTCGACATCGACGGCCAGTTCCGCCGACTGCGGCCGCTCGCGGTCAAGAGGCTGCGGCTCAGGCACTGGGCGGAAGCGCGAGTCCTCGTCGCCCGAGCCGGGATCCACGGCGAATGGGTGGCGGCGAGACGGCAACGTGCGCGGATTGCGCGGGTCAGGCATGATGCGACGCGCCCACACCTGCGTGCGGATGCCGAGCAGCGTGCCGCCGGGCACCGGAATGCGCTCAACGTCAGGCTCCGTGGGCTCGCCAATCGAGCGGCGGACCTCGCTCGGGTCGACAATCGCATTGGCGATCGTGCCCGCCGATTCCGCCGTCAGCCCGAAGGCGTCGTGGAGGCGGTCGGCCAGCGACTGGCGCGACTTGGCGTGGGCGTAGTCGGGCAGACGCTCGACCGGGCGGGGAAGGACGTGATCGTCGAGAGTAGTCTTGGCCATGGTATTTACTCCTAGCGGGCATGGCCCGCACGTGATTTCGGTGAAGATGGTAACGGCTTAGCCAAGCGCGGCGGGGCAAGCCCCGCCGCGCCCCAGCTCAGCGGTCGTTCGCGGCGCGCAGCCGACGCTTCAGCGTCGCGACGAGGTTCTTGATTCCGCGGTGGTCGGAGGGCGTGCTCGGGCCGATCACACACCCGCTGATCAGCGGGTGGCGAAAACGGAGGTGGCCACCCGAGGTGCGGGTAGTGGTGAAGCCATCGCGCTCGAGTTCGCGCAACAGCTTTGTCATCGTGGTATGGGCGGACATAATCGTACTCCTCGGCAGGCGCCGGGGGCACACGGCTTCCCCGGACGCACACATGGTTGCATCGATCCAGGTTGCCAGAGAGCATCGCTCCTTGCGCATCCTCCCTCACTTACCGACTAGTGGTCGGCGTCATGCAGGGCGGCAACGGTTCGTTGAGGCGTGCCCAAGGCGTGAAGGACGGCCGATTCGATCGACCTACCCACGTTGCCGCCCCCACGGTCGAGCCGAGGGGTGGAGCGCCCGCAGAACCATGTCGCGGTAAATCGCACATACACCACTCCGCGAGGAGTGCAAGCGGGGGCTGTGTTAATATTGAAGTGCAACGTTTGAAGCTTCATTGGCGACGGTTTCGGCGAGCTATTCTTTGGATCAGGGCATCGCTAGACCTGATCACCATCGCCTTCGACGCTGAGCGGGGTTGTCTGATCGTCTCGAGGCCGGGGCACAGCTACGGCATAGGCGAGCGGCTCGATATGGCCCTTTTGCAGACCCATCGCCAAGGAAAACGCGGCTTCGTCCGTCCCGCAAAATGCATAGGGGTCAAACGGAAATTGCGGAAGTGCATGCCCTAGAGCTGAATCCGCCTTCACTGCCGCTTCGAGCTCGGCGCGTACCGCGCCGAGTTCAGAATCCTTGATACGTTCAATCCGATCGAGCTGCGCGGCTACGAGGGTTCGAAGCTGATGAGCCACGTCGACTTTATGTTGTATGCGGGTCGTCAGAATATTGGTCTGCTCTCGGACGCCGGTCTCAGTTCGCTGAAAGCTGAAAACGACAGCTTCGCGAACCAGCGGTGTGCCAAGCGATGTTTCCCCGGTCCCGTAGTGCGCGATTGCCTCGCTTCTAAGCTTTTGAATGCGCTTATGAGTGGCGCGCAATGGCGCTGGCACGTCGTTATCGTTCAACAACGCCATGCGCTTGCTGCCGCCCTGCGCCGTGGCCCGGGCGTACAGAATAATGGCTTGGGAAAATAGCGCACCGGTGATGGTCGATTCATCCTCGCGAGCAAGACTATCCTTCGCGGGACGGCTCTGATCCTGCATACGCTCGATCACATCCAGGCAACGGCCGCACTCGCGGAGATCCTCGCTGATCGTTCCCAACGCGGTTATCCGATCGACCAAACCCACTAATTTCATATGGCGGCGCTGCGGGCGGAGCCACTCGGTCAACGCTTTCAGATCCGTACTATGCATGACACTTCGATCTGAGGCTTTCGTCATCGTGTGAACGTGGCACGATCCATATCATTCATAGCGGTGAACTGGCGAATGGATTGAAAGGGGAAATGCCAAGTCTTTCAGGAATGGTCGACAGCTGAACAGCGATCGTTTTGAGTTACGGTGCCGCGTGCAAAAACCCCTTTAATTCCAGGTATCCACGATCACCCAGGTAAAAGCGTTATTGCACGTGTCGCCGAGCGCCTATTGCTCCGGCTGCGGCACATAGGCGATCGTGGTCGCAACCGGCGCCGGGTCCAGCGGGGTCGACTGCACGTCAGGCGGCGTCGGGACCGAAGCCTCGGGCGGGTCCGGCACGCGATCAGCATAGGATTCATAGGTTATCGTCACCCGCGCGCCCAGGCGCGTGATGCCGTAGAGGCGTTTCGCGAACAGGGTGGGCACGCGAACACAGCCATGCGACGCCGCATAACCAGGATCCTGGCCCGCGTGAATTGCGACGCCGTCCCATGTGATACGCTGCATATAGGGCATCGGCGCATCTTCGTAGAGGCTCGAGGCGTGCTGGACCTGCTTCTGCAGGATCGTGAACTCACCGGTCGGCGTATCGTAGCCGGGCTTGCCGGTGGACACCGCCGATACCGCCACAAGCGCCTCGCCGCGATACACATAGAGTTTCTGGTCAGTGATGCTGACGATAATGCCGACATCGCCCGGTACGGCCCGGGCGGCGGCATCCCACAGAAAGTCGCCAGGGCCGAGCGTCGCGACGGACACGCTGGTCAGCTCGGCGTCTCGCGCCTGGGCTGTGGCCGGGGCAAATGCCCACGCAACTACAGCCGCCGCAATATAGCTATTGCGGCGCAAAAGCATGAAAGCCATCGCGCACCTCATGGACTGGGCCGGTTTCCGGGCCGAGCGCTGCGGCGACCGGCATTTTTCCGATACGGGGTGCAGAACGCAACGCGCTATATTTTGATCCAAAGTTTTGCCGGCGCAGGCAAAACCGCGCGATTGCGACGAACGGACTGGTGTCGTCCGCACGGCGCAGTTCCATCAGGGGGACGCCTGTGAAAACGCCTTAATTCAGGGCGCCGGCGGTCGTGGCGATCTACAATCGCCACTTGTTCGCCACTGGAAAGGGGGATTGGATGAGCTTTCATGTGACGCATCGACTTGGGAACATGGACAAAGCGCCGCATTCGGCGTTTCCCGAATTGCTTCAGGAGCTTGAGGACAACCCCCACGATGATGAGCACACATCGGTCAGTGTGACGCATGAAAGCGAATGGTGCCTCAGCGCGTACCGGGGCGGGTATATCGTCTTCGAGAATCTGGAAGAGGGCGAGCCTCGGCATATGAACGACGTGCCGTCCCAGAAGATTGTAGCGTTATGGAAACTCTTGGCAGACGGCGATCTTGGCGCGCTTGAGAGCGAGCCGTGGAAGCCGGGATATTGATCCCAGGCCGCGAAAGAGCCCGCTTATCGCGTGAAAATCTGGATGGCCTTCCGCCCGCTCTGCTCATCCCCTAGCATCGTTGAACGACAAACCTTCAGGACATTGCCGTGATCACTGCTTTCAATCTGGCCGGATATCTCTCGGCTCATGCGATCTGGTGTGTCTCGGATGCAGAGACCTTGACCCCGATATTTGGCTACGCGACCGACGAGGGCAAGAAGGGAATGGAACGGCTCGTTTCGGACGATCTCGAAAGCTCCGTGGCCGCCGGAAAGGAGAAGCTCATAGAGAATGAGCATGACGCGAATGATGCTGTACTCTTGTACGACGGGCGCATTCCACTCAACGGCGAAAAGGTGGATGCGATCATCGTCGAGATCAGATCCTATTTCTCGCCGGAATCGGAAGCCGTCATGGCTGTTCCTTATCGGCCCAAGGGGCCATCCGGACCCTTTCGGGTTTACAAGCCCAAGCTGGTTCAATGGATGAACTGCGAAGATTTCGACATCAACGCAGCGGTGCAGTCCTTCTTCGAAGGCGTTGACGCGCATGAAATGGGCGCCGCTGTCTGGAACGAGGCTCTCGACCAGTCGATGTGAGGCTGGTGGAAGCCTGAAAAGTCCGGCTAACCGGCCGGTCTCGGTATTACGCAGCCACTGTGCCGATCTAATTAGTATAGTGTCCCCAAAATACGCAGTGCTTGATTCAAGGCCGGTCGTGGACAGAATAAAGGGGCTATTCCACGTGGCACCGAATCACCCATTCATGCATCCGCTCTGGGTTTAGTTTTACTTGAACAGAGAGGCGCATGGCGCGATCCACCGGCAGAGACCGGAGGGCGTCATGCTATTATTCAAATTGCGAATTCCCCTATTTTGGAAGCTTTTGGCCTGCTCCCTGATCTTTCTTGGGGGGCCGGCCTCTGCGGACACGATCCAGGATTATCTGGTCCAGCAGGTTTGCGATAATGGATCCGGGGGACATACCAATGCGGATCCTTATACCTGCCCCTCCACCGCGCGAAAGCTGCAGATCGGGGAAGCTCTTCCGTATCACAAATGGGATGGGACGACCGCGGCCACGGCCGCACAGATCAGCGACTCCTATCCGATCAAGGACCTTTTCGGCAGAACCCGCGTCGTCCAGATGGAATATTTCGACAGTCAGAGTTCATTCGTTAATCCTGCCTTCGACGCAGGCTATCCCGGCCCGCCAGGCTTATCAGGCTACGATCTCCTGATCGCCGATGGGAGTTACGTATCTGCCGCCGGCACCTATGACCCTGGTGCCGGCTGGCAACCGCTGTGGAACACAACGGGTTGCTCGCTTTCCGATTCCTGGATTTTTGCTCCAAAGGCGCTCAGCATTCCCTTCGGCCAGGGAAGCCAGACATCAACCCTGGGCACCGCACCGCAATGTCCGCCCATCGGGGGAGTTAACACCGCATATACCGTCTGGAACTATTATTCCGGCTATAATCAATATGAAAGCGGGAAGCCTCTCAATACGGTGAAGTCGTGGCATTTCGCTGGAAATAACGTCAATGCAACGTCGCTGGAAGTGTTCTACTTTACCAAGCAGTATGGAAAAACCCGCTGGGAGGCATGGGACAGCACAGTTGGCGCCGCTGATTCCAATGCGCTGAATCGATGCCCTACGGGCACTACGGGGGGTAGTGTGACGTATGGCACGACTCTTTACTATCTGGTCGACTGCCACGATTGGAGCAATGTCGTCGCGTCTCCGACCGGCGATTGGGACCCGGCCGCGAACTGGCATGTTGATCCGTTGTATAATTCTTTCAACTTGCTGAAGAATACGCACATGGAGTGCACCAACGCCGGCGGAGTACCCGCCACCTGCAATGGCGGTGGGACCTGCCAGACAATATCGCCCTGGAACCGTCTCGGAACCCTGAACTGGGGCTATGACCAAACCCTTCAAGGACCAAAGGCGACCGTCAACTGCGCCTTGCAGATATCCTTTCCCAATCCGTGGAACGGAGAATCGGTCTATCAGGATCAGAATATCGGTAGCGGCTACAGCAACTATTCCTTTGGAGCGGCCTTGTGGCTTCCGGGAGCGGGGAGCGGAACGGCTACGGCCTATGTGACCGTATTCCAGCTCAATGCCTCAGGCGGGATCGTTTCTCAGCACAATGTTGGCCCGGTGACGGTCACCTCGCGGCCGAAATTCTTTCAGGGCAGCTTCACCAAGGCTGCCGCGACGACCAAGATACGGTTCCAAATCTATCCACAAACGCAAAATGCGATCTACGAGTTCACCGAATCCTGGGTGGCGCCGATCCCGTGAGACGGATGCCGCTATAAGGAGCAGGATTTCGGGGACACTATACTAATCTAATTAGTATAGTGTCCCCGAAATACCCTATCAATGGATGCTCCTGAAGCTGCTCAGATAAATCCAACTGACCAGTCCGACAAAGCCGACGATCGCGGCCTGGTGCACTCGGATTTTGCGAATGAACAGCAGCGGAGCGACCCCGCAAACGACGCCGATATTGACGATCTGGTTCCTGGCGACCGCGAGGAAATCAAACGTGCCTGCATTGCGAGGGCCGAGGATCAGGATGATGGCGACGGTCATCGCGAGCACCAGGGACCAGAAATAGGGTGCGGAGTCGACGTAGAACAACCGCAGATTGAGGCCTTCCGCGGGAACCTCGTCGGGCAACACCGCTGCCGCCATCAGATAAATAAGCAGCAACAGGGTGAGATTGGGCAGGAACTCCACCAATCTCAGGCCGGTGCTATGTGCATACCAGTCGTAAGACAACCACCAGAATTGAACGACCTCCAGCAGCATCACGAAAGCAAGGGCCAGGCTCATCCAGTCCCATTGGACCCGCCGCCGCGCGCGCATCAACTTGTGGAAGCTGGTGCCGAGCTCGGTGACCGCGAGACCAAGCACGATCGAGACGAAAACCGAGACATATTCGATGACGCTCATGCTCGCCCGCCCCCCTGGCCGTGTCGACTTCACAGAGGTTAAGCCAAACCCGGCCTCTGGCAAGCTTCCTGGATAGCCAAGCTCCACCTGTTCGCAGCGCGCTCTACCCCCCGCCCTGCAGCCGCTCATGGTGGCGGATCACCTCATCAATAATGAAGCGCAGGAATTTCTCGCTGAATTCGGGATCGAGATCGGCTTGCTTGGCCAGGCCGCGCAGGCGGGCGATCTGGGCTTCCTCGCGGCCGGGATCGGCCGGGGGCAGGCCGCTCGTCGCCTTGTAGCGGCCGACCGCCTGGGTGACCTTGAAGCGTTCGGCGAGCAGGAACACGAGCGCTGCGTCGATATTGTCGATGCTCTGGCGGTATCCGCTGAGCGTTTCGTCGGTCACTGTGTCTTCCTTGCCAATTGCGCGAACCTTTTGCGTGCCCGAAACGACCCGCGCAACCCCGAAGGCTTGCCTTTGTCCGCCTCTGCGGCCACATCGCGCGGTGACATGAGCGCCACCATTCACCGCATCGACGATCGGCCGCAACCCTCGCTCGAATCGATGGTCCAGCTGGTCGCGGGCGACCTCAACCTCGTCAACGTCGTGATCCTGGGCCGAATGCAGTCCGAGATCCCGCTGATCCCGGAGCTGGCCGGCCATCTGATCGCCGGCGGCGGCAAGCGGATGCGGCCGATGCTGACGCTCGCGAGCGCGCGGCTGCTTGGGTATACGGGGGCGCGGCACCATAGGCTCGCGGCGGCGGTCGAGTTCATCCATACCGCGACGCTGCTGCATGACGATGTCGTCGACGGATCTGACCTGCGGCGCGGCAAGCGCACCGCCAATCTGATCTGGGGCAATCCGGCGAGCGTGCTGGTCGGCGATTTCCTGTTCAGCCGCGCGTTCGAGCTGATGGTCGAGGACGGCTCGCTCAAGGTGCTCAAGATATTGTCGGGCGCGAGCGCGATCATTGCCGAGGGCGAGGTCAACCAGCTGACTGCCGCGCGCCGGATCGATATCGGCGAGGAACGCTATCTCGATATTATCGGCGCGAAGACCGCCGCGCTGTTCGCCGCCGCCTGCCGCATCGCCGCGGTGGTGGCCGAGCGGCCCGAGGCTGAAGAAGCGGCGCTCGATGCCTATGGGCGCAATCTCGGAATCGCGTTTCAGCTTGTCGACGATGCGATCGATTATATTTCGGACGCGGGCACGATGGGCAAGGATGCCGGCGACGATTTCCGCGAGGGGAAATCGACCCTGCCCGTCATCCTCGCTTATGCGCGCGGCTCGGCCGAGGACCGGGTGTTCTGGAAGGCGGCGATCGAGGGCCACCGCGCGCGCGACGAGGATTTCGAGCATGCGGTGACGCTGGTTCGATCGACCCGCGCGGTGGACGATACGCTGGCGCGGGCGCGGCATTATGGGCAGCGGGCGATCGATGCGCTGGGCAGCTTTGGGGGCGGCAAGGCGAAGGATGCGATGGTCGAGGCAGTCGAGTTCGCGGTGTCTCGCGCCTATTGAGGGACGCGGCCTTCGTCGCAATTCTCGCCGATGATCTCGACCTGGATCGTGGCGTGGCCGATGCCGAATTTGGCCTTCAGCATGTCGCGCGCTTCTTCGAGGAATGCGTCGCCGGGGTGGCCGCGGGGCATCACCAGATGGGCGGTCAGCACCGTCTCCGTTGTGCTCATCGGCCAGATATGGACGTGATGGACGCGCGCGACGCCGGGGAGCAGGCGGAGCTCGATCCAGACCTTGTCGTAGTCGATGCCGCGCGGGACGGCGCCGAGTGTCATCTCGACCGATTCGCGCAGCAGGCCCCAGGTCTGGACGAAGATCAAGGCGGCGATGCCGATGCTGACGACCGGATCGATCCAGAGATTGCCGGTCTTGAGGATGACGAGGCCGGCGATGACCACGCCGGCCGAGACCGCGGCATCGCTCGCCATATGGAGGAAGGCGCCGCGGATATTGATGTCACCCTTGCGGCCGCGCGCGAACAACAGGGCAGTGAACAGGTTCACGGCGATGCCGATTGCGGCGACGATCGAGACCAGGCCGCCTTGCACGGGCGCTGGTGTCGCGAGGCGCTGGGCTGATTCGAGCACGATCGCGCCGAGTGCGACCAGCAGCAGCAAGGCGTTGGTGAGTGCGGCGAGGATCGTCGAGGCCTTGAGGCCATAGGTGAAGCGCTTGGTCGGCGCCTTTTTGGTGAGCGCCACCGCGCCCCAGGCGACCGCGAGGCCGAGGACATCCGACAGGTTATGGCCGGCATCGGCGAGCAGGGCGACTGAGTGCGCGACGAAGCCGAAGCCGGCTTCGAGGATCACGAAGGTGAGGTTGAGCCCGATGCCGATCGCGAAGGCGCGTTCGAAGCCTGGTCCGGTCGGGGCGTGGGAATGGCCGTGTCCGTGGCTATGTCCGTGACCGTGTCCATGCTGATGGTCGTGGCCGTGATGGCCATGATCCGACGCGTGATCATGCGCATCGTGCGTGTGTGGGCCGTGATGATGGCTGTGACCGGCCACGCAATTCCTCCGTTTCGATAGCGCTACGTACCATTGGTTTCGCAGGAGATGCTAGGACATCGATATAATTGGCCGATTCGCGGGTGGCGCGGCTCGGGCCTTGGGCATAGGCAGGGCGGATGACCGGTCTGATCGTCGCATGACGACGCTCCCCATCCATGCTGTGTTGCCCGATCTGCTCGCTGCGTTGCGGGTCAGCTCGAACGCTGTGCTGGTTGCTCCGCCGGGTGCGGGCAAGACGACGGCGGTTGCACCCGCTTTGCTCGATGAGACCTGGTGTACGGGCGAGATCCTGTTGCTTTCGCCACGCCGGCTCGCGGCGCGTGCGGCGGCTGAGCGGATGGCGAGCCAGGCCGGCGAGGTGGTCGGCAAGACGTTCGGTTATGCAACGCGGATGGATTCGAAGCGCTCGGCTGTAACCCGGGTGACGGTGGTGACTGAGGGCATTTTCGTCAATCGCATCCAGGCTGATCCGGAGCTTGGCGGGGTTTCGGCGGTGTTGTTCGACGAAGTGCATGAGCGGAGCCTCGACAGCGATTTCGGCTTGGCGCTTGCGCTCGACGCGCAGGGGGCGTTGCGGCCGGATCTGCGGCTGGTGGCAATGTCGGCGACGCTCGATGGGGGGCGTTTCTCGACGTTGATGGGGGATGCATCGGTCATCGAGAGCGAGGGCCGGAGCCATGTGCTTGCGCTTCGGCATATCGGGCGGGCGGCTGAGGCGCGGATCGAGGATTCGGTCGCTGGGGCGATCCGGCTTGCGCTTCGGGAGGAAAGCGGGGGCATCCTCGCCTTTCTGCCGGGGGTCGCCGAGATCGAGCGGACCGCCGAGCGGATCGAGGGGCTCGGTGCCGATATCGTCCTTCACAAGCTGCATGGCAGCCTCGATCCTGGCGCCCAGCGTGCGGCGATTGCGCCTGACCCGCAGGGGCGGCGCAAGATCGTGCTTGCTACCTCGATTGCCGAGACCAGCCTGACGCTCGACGGGATCAGTGTCGTGGTCGATTCGGGGCTGGCGCGGCGGCCGCGTTATGATCGCGCGGCGGGGATGACACGGCTTGTCACGGAGCGCGCGAGCCAGGCCGCTGTTACGCAACGTGCCGGGCGTGCCGCGCGGCAGATGCCTGGGGTGGCCTATCGGCTTTGGGAAGAGGCGGCGACGGCGGGGCTGCCGCGGTTCGATCCGCCCGAGATTCTCGAGGCAGATCTTTCGGCGCTGACGCTCGATTGCGCTTTGTGGGGCGTGGGTGATCCGCGGATGCTGGCGTGGCTCGATCCGCCGCCCGCTGCCGCTGTCGATGAGGCCCGGGCGCGGTTGGCGGTGCTGGAGGCGATCGATGCGGATGGGCGGCCGACCGATCACGGCAAGGCGATCGCGCGGCTGCCGCTGCCGCCCCGGCTCGGACATATGCTGGTGCGCGCGGGGGAGATAGGGCTGGCGGAGACGGCGGCTGAGGTCGCTGTGCTGTTGGGCGAGCGCGGGCTTGGCGGGAATGATGTGGATCTGGAGACGCGGCTGCGGCGCTGGCGGACTGAGCGCGGGCCGCGGGCTGAGGGCGGGCGGAAGCTGGCGAAGCGGTGGGCTGGTCTTGCTCCTTCAGGGGGTGGGCGCGTGACCTCCTCGGGCGGTGCGTTTGCCGAGGTCGGGCGCCCACCCCCCAGCCCCCTCCCGCAAGCGGGAGGGGGGGAAGACGTGGGTCTTTGCATAGCGCTCGCCTTTCCGGATCGGATTGCCAAGCGCCGCGACGCTTCGGGCGAGACCTGGGCTTCGGTCGGCGGACGGGGTTTCAAGCTTGACCCCACCTCCTCGCTCGCTCGGAACGAATGGCTTGCTGTGGCCGAGACGCAGGGAATGGCCTCGGGCGCACGCATTCTCTCCGCCGCGCCGATCGACCTTGCCACGGTCGAGGCGCTGTTCGGCGGCAGGATCGAAACCCGGCGCACCGTCAGCTTCGATCAAGCGACCAGCGGCGTACAGGCGCTGCGCGAACGCCGGCTTGGCGCGATCCGGCTGTCGAGCGGGCCGGATGCGAATGCCGACCCCGAGGCCATTGCGAGCGCTTTGCTCGAAGGCGTTCGTGACCAAGGGCTGTCGCTGCTGCCCTGGAGCGAGGCTGCGCGCGCGCTGCTCGATCGTATCGCTTTCGTGCGCGGCGCAGGGTTTCCGGTTGAGGATATCGATGAACCCGCCCTGCTTGCGCGCGCAGAGGAATGGCTGGTGCCGCTGCTTGCCGGCAAGCGTCGCCTTGACGCGATCGACCCCGGTGCGCTCGCCGAGGCGTTGCGCGGCGTGATCGGCTGGGACACGCTGCGGATTCTCGATGCGCAGGCACCGACGCATTTCCACTCGCCCGCGGGCAGCAGCCACCCGATCGACTATGCGGCTGAGGGCGGACCTCGTGTCGATCTCAGGCCCCAGGCGCTGTTCGGACTTGCTGAACACCCGAGCGTCGCCGGCGGACGCGTGCCGCTGGTGCTCAGCCTGACATCGCCCGCCGGCCGGCCGATCCAGACCACGCGCGATCTGCCGGGCTTCTGGGCGGGAAGCTGGGCCGCGGTGGCGAAGGAAATGCGCGGCCGCTATCCCCGCCATCCCTGGCCCGACGACCCGGCCGGCGCGGTCCCAACCACGCGGACGAAAAATGCGGATGCAAGGGCGCGGCAACCGCGATAAGGCGCATGCAAGTTTCAAGGATTCGACGATGACCACCGCACGCATCTTCCAGCGCCCAAAGAACGCGATGCAATCGGGTCGCGCGCGCACTGACCTCTGGCAGCTCGAATTCGCGCCGGCCGAGCAGAAGCGCCCCGATCCGCTGACCGGCTGGGCCGGATCGGGCGATACGCGCGACCAGATCCGGCTCGGCTTCCCGACGCTGGAAGCAGCGATCGCCTATGCCGAGCGCGAGGGCCTTGCCTTCACGGTAATCCCGGCGCCGGAGCGGAAGCTGAAGTTGCAAAGCTATGCGGATAATTTCCGCTAATTAGCCGAGGATCGACGGGCCGAGCAGCAGCAACAGCTTGACGTCCGCCGCGACACCTTCGGCGCGCTTGGCGGCAACGAAGTCGACGATCTCCGCAAGCGGCACGCGGTGGACGGTGATGTCCTCCCCGGGAACGCCGCCGCCGTCGCTCACTTTCTTGAGGCCGGTCGCGCGGACCAGGGTGAAGCCCTCCGAGACCATGCCCGGGGAAGAATTGAAGAAGCCGATCTCCTCGACCTGATCGGGCCGATATCCGGTCTCTTCCTCAAGCTCGCGCGCGGCGGACAGCTCGACCGATTCGCCCTCTTCCTCGTCGCCGACCAGCCCGGCCGGCAATTCGAGGCAGCGCTTTCCGAGCGGCACGCGATATTGCTCGACCAGGATGACGTCGCCCTCATCGATCGCGAGGATCACCGCTGCCTGGATGCCGCGCGCGCGGCCGACATATTCCCAGGTGCCCTGCTTCTTGACGGTGATGAACCGGCCCGCCCAGACCGTCTCGATCGGCTCGTTCATAATTCGATCAGCCTATCCGGTAATTCGTTGCGGTCGGTTTCGGTCTTGGGGAAGGTCTCCGACAGGATCGTGCCGATGCTGGCGACCGCCGCGGCCATGCCCTGCGCCGGCCGGCCCTCGCGCACTTCATCGACCAGGGCGGCCATCGCATCGCCCCAACGCTCGGCCGGCACTGCCTTGTGGATCGCCTCGTCAGCGACGATCTCGGCCAGGCGCTCGTCGAGCGAGAGATAGAGCAGGATGCCGACCCGCGCGCTGGTGCGCCGTTCGGCCCCGACCTTGAAATACTGGATTGCTCTCCGCCGCACCCGCCGCGCCCGGGTGCTGCGCGGCGTCAGCGCCATGCGGAGCGGCATCCATGCCAGCGCATAGCGGACGATGAGGAAAACGACCGTCTCGGCGATCAGCACCGTGAACAGCAACAGCCGCGGATCGGACTCGCCCCAGCCGGCCGAAGACCAGTCAAACCTGGTTTCAAAGGCCCCCGGGCTGATTGCCGCCAGCGCAACCACCGCCAGCGCCGCCGCGATCGCATAATGGAGCCCGGCATCGTGATATTGATCGGACCGCTCAGCGACGATCGTCACGATCTCGCCGTCCGTACCCTCTTCGGCACGGGTGACCGCCGCTGCGACCAGCGCATGATCTTCCGGCCCGAAATGCGTGATCCGCGACATTACCATCCCCCCGAGGCGCCGCCGCCCCCAAACGAGCCGCCGCCACCCGAAAAGCCGCCACCGCCACTGTCACCGCCGCCCCAGGACGAGCTGCCGCCGCTGCTCCAGCTGCTGCCCCAGCCGCCACCCGAACTGCCGCCGAGGCCGGAGCCCCATAATATGACCGGGGCGGTGCCGCCCCGATAGCGCCGTCCCGCGTGGCCGCGCCTAAAGCGCGACATGATGACCAGGGCGATGACGATGATCACGAAGATCAGCGCGAACGGGATACCGCCACCGCTCGACCGCACATGCACGGGCTTCGCGACCAGCTTCGCCGCCCGGGCTTCACCCGCCTCGAGGGGGAGCTTCATCTGCTCGCCGATCGCGTTGGCGCCAGCGATGATGCCGCCGGGCATATCCTTGGCCTTGAAATGCGGGAGGATGGTGTCGTTGATGATCTGGCTCGAAAGCGCGTCCGTCATGATCGGCTCGAGGCCATAGCCAACCTCGATGCGCACCTTCCGCTCAATGGGCGCGACGATCAGCATGATGCCGTTGTTCGCGCCCTTCTGCCCGATGTTCCACGCCCGACCGAGCCTGTAGCCATAGTCCTCGATCGGATAGCCTTGGAGATCAGGCACGGTCGCGACGACGAACTGGCGCGAGGAGGCCTTTTCAATGTCGGCCGAGAGCTGGGTGAGTTGCGCCTCCTGCTCCGGCGAGAGCAGATCGGCGGCATCGACCACCCGACCGGTAAGTTTGGGGAAATTCTGGGCCTGGGCGGCCTGAGCGCCGAGCAGCATCAAAGCTGCCAGGATCATCATGCGAAGGAAATTCACGCTGCCAACCTTTCCGAAGGCGAAATTTCGCGGATCACGCCATCGACTCCCGCCGCGACGCCGCGCGGAATGTCGCCAGCCCGAAACGCCGGCAGGATAGCGGAATCGATGATCGCGCGCGCCTCTTCATCGCGTAACGCCCGCTCTAGACCATAGCCGACTTCGATCCGCACCTTGCGTTCGACGGGCGCCACGATCAGCAGCACGCCGTCATTGACGCCCTTGCGTCCGATTCCCCATGTCCGCCCGAGCGTGACGCCGTAATCCTCGATAGTGTGTCCGCCGAGACCAGGCACCGTCACGACCACGAATTGATGGCCGGTGCGTTGTTCCAGCACCGCCAGTTTGCGGGCAATCGCAGTACGCGAGGCATCGGGAAGCAGATTGGTTGCATCCACGACACGGCCGGACAATGCGGGAAAATCATATCCCGCCGGCGTGCCTGGTTTGGCCGGGGCGGAGGTCCCGCACCCGGCCAGCACCAATGCCGCCGAGAGGGCGAGCCCTCGGATCAGCTCGCATTCCCGAAATTGACCGTGGGCGCGGTCTCCGCGCCCGGCGTGGTCGCCTGGAACGGCACCATCGGCTTGGCGCCGTAAAAGACCTTCGCACCGATCGCGTCGGGGAAGGTCCGAATGCGGGTATTATAGGCTTGCACCGCGTCGTTATAATCCTTGCGGGCGATCACGATGCGGTTCTCGGTGCCTTCGAGCTGGCTCATCAAGGTGGTGTAATTGGCCTGTGACTTGAGCTCGGGATATGCCTCCTGCAGCCGCTGGAGCGACAGGGTCAGGCCGGTCTGGGCCTTCTCATACGCGGCGACCTTGGCCGGATCGGTCAGGTCCGCGCCGGAAATCTTCACCTGGGACGCAGACGCGCGGGCCTGGGTGACCTCGACGAGGATGCTCTTTTCCTGGGCGCCGGCAGCCTTCACCGTCGCGACCAGATTGGGGATCAGATCGGCGCGGCGCTGATAATTATTCTGCACATCGGCCCAGCGCGCCTTGGCATTCTCCTCAGCGGTGGGGACGCTGTTCAATCCGCAGGCGGAGAGCGCGACGGCAGATGTCAGCGCGAAGAAAACACGATAGCTCATGAATGATCCCTCCAACCCTTGCGCCGTCCTGATACGCGACTAGCGTGGCGCGGCGGAAGTGAAATCGGATGGAGATGACCGATGTTCAAGGAGTTCAGGGCGTTTATCGCGCGCGGCAATGTGCTTGATCTGGCGGTGGCGGTGATCATCGGGGCGGCGTTTGGCAAGATCGTGACCTCGTTGACCGATGATTTGCTGATGCCGGTGATCGGCAAGATCTTCGGCGGTCTCGATTTTTCGAGCTATTTCGTTGTGCTCGGCAAGGTGCCCGCCGCGCTGGCCGGATCGACTGATTATGCCGCGCTGAAAAAGGCCGGCGTGCCGGTGCTCGGGTACGGCGCTTTCATCACCCAGGCGGTGAATTTCCTGATCCTCGCCTTCATCATCTTCCTGATCGTGCGCGCCGCGACAAAAATGATGGCGACGCCCGAAGCGGCGCCAGCCGAGCCCGCAGCGGAGCCGGCCGATGTCGCGCTGCTCCGCGAGATCAGGGACGAATTGAAGAAACGGCCGGCCTGATCAGGCGGCCGCGAGATCCTGGGCGTTGGCGTCAGCGAGGCTGGTGCCGTCAAGGATGCGTGCGGTCTCGTCGCGGACCCGCATCATGGCGTGCCGGATCGCGCAGGTCGCCTCGTCCTTGCAGTCGCGGCACGGGCGGTACGCCGTGCGGCTGACACAGGGCACCAGCGCAAGCGGGCCTTCAATGACGCGGATGATTTCCCCGAGCGAAATCAGATGCTTCGGGCGCGACAGGCAATAGCCGCCCATCTTGCCGCGATGGCTGTGGAGGAAACCGGCTTCGCGCAGATCGGCGAGGATCAATTCGAGGAACTTGCGTGGCACATTCGCTTCGGCCGCGATCCGGTTCATCGGGATCGGCGGACCGCCTGCGGGTGCTTCTGCCAGGAACATCATCGCGCGGAGCGCGTAGCGGGAACGCTGTGTCAACATAACGCTACCGATATGGGCTCATATTGTGGCGAGTGAAAGGCGGCCTTTTCATTAAGTTCGGCAATGCCTATATCAGCCGTGCCGAGGGTTCGCCCAAGGCTATGGTGATAAAGTGCAGCGTAGACTAGATGCAGCGGACCCGGGGGCAGTACCCGGCGGCTCCACCACAACCGGCTCTCACGGGCCGGTCATGACGGGGCCGAACCAGGATCGACGTGTATTGAAAGGCGCTGTTTTTGCCCGGGCTGAGTAACCCGTATAAGGCTCAAAACCACAAGTGCTAACGACAACGAAGCACTCGCGATTGCCGCGTAAACCGGACCTAACGGTCTAGTTTACTAAGGACGAAAGCGCGGTCCGGGCCGCACCGGGCAACAGAAGCGGATTCCAGCGGTACGGGGGGCACCGGGCAACAGAAGCCCCCCACTCCAAGAGGTGCGCAAATGCGGCCCATGCCGGCCTGCAAAGCGCGATGTGCTGCGCTTCGGTGCTCACGTACCTGACGTACGCTGCGCTCCGATGCTCACACATCACGCTTTTCGGCTCGGCCTGAGCCACATTTCCGCACCTCTTGGCCCGCATTTCAAGCAAGCCTGTCCTTCACTGCTTTCAGATCCTCCACAAAGCGTTCGAACTCTTCGTCGGCGGCTTCTCGGTCGGGCATGCGGAGGAGGAAGCTGGGGTGGACGGTGATCCAGGCTTCGCCGCCGCCGGGGAGGATGTGGGGGCGGCCGCGTTCCTTGCCGATGGCCATCACTTTTCCGAACAGGGCGCGGGCTGCGGTGGCGCCTAGCGCCACTGTGACCTTGGGCTTTATCAGCAGCGCCTCCTGTTCGATCCACCAGCGGCAGGCGGTGATCTCGCCTGCGTCTGGCTTTTGGTGGATGCGGCGCTTGCCGCGTTGCTCGAACTTGAAATGCTTGACTGCGTTGGTGACATATACGCCCGCGCGATCGATCCCCGCGGCGGCGATCGCGCGGTCGAAGACCTGGCCGGCCGGGCCGACGAACGGGCGGCCGGAGAGGTCCTCCTGGTCGCCTGGCTGCTCGCCGACGAACATCAGCGCCGCATCTACCGGGCCTTCGCCGAACACCGTCTGAGTCGCGTGCCGGTACAGGTCGCAGCGCGTACAGCCGGCCGCTTCGGCACGCAGTCTTTCCCAAGCCGTTCTGGCACTTCCGGTCATGCCACTTCTCCTGCAGACGGGCATCAACGCGGTTGCGCGCATTCCGCTTCATCGAGGGACTGTCGCGCCAGCCGGCTCAGAAGCCGATCGTCGCCATGCCGCCCGGCTTGACCGCAAGCTCCGCCTCGAGCCGCGCGAGCAGCGCTTCGGCCGGGATCGGTCCGGTCACCTTCACCTGCCGCGCGACCACGGCGAAATCGCCGGGGGTCAGTGCGCGCAGCCGGGCCAGGCCAATCGGTGCCGCGCAGCCGAAGAAGCGCTCGAAGGCCCGTGCCGCCGAGGCCGGCGACAAAGGCTGAAGTGTGAGCTTGAAGGTGAACCGCCTGAGCGCCGCCGGATCGAGCCGCTGCTGATCGTTGGTGGCGGCGAACACCGGCAGCGGGTGACGGTCGAGCCAGGTCAGCAGCTCGTTGACCTGAGTCACCTCCCAGCTCGTCCGCGCGGTCTGGCGATCGAACAGCAGCGAATCGGCCTCGTCGAAGAACAGCACGCTACCGTCCGCCGCCGCATCGCGGAAAGCGGCTGCGATCTTCGCTTCGGTTTCGCCGACCCACGCCGACAGAAGATCGGAGGCGCGCCGGGTGACCAGCGGCCGCCCGAGCCGTTCAGCGACCTCCGCGGCAAGCTGGGTCTTGCCGGTGCCGGGCAGGCCCGCCAGCAGCACCGAGAAGCCGAGCGGCGCGCCGGCGCGCGTGAGCTGCTCGACCAGCCCGGCAACGGGCGGATCGCTTTCGAACAGCGACAGGTCGATGCGGGATGTCGCCTCGGCGAGCCTGACCGCCGTGCCACGCAGGCCGCCGACCAGCGACCGCGCGACGCGCTCGTCGTCTCCCATATTGGCGCCCGCGATCCGTGCCGCGCGCATCGCGGCCCGTGCCACGCTCGGCGTTTCGGGCGCCTGGCGGGCGAGGCTCGCGAGATCGTCACCGACTGCGCAGCCTTCGATCGCTGCCATCCTCGCCAGGACCCTGTCCCGCTCCACCCCGCGCGGATGATCGAGCTTCAGCACGAAGCTCATCCGACGGAGATAGGCGGAATCGACATTGTCGATCGCGTTGCTGGTCCAGATGATCGGCACGCTGTTGGTCTCGAGCATGCGATTGACGAAGATCTTCGACCCCGCCCGGTTGGCATAGCGCCCGGTGCCCGCGACCTGGTTAGCATCGCCGATCAGATCCTCGAGCTCGTCGAACAGCAGCAGCGCGCGATCGTCGCGCTGGAGTGCGCGTTGGGCGCGGAGCAGGGCAGCGACGCGTTCGTGGCGGCGCGGCTCGGTGCCGTCCGCATCACTCTCGCCGACCGCGAACAAAGCCGCGCCGACATGCGCCGCGAGCGCCCGCGCAAGCTCGGTCTTGCCGACGCCAGGCGGGCCATGGAGCAGTATGTTGATGCCCGGCGCGCTCGCCTCGACAGCGCCTGCGAGCAGCCGCGCGACGAAATCCAGATCGCCCTGCATCGCCGGGAAATCAGCAAGGGTCAGGGTGGATTCCTGACGCTTGCCGGCGAGCGCCTCGATCAGCCGATCGGGATCATGCCCGCCGCGTGCGAGCAAAGTCTCGAACCACCAGCTGACATCGAACGCCACGCCGCCGCCCGTCGCCATGCCGATCTCGAACAGGCCGAGCTGCACCGGCAGGCTGGTGCGCACCATCGTGCCGGCATGGACCGGATCGGCGCCCGCCAGCATTCCGGCGACGCGGGCCATATCCTCATGCGCCATCTCCAGCGCCCAGCTCAGCCGGGCGATGCGCGGATGGAAGGAGAGCGCGAGGCCCGCCTCGAGCACGGCACGATCCTGCGCGCCGAAATTCAGCACGGTCGCAATATTCTCGACCGCTTCGGCCAGGTCCGCGGTCAGCGGATCCTCGGCCATGTCGGCAGCCAGCGTAGCGAGCTTCGCCCAGCTGATCTTGTTGTCCCCGTCTTTGGCGCCCCCGTCCTTGGCGCCCTTGTCCTTCGCGCGCAGCTTCAGCGCCGGCCAGAAGACCGAGCGATGCTCCTCCGCCCATTCGAGCAGCGCCCGACCGGCGCGGCCATCCTTTGTGAGTGTCGCGCGCAGCATGACTGCCAGCTGCCGCGACGTAACCGTCGTGCCCATATTCTCATCCACCATGAGCGGTCGAGCGGACGCATTTGGGGCGTCGACTGTCGCGCTTTTGAATTTTCGGGATCAAACTAGCCGGGTCCGTGACCCGGCCGGGGCGCGACTAGCGCTTCGGCGAGGTTCGGACCGCGGCGGGATCGAGTCCCGGGTGATTTGCCGTGGCGAACATTGTCAGCCTTCCTGCACCCCGATATTGGGGCGGTGGCGCACTAGGCGCGGTGGTTGCGCAAGTCAAGCTGCGGAACTGCGCGCCGCCCATAGCGAACGCTGCGGGGGGAACGACCGGCTTCGGGCCTGAACCGACCGAGGCCTAGCTTCTGTTCCCCTTCTTACTTCCCCAGCGAAGAGTATCAGGTCGGATCGTCCCCCGGACGATCCTTGAACATGCGGGGCATGTTCAACCTGATACTGGGCCCAGTTGCGATGGCAGAGGTAATGAACCGCAACGCGTATCACTAGCGTCCCCCAACTGGGCCCCAGCCTTCGCTGGGGAAGGGAAGTAGAAGGCGGCGTAACTCGCACGCGCGCCAAATCGGGCACACGCCGCTTTAATCCCCGATGCGCGTCAGCCGGGCGGGTTTCTCGAAAACGGGATGGGCGGCGGCATAGGCGATTAATGCGCGTTCCAGCGCCGCGCGATCCTTGAAGATGCAACTCGGGCTACCGCCTTCTCCCTCGACCGTCCCGCCTGCCTTGCGCACCAGCGCCTCACTCCCCTGGCAGTCGAGCGCCGGATCCAGGATGAGCGCGGCACCCTCGCTTTCGAGCAGGCCGTAAGCGACCGGGTCCGCCGTGTCGCCGATTTGAGTCTGGACGATCCACAAATGTCGGCCCCGCGCGGCCAATGGCATCAGCACGACGCGCGATGGCTTGCCGCCCTTAAAATCCTCGGGCTCCGCGATCAGCAGGGCACCATCGTCGGTGCGGCGGACCAGCAGGCGCTGGGGGGCTGACTTGTCCGCTGAAACGATCTTGTAGAGCCCGGGCGACAATGGCCCGCTTTGACCGGGATCGGGCCGATAGAAGGCCGGGCCCTCCCAGAAACAGCCCGACAGAAGGAGCATAGTTAGGAGCGAGAGAAGGCTGCGCATCTGTGTCGCTCCAACTTCCTTCTCCCCCTGTGGGAGAAGGTGGCCCGAAGGGCCGGATGAGGGGAGTGAGGTTATGGGCGAGACATCCATGACGGTCACCCTCACCCTTCCCATCGCTACGCGATGGGCCCAGCATTGGGTCGGTCATGCCCCCGGCATGACCTGAACAGCTCGGGGTGCTGTTCACCCAATGCTCCTCTCCCCTTCAGGGAGAGGGAGAAGAAGTTTACTCCGCCGCCAGCAGAGTCTCGGCGGCGCCGAGATCGACCGAGACCAGGCGGCTCACGCCCTGTTCGATCATCGTCACGCCGAACAGGCGGTGCATTCGGCTCATCGTCACCGCATTATGGGTGACGATCAGATAGCGGGTCGCCGTCTCCCGGGCCATTGCGTCGAGCAGGTCGCAGAAGCGTTCGATATTGGCATCGTCGAGCGGCGCGTCGACTTCGTCGAGGACGCAGATCGGCGCCGGGTTGGTGAGGAACAGGCCGAAGATCAGCGCGACCGCAGTCAGTGCCTGTTCCCCGCCCGAGAGCAGGGTCAGCGACTGGAGCTTCTTCCCCGGCGGCTGGGCCATGATCTCGAGGCCGGCTTCGAGCGGATCGTCCGAATCGATCAGTTCGAGATGCGCCTGACCGCCGTTGAACAGGGTGGTGAACAGTCGGCGGAAATGGCCATCGACTGCCTCGAATGCGGCAAGCAGGCGCTGCCGGCCCTCGCGGTTGAGCGTGCCGATCGAACCGCGCAGCCGGTTGACCGCGAGCCCAAGCTCCTCGCGCTCGGCGAGATTGCCGACACTGGCGGCTTCGAGCTCGGCAAGCTCGCTCTCGGCGACGAGATTGACCGGGCCGATCCGTTCGCGATCGACCAGCAATTTGTCATGCGCCAGCGATTCATCCTGCGGCGCGCCGACGATTTTCTCATCGAACCCTACGCGCTCGGGGAGCAGGACGGATGGGCATTGGAAGCGTTCACCCGACAGGCGGTTCATCTCGATCCGCCGCGATTCCTGGTTTTCCGCGCGGGCTGCCGCGCCGGCGCGTATTTCGCGAGCCTCGGCCAGCGCTTCACCCGCCGCGCGCGCGCGTTCCTCAGTGGCGCGCAGGGCGATTTCCGCTTCGCGTTCGGCGGCGATCATCGTCTCCGCCTCGGCACGCGCAACGCTATGCGTAGCTTCGAGTGCGACGATCTCGGCTGCCAGCACCGCCGGCTTTTCGGCAAGCGCCTCAGCCTCGCGCGCGAGATCTGCGTCGCGCTTGTCCATCTCGGCGATCCGCCGCGCCGCCTCGCCTGCCCGGTTCTTCCAGCCCTTGCTCTCGGCGATACTCGCGGCAAGGCGTTCGCGATCCTGGCCAATGGCGCGTTCGAGTGCGGTGCGCTCGGCACGGGCCGTGGCGACCGTCGTGCGCTTCGCCTCGGCTTCGCCGGAGAGGATCGCGACTCGCTCTCGCGTCGCGCTGCCATCGGGGAGCGCAGCCTTGACCTCGGTCGCCCGAGTCACTTCACCCTGCGCCTCTTCATGCTCGGCGGCGATCCGACCGCGGCGCGTTTCGAGATCGGCGCGCTGCGATTCGATCCGCTCGATCGCGACTGCGGCGCGGTCTTCGGCGCGGCCGGCATCGCGGGCATTGGTCTCGGCGGCTTCGAGCACGCGGCGCGAATCAGCGGCGGCGCGGCGCGCCTCGGCGATCGCGCCGTCAATCCGCGCGAGCTCGGCATCGGCCGCGTCGACTGCGCGCACCGCAGCCGGGCGTGCCGCCTCGATCGTGCGCAGGCGGTTCATCCGTTCGAGCCGGGCGGCGGCCTCGGCGCCGCCCGATTTCGCGATATAGCCGTCCCAGCGCCTGAGCTGGCCGGTCATCGTCACCAGCCTCTGGCCGACCGCGAGCGCCTGCGCGCCATCGCTTTCAGCGACGAAGACCTGCGCCAGCCGCCGCGCCAGTGCAGCGGGGGCGCCGACATGCGCCGCCAGCGCCACCGTGCCGGTCGGTGCCGATGGATCGCCCGGGGCAGGCTCGGCGCCCGCCCAGAAACGTTCAGCGGTCGAATCGAGGCCGGCTTCGAGATCATCGCCGAGCGCCGCCGCAAGGGCGCGCTCATAGCCGGGATCGGCGCGCAGCTGATCAAGCAGCCGGTCCTTGCCATCCCGCCGAGTCGCCTTGGTCAGGGCTGCGGTCTCGCTGTCGAGCGCACTCAGCTCGGCATGAGCGCCGGCGCGCGCCGACTGCGCCCGATCGCGCGATCCGATCGCCTCGCGCTCGCTTGCATCGGCGCGGGCAAGCGCTGTCCTGGCGGATTCGGCGTGGCGCAGCGCCTGGGCACGCGCCTCGGCGGCGCGGGTCCGCTCGGCGAGCAAGGGCGCGGCATCGCCCAGTGCCTTGATCTCGGCCGCCACCCGCGCGAGATCGCGCTCGCTGCGCTCGGCCCTGGTCCGCGCCGCCGCCAACGCCGCTTCGGCGACGCGCGCATCAGCTGCCTCGCTTGCCTGTGCCGCAAGGGCCTGGGCCAGCGCGACCTCGGCATCGCGGGCGGCGCGTTCGGCGGCGGCCAGCGTGGCCTCGAGCTGCGGCGACCGCGCACCGGCTTCGGCGATCTGCGCTTCGAGCGAAGACACTTCGTCAGCGAGCCGCGCGATCGCCTCAGCGGCGTCGTTGGCGAGCGACCCTTCGCGGCTGCGATCCTCGGTCAGCCGAACCCGGCTATCGGCGAGTTCGCTGAGCCGGCGCTCAGCCGCGGCGTGCTCGGTACGAAGCGCGGCGAGCCGATGCCCGGCTTCGCTGGCGCGGTCGCGGGCGGCCTGGGCCTCGGCGCGGACGCCGGCCAGCGTCTCGGTCGCTTCGGTCTGATAGGCCGCCGCCGCGCGCTGCAGTTCAGCCGCTTCGGCGACGCGGGTCTCGGCGGTCGCCGCCTCCGCCTTGGCCGAATCGGCCGCTGCCGCCGCATCGCGCCAGCGCGCGAAGATCATCCGCGCTTCAGCGATACGGATCTGATCGGAGAGCGCGCGGTAGCGTTCCGCCTGCCGCGCCTGGCGCTTCAGCGCGGCGGCGCGGGCATCCTGATCGGCGATGACTTCGTCGAGCCGGGTGAGATTGGCCTCGGTCGCTCGCAGTTTCTGCTCGGCGTCCTTGCGGCGGACATGGAGGCCGGCAATCCCCGCCGCCTCTTCGAGCATTGCCCGGCGCTCGGCCGGCTTGGCGGCGATCACCGCGCCGATCCGGCCCTGGCTGACCAAAGCGGGCGAATGCGGACCGGTCGCGGCATCGGCGAAGAGCAGGGCGACGTCCTTGGCGCGCACATCGCGGCCGTCGATCCGGTAAGCCGAGCCGGCACCGCGCTCGATGCGGCGGACGACCTCGGTCTCCTCGCCGGTGATCTCGGCGAGGATCGACACTTCAGCGAAATCGCGCGCCGGCCGGGTCGAGGTGCCGGCGAAGATCACATCGTCCATGCCGGCGCCGCGCAGCGACTTCGCCGAATTCTCGCCCATCGTCCAGCGCAGCGCCTCGAGCAGATTCGATTTGCCGCAGCCATTGGGGCCGACGATTCCGGTCAGACCGGGCTCGATCCGCATGTCCGCCGCATCGACGAAGCTCTTGAAACCCGAAAGCCTGAGCCGCTTGATCTGCACCGGCCGCTATCCCCCCTTTGCCGCGGTTACAGCGCGCCCGCCGCCTTCAGGACCGGCTGCAGCGCGGCCCAATCAGCAACATTGGTCGCAACCGTGCCGTTGACGATGAAGGTGGGCGTGCCGGAGACACTATATTGCCGGGTGGCCGTATCGGCCTGCTTCGCGATGTTATCGAGCGCCTTGGGATCGCTGAGGCAGGCTCTCACCTTCGCATCAGGCACGCCGCGCTGCTTCGCGAAATCCACATAGCCGTAGAAATCGGCGAGGAAAGTCGCGACCTCGCCCGGCGACGCCTTCTGCAATCGCGCCTGATCTGCGTCCGATATTTTCTTGTCCGTGCGACCGATCAGCTGCTGCTGGCTCGCCATCATCTGATCGAGCATCGGGAAGAACTGCGCGGGTTCGACGCAGTGGCCGACCAGGATCGGGCCGATATCCACCGCGCCGTGCACCGGGAAATCGCGGAATTCATAGCTCAGCTTGCCGGCGGCGATCGGCCCCGCCTTGAGCGCCGGGACCCCTTCGGCATCGAACGCAGCGCAGTGCGGGCAGCTGCGCGAACCATATTCGATCAGCTTCACCGGCGCGTTCGGGTTGCCCATGACATAGCCGCCTTCGGGCGTTTTGCTGACGACATCGACCCAGTTCTGCCCGGCCGGCGCCTTGGCTCCGGCAACCGGTGCGGCCGCAGGAGCGCCGGCGCTGCTGTTACCGCCGGCATCGCCCTTGCCGCAGGCTGCGACGAACAGGATTGGCAGCACGGCGCAGAGGATACGGAATTTCATGACAGCTTCTCTCCAGTCGAAGTCTTCGAATTATTTCGCGCCGGCTGCGCGCAGGATCGGCTCGAGCGCCGCCCAATCATAAGTGTTCGGGGCGATTTTGCCGTTCACGATGAAGGTGGGCGTGCTCGGAATGGCATATTTGGCATTGGCCGCATCGGTCTGCTTCGCCACCGCCTCCAGCGCCTTGGGGTCAGCCAGACACGCATTGGCCCTCGCCGCCGGTACGCCGTGCTGGGCGACGAAGGCTGTATAGCCATAATAATTGGCGAGCCAGGCAACGAGCGGGCCGGGCTTCATGGCGCGAAGCTTTTCCTGATCCGCCGCCGGAATCTCGGCGCGCTGCAACAGCTGCTTCTGCGCCGCCATCATGCGGTTGAGCATCGGGAAGAACTGCGCCGGCGAGACGCAATGGCCAAGCAGGATCGGGCCCATATCGATGACGCCGTGGACCGGGAAATCGCGGAACTCATAGCTCAACTGGCCGGTCGCGACATATTTGCTGGTGAGCGCCGGCACGCCTTGCGCGTCGAACAGAGCGCAATGCGGACAGGTGCGCGAGCCATATTCGATGAGGGCGATGCGCGCATTGGGATTGCCCATGCGATAGCCACCTTCAGGGGTGCGCACCACCGTCTGGACCCAATTCGGCCGCGCCGCCGGCCTGGCCGCTGCCGGCTTGGCGGGGTGCGCCTTCGGGGTTGCAGCACCAAGCGGCGCCGCAGACATGCCGAGGACCATGGTAGCCATCAGGAAAGCGCGCATCATTCCTCCGTCGATCGAACTGTTGGTGGGCCGCGAGTCGCAGCGACACTCGCCGCGAGGGCTTCGAGCACGGCCTTCAATTCCGGATCCGCAATCGTGCGCAGGCTCGCGCCGAGCTCGACCGGGATCGGCTTGAGCGAGGGCGGCGCCGCTTTGACGCGGGGTGCCGGCACATCGCCCTGGCGAATCATCACCCGGGCAACCGCGCCATAGCCGAAGAAGCGGTTCACCCGCTCGACGATCTCGGGCGCGATATGCTGCATCATCGTCGCATGCGCACCGCGCACGACGAGGTTGAGCGTGCCGTCGGTGCGCTGGCCTTGCGGGAATTTGATCGATTCGGGTGCGGAGACGCCGGCATAGCGGGCGCCGACAATCTCCGGCCAGCGGCTGACCACCGCGCTCTGGACGAAGCCGAACTTGCGGAAAGCGGCGCGGCCGACATCGGGCAACAGCTCGGAAACCGCGCGCGCGCGACCGCCACGGGGCTTTTCGGCCTTTGATTCGGTTCCGGGAGCGGGGACGCCACGCTTGCTCATCCCGCAACCCATGCCATAGCGACGGCGTGCCCGCCAAGCTCCCATCGGATATCGCCGCAAAGCTGCTCGGCTGGTATGATCGCAATGCCCGCGATCTGCCGTGGCGGAGCCCGCCTGGCGCGAACGCCGCCGACCCGTATCGCGTATGGCTTTCCGAAATCATGCTGCAGCAGACGACAGTCGCCGCGGTGCGACCGCGCTTCGAAGCGTTCGTTGCGCGCTGGCCCGATATCGAGTCGCTGGCGGGCGCCGACGATGCAACATTGATGGCCGCCTGGGCGGGGCTCGGCTATTATGCCCGCGCTCGTAATCTGATCGCCTGCGCGCGCGCCCTTGTCGCGGAGCATGAAGGGAAATTTCCGGCGACTGAAGAAGGCTTGCGCGCGCTGCCCGGCATCGGTGCCTATACGGCCGCCGCGATTGCTGCGATCGCATTCGGCGAACCTTCGGTGGTGGTCGATGCCAATGTCGCCCGGGTCGTCGCGCGGCTTTTCGCGATCGCCGAGCCGCTGCCGGGCGGAATGCCCGCCGTCCGCGCCGCCACTGCCTCGATCACGCCCACCGCCCGCGCCGGGGATTTCGCCCAGGCGATGATGGATTTCGGCTCGGGAATCTGCACGCCGCGTGCGCCGCTTTGCCTTCTCTGTCCGCTGTCCGGGGCGTGCCGCGCCTTTGCCGAGGGCAAGCCGGAGATGTATCCCACCAAGCTCAGCAAGGCTGCGCGGCCGCAACGCTATGGCACGATCTTCTGGACCGAGCGGGACGGCAGGGTCCTGCTCGTCCGCCGCCCGCCCAAGGGACTGCTCGGCGGCATGCGTGCGCTGCCGACAGGACCCTGGGCCGAGTCGCCGCCCGGCCTCGCCGATTCGCCGGTGACTGGCGCCTGGCGGATGCTCGACACGACGGTCGACCATGTCTTCACTCACTTCCGGCTCGAACTCGCGCTTGCGGTCGCGTCAGCGGAGGGGCATTCCGGCGATCAAGAGTCTTGGGGCGAATGGTGGCCGATAGCCGATCTCGAATCGGCGGGGCTGCCGACGGTCTTTGCCAAGGCGGCGCGTGCGTTCAGGAGAGCGGGATGATCATCAGGCGGTTCATGACGGCGGGCGCGCTGGTTGCACTGGTCGCGGGCACTGCGTTTGCGGGCCATTCGGCACCGCCGCAACCGGCACAGACCGCGCCGGCGGGTCGATCGCTTCTCCCCGCCACGCAGACTTTGTTCGATTCCTATGTCGCTGCGGGCAAGATGCCCGGGATCGTCGGCGCGTTCGGTTCTGCCGATTATCCGACAGTGTTCGTCAGCGCCGGGCATATCGCCGACGGCCCGGGCGCCCCCCTGGCGGGGCCGGACAGCCTGTGGCGGGTCTATTCAATGACCAAGCCGATCACCGGCATGGCGGCGATGATCCTGGTCGAAGAGGGCAAGATCAAGCTCGATCAGCCGGTCAGCGACTTCATTCCAGCGTTCAAGTCGATGCGGGTCCAGCTCAATTCGGACACGCTCGAGAGCAGGCCGGCGGCGCGCGAGATCACGATCCGCAACCTGCTGACCCATACCGCCGGGCTTGGCTACAACATCATCACCAAGGGGCCGCTGCTCGAGCAATATACCAAGCTCGGCATCAACCCCGCCACGATCAATGCCCAGCTCGAAGTCCAGATGCGCCAGACTCGTCCGCCGAGCCTGGAGACGTTCGCGAACAAGGTCGCGACGCTGCCGCTGATTGCCGATCCGGGCACGAAATGGAGCTATTCGATTGGCCTCGACGTGATGGGTCGGGTGATCGAAGTGGCGAGCGGGATGAGCTTCGACGCCTTTGTCCAAAAGCGCATCTTCGATCCGCTCAAGATGAGCTCGAGCTACTGGACGGTGCCGGCGAGCGAATCGAGCCGGTTTGCCACCAATTATCTTTTCATGGGCGACAGTCGCGTGCCGCTCGATCCCGCCGCCACCTCAGTATGGCTGTCGCCGCCGAGCTTTCCCTATGGCGGTGCCGGGCTGGTGATGTCGGCGCGCGATTATGACCGCTTCCTCCATGCGTTGCAGAATGGCGGCACCCTCGATGGGGTTCGCGTGCTCAAGCCGGAGACGGCCGCGCTGATGATGTCGAACCTGTTGCCGGCGGGCGTAGACACCAGCCAGCTCAACAGGCTGGGCAATGTCGGGAAACTGGGCTTCGGGGCCGGCGGCTCGGTGTTTCTCGAAGACAAGCCGGGCGGACCGTCCAAGGGAACCTATGGCTGGGGCGGCGCGGCGGGGACGATCGCCTGGGTCGATCCAGCCCGCCACGCGCGGGGGACGGTGATGGTCAATTATTTCCCTGCCGAGAAATGGCCGCTGCGCGAAGAGATAGCGGCCGCGCTTGCAACCGACACCGCGCACAGCCGGTGATCACAGCACCCGGTTTCACCGGCGGCACGCTCGACCGTGCCGACCGGCTTCGCCATGATCCCGAAGCCTTCGCCGCCGCGCTTGGCGACTGGCGCGCGCGCCTGCTCAAGCTCGAGAATTTCGAGCCTGAATTGGACAGCGAGGGGCAGCTTGTCTGGACAAACCTGGCGGATGCGCCTGACGGTTCCGACCTGGTCCTGCTCGGGCTCGACGGCGACAAGCCCTATTTCGCTGCGTTGACGCCAGGGATGGCGCCGCCAGCGGGCCGGCCGATGCGGATGTTCGGACTCCTCGACCAGCTCGCGCCGGGCGAAGCGGCGACCTATGCCGCCGCGCGCAGCCTGCTCGACTGGCATACGCGGCACCGATTCTGCGCCAATTGCGGCACCGCGACCGAGATCTTCCGCGCCGGCTGGGCGCGGTCTTGCCCAAACTGCCAGGCCGAGCATTTCCCGCGCGTCGACCCGGTCGTGATCATGATCGCCGAGCATGACGGCCGTGCCTTGCTCGGCCGTCAGCATGCCTGGCCAGCGGGGCGTTATTCAGCGCTCGCCGGATTCCTTGAAGTCGGCGAATCGATCGAGGAGGCGGTCGCGCGCGAGATCATGGAGGAAGCGGGCGTGCGGGTTTCCGACGTGCGCTACATCGCCAGCCAGCCATGGCCTTTTCCGTCATCGCTGATGATCGCCTGCGTCGGCATGGCCGAGAACGATGCGATCACGCTAGACACGAATGAGCTGGAGGATGCGATCTGGGTTTCGCGGGAGGTCGTGGGCGAAGTGCTGGCGGGCGAGCCGGGACCGTTCCTGCCGCCACCGCCTTATGCGATTGCGTACACGCTGCTGAAAGCGTGGGCGGGCTGAGGGAGAGGGGCTTCAGCCCCGAGTGCGGGCCTGCCGGTACGTCCCCAGAATGCGCATCCATTTCGAATGGAAGCCGAGCTCCTCTAGCGCGCGGTCGAACCCGGGGTCGCCGGGCTTGCCCTCGACATCGGCGTAGAACTCAGTCGCGGCGAAGCTGCCGCCGCGCTGATAGCTTTCGAGCTTGGTCATGTTGACGCCGTTGGTCGCGAAGCCGCCCATCGCCTTGTAAAGCGCGGCGGGGACGTTCTTCACCTCGAAGATCAAGGTCGTCATGAAGGCGCCATCGCCGATCGGGGCGTGCCCTGCCCGCGCCAGCACGACGAAGCGGGTGGTGTTGTGATCGGCATCGGCGATGCCGTCGGCGAGGAGGTCGAGCCCGTAGATCGGCGCAGCTCCCGGCGGCGCCAGCGCGGCGATCGCGGGATCGCCGATTTCCGCCACGAGCGCTGCGGCGCCGGCGGTATCGGGATAGGTGACAGGCCTGATACCGCGCTCGCGCAGCCACAGCCGGCACTGGCCAAGCGCCTGGGGATGGCTCATCGCCTCACGCACGCCCTCGATCGGGCCCTTGCCCATCAGCGCGTAGTGGATCGCCAGGAAATGCTCGCCGGTGATCGCCAGCCCCGATTCGGGCAGCAGGAAATGCATGTCGGCGACGCGGCCGTGCAGCGAATTCTCGATCGGGATGATCGCGCAATCGGCGCGGCCGTCGCGCACCGCGTCGATCGCGTCAGCAAAATCGAAACAGGGCAGAGGCAGGCCGTCCGGAAACGCCTGAAGCGCCGCGATATGCGAATTGGCGCCGGGGGCGCCCTGGAAAGCAACGGCGCGGTCCGGGTGCGCTGCGGCTTGCTCGATCATTCGCGCCACGATCGGGCGCGCGGGTGCGGCGAAG
This sequence comes from Sphingomonas sp. P3_C5, assembly GCF_056402635.1. Classification (NCBI taxonomy): domain Bacteria; kingdom Pseudomonadati; phylum Pseudomonadota; class Alphaproteobacteria; order Sphingomonadales; family Sphingomonadaceae; genus Sphingomonas; species Sphingomonas sp. P3_C5. The sequence goes on from NZ_JBFUHA010000001.1 coordinate 66,623, forward strand.
TTTTCCATGGGAAGGGCGCGCTTAACGGCGGGCGGCACGGCGCACAAGCCGGCATGCTGTCGAACCGCGCAAGCGCGTCTTGCGGTGACGCTCTACCGAATCTAAAGGGAGCCGACTTTCCGACAGGGGCGCTTGGGTAATGGATAATCGTACGAACACGATCGCGGGTTGGGTGCTTGGCGCTTGCGGTGCCGCGCTGGGGCTTTCGATCGTGAGCGGAATGGTGTTCCAGAGCGAGAAGAAGCCCGAGAAAATGGGCTATCCGATCGAGGGCGTTGCCGAGGCTGGCGACAGCGGCGCGGCTGCCGAGGTGCCGATCGCAACGCTGATGCCGACCGCCGACCCCGCCAAGGGCGCCGATGTCTTCAAGAAATGCGGTGCCTGCCACACGATCGAGCAGGGTGCTCCCAACGGCATTGGCCCCAATCTCTACGCGACGCTCGGCGAGGCGATCGCGCAGGGCAAGGGCGGCTTTGCCTTCTCCGACGCGCTAAAGGCGAAGGGCGGCAAGTGGGACTTCGACAATATGAACCAGTGGCTGACCAACCCGCGTGCGTTCGCGAGTGGCACCAAGATGACCTTTGCCGGCCTTCCCAACCCGCAGGACCGCGCCAATGTGATCGCCTATCTCAATTCGATGGGGTCGAACCTGCCGCTGCCGAGCGCCCCGGCCGCGCCCCCCGCGAACCCCGGCGGCAAGGCGGAAATGACCACGCCGAACCTCTCCAACGCGGCCGCGCCCGCCAGCGGCGCACCTTCGGTGGATCCGAAGGCGGCAGTCGAGCCGGAGAAGAAGGCCGGACAGATCCCGCCCGCAGCCAAGCAGTAAATCTTCGGCCACGAAATCAGCGGCACCGTCCCCTCAGGGGCGGTGCCGTTTTCGTTTACGCCGCTGCGGGCGCCGGCTGATCGCGATAAAAGTCCTGCACGATCTGCCAGGCTTCCTCAGCGGTTTCGACGAAGGTGAAGATGTCGAGATCGCGCGCGCTGATCACGCCCTCCTCGACCAGCGCCTCGAAATTCACGACCCGGTTCCAGAATTCGCGGCCGAACAGCAGCACCGGGATCGGCTTGATCTTGCCGGTCTGGATCAGGGTCAGCAGCTCGAACAACTCATCGAACGTGCCGAAGCCGCCCGGGAAGGCCGCCAGCGCGCGGGCATGGAGCAGGAAGTGCATCTTCCTGAGCGCGAAATAGTGGAACTGCATGCTGAGATGCGGCGTGACATAGGGGTTAGGCGCCTGCTCGTGCGGCAGGACGATGTTGAGCCCGATCGACTCGTGCCCGCCCTCGGCCGCACCGCGATTCGCCGCCTCCATGATCGACGGACCGCCGCCGGAGCAGACGACGAAGTGCCTTTTGCCGGTTTCGTCGCGCGGAAAGACGCTGACGAGCTGGGCGAGCTTATAGGCCTCGTCATAATATTTGGACTTGGCGACCAGCCGCTCGGCGATGCGGATCGCTTCCTCGCCCTGGGCGAGTTCGAGCAACGCCTTCGCCTTGGCCGGCTCGGGGATACGCGCCGACCCGTACATGACGAAGGTGGAGGCGATATTGGCCTCTTCGAGGATCAGCTCGGGTTTGAGCAACTCGAGCTGGAATCGGACCGGGCGCAGATCCTCGCGCAGCAGGAAATCCATGTCCTGAAAGGCGAGCCGGTAGGACGGATTTTCAGTCTGGGGGGTGCTGATCCCGGCATTGGCGGTTTCGGCATCCTGGCGGGCGCGCGGGAACACCCGCGACGGAACATGTGTATCACTCATTGGAGCAGCCCCTAGCGGAAAAGCCGGCAAAGATGAAGGCACGCCTGCTCAGCGGCAGAAATGCGCGTGATCGTCCTCGAGGTGGAGATGGTTGGCGTGCGCGGCATTATAGTCGGGACTGAGCACTGTGCCGAAGCGCTTGCAGGCCGAGCTGTGGATCACCTGAAGGAATTCCCGCACCACCGGATCGTCGGACCGCCAGCCCTGGAGCACACTGATCCGGCGCCCGTCCTGCAGCACGAAGGCGGAGATATCGACTGCGTTGCCGATTGCGTGGCCGGACAGCTTGTTACCCGCCGTGGCCGAGCCGATCACGTTGCGGCAGGCATAGCTGCCGAAACTCTCGATCCGGACCAGATCGCTGCCGAGGATCTGGCGCGCGGCGGGCGCGACCGCAAAGCGCGCCCAGCCGACGAATGTGTCGGCGAGGCCACAGCGCATCGCCTTGAGGTTGGTGACGGGCACGCCAATATCGATCAGCTGCACTGCGCCGATCACCTGGCAGCCGCCGCCATAATCGCGGTCAGGGAGCGGACTGAAACGCACCTCCTTGCGCGACAGATCGGCGAAGCATGCTTGGGTCTCGCGCGAAGTCGGAATGTTAAGGGTGACCGGCCTCGATCCTGCCGGTCGCGGCGGTGGCCGCTGTTCGCGGTCGCCACAGGCGGAGAGCAGCAATGGCAGCGCGAACAAGGCGCTGGCCAAGCCGGCTCCGCGCGTGCTTATCTGCGGCAAATCATAAAAGTTGAGGATCGCCCGATGCGCACTTTCCGTCCCTTCGCGGCCCCTCTCTTTGTGGGGGTGCTGGCCCTGCTGGCCTTTGTCTTGTCCGGCCCGGCCTGGGCGCAGGCCGATGGCACCCGCTATCCGCTCTGGACGGGCGGCGCGCCCGGCTTCGAGAGCCGCGCCGCGATTCCCGAGCAATCGGCGGAATATTGGACCAAGCATATCAACAACCCCAGCATCACCGCTTTCCTGCCCGAAAAGGGGAAGGCGAACGGCGCCGCCGTGGTGATCGTCCCAGGCGGTGGACACGGGATTATCGTGATCACCACCGAAGGCAATGACGTCGCGCGCTGGTTCGCTGCGCGCGGCGTCGCGGCGTTCGTATTGCGCTACCGGCTGTTTCGGGAGGAGGGCTCGCCTTACTCGCTCGAGGATGCCCGAGCGGATACCGAGCGCGCGATGCGTCTGGTGCGCACGCGCGCGGGGGAGTTCGGCGTCGATCCGCACCGCATCGGCATCGTGGGTTTCTCGGCGGGCGGCGAGCTTGCGCGGATGGCGGCGCTGAGCGCGCCTGTCGCGCCGCGCGGAAAGGGCGATGCGATCGACCGGATCTCGGCCCGGCCCGATTTCGCGATCCTCGAATTCCCCGGGCCGCTGAAAGCCGAAGAGGTGGTGAAGAAGGACTCGCCGCCGATGCTGCTCACCGCCGCCAATGACGATGCCTGCTGTTCGGCACCGCTGGTCGACCTGCTCCAATCCTACCGCGCCGCGCACGCCTCGGTGGAGCTGCACATGTATGCGGCCGGCGGCCATGCCTTCAACATGGGCGAGGACACGCCGCTCATCAGCCTGCAGCATTGGCCGGATCGAATCCCCGACTGGATGTCCGACCGCGGATTGCTCGGCAAGCCGGCGCCGAAGTTCGTGCCGAAGTAAGAAGTCCGCTGAAGGGTCAGTCGAACACAGAACGCTTGAGCACGCCGGATTGCGCCATCGAGAGCTTCCGGATCATGGTCGCCAGAACCAACGCGAGGGGAATATCGATCACTATGGAGAACAAGTCGATCGCATCCGCCCGCAGCTGATCCGACACGGTGTGGGCGTTCACCGACATACGAAAAGAGACATTGCCGAGGACCGAGGAGGCCAGCCAAAGGCCCCACCACCAGCGCAGCAGATCGGGCACCGGCTCCGCGTCCGGGTCTTCCGGTGAGAAGGTCGCTTGCCAGCTCTGCCGCACCCCCTCGAACGGTTTCCAGAGCAGTGCGATGGGGATGAAGAAAAAGCCGACATTCCAGCCGGGCGTCATCTGCATCCAATCGGTGAGAACATGCGCGTTTTTGTTCACCCGGTAGATCCACCGCAGGATCAGAAAGCCGGCTACCAGGAAGGCCAGCAGATAAGCCAGTCCGATGACGCCCGATACCATCTCGCTCTGCGCGACTGCCGGGAGCGAAGAGAGCAGCGTTATGTCGGTTGTTCCCTCAAGCGGGGAAAGGACCGTCAGGTGGTACCCCGCGGCGAGGCCAAGCAGGATATCGCACGCCAGCCAGACATACAGCGCGACAATGGTATATTTGCCGAGCGCGATCGGATCGCGGCCTGAATCTTCCATGTCGTGCCCCCCGTTTTGGGGAAACTGCCCGACACAGCGACATCCGTCCAGCGATATGCGCGTTGACTTCCGCTCGCCGATCGCTAGGGCCGTCGACGGGCCACGCGGTCCCAACGCCGCGCGTGCTCTCTGTAAGGAGAGACTACATGACTGAGTTACCTGCGCCTCCGGCGACGAAGCCGACGCGTCCTTATTTCTCTTCCGGTCCCTGCGCCAAGCCGCCGGGCTGGGCCCCCGAAAAGCTCCAGACTCAAGTGCTCGGCCGGTCGCACCGTTCGAAGCTCGGCAAGACGCGCCTGCAATACGCGATCGACCTGATGCGCGAGATGCTCCAGCTCCCCGACACCCACCGCATCGGCATCGTGCCCGGTTCCGATACCGGCGCGTTCGAGATGGCGATGTGGACGATGCTGGGCGCGAAGCCGGTGGCGGCGCTCGCCTGGGAGAGCTTCGGCGAAGGCTGGGTGACCGATGCGGTCAAGCAGCTTGGCCTCGAGCCAACCGTCCTTCGCGCCGATTATGGCGCGCTCCCCGATCTCGAGACCGTCGACTGGTCGAACGATGTGCTGTTCACCTGGAACGGCACGACCTCGGGCGTGCGCGTGCCGAATGGCGACTGGATCCCGGACGACCGCGAGGGCCTGAGCTTCGCCGACGCGACCAGCGCTGTGTTCGCGTACGACATCCCCTGGGACAAGATCGATGTCGCGACCTTCTCGTGGCAGAAGGTGCTTGGCGGCGAAGGCGGCCATGGTGTGCTGATCCTCGGTCCGCGCGCGGTCGAGCGGCTCGAAAGCTACACGCCGAAATGGCCGCTCCCCAAGGTGTTCCGCCTCGTCTCCAAGGGCAAGCTGACCGAGGGCGTGTTCAAGGGCGAGACGATCAACACGCCGTCGATGCTCGCCGTCGAGGATGCGATCTTCGCGCTCGAATGGGCAAAGACGATCGGCGGGGCCAAGGGCCTGATCGCTCGCTCGGACGCCAATGCCGCCGCGCTCGACAAGATCGTCGCTGAGCGGTCATGGCTCGGCCATCTCGCCGCCGATCCGGCATCGCGCTCGAAGACCAGCGTTTGCCTGACGGTCGAGGGTGCCGACGAGGCGCTGATCAAGAAGCTCGCCGGCCTGCTCGAAGCCGAGCACGCAGCCTATGACATTGCGGGTTACCGCGATGCCCCGGCGGGCCTCCGGATCTGGTGCGGCGCGACCGTCGACACCGCTGATATCGAGGCGCTCGGCCCCTGGCTCGACTGGGCGTACGCCTCGGTCACCGTCTCGGCCTGACCCTCTCTGCGCCCCCGCCGCGGCGGGGACGCATCCTTCCCAGACTCCCCGCTCCCAACCGGAGCGCGCTCATTGAAAGGCAATCCCATGCCAAAAGTCCTCATCTCCGACAAAATGGACCCCAAAGCCGCCCAGATCTTCCGCGAGCGCGGTGTCGAGGTCGACGAGATCACCGGCAAGACCGTGGAAGAGCTGAAAGCGATCATCGGCAATTATGACGGCCTCGCGATCCGCAGCTCGACCAAGGTCACCAAGGATATCCTGGCGCATGCGCCGAACCTGAAGGTGATCGGCCGCGCCGGCATCGGCGTCGACAATGTCGATATCCCGGCTGCGTCCGCTCAGGGCGTGATCGTCATGAACACCCCGTTCGGCAACTCCATCACTACCGCCGAGCATGCGATCGCCCTGATGTTCGCCCTCGCCCGCCAGCTGCCCGAAGCCGACGCCTCCACCCAGGCCGGCAAGTGGGAGAAGAACCGCTTCATGGGCGTCGAGCTGACCTCGAAGACGCTCGGCCTGATCGGTGCCGGCAATATCGGCTCGATCGTCGCCGACCGCGCGCGCGGGCTGAAGATGAAGGTGGTCGCTTATGATCCCTTCCTGACGCCTGAGCGCGCGATCGAGATGGGCGTCGAAAAGGTGTCGCTCGAGGATCTCCTCGCCCGCGCTGACTTCATCACGCTGCATACGCCGCTGACCGACCAGACCCGCAACATCCTCTCCGCCGAGAATCTGGCGAAGACCAAGAAGGGCGTGCGGATCATCAACTGCGCGCGCGGCGGACTGATCGATGAAGCGGCGCTCAAGGCGGGCCTCGACTCGGGGCATATCGCCGGTGCCGCGCTCGACGTGTTTGTGACTGAGCCGGCAACCGACTCTCCCTTGTTCGGCACGCCCAACTTCGTCTCGACGCCGCATCTCGGCGCCTCCACCTCGGAAGCGCAGGTCAATGTCGCGATCCAGGTCGCCGAGCAGATGGCGGATTATCTGATGTCGGGCGGCATCACCAACGCGCTCAACGTGCCGAGCCTGTCGGCCGAGGAAGCGCCCAAGCTCAAGCCGTATATGGCGCTTGCCGAAAAGCTTGGCAGCCTGATCGGCCAGCTCGCGCATGGCGCACTGTCCGGGATCGCGATCGAGGTCGAGGGTGCGGCTGCGTCGCTCAACCAGAAGCCGATCACCTCGGCGGTGCTGGCCGGCCTGATGCGGGTCCATTCGGACACGGTGAACATGGTCAATGCGCCTTTCCTCGCCAAGGAGCGCGGCATCGATGTCCGCGAGGTGCGGCATGACCGCGAAGGCGATTACCACACGCTGCTGCGCGTGACGGTGAAGACCGATGCCGGCGACCGCTCGGTCGCGGGCACGCTGTTCGGCGATGCCGCGCCGCGCCTGGTCGAGCTGTTCGGGATCAAGGTCGAGGCCGATCTGGTCGGGCACATGCTCTATGTCGTGAACGAGGACGCGCCCGGCTTTATCGGCCGGCTCGGATCGCTGCTCGGCGAGGAGGGCGTGAACATCGGTACCTTCCATCTCGGCCGGCGTTCGGCTGGCGGCGAAGCGGTGCTGCTGCTCTCGGTCGACGAGCCGGTGACTCAGGCCCTGATCGCCAAGGTCCGCGCGCTCGCTGGCGTGAAGACGGTGATGGGGTTGTCGTTCTAATTGCAGGTTGCATGACGATGACTCTTTCCCCCCTCCCCTTCAGGGGAGGGGCTGGGGGTGGGGCCTATCCACGAGCGCGGAGCACGCGGCACTGCCCCACCCCAACCCCTCCCCTGAAGGGGAGGGGCTTAAGGGTTTCGATCGCCGCAACCGGAATATGCTCGCCAAACTCGATCGAGAACCTGCCTTCCTCGGCGGAACTCGGACTAGGCATGCCTTGTCATCTGCGGCGTTGTGATGAAGGAGAGCGCTAATGACCAATGCCCTCCTCCCTGAAGGTTTCCGCGACCGGTTGCCGCCGTTCGCCGATGCCGCCGCGCGCCTCGAACAGGCGGTGCTCGGTGCTGCTTATGCCCATGGCTATGAGCGGGCCGATCCGGCGCTCGCCGAGTTCGAGGCAGGGCTGGCGAGCCGACTCAAGTCTGCCCGCGCGCAGGATGTGGTGCGCTTCGTCGACCCGGTCTCGCAGGCGACGCTGGCGATCCGGCCGGACATGACCGCGCAGATCGGCCGAATCGCCGCGACCCGGATGGGGCATCACCCTCGGCCGGTGCGGCTTTCCTATGCGGGGCCGGTGCTCAAGCTGCGCGCGTCGCAGCTCAGCCCGGAGCGCGAATTGCGGCAGATGGGCTGCGAACTGATCGGGCTCGATACCATCGTCGCCGCGCGTGAGATCGTCGATGTCGCGGTCGCCGCGCTCGAGGCGGCCGGCGTATGCGGCATTTCGATCGACTTCACCTTGCCCGATCTCGTCGCGACGCTCGCCGCAGGGCCGCTGCCGGTCGATGCCGGGCTGATCGGCGAACTCAGTGACCGGCTCGATGCGAAAGATGCCGGCGGCGTCGCCGAGATCGCACCCGCCTATCTGCCGCTGATCGAGGCCGCCGGGCCGTTCGAGCCCGCGCATGACCGGCTCTGCGCCTTTGATGTCGGCGGGGCGCTGCGCTCGCGACTCGATGGGCTCTGGGCGATCGCCTCAGGCCTCAAGGGCCGGGTCGCGCTGACGCTCGATCCGACCGAGCGCCACGGCTTCGAATTTCAGAGCTGGCTTGGCTTCTCGATCTTCGCCGAGGGCGTGCGCGGCGAGATCGGGCGGGGCGGCAGCTATACGATCGTCCATGAGAATGGCGCCGAGGAGGCCGCTATCGGCTTCTCGCTTTATGCCGACGCGATCGTCGCGGCCGGGCTCGGCAGTGTGGATCGCCGGCGCCTGTTCGTACCGCTCGATACCGACCCGGCGATTTCAGCCGCGATGCGGGCCAAGGGCTGGGTCACCGTCGCGGCGCTTGAGGCGGGCGACACGCCCGAAGCGCAGCTCTGCACGCATATATTAGTGGAAGGCGAGGCGCGCGCGCTCTAGCGCGGCTCCCCGATCGAAGGACATCAGTTTTGGCAAATGTAGCGGTTATCGGCGCCCAATGGGGCGATGAGGGCAAGGGCAAGATCGTCGACTGGCTCGCCGAGCGTGCCGACATGGTCGTGCGCTTCCAGGGCGGCCACAATGCCGGGCACACGCTCGTCGTCGGCGACAAGGTGTACAAGCTGTCGCTGCTGCCATCGGGCATCGTGCGCGGCACGCCTTCGGTGATCGGCAATGGCGTGGTGCTCGATCCCTGGGCGCTCAAGGCCGAGGTCGAGAAGCTCACCGCGCAGGGCGTGTCGATCAGCCCAGAGACGCTGATGATCGCTGACAATTGCGCGCTGATCCTGCCCTTCCACCGCGATCTCGATTCGCTGCGGGAGGACGCCAGCGGCGCCGGGAAGATCGGCACGACGCGGCGCGGCATCGGCCCGGCTTATGAAGACAAGGTCGGCCGTCGCGCGATCCGGGTGTGCGACCTTGCCCATCTCGATTCGCTCGATTCGCAATTCGACCGCCTCACCGCACATCATGACGCGCTCCGCGCCGGCTTCGGCGAGCCGCCGATCGACCGTGCCGCGCTGATCGAGGAGCTGCGCGCGATCGCCGGCTTCGTGCTGTCCTTCGCCAAGCCGGTCTGGCGCAACCTCAACGAGGCCCGGGCGCGCGGCCGTCGCATCCTGTTCGAGGGCGCGCAGGGCGTGCTGCTCGATGTCGACCATGGCACCTATCCGTTCGTCACCTCGTCGAACACCATTGCCGGCACAGCGGCGGGCGGCTCGGGCCTTGGGCCGAGCGCGGTCGGCTTCGTGCTGGGGATCGCCAAGGCGTACACCACCCGGGTCGGCTCGGGGCCCTTCCCGACCGAACTCGAAGACGCGACCGGCGAACGGCTCGGCGAGCGCGGCCATGAGTTCGGCACCGTCACCGGGCGCAAGCGCCGCTGCGGCTGGTTCGATGCAGTGCTGGTGCGGCAATCGGCTGCGGTCGGCGGCATCACCGGCATCGCGCTAACCAAGATCGATGTGCTCGACGGGTTCGACGAAGTGAAGATCTGCACTGGCTATACATTGCGCGGCGAGACGCTCGATTATTTCCCTGCCCATGCCGCCGATCAGGCTGAGGTCGAGCCCGTCTATGAGACGATGGCCGGCTGGCAGGAATCGACCGCGGGCGCGCGGAGCTGGGCCGATCTGCCTGCCCAAGCGATCAAATATATCCGCCGGATCGAGGAACTGATCCGATGCCCGGTGGCTCTGGTTTCGACCAGCCCGGAACGCGAGGACACGATCCTGGTGCGGGATCCGTTCGCGGACTGACGCATCGAGCTCGATCAGGTTTAATCGTCATGCCGGACTTTTTCCGGCATCCATCGCGCACAGAGGCAGACGCTGCGTTGTTTGGCGCGATGGACCCCGGAACAAGTCCGGGGTGACAAACTGGCTTATCTGATCGGAAACAACTCTCGCGCATCGAGCGAGACGCGCATTTTCTTTGCCGGCGATGAGAAAGACACGGCGATTTCCCGCTGTGATCAGGCGGCATAGCGCGGGGTATCTTCGGGTTGAATCACGGCCGGCGGCGTGCCCCGCTGTTGGGAATGTCATGCAAGGCGCTGACATTTTCGACATGTACAGAACTCTGTACAACTGACCTGACAAAGCGACGTGATTAGCCGCACTGCGCGCGGTGGAGGAGCTTCTGGTCAGCAAGTACAAGCGCGACCATTGCTTCAACCACCGGCGCGCCGCGAATGCCGACGCATGGGTCATGGCGGCCCTTGGTCATGATCTCGGTCGCCTCGCCGCTCCGGGTGATCGTCTCGACCGGCGTGAGGATCGAGCTGGTCGGCTTGAAGGCGACGCGGACGCGGATCGGCTGGCCGGTCGCGATCCCGCCGGCAATGCCGCCGGCATGGTTGGCGAGGAATTCGGGGCCGTCGGGCCCGGGCCGCATCGCATCGGCATTCTCTTCGCCGCGCAGCCGCGCAGCCTCGAAGCCGTCGCCGATCTCGACGCCTTTCACGGCGTTGATGCTCATACAGGCTGCAGCCAGTTCGGAATCGAGCTTCGCATAGAGCGGCGCGCCCCAGCCGGCGGGGACGCCGGTCGCCTCGCACGCGATCACAGCGCCGAGGGATGAGCCCGCCTTGCGCGCGCTGTCGACCAGTGCTTCCCAGCGAGCGGCCGCAACCGCGTCAGGACAGAAGAAGGGGTTTGCGTCGATCTGGTCGGGATCGAAATTGGCCGGGTCGATCGCATCTCCGCCGATCGCCTCGACCCAGGCGCGGATTTTGACTTCGGGGATCACCAGCCGCGCGACCGCGCCTGCCGCAACCCGTGACGCAGTCTCGCGCGCCGAGGAGCGGCCGCCGCCGCGATAATCGCGAAAGCCGTATTTCGCGTCATAGGCGTAATCGGCATGGCCGGGCCGATAGGCCTCAGCGACCTCGGAATAATCCTTCGAGCGCTGATCGACATTCTCGATCATCAGGCTGATCGGCGTGCCGGTCGTGTTCCCCTCGAAGACGCCCGAGAGGATGCGGACCTGATCGGGCTCCTGGCGCTGCGTGGTGAAGCGCGAGGTGCCCGGGCGGCGCTTGTCGAGGAAGGGCTGGATGTCGCCCTCGGAAATCGTCAGTCCCGGCGGGCAGCCATCGACCACCGCCCCAATCGCGGGACCGTGCGATTCGCCCCAGGTGGTGAAGCGAAAGACGCGACCGAAAGTGTTGAAGCTCAACTTCCCTCTCCCTGAAGGTTACCACCTTCAAACATGTTCCGGACGCTCTTCTTCCCCTCTCCTCCCAGGAGAGGGGCAAGCTGCGCAGCAGCGCGGGGTGAGGTTGAGGGCGAGACGCTCATGACAGTCACCCTCACCCTTCCCAAGCTTCGCTTGGGCCCCTTCCCTCTCCCGATGGGAGAGGGAGCTTGTTATGCCAACGCAATATCCGGCGCGTCTTCGGCCTTCATGCCGATCACATTATAACCGGCATCGACATGATGCGTCTCACCAGTCACGCCGCTGGCGAGATCGCTCAGCAGATACAGGCCGGCGCCGCCGACATCCTCGATCGTGACGTTGCGCTTCAGCGGGGAGTTGAGCTCGTTCCATTTCAGGATCAGGCGGAAATCGCCGATCCCGGCCGCCGCCAATGTCTTGATCGGGCCGGCCGAAATCGCGTTGACGCGGATATTGTCGCGGCCGAGATCGACCGCGAGATATTTCACGCTGGTCTCGAGCGCAGCCTTGGCCACGCCCATCACATTATAATGGGGAATGACCTTCTCAGCGCCATAATAGGAGAGCGTCAGCAAGGATCCGCCCTCGGGCATCATCTTCGCGGCGCGCTGTGCAACCGCGACGAAGCTGTAGACCGAGATGTTCATGGTCAGCAGGAAATTGTCGAGGCTGGTGTCCATGAACCGCCCGCGCAGCTCATTCTTGTCCGAAAAGCCGATGGCATGGACGACGAAGTCGATCGTCGGCCACTCAACGGCGAGCGCGGCGAAGGTCGCGTCGAGCGCCGCCATATCGCCGACGTCGCAATCGAACAGCCGCGCGACGCCGAGTTGCTCGGCGAGCGGACGCACCCGCTTCTCCATCGCTTCACCCTGATAGCTGAACGCGAGTTCGGCTCCGGCTTCGCTCAATTTCTGCGCGATCCCCCAGGCGAGTGACCGATCATTCGCAAGGCCCATGATGAGTCCCCGCTTGCCTTGCATCAATCCTGTCACGCCGCCGCCGCCTCCTCTTTGTTGCTGCCGCCGCCGCTCTCTACGCCTTCATCATCGCTTTCCGCCAGTGCCGCGTTCAATTCAGCACCGACAACAAGCCCCAGACCCACGAAGAAAAAGAAGATCAGCGAGATCATCACGCCGGCAAGGCTGCCATAGGTCAGATCATAATTGGCCAGATTGGACAGGATCACCGGCAGCAGCGCTGTCACCAGCAGCCACCATATGGTGGTGAACAGCGCCCCCGGCCATTTCGGGCATTTGCTCTCGCGATATTTGCGCGGGGTGAGGGCGTAGAACACCATGTAGAGCGCAGCGAACAGCGCCATGCCCGGCGCGATGCGGCTCACCGATACGACTGTCGCCGTGCTCGCGGCATAAGGAAGCACGCGCAGGATGAACTGCTCGACCGCGAGCAGCATGATCTGGAAGGCGAACGCGACGAGGATGAGGATCATCGAGGCGAGGATCAGCCCGATCGACCATAAGCGATAATGCCAGAAGGGGCGGACCGACTGCACGCCATAAGCGCGGCGCAGGATATCGCGAATCGTCTCGATAAAGCTGCCCGTGGTCCAGAGACCGACGATCGCGCCGAACCACAGCAGCGAACCCGAACGGGCCGCCAGCACATCATGGATCGGCGTTTCCAGGACGCTGGCGACACCGTGCGGCACTGTGTGGAGGAAGGCCTCGACTGCGTGCAGCCCTTGCCCGGTCTGCCCGAACAGGCGCGCGACCGCGGCGGCGACGATGAAGAAGGGGAACAGCGTGACCAGCGACATATAAGCAAGGTTGCCGGCATGGACGAAACCGTCGCTGTACACGCCGACCGCGACTCGCTTCAGAACCTCGCGGGCGTAGCTGCCGGGCCGCACAAAGGCGAGATGGCGGCTGAGTTTCGTCCGTTCGTCACCCGGCTTCTTGCTGCGCTCCTCAGGCGATTGGGGCGATACTTCCTGCATCAGGGCCTGCACTCATAGCCGGAAATAACCGTGATCGCCCTGCGGGCGACCGCTTCGCGGCGGGCGCCTTTTGCCGGCTGGGGGCGTCTCTCGTCGGTCACGATGCAATCGACATCGCTCCCTCCTCGTTCCTTCCCAGCTGACAAAATGCCCTCCGTCACGGCTATCTCCGGCTATGAGTGCAGGCCCGGCACTAAACGCCCATATTGCCGCGCGGGTTGCCTTTGTCGCGATCCTTCCAGCCGCGCACGAACTCGACCAGCGCATCGTCGCCGACCGGCAGATCGACCATCAGCGTCACCAGCTGGTCGCCCCGGCCGCCCTCCTTTTTGTGGAAACCACGTCCGCGCAGGCGGAGGACCTTGCCTGAGGTGGATCCAGCGGGAATCGTCAGCATCACCGCGCCCTCGACGGTGGGCACCCGCACCGAGGCGCCGAGCACCGCCTCGGACAGGCTGATCGGAAGATCGAGCCGGACATCGTCGCCATTGCGCGTGAAGAAGCGGTGCGGCTGGATATTGACGATCACGGTCCCGTCACCCGGGCCGCCCGGGCCGGGCTGGCCCTTGCCGGCGAGCCGCATCTGGGCGCCGCTTTCGAGACCCGCCGGCAGCTTCAGCTCGATCGGCTTGCCGTCTGCGAGGGTGATACGCTGCGGGCTGAGCGTGGCGGCATCCGCGAAGCTGACATTGAGCCGGTAGACGACGTTCGCGCCCTTGGGCTGCTGTTTCCTGCCGAAACCGCCAAAGCCGCCGAAACCGCCGCCACCGCGATTGCCGCCTGAAAACATGCCTTCGAAAATATCGCTGAGATCCGGACCATCCGCCTCGAACGGCGCGCCGCCCGGCCCCGGGCGATAGCCGCCCTGCCCGCCACCGCCGCCAAAGCCGAATGGCGACGCCGGATTGCCGTCGCCATCGATCTCGCCGCGATCGAAACGGGCGCGCTTGTCCTTGTCGGTCAGCAGATCATAGGCGTTCGTCACGGTGCTGAACCGCTCGCTCGCCTTCGGGTTATCCTTGTTGCGATCGGGATGGAGCTCCTTTGCGAGCTTCCGATACGCCTTCTTGATTTCGGCCTCGCTGGCGGTACGTGCCACGCCCAGCGTTGCATAAGGATCGGCCACTTTTTCCTCAGTCCTTCAGTTTCGTCCTGTTTGCGGGATTTGCGGAGCAAGCGCAAACCACAACCCCGGCCCATAGGGAAGGTAGTTACGCCACGACCTTCATCAATGGCGCGACGTCGACCGATACCTCCATCTTTTGTGCGCCCGAGCCGAGCACCACCCCGTCGATCGGCGCGATCTCGCCATAATCCCGGCCGATTGCCATGATGATATGGTCGCCCGCCATCCAGATGCCGTTGGTCGGATCGACCCCGACCCAGCCGAGATCGGGCCCGCACCACAACAGCACCCAGGCATGAGTGGCATCGGCGCCGACCAGTCGCGGCTGGCCGGGCGGCGGGATGGTGCGGATATAGCCCGAGGCATAGGCGGCAGGCAGACCTGCCGCGCGCAGGCCGGTGATCATGATCTGGGCGAAATCCTGGCAGACCCCGCCTCGCTTCATGAAGGCCTCATGCGGGGGCGTATCGACCAGAGTCGCCTCGGGATCGAACGCGAAATCGCGCTGGATGCGCCGGGCGAGTTCGATCGCCGCCTCGAGCACCGGCCGGTCGGGATGGAGATCCTCAGCACACCATGCGGCGATGTCATGATCGAGGGGGATCAAAGGTGATGGGAACAGGTAGTTGGTCGGCCCCGCCGGCGACGGGTCGCGACTGGCCCGCGCGGCTATCGCCACCTGGCCGAGCGTCGGGTCGCTGTCCGACGGCATCGGCACCGGCCGATCGACCACCACGCGGGAGACACTCTCGATGACGAGATGCCGCACCGGCTCCTCGATCACCAGCCGCACGACGTTGGCGAGCCCCGCCTCGGCACGCGCCGGGGCGGTGCGGCCGGAGGGCGAGATGGTCAGCCGGTAATCGATAAGGTCCTGACCGGACCAGTGGATCGGTTTCAGCCTCAGATTGCAGCGTGCGAATTTGACTGAACCGCCGTAGTCGAAGCGGGTGACGTGGCGGATATCGTAGATCATCGTCTCACCCCCTTCCCCTTCAGGGGAGGGGTTAGGGGGTGGGGGCGCGCGTCTGCGCGCTCAAAAGAACTGCTCCGCCAAGCTCGGAGCGCCGCGCAGGGGATCGACCCCTGCTCGCCGCTGCCCCACCCCCAACCCCTCCCCTGAAGGGGAGGGGCTTGAAAAAGATAAGGTGACCCCGTCACGCCAAAGTCAGCCCGCCCGCCCTGAGCGGTTCGGCGCCCTGGAGGAAATAGCGGCGTGCGACCGACTCTGACAATGCGAACAGTCGCCGTTCGAGATCGCCCAGGATGCTCTCGTCGATCGTCGCCGCGGTCGCTGTCGAGATGATCGACACGAGCGCTGTCGCATGCGCCTGTTGCGGCTCGTCCATGCCGTCATCGCCGAGCACCGGCAGCGCGCGCAGATGTTCGCAGATGCGCTCGATCTGGAAGGCGAGGGAGCGGGGATTGCCGGGATCGAGCGCGACGAGATCGACCACGGGCACCCGGGCCATGCCGGTCAGATAGCGCTGGCGATAGCTGATCTGGCTGTCGGCGAGATCGAGCAGGGTGGAAAGATCGTCGGTCGTCCCGTTCGGCATGCCGAACACACGCACGGCGCGCGTTACCATCATCGCGCGCTCGATGCGGCGGCCGAGATCGTGGAAGCGCCAGGCCGAAGTCCGCCCCATATGCTCGGCCGACAGGCCCGAAAGCGCGGCATAGCGGCGCTGGAGCGAGCCTGCGCGATCGAGCATGCCGCCTTTGGTTGGATAGGGCGCGTCGAGCAGGCGCACCATGTCAGCCGAGAGGCGGTCGCGCGAGCCCTGGCCGATGCCCCGGGCAAGCCGGTTGATCGCCCGCACGCTGTGCCAGCCGCCCTCGGCCGATTCCATCGCAGTGCGCGCGAACAGCGTGAGCTCAGCACGGCGCAGGCTCGCAGGATGCGGTGCCGCGCCGCCATTCACCACCAGGCCAACCAGCCGCCCGACCGTCTCCGGCGCGAGCGCGGCACCGGCATCGGCGTCGATCGAATTGCCGAGCATCACCCGGACAACGCTGAGCAGCGCCTCGCCGCGCTCGAGATAGCGGCCGAGCCAGAAGAAATTGTCGGCGACGCGGCTCGGCAATGTACCGGGGTTGCGGCGGACATGGATCGAATCACTCGGCGGCAGCAGCGAGACCGGCGCGACCGGCTCCGGCCCGTAGACCGCGACATCGGCCGACCAATTGCCCTCACCCATCACGCTGGCGCGCGAATCCGTATGCTCACCGATCCGCGCGAAGCCGCCGGGCATCACCGTCCAGCTGCCATCGGCGCCGCGCGCCGCGAAAACGCGCAGGGTGAAAGGCCGGGCGGCGAGGCCGGTGTCGGTGACAACCGGCATGGTCGAGAGCCGGGTGATCTCCTGCCCGACATAATCCTGCGGACGCAGCGCCAGGTCAGCGAACAGGGCGTCGCGCGCCGCGCCGGTGATGTCGGCGCCGTGGCGCGGGACGGTGCCCTGAAAACCGAGCGGCTCGACGCCAAAGGCCGGACCGATCAGCAATTGATCGAAATCCTCGACGACGCGGGCGCGCTCTTCGTCCTGGCCGCACCACCAGGTCGCGATATTGGGAAGCAGCAGGTCGCTGCCGATCAGCCGCGTCGCGAGTCGGGGCAGGAAGGCGCTGAAGGCAGGCGATTCGAGCACGCCGGCGCCGGGGATATTGGAGATGACGACATTCCCCGCCGCCATCGCATCGATCAGCCCCGGCACGCCGATGCCCGAATGCGAATCGAACGCGAGCGGATCGAGCAGGCGGGGATCGAGCCGGTTCCACAGCGCATCGACCCGCTTCAGCCCGCCGATAGTGCGGACATAGAGCTTGTCCTCGAGCGCGGCGAGATCGGCGCCCTCGACCAGCAGCAGCCCGAGATAGCGGGCGAGATGCGCCTGTTCGGCATAGCTCGCATTGTAGCGGCCGGGCGTCAGCAGGCCGATCCGCGGCTCGCTGCGGCGGCAAGCGGCGGCGAGGCCGTCGCGAAAGGCTGCGAAGAAGGGCGCATGGCGCTTGACGTTGAGGCGCGACTGCAGGCCGCCCAGCGTGCGCGAGATCGCCAGCCGGTTCTCGAGCGCATAGCCGGCGCCCGCAGGCGCACGGAGATGATCGGCAAGGACGCGCCACTCGCCAGTCGGGCCACGCCCGAGATCGACCGCGATGAAGTGGAGGTGGTGACCGCCGGGCGGCACCAGCCCGGCCATTGGTCTCAGGAAGAAGGGGCTGCCGCCGATCAGCGCCGCCGGAATAAGCCCGCGCTCGACCAGCCTCGCATCGCCGTAGAGATCGGCGAGGATCGTCTCCAGCAATTCGGCGCGCTGCTCGACGCCGGCGGCGATCCCCGCCCATTCATCCTCTTCGATCAGCAACGGTACCGGGGAGAGCGGCCAGGGCCGTTCCTCGCTTTCGCCGATGATCCGGAAACCCGTGCCGATATCCTCGGCATGCCGCTGCACGCGCTCGCGGGCGTGAGTCAGGTCGTCGCCGGCGACCGCTGCGAGCTCCTCGAACATCGCTGTCCAGGCCGGGTCCTTCGGGGCGGCACAGAGCACATCGCTCCTTTGCTCGCGCGCGCAGTAATCCGAGATCCAGCGCGCGGCATGGATCGACGGATCGAGCAGTGAAGGCGCGGGCTGGGTAGCCATCTACTAAAAGCCCCTCCCCTTCAGGGGAGGGGTTGGGGTGGGGGAGGTCGCGCGAGACGTCAACCAAGGCGCCTGAAACGCCTTTCGTCCCCCACCCCCAACCCCTCCCCTGAAGGGGAGGGGCTTAGATGCGCTTGCGCCCATCGTAACTTCCCCAGCAATGATGCAACCGACTCGACCACAATCCCTTCGCGCGTGCAACAAGCATCAAGTTTCAGGGATCAAAGATCGGGCAGCACCTGATCGGCAAATCCCCAGCCCGCGAGCGCCCGGCTATTGGCGCGTTCGAGCAGTTCGGCCGAATCGCGCACGCCCCAGCGGTGTGCGCTGTCGATATCGCGGAGCTCAGTCCAGGTCACCGGCGCGGCGACCGGGGCACCGGAGCGGGCGCGCGCAATATAGGGGAGCACCGCCGTCGCGCCGCGCTGATTGCGCAGATAATCGATGAAAATACGGCCCTTGCGCTTTGCCTTGGCCATGTTCGCCACGAAGCGATCGGGCTCGGCCTCGCCGAGCGCGCGGGCGAAGCGTTCGCAGAAATCCTTCACCGCCGGCCATTCTGCCTCAGGCTTCAGCGGCACCACGACATGGACGCCCTTCCCGCCCGACAGCATCGGGAAGCTGACCAGGCCAATCTCGGCGAGATGGTTCTTGATGTCCTCGGCGGCTTTCTTGACGAGATCGAAGCCGAGATCCTCATCCGGATCGAGATCGAACACCATGCGATCGGGTTTCTCGACATCGGCGACCGACGAGCCCCAGCCATGGAATTCGATGGTGCCCATCTGGACGCACATCACCAGCCCGTCGGCATCCTCGATATAGAGATAGGGCTCGACCGACCCGTCCTTCTCGCGGATCGGCACATGCTTCACATAGTCGCCGAAGGTGCCGGCATCATGCTTCTGGAAGAAGCAGCGCTTGGCCCGGCCCTGCGGGCAGCGGACCAGGCTGATCGGGCGGTTGGCGGCCCAGGGGAGCACGACCGGGGCCATGCGGGCGTAATAGTCGGCAAGGTCGCCCTTGGTGACGTCCGAATCGGGGAAGATCAGCCGGTCGCGACTGCTGACCTTCACATGGACCTCGGGCACCGGGGCGTCGTCTACCGGGATTGGTTTTTCCGCCACGACGTCCTTCGGGTCCTTGTCCTCACGCAGCCCGAGAAAGCTTGGGTGGCGCAGAACGCCGTCCGGCGTAGTCTCGGTGAAGGCGATTTCGGCGACCAGTTTCGGCGCCACCCAATGCGCGCCACGTACGGCCGCGCGCGGGGCCTTCACGGTCGGCTCCTTGCGTTCGAGCTTCGCCAGCTTCGCGCTCAGATCCATCATCGTGTCGGTGTCGAAGCCGGTGCCGACCTTGCCCGCATAATAAAATCCGTCGGGGCCGTTGAGACCGAGCAGCAGAGCGCGGAAGCCGCGAGACTTATCCGACGGCGTCCAGCCCACGATCACGAATTCCTGGCGCCTGATGCATTTGACCTTGAGCCAGTTCCTGGTGCGCTGCCCGCGATAGGGCGCATCGGCGAGCTTCGACACGATGCCTTCATAGCCTTCGCGGCACATGGTTTCGAAGAGCTGCTCGCCCGAGCCGATAATATGCTCGGCGAATTGGATGTGAGCCTCGGCGCCCTGGATCAGCGGGCGCAGGCGTTCCTTGCGCTGGATGTTGGGCAGATCGGCGATCTCCTCGCCATCCAGCTCCAGCAGGTCGAAGGCGAACAGGGTCATGTCGCCGCCATTGGCGATGGCGTCCTGCAGGGTGGAGAAGCTGGGCTTGCCATCCTTGAAGGCAACGACCTCGCCATCGATCAGCGCGCTGGCGACATTCAGGGTAGCGGCGGCTTCGGCGACGCCGGGGAATTTGTCGGTCCAGTCGAGGCCTGAGCGGCTGTAGATCTGCACCTTGCCGCCAGCGACCGCGACCAGCACGCGGTAGCCGTCATATTTCACCTCGTGCAGCCAGCGGCTGCCGCTGGGGACGCTGTCGACCAGGGTGGCGAGCTGGAAGTCGTGGAATTCGGGCAATCCTCCCCGGGACGGGGAGGGGGACCGCGAAGCGGTGGAGGGGCTTGGAGCGCGGCCACGTGGCCTCGCTCCAAGCCCCTCCACCACCGACCTGCGGTCGGCGGTCCCCCTCCCCGTTCCGGGGAGGATTTTTTTTGCCTTCTTGCCCTCCGCAATCTCAACCATCGTCCGCCCGGTCGCGACGCTGGTCAGCCCCGTCTCGACCAAGGTGTCCGTACCGCCGGCATATTCATCGTCGATCTTGCGCAGCAGCCAATTCTCGGCCTTCTCCTTGCCGCGCGGTTTCAGGCGGATCAGCAGCCATTCGCCCTTCATTCGCTCGCCATCGAGGACGAAATGGAGATGGCCCTTTTCCAGGTCCTTCGCGCTCTTGCCCTTGATCGGGGACCAGGTGCCGCGATCCCACAGCATCACCGTGCCGCCGCCATATTGGCCCGTGGGGATCGTGCCCTCGAAGGTGGCGTAAGACAGCGGATGATCCTCGGTGCGCACCGCGAGACGCTTCTCGTTCGGGTCGAGGCTCGGCCCGCGCGTGACGGCCCAGCTCTTCAGCACGCCGTCCAGCTCGAGCCGGAAATCCCAGTGGAGCCGGCTCGCATCATGCTTCTGCACCATGAAGCTGTTGCCATTGCCGGGCGCGAGCGTGCCGGCCGGCTCGGCGGTCTTCGCGAAATCGCGCTTCGCGTTATAGCGTTCGAGGGGATTGCGATCAGGCACGTTTCTTCGCCGCCGGCTTCTTCGCGGGCGCCGCCCGGGCGGGCGATTTCTTCGCCGCAGTCTTCCTGGTGGTCGTCACGCTCCTCTCCTGCGCGGGTGTCGCGCCCGGCCTCTCCATCGATTTCTTGAGCGCCGCCATCAGATCGACGACGTTCGAGCCGGAGCGGCCGGTGGGCTCGTCGCTGCTATCCTCGATGATCTTGCGGCCCTTGGCCTTGCGCTTGCGCTCGACCAGATCCTTCAGCGCGTCGACATAGCGGTCGTGGAACTCCTGGGGATGGAAGGGGCCGGTCTTCTTCTCGATCAGCGCCTCGGCCAGCTCCATCAGATCCTCGTCGGGTTTGGAATCCGGGATGTCGCGGAAATAGCCCTGCGCCTTGTTGACCTCATCGGCATAGCGCAGCGTCTCGAGCACCATGCCGCGCCCGCAAGGCTTCAGGCTCACCACATATTCGCGGCCGCGCATCGCGAGCTGGCCGAGCCCGACCTTGTTGGTCCGGCGCAGCGCCTCGCGCAGCACGATGAACGCCTCTTCAGCGAGATCATCGGCGGGCACCACGAAATAGGGCTTTTCGTAATAGAGCACGTCGATCTCGCTCGCATCGACGAACTGGGTGAGCTCGAGCGTCTTCTTCGATTCGAGCTTCACCGCATCGATTTCGTCCTGTTCGAGCAGGACGAACTCGCCCTTCTCATATTCGAAGCCCTTCATGATCTCGTCGGTATCGACCGGGCCGATGCCGGTAACCACCTTCTCGTAATGGATCGGCTTTCCGGTCGGCTCATGGATCTGCTTGAAGCTGATCTGGGCGCCGGATTTGGTGGCGGTGTAGATCTCGACCGGGATCGAGACGAGCGCCAGCCTGATCTGTCCTTGCCAATAGGCGCGTGCGGCCATTCGCGATTCCTTTGTTGCCCCGACTCCCCATGGGCCGATTCAATCCCTGGCCGGCTGAGTCGTTCCCTTGCTACGCAGCCTTGCGGGGGCGAGTCAGCGGCACATGCCGGATCACGAGCTGAGTCTTTACCTTGGTGCCGGCCTTCCGAACGGTGCGGCGGCGGAGCAGGGTGAGGCAGGCGATTCCCCCGATCAGAACCACCGCGAGGCCCAGCCCGAGCGCCGCGGAGTGGATCCGCGCGAAATCCGGGGTCGTCGTGTCGATACTCAGGTTGGTCGCGTCGTCGAGCGCCTTTACCTGGCGCTCATAATCGACTGCCGCGCTTCCCGGCAGCACCGTCGCTTTGCCGGTCAGGGTGAAATCCATGATCGCCTTGCCGCCTTCGTGCGAGGTGCTGGTGATCAGATCGAAGGCCGGGCCGTGACTGTCCTCGAGCTGCGGAAGGTCGATCGATCGCCCCGGCATGTCGAACACGATCCGGTGCGCGCGCTTGATCGTCCACGGCATCATGATCGGCGCCGAGCGCCCATCGGGATCGTCAATATCTCCATAAAGGTCGCGGATCGTATCCGCGACGACCTGGAGATTGGCAATCGTCTTCGCGTAATTCTTGGCGGTTTCCGGGATCAAATAGGATTCGCGGATAACCAGCCGGTTCGCGTCGCGATCATCGCTGACGACGATGTGCCCGGCTGCCATAACGCCCGGATACATGCCGCGATAATAATTGAGATAATCGCGCTCGATCTTGGCGATGCCTGAAGTCCCGATATCAGCGCGCTTGATATCGGCCTCGTCGGCGACGAAAGTCGTTTCAGTGTTCAGGGTGAGGCCACCCTTGCCATATGCGTAGGTATCAACGGCCGTCATGGTGTGGACAGCCGGCACCTGGTTCGGGATAGCGACCAGCCCCGTCTGGCCCGGCCGCAGCGGCAGCGCATAGCCATAGGGCAGTGAGGCGAGCGTGGCCATCGTGCCGCCCTGATAGGATTGAGTCGCATCGAACCAGCGATCCCGGCCGCCGATGCGCGCGAGGACAATCGCGTGATCGAACGCACCCGCGCTGGGCAGCAGGCTTGCAAGGCCAGGCCCTTCGTCAATATCGGTCAGCGCCGGCCAGGCCGGAATGCCGAGATGGCGAAGCGTGACGGCGAGCAACTGGCTCTTGTCCTTGCAGTCGCCGAAGCCGCTTCGGATGACCTCGGCAGGCGGCCGGGGGATGAAGCCGCCATCGCCGATCGACAGGCTGGTATAGCGGATTGAATCCTGAACCAGCCTGAGCGCGGCGATCGCACGCTTACCGGGATCGGCGCTTGCCGCTGCAATGGAGTCGAGCTTGCGGACATAAGCGTCCGGCAGCCGTTGATCGCCGGCGAAATGGCGGGCGGCCCAATCAGCCACGCCCGCCCAGCTGTCCATCGTGGAAATATCGATGAAGGGCCACACGTGAAACCAGGCCGGGGCGTGTTTGGGGCTGGCGATCGGCTCCACGTCGACGACGCGCCAGTCGCGTACAACGAGGCCATTGGCCACCGAGATCGCCGGCTGCGGCGATCCGGGCGACGGCCTGATCGCGAATTTCATGGTCGTCGGCGCAATGAGACGGAAACGCGTCAAGCCCACGGGGACTGACCAGCCCATAGCCGGCTGCGCGAAATACTGACCTGGCCAAGGGCTGGCGAAGCGCTGCCAGGTCCAGCCGATATCGACGATATCCCCGACCTGCACATCGTCGAGCCGGACAACCGCAGTGCGATCTCCGGTTATGATTCCGTCGTCGAGCGAGCCCTCGCGCCGCAATATGTCGATATGAGCCTCGGACGAACGGTCGATCATATGCCCGTCGCGCCAGATCGCGACGCGGTTGACCTGCAGCTTCTCGAAAGCGGGATCGAACTCGATCTGGGTTTGCGCCGCCTTTTCCAGCCCCGCGCGCTCGAGGACCTTGGTCAGCTGGCGACGAAAAGTCACGTCCTGTGCCCCGGTGATCCGGCTCTGGGTGTCGTACAGGAGATCGTAGATGCCGTCCTCCGCTGCCCGGAGTCGCGCCGGATTGACCTGCGGCGGTGCAAGCCATTCCACCCAGGCCGGGGCCGCCACACGCGTGATCTGTGGATCAGCGGCAGATGCGGGCCCAACCAGGACGAGCATGACGAGCGGCAGGCCAAGGCACAAAAGGCGGACCAAACGCCGCGACGCGCTGCGCAAAACGATGACGAACAACCGGAATTCCCCCTATTGGCCCCGTCGCGAGCATGCCGCACCCGGCGATGGCATTCCAGCCTTTTGCCGACGCTCCGCCATCGACACACGCGAACGCGGGTTCTAGATCGCCATCGTGACCGAGACTGACCCCTTCACGCTGTTCAACGCGTGGTTCGCCGAGGCCCGGGAGACCGAGCTCAACGACTCGAACGCGATGGCGCTTGCCACCGCTGATGCCGAGGGGCGGCCGGCGGTGCGGATGGTGCTGCTCAAAGGCCATGGGCCGGACGGGTTCGTCTTCTATACCAACCAGCAGAGCCGCAAGGCCGCCGACATCGTCGCCAACCCGCAGGCGGCCTTGCTCTTCCACTGGAAATCGCTGCGGCGGCAAATTCGGATCGAAGGCCCGCTTGGCGTGGTGAGCGATGCCGAGGCCGACGCCTATTTCGCCAGCCGCAGCCGCGATTCGCAGCTTGGCGCCTGGGCCTCGGACCAGTCGCGCCCGCTCGATTCGCGCGCGACGTTCGAGACGCGTTTCGTCGAGGTGCAGGCGCGTTTCGAAGGCGGCCCGGTGCCGCGGCCGCCGCACTGGGGCGGATACCGGCTGACGCCGACTCGAATCGAATTCTGGCAGGACCGCGAACACCGCCTCCACGAGCGCCGCCTGTTCGTACGCGACGGAGTCGGGTGGAGCGAAGGGTTGCTCTACCCGTGACCGAGGACCAGCGTCGCGCCATTCCCTATGTCGTGCGCGCCGCGCTCGCGAGCGTCGGCATGGCGTGTTTCCTGCTGCTGCTGAAGGGGTTTGCCGCCTGGCAGACTGCTTCGGTCGCGATGCTGGGCTCGCTGGCCGACACCGGGCTCGACCTGCTCGCCTCGCTCGTCACGCTCTACGGTGTGCGGCTCGCGGCGACGCCGGCCGACCATGATCACCGCTTCGGCCATGGCAAGGCTGAGGCGCTCGCGGCGCTGTTCCAGGTCATGCTGATCACCGCCTCCGCCGCCGGCATCGCCTGGCGCGCCGTCATGGCTCTTGGCAGTGCGGCGCCGACTCATGATGCGGAGCTCGGCATCGGCGTATCGGTCGCCGCGATCCTCGCGACCCTTGTGCTGCTCGCCTATCAGCGCCGCATCATCCGCCGCACCGGTTCCGTCGCGATCATGGCGGACAATGTCCATTATCAGTCCGATGTGCTGCTCAACGGATCGGTGATCATTGCCCTTGTGCTCGACCAACTTCTCGGGCTGCGTGGTGCCGATCCGCTGTTTGGTATCGTCATTGCGGCGTGGCTCGCCTTTGGTGCGTTCCGCGCGTCGAGCAACGCAATCGACCAGCTGATGGACAAGGAATGGCCTGAAGCGGAGCGCGCACGCTTCATCGAACTCGCGGCCCAGCATCCCGAGCTGCGCGGCATCCATGATTTCCGCACCCGCCGGTCCGGCAGCCATGATTTCGCGCAATTCCATATCTATGTCGCGCCCGAGATGACGATCGCCGAGGCGCATGTCGTGATGGATGCAGTCGAGGCGAAGATCCGCCAGCAATTCCCCAAGGTCGAAATCCTGATCCATCTCGATCCCGAAGGCCAGATCGACACCGACAATCCGCTGATCGAGGCGGATGTTACCCCGCATTGGTTCGGGAAGCGGATATGAGGCTAGCTTTCACCCAGATCGATGCGTTCGCCGCGCAACCGTTCGAGGGCAATCCGGCGGCGGTGATCCCGCTCACGGCGTGGCTCGACGACGCGACTCTCCAGGCGATCGGCGCAGAGAATAATCTGTCCGAAACCGCCTTCCTCGTCCCCGACGAAAGCGGTGCGGCTGACTTCGAGCTGCGCTGGTTCACACCCACCAGCGAGGTGGTGATGTGCGGCCACGCAACCCTGGCCAGCGGGCATTTCGTTCTGTCGAGCGATTCCAATCGGGAGAGGGTTCGCTTCCGCACGCGCAAGGCGGGCGTGCTCGAAGTGGCGCGCGTCGGCGAGGCTTACGAACTGGCGCTGCCCCCCTGGTGCCCCAGCCCGAAGCCGCTGCCGGAGATCGTCGCTGCGCTGGGGGTGACACATGTGGTCGAGACGCTCTGGCACCCGGCGCGGTACTGCGTGGTCGTTCTCGAAACCGCCGATCAGGTTCGCTCGCTCGAACCCGATTTCCGCGCGCTTGCCGCGCATGGCGATCTGCTGACGATCGTCACCGCGCCGGGCGACGAGACCGACATCATCACCCGCGCCTTCGCCCCCGGCGCTGGGATCAACGAGGATCCGGTGACCGGCTCGGCCCATGCCGTGATCGTGCCCTATTGGGCGAAGCGCCTGGGCCGCGACCAGCTGACCGCGTACCAGGCGAGCAAGCGCGGCGGCAGGCTGACGTGCCGCCTCGACGGCGAGCGCGTCATCCTGGGCGGCACCTGCATGACGGTGATCGAGGGGACCTTCTTCCTCTGATCCCACCGCGTGGTCAGATCGCTACCTCTCAGTGCGCGCTTTGGCTGACCGTCCGCATGTCCTGGAAATAGCTGGCCCGGCTCGGACGTAGATTGGAAAGTTCGAGCGGGCCGGGTGCGTCCCAGGCGCCTTCGGGGCGGATCGTCACCATCGGATCGTCACCGATACGGATGCGATCGGCGGCGGCGTCCCCGTTCAGCTCGATCTCGCGATATTCGACGTCGGCGAACTTGAACACGCCGCGATCCTCCATCGCGCGGAAGCCGAACATCCGCCAGAACGGCACCAGATCGATCCGCGAATGACCGTAAAAGCGGCGGAACCCCTTTTGCCGTGCCAGCGCCAGCGCTTCGCGCACCAGCCTGAAGGCAAGCCGGCTGCGGCGATATTCGCGCCGCACCGCGAGCCGCTCGACCTTCACGAAATCGCCGAAATAGCGCAGCCGGATGCAGCCCGCCGGATCGCCGTCGATAAAGCCGATCAGATGCGTCGCGCAAAAATCATTGCCGTCGAATTCCTCCGAATAGAGGCAGAACTGTTCGCTGATATAGGTCGCTGACCGAACCGCGAAGATCATCGCCATGTCGTCGAAGGAGCGCACTGGGCGCACCTCGATCTTGGGTGCGGGCGCCGGAATCGCTTTCCGCACAGGCGCCATCTGACCCTCGGGCAGCATCACCAGCAGCCAATCTGGCGCGCCGGGGTAAATCTGGTGAGCGGGCAGGAAGCCCATCGCAGCATTGAGGCGTTCGGCATGCGGCGTTACCGCCCGCGAGAACAGCGCGCAGCCGTCGGGCACCAGGTTCGAAAAAATCTCCGCCATCGCCGGAAGCGCGCGCGCCAGCCGGCCCGGGGTCCAGGTCATCCAGATATAGACGGCGGTTGGAATCTCGTGCTCGGCGACGATCCATTCAGGCTTCGGGTCGCGGCCGTTGAGGGTCCCGTCGAGCAGCCTCTCAGCGCCTTCCACCGACAGCGGCAGATAGGCGATCATCGTCGGTTCGTCACAATCGCTGACACCCTCGATCACCCGGATAATGGCGGGATTGCGCGCGCGCATCCGATTGACGGCGGCGAGCGGCGCAACCGGAAAGAGGCGGCCGGCCCTTTCGAGCACCGATTCGATTTCGGCGTCGGTCGCGACTCGCGAAACAGGAGGAATCGCCGCGCGCGCCAGTGTGCGCTCGACCTTTTCGGAAAAGCGCAACCGCCCGAAGCTATTGGAATTGCATGTGTGCAGCTCTGCTCGCATTTTACCACTCCGGCTGTTAAGGTTACACTCAGACAGGAGTGTAATGGCGAGCAAGCATCCGGCTGCGATCCAAAATCCAGATCATGGTGTTCCGCATTGGAACGCCACTCATGCCCGTACGCTCGTGCGCGACCTGGATTGGGACGATTTGCGGGCGCTCCTGTTGGTTACCGAGCATCAGAGTTTCCGTTCAGCTGCCGAAAGCTCGCGTCTCTCGCTTAACACGTTACGCAGACGAATCGAACGACTCGAAGACCGGATCGGGACCAAGCTGCTGGGACGATCACGAAGCGGCGTCGTCCCTACCGATATCGGCCTGATGCTCGCGCGTGCAGCACGCGAGATGGCGGGTGCCGCCCCATCGGTCGAAGGGGATGGCGAGGCGAACGTGCTGATCCATCCCGGCGAGCTCACGATCGGCTGCACCGAGGGGCTGGGCAGCCTCTGGCTGACGCCGCGTCTCAGCGGTCTTTTCCCGCAGCTCTCCGACCTGACCGTCTCGCTTCAGCTCGATTATGATGTCGCCCGCGACCGTAGCGACCGAGTCGATGTCGGCATCGCCTTCGACGCGCCACAACGCCCCGATCTCGTGCGGGCGCGGCTCGCGACGATCCATTATTCGCTGTTCGCGTCAGAGGCCTATATCCGCCGCAAGGGCCTGTTGACCTCGCTGGACCAGTTCCGCGATCACCACTTCGTCGAACAAAGCGGGCCGGGGCTCAACCCTGGGCTCATCAAGTTCCTGGTGGGTTCGGAATGGCCCGACGATTTCATGCCGATGCGATCGAATTCGGGGCTGTCGGTGTTCTGGGCGGTGGTCAACGGTGCCGGCATCGCCGCGCTGCCGACCTATCTGCGTTCGATATCGAAGAACATCATCCCGCTCGACGTGCCACTGCCGATGCGGTTCGACCTCTGGTATTATTATCATGCCGAGGCGCGGCATTCACCGGCAGTGCGGGCGACCATCGACTGGCTGAAGGCCGCGTTCGACCCCGTGCAACATCCGTGGTTCGCGGATAATTTCGTTCATCCGCGCGATTTCGAGCGCGAGCGGGCCGGCAAGGTCGTTCCGTTGTTCGAAGGCCTGCTCGAGCCACGCGGATAGGGCTTCGGCCGTCGGCGCTGCCCTCCCAGGGCGTAGATTGATTCAAAGACGGTTCGAATCGTCGCAATGTGCAAGCCGGACGGAGTGTAAAACTTCGGCTCGGCTCTTTCACATGACGGTCGAAACCTCGGTGCTTCGGCTTGCCCTGTTCTTTCCCTGTTAATCGCCCAGAAACAGGGAAAATCCGGCCCAGCAGCCTACTCTCGCGAATAGGCCCGCCGGCCTGAGACAAAGCTGTGGGCGACCGCCCGATCGTCGCCCAATATCTGAAAAGCGAACAGGCGGTCCCGCAATGTCGCACCGGCAGTCCGCCGCGCGAGCAGCGGGGTGGCGGCGCAGTCAAGCACGATGAAGTCCGCCTCCTGCCCCGATTGCAGCCCGCCGATCCGATCGCCCAGCCCAAGCGTCCGCGCGCCGCCCGCGGTGGCGAGATGCAGCGCCCGGAACGGATCGAGGCTGGCGCCGCGCATCTGCCCGACCTTGTACGCCTCGCCGAGCGTCGCCAGCATCGAGAAGCTGGTTCCCGCACCAACATCGGTCCCGATGCCGACCTTCACGCCGTGCGCATCGGCGCGGGCGAGATCGAACAGGCCTGATCCGAGAAACAGGTTGCTCGTCGGGCAAAAGGAGATCGAAGCGCCTGCCTCGCCCATGCGAGCCAGCGCGCGGTCATCCATATGGATGCAATGCGCGAAGACCGAGCGCGGGCCGACCAATCCGAACCGGTCATAGACATCGAGATAATCGCGGGCGCTGGAGAAGCGCGCGGCAACGGCGGCGATCTCGTCATGATTCTCGGCGAGATGCGTGTGCATCAATATGTCAGGATGCGCGGCAAGCAGGGTCCCCGCGCCGGCCAGCTGCGCATCGGAAGAGGTGAGCGCGAATCTCGGCGTCACCGCATAACCAAGTCGGCCACGCCCGCGCCACTTCGCAATCAACGCTTCAGTCTCGGCGCGCCCGCTTTCGACGCTGTCGTGGAGCGTCTCCGGCCCCAGATCCATCAGCACCTTGCCGGAGACAATCCGCATATTCCGTGCCAGCGCTGCCTCGAACAGGGCATCGACTGACTGGGCATGGACGGTCGCGAAGACCAGCGCGCTCGTGGTGCCGTTGCGCAGGAGTTCGTCGAGGAAGAAGCTGGCGACCCGATCGGCATGGCCGCGATCGGCAAAAGCGGCCTCGGCCGGGAAGATGTGATGCTCGAGCCATTCAAGCAGCTGGCTGCCATAAGCCGCGATACGATCGGTCTGCGGATAATGGATATGCGTGTCCACGAAACCGGGCACGATCAGGCCCGGCACATGCTCGACCGGAATGTCGGCGAAACGCGCTGCGAGATCGGCATGATCGCCGAATGCGACCACGATGCCATCCTCGATCACGAGCAGGCCGTCGGCATGGTGCCGGATTGCCGTGTCGCCGAACTGCGCCGGGTCCTCCGGAACGCTCAGCAACTCGGCGCGGAAAGCGGTCAGGCTCATGGCGCGATCGTCAGCAGCTGGGCAAGGGTCGCGACGGCGATCACCGCAGGCTCCTTGCCGGTGATGCCGGGCAGGCCGATCGGGCAGGTCAGGCGATCATGATCGATCCCGTCCGCCTGCAGCCGCGAGATGAAGCGCGCACGCTTGGTCCGCGAGCCGATCAGGCCGACAAACGCTGCTTGGCCGGATAGTGCCGCGGCGGACAGGCGATAGTCGAAGGCGTGGTCGTGCGTGAGGATAAGGATGGCCGAATCCGGCGAGGCCTCGGCGGCGCAGGCGACCATCGCATCCTCGGTTTCCAGCATCACGCCGGGCGTTTCGGCCATATCGGGGCGGTTGTCGAACCAGACGAGATGGAAAGGCAGGCCGGGCAGCCGCGAGGCGATCGCGCGCCCGACATGGCCCGCGCCGAACAGGATCAGCGGCGCACCGATGGTTTCGACGGGCTCGAGGAATTCGGCTCCGGCTTCAAGCAACGGTCCTCGCGCAACCAACGTTCTCCGGCCTTCGCCGGTGAAGGTCTTACGAGTGACAGCATTCGTGCCGATCATCGCGACAACTGTCTCGCCATTCCTGAACGCCTCGATCCAGCCACTCGCATCCGCGTCAAGCCGCTCGACCAACAGCCGCACCCGGCCGCCGCAGCATTGGCCGAGCAGCGGTCCGAGCGGATAATCCTGAACCCGCCAGCTGCCCGGCGGAAGATCGAGGATCGCGCGCGCCTGCTCGGCGACGCGATATTCGAGCGCGCCGCCGCCGATCGTGCCGTGGAGCGCATCGGCGGTGACAACCATCCGCGCACCGGCACCGCGCGGCGCCGAGCCTTCAGTCGCGAGGATCGTCACCAGTGCGGTCGGTTCTCGTGCCGGGGCCGCCCGTGCCATATTGGCCCAGTCAGTCATCACGCCCTTTCAGCTCTTCGATCGCGGCAAGGAGCCGCTCCGGCGTCGCTGGTGCGTCGAGCTTCGGCAGGCCTTTGCCCGGCGCGGCCGCAGCCACGGCCTGAGTCAGTGCGGAGAAGACCGAGATGGCGAGCATGAAGGGCGGCTCGCCGACCGCCTTTGAGCGGTGGATCGTCGCCTCGACATTCTGTCCGCGTTCCCAGAGCTGTATGTCCATGCGGCGCGGCCGGTCGCTCGCGGTCGGGATCTTGTAGGTCGAGGGGGCGTGGGTGAGCAGCCGCCCGCGCGCGTCGTAAACAAGCTCCTCGGTCGTCAGCCAGCCCATCCCCTGGACGAAGCCGCCCTCGACCTGACCGAGATCGATCGCCGGATTGAGCGAGTGGCCGACGTCATGGAGGATATCGACCGCAAGCACCCGGTGCTCGCCGGTGAGCGTATCGATCACGACCTCCGACAGCGCGGCGCCGTAAGCGAAATAGAGGAAGGGCCGGCCGCTATGGGTCGTCCGATCATACTCGATCTTCGGCGTCGCATAGAAGCCGGTCGAGGAGAGCGAGATGCGGCCGAGATGCGCCATCCGACACAAGGTCTCGAAGGGTATGAGCTCGCCATTGGCGACGACGCCATCAGGTGTGAAGTGCACCGCGTCGGCGGTGCCACCGAACCTCGCTGCGGCGAAATCGGCCAAGCGCGCGCGAATCTGCTCTGCGGCATTGAACGCTGCCATACCGTTCAGGTCAGCACCCGAGGATGCTGCAGTCGCAGACGTATTGGGCACCTTGTCGGTCCGGGTCGCGGTCACACGCACCCGGTCGATCGGCACGGCGAAGACATCGGCGACGATCTGCGCGACCTTCACCATCAGGCCCTGGCCCATTTCGGTGCCGCCATGGTTGAGCTGGATCGAGCCATCGGCATGAAGCAGCACCAGCGCACCGGCCTGGTTGAGATGCGTGGTCGTGAAGCTGATGCCGAACTTGACGGGGGTCAGCGCGAGCCCCTTTTTCAGCACCCGGTGGCTGGCGTTGAACGCTGCCACCGCCGCGCGGCGCGCGTCATAGTCGGTCCGCTCGGCCAGTTCCTCGATCAGCTCCGGCGCGACATTGTCCTCGACGCGCATATGGTAGGGCGTGATGTCCCGGTCCGGCGCGTAGAGATTGGCCCAGCGCACCGCGAGCGGATCAAGCCCGCGCGCGCCGGCGATGGCGTCCATCACCCGCTCGATCGCCATCATGCCCTGCGGCCCGCCGAAACCGCGAAACGCCGTATTGGAAACAGTATGGGTCTTCAGCCGGTGGCTGACGATCTCGACCGCCGGCAACCAGTAGCAATTATCGGCGTGGAACATCGCCCGGTCATTGATTGCCGAGGACAGATCCGCAGTCGCGCCGCAGCGCGAGGCGAGTTCGATCCTGATCCCCTGGATTCGCCCCGCATCGTCGAAACCGACATCATAGCGGACCGCGAATTCGTGGCGCTTGCCGGTCATCGCCATGTCGTCGTCGCGGTCGGCGCGGATCTTGGCCGGCCGGCCCGTCTTCGCTGTGACCAGCGCGCAGGCGACGGCATAGGCTGCAGCCTGGGTCTCCTTGCCGCCGAACGCGCCGCCCATGCGGCGCACCTCGACCGTTACATCGGCATGGGAAAGCTTCAGCACCTTGGCGATGAGATGCTGCACCTCGCTTGGATGCTGAGTCGAGGAGAGGACATGCAGCTGGCCACCCTCGCCCGGCGTCGCAAGCGCTGCCTGACCCTCGAGGTAGAAATGCTCCTGGCCGCCCATCTCCAGCGCGCCG
Organism: Sphingomonas sp. P3_C5; assembly: GCF_056402635.1. NCBI lineage: Bacteria > Pseudomonadati > Pseudomonadota > Alphaproteobacteria > Sphingomonadales > Sphingomonadaceae > Sphingomonas > Sphingomonas sp. P3_C5. The sequence continues at coordinate 99,338 of NZ_JBFUHA010000001.1, forward strand.
GTCAGCCGGTGTGGCGCGGCGGCGAGCGCTGCGACGGCATCGCCGCGCGCCATGAACTGAGTGTCCTCGATCGCCGATCCCGCCACCAGCGCCTGCTTGATCGTCACCAGCGCTGGCAGTGGCTCGACCTCGGCCTTGCCCAGCCGCGCCGCCCGCCGTGCCGCGCCGACACTGGTGGCGGCGACGACGAACAGGGGCTGGCCGGGGTAGAGGATCTCGCTCTCGGCGAAGAGCTTGTCGTCGCCCTTGACCGGGCTCACATCGTTGACGCCCGGGATATCGGCGGCAGTCAGCACCGTGACCACGCCCGGCGCGGCGCGGACTGCGTCGAGATCGAGCGAGAGTAGTTTTGCATGGCCATCGGTCGCCAAACCAAAGGCGAGATGGAGCAGGCCGGGTGCCTCGGGCGTGTCATCGACATAGCGCGCCTGGCCGGCAACATGCTCGACCGCACTGTCATGGCGAAGCGGCTGGTTGACCGCACCGGCCCGGCGGAGATCGACGTCAGCCATCGGAGAGCGCCTCGCTCAACACGCTGACCGGCTCCTCCGGGTTCGCATAGTGCGCCCATAAGCGGCGCAACAAATTGCCGGCAACCGCCTGCCGATAGGCACTGGAACCGCGCACGTCCGTCAGCGGTGTGTAATCCTGTGCCAGCGCCTGCACTGCAGCGTCGATCGTCGCCTCTGACCAGTTTTGGCCAATCAATGCAGCCTCGCAAGCTGACGCCCGCGCTGGGATGCCGGCCATGCCGCCAAAAGCGATCCGGGCGGTTGTCACCTGCCCGTCCACGACGGTGATCGCAAAGGCCCCGCACACCGCCGATATGTCGCTGTCGAACCGCTTCGACAGCTTGACGATGCTGACGATCGTGTCGGGCGCCGGGCGCGGGACGTAGATGCTTTCGACGAACTCGCCGGGCGCGCGATCCTGCACGCCATAGCTTTTGAAGAAGCTTTCGAGCGGCATCGTCCGCCGCGCACCGCCGCGTCGGAGGGTAAGCGTGGCGCCAAGGGCAATCAGCGCCGGCGGCATGTCGCCGATCGGCGAGCCATTGGCGATATTGCCGGCGATCGTGCCGGCATTGCGGACCTGCAGCCCGCCGATGCGGCGGACCAGCTCGCCGAGATCGGGATGCAGCCGGGCGAGCGCCGCCTTAGCCTCCGAATAGCGAACACCCGCGCCGAGGGTGAGGCCGCGTTCATCCTCCTCGATCGTCTTGAGATCGGCGACGTCGCTGATGAAGATCACAGTCCCGAGATCGCGGTGCTGTTTGGTGACCCACAGCCCAACATCAGTCGCACCCGCGACGATCCTGGCGTCAGGATGCTCGATCAGCAGTGCGGCCAGATCGTCGGAGGCGCGCGGCGCAAACCAGCCTTCGCCCCGCGCCGCGCTCGATATCCCGCGTAGCGCGGTCGCGATGGCGCTGTCGTCCGTGGCGGCTGGCGACACCGCTTCGCCCGCATCGAGGATCGGGCCATAGCCGGTGCAACGGCAGAGATTGCCGGCGATCACATCAGCGACCGACTCACCGTCGGTGCCGAGCGCGCCGATGCTGCGGCCATAGAGCGACATGACGAAACCCGGCGTGCAGAAGCCGCATTGCGATCCGTGGCGCTCGACCATCTCGCGCTGCACAGGGTGAAGCGTGCCGCCCGCCGACAGGCTCTCGACGGTGCGGAGCGCCTTGCCGTGGAGCATCGGCACGAAAAGGATACAGGCGTTGACGGCGCGCCAGGCGACCCGGTCGCCGTCCAGTTCGCCGAGCAGCACCGTGCACGCCCCGCAATCGCCCTCGGCGCAACCTTCCTTGGTGCCGGTGCGGCGCAGATCGTAGCGGAGCAGATCGAGCACGCTGGCGGTGGCGGCCGCTTCGCGCTCGATCACGGCACCGTCGAGGACGAAGCGAATCATCGCGGCGTCCCCGCTGCGATCCAGGCGCCGAGCTTCTGGCGCTCGGCCTTGGTCATGCCGGTGGTGTTGCCCAGCGGCATGATCTCGGCATCGACCGCCACCGTCTTGATCCGCGGCGACGCGGCGCGGACATGCTCGTAGCTATCCAGCAGCACACCGAGCGGCGGCGCGGTGAAAGCGGCATTGGTGGGGTGGGGACTGTGGCAGCCCGCGCAATGCGTCGCCAATATCGGCTGGATGTCGGCAAAAGCGGGAGTCTGCTCAGCCGTCGAAGCAGGTGCACTGCCGCTCTTCTCCAGCGACACATAGGACACGCTGGCAAAGGCGAGGGCCGCTGCCAGTGCCATGGCCGGCCCTGTCGTCTGCCCGCGATGGCGCAGATTGAACACATGACGGACGGCCACGCCGGTCAGCCCGAGCAATGCGAGCACCAACCATGGCCGCTCGGCGCCATAGGTCATCGGGTAATGGTTGCTGATCATGATGAACAGCACCGGCAGCGTCATGTAATTATTGTGGAGCGAGCGCTGCTTGGCCGCCTTGCCGAGAGCGGGGTCGGGCGTGCGGCCGGCGATGAGATCGGCGACCACTTTGCGCTGATTGGGAATGATGACGAAAAACACGTTGCCGACCATCACCGAGCCGATGATCCCGCCAATATGCATATAGGCCGCGCGCGCGTTGAACAGGCGATCGAGCAGGATCGCCGCACCGACGAGAAAGCCGAACCACACCACCCCGAGCAGGCGGTTATCCTTCCCCAAGGGCGATCGGCACAGCAGGTCGTAGAAGAGCCAGCCGACCACCAAGGCCGCGAGGCCGATGGCGATCGCCTCGGCAGGGCTGAGCGCAGCCTTGGCCGGATCGATCAGGAAGTTCTGAGCGCCGACATAATAGATCAGCACCAGCAGCGAGAAGCCGCTGATCCAGGTGAAATAAGCCTCCCATTTGAACCAGTGCAGCCGATCCGGCATCTGGGCGGGCGCGACCTGGTATTTCTGGTTGTGATAAAAGCCGCCGCCATGCACCGCCCAGAGCTCGCCCGAGGCTTCGCCCGAGGCCGGCGCCGTCAGGTGATTATCGAGCCAGATGAAATAGAAGGACGAGCCGATCCAGGCGATCCCCGCCGTCAGATGCAGCCATCTGATCGCCAGATTGAGCCATTCGGCAAGGTCGATCGTCATGGGTCAGCTGCCCCGATAGGTTGAATAGCCATAGGGCGAGACGAGCAGCGGCACGTGATAATGCCCGCCGTCCGGAGCGATTCCGAAATCGACCACCACTTCATCGAGAAATGGCGGGTCGGGCAACGCGACGCCAAGGCTGCGGAAATAGTCCGCCACGGCGAAACGGATTGCATAGCGTCCGGCTGCCAGGCCTTCCTGCATCAGATCCGGGCAGCGACCATCGACATTGGTCGTGCCACGCGCGATCTCGCCATGTGGACCGATCAGCGCCAGGGCGAGTCCGGCTGCAGGCCGCCCATGCATCGTATCGAGCACGTGGGTGGAAAGCGTGTTCATACCAGATCCTTGAGGCGAAGCGCCGTGATCTTGCCGATTTCGACGATGGCGGTGGCGATCTCGGTGTCGCGATCATTGCCGAGCCGCTCCTCCATCGCGGCGAGGATACCGGCCTTGTCGGTCAACCGCACGCAGATGATGAAGGGGAAATCGAAGCGTGCGCGATAGGCAGCGTTGAGTTCGTGGAAACGCTCATACTCCTCAGGAGTGAGCCGATCGAGCCCGGCCGAGGCCTGTTCGGCGGCGGATTCGGCGGTGAGCGTTCGGTCGATCGCTGCCTTGCCGGCGAGCTCGGGATGGGCACGGATCAGTTTCAGCTGGTCCTCGGGCGACGCCTCATGCACCACCGCCATCAGGCCGCTATGCACATCGGCCAAAGGCAGCCGCGCGGCGGCGCGCATCACCACCCAGGGGCTGTGCTCGAACAGCCCGCCATAATGCCGGATAAAGGCATCCGGATCGGTATCGATGATCACGAGGTCGATCCCTCGATCGAAACATGCGCTGATACGACCTTCCAGCCATCGGCGAACTTCACCCAGGACTGGCTCTGCCGGCCGCGCCGTTCGCTGCGCTCGCGGAAGAACTCGGCATTGGCGGTCGCGAAGCTGTCGCCATAGGTGGTGATCGCGATGCGACCGAGCCGCCGCCGCGGCGATCCGCCACGACCTTTGCGGAATTCGCGAATCGCATCGGCGCCGTACAGGACTTCGCCGACGCCGTAGCGCACCGTGGTGGGTGCATCGGCGAACAGCCGGTCCATCGCCGGCACATCGTCTGCCATCAATGCGCGCTCATATTCGTGGAACGCGGCAGTCACTTCAGCGAGAACAGCGGGATCGTCGATGATCATGCGGGGTGAGTCTCCATCCAGTGCCGGGCGATATCGATGCGGCGTGCGATCCAGGCATCGCCGCTGTCGATGACATGGTCGAGGAACTGGCCCACCGCGACCGCGCGGCCGGGCCGGCCGGCGATACGACCGTGCAGGCCGATCGACATCATCCGCCCGCCCTCTTCCTTCAATTGCTCGAATGTGTCGACGAGATAGCGGAAGAACTGAACGCCCTCGGTAAAGCCGTTGAGCGCGACCATCTTCATGTCATTGGCGTCGAGCGAATAAGGCACGATCAGCTGAGCGCGACCGTGGCGACGATCATAATAAGGCAGATCATCGGCATAGCTGTCGGCGTCGTAGAGAAACCCGCCTTCCTCAGCGACGATCCGCGCTGTGTTGGGCGAGGTGCGGCCCTGATACCAGCCGAGCGGGCGGGTGCCGGTGAACTGCGTATGCAGCGCGATCGCCTTGGCGACATGTTCGCGCTCGATGTCTTCAGGCACATATTGATAGTCGATCCAGCGATAGCCGTGGCTGGCGATTTCCCAATCGGCCCTGAGCATCGCCTCGACCGCAGCCGGGTTCATCTCCATGGCCGCCGCCACGCCGAAGATGGTGATCGGCACCTGGCGTTCAGTGAACAGCCGGTGGAGCCGCCAGAAACCGGCACGGCTGCCATATTCGTAGAGGCTCTCCATCGCCATCGCGCGCGCGGGATGGCTGGCGGCACCGACCATTTCGGAGAGAAAGGCTTCGGAGCCCTTGTCGCCGTTTAGGACGCTGTTCTCGGCGCCTTCCTCGTAATTGACGACGAAGTTGACGGCGATGCGGGCGCCATTCGGCCAGCGGGCATCGGGTGGCGTCGGGCCATAGCCGATGAGATCGCGGGCGCTCACTTAAGCCCCTCCCCTTCAGGGGAGGGGTTGGGGGTGGGGGACAAATTCGAACGTCCCCGTGACTCCCCCACCCCTTGCCCCTCCCCTGAAGGGGAGGGGTTAAGAAGGGACTGCGCGCTCATCCCTTCCACGCCCCCAGCGCCGCATCCACGCCAGCGCCCGCCGGGGTCGCGAACCCCTCAGCTCGCAACACCGCCTCGAGCGCGCTCATCGTGATCGCCACTTTGTGCTTCATGGCATTGTATCCCATCGCGCCGATCCGCCAGATCTTGCCCTGCAGCGGCCCGAAGGCGGCGCCGATCTCGATCTCGAAATCCTCGCGCATCCGCCGCCGCACCGCCTCGCCATCCACGCCGTCCGGGATGAGGATGCCGGTCACATTGGTCATCCGGTGGGCATCGTCGCCGAACACGGTGAGCCCCATCGCCCGCGCACCGGCGACGACCGCGCGACCCGCCGCCGCATGGCGAGCGAAGCGCGCCTCCAGCCCTTCGCCGAGCGCCACCCGGGCGCATTCGCGGGCGCCGTAGAGCATCGTCGTCGCCTCGGTATGATGATTGAGCCGCTTCTCGGACCAATAATCCATCACCATGGCGAGATCGAAATAATTGGAGCCGATCCGCGCGCCCGACCCATTGGCGATATCGTCGCGGACGATGCCCTTTTCGACATGACGACGCGCGGCGATGTGCTCGGCGGCACGATCCGAGATGGTGATCGGTGCCGATCCCGATGGTCCGCCAAGGCATTTCTGCAGGCCGCCGGTGACCACATCGACACCCCAGCCATCCGCCTCGATCGCCATGCCGCCGATCGTCGCGGTCGCATCGACATAGGAAAGCGCCCCCGCCGCGCGGCACAAGGCGCCCAGCCCGGCCAGCGGCTGCGCCATCGTCGTCGAGGTATCGCCATGCACGGCGGCAACGACCTTCGGCCCGGTCCGCTCGATCGCCGCCGCAATCGCGTCCATCGGCACCACCTCGCCCCAGGGCGCGTCGACCGTCTCGATCACGCCGCCGATCCGCTCGACGATCTCACGCAACAGCAATCCGAAGCGCCCGAAATTGACGATCAGCACGGTGTCGCCCGGCGCGATCAGGCTGACCAGAGCCGCCTCGATCGCGGCGCGCGCGGTGCCGTCGATCAGGAAGGTCCAATGGTTCTGCGTGCCGAAGATCGGGCGGTACAGCGCCATGACCTGGTTCATATAGGCAGTCATTTCGGGATCGAACTGGCCGAGCAGGTCCGCGGACATCGCGCGCAAGACACGCGGATGCGCGTTGACCGGGCCGGGGCCCATCAGCAACCGCTGGGGCGGATCGATCTCTCCGAACAGATCAGGCGTCAAAAGTCTCTCCAAGCTTGTCGATGAAGCCGAGCATCACCCTGAGCGCGCTCTCTACATCCGCCACTTTAACCGCCTCGGCCGGATTGTGGCTGATGCCGCCGGCGCAGCGGATGAACAGCATAGCGGTCGGGCAGAGCGATGCCATCACCATCGCATCATGGCCAGCGCCGCTGGCGAGGCGTCGCTCGGGCAGACCTTCGTCCGCCACGGCAGCAGCAAGCAGGCCGATCAGCTTCGGATCGCAGGGGCATGCGGAGAGCTCGTGTACCCGCTTTGCGACCAGCCCGACTCCCCGCCGCGCGCCGATCGTCTTCAGTTCAGCGAGGATCGCCTCCGCGGCAGCATCGCGGACAGCATGATCGAGCGCGCGGATATCGAGCGAGAAATCGACATGGCCGGGGATCACATTCACCGCGCCCGGCGTAACGTCCAGCCGCCCGACCGTCGCGACCAGATCGTCGGGACCCGCACTGCCGATCCGCTCAACCGCAAGCACCGCTTCAGCCGCTGCGGCCAGTGCATCGCGGCGGAGCGCCATCGACGTGGTCCCGGCGTGGCCCGCCATACCCTCGATCACCACCCGATAGCGCAGCTGCGCGGCGATGCCGGTGACGATGCCGACAGCGAGACCTTCCGCCTCGAGTGCGGGCCCCTGCTCGATATGCGCTTCGAGATAAGCGACCACCGAGCCTGGCGCGCGTGCCGCATCGGCGAAGCGCTCGGGCGGGAAGCGATTGTCGGCCAGCGCCTGGCCCACCGTCACGCCATCGCGGCCAATGACCGACAGGCTCGCCGGATCGAAGACGCCTGCGACCGCCCGGCTGGTCAGCATCGGCGCCGGAAAGCGCGAGCCCTCCTCGTCGCCGAACGCAATCACTTCGATCGCGAAGGGAAGGCGCTTGCCGCTCGCATTGAGTGCCGCGACGCACTCGATTCCGAGCATCACCCCAAGCGGCCCGTCATAGCGGCCCGCATCGTTGACGCTGTCGATATGGCTGCCGATCAGCAGCGCGGGCGCATCGGACGTTGTTCCCTCATAGCGCCCGATCAGATTGGTCGCCGCATCGGTGCGGACTGCCATGCCGGCCTCCGCCATCCAACCACCGATCGCCTCATGGGCGGCGGCAAAGGCTGGCGTCAGCCATGCCCGGAACAGACCGCCCTCCATATCGCTGTAGGGAGCGACGCCGAGCGCATCGCAGCGCGCCACCACTCTGGCGCCTCCCGTCACCACGCCGCCACCTGCCCGTCGCTGCGCGGATCCGTCGCGCCTTCGAGCACGCCGTTCGGATGGCGCACAATGGCGCCGGCATGGCCCATGGTCGATGTGAAGGCCGGCATCAGCTCGACCTGATGCCCGGCTGCACGCAGATCCTCATAGAGATCGAGCGCGAACCGATCCTCCATCTTCAGGCTGGTGCTGGAATCGCCCCAGGTCTTGCCGAGCAGCCAGCGGGGACGGCTGATCGCTTCCTGGAGGCCAATGCCGTACCGCGCATAGCGGCTGAAGATCGCCGCCTGGGTCTGGGGCTGGCCCTCGCCGCCCATGGTGCCATAGGCCATCACCCGCCCGTCATCGAAGCGCGCAAGCGCCGGGTTGAGCGTGTGGAAGGGCTTGCGGCCGGGCTTGAGCGCATTCCAGCCGCTATCCGCGAGCCGGAAGCTGCTGCCGCGATTCTGCCAGGTGATGCCGGTCTGCGGCAGCACCAGGCCCGAGCCGAACTCGAAATAGGTGCTCTGGATGCAGCTGACGACACGCCCCTGCGCGTCCGCGACGCCGAACCAGCACGTGTCGCCGGCCGAGGCCGGCTGCGGCCACGGTAGCGCGCGATCAATGTCGATCCGCATCGCCAGCGCATCGAGTTCGCTTGGGTTATCGAGCAGTTTTTGCGGGTCGAGCGTCATATAGGCGGGATCGCCGACATGCCGGTCTCGCAGCAGAAAGGCCTGTTTGGTCGCCTCGACCAGCCCGTGGATGTAATCGAACCCCTCCGCCTCGGCGGCGTTGAGGCGGTCGAACAAAGCGAGGATCAGCAAGGACGCCAGACCCTGGGTCGGCGGTGCGGTGTTGAACAGGGTCGCACCCGATACGCCGACGCTGAGCGGCGCCGGCCGGCCTGGCTGATGCGCTTCGAGATCGGCGGCCGTGACCGGACTGCCGAGCGTGGCGAGATCCGCGGCGATGATCGCGGCCAGAGAGCCGTCATAGAAGCTTTGCAACCCTTCCCGCGCCAGCCCGGTGAGGGTCGCGCCAAGAGCAGGTTGGCGCAGGACCTCACCTTCGATGAGCGGACGGCCTTGAGGCTCGAAGATCGCAGCCCAGGCACCGGGCTGTCCCCGCAACTCGGCGCCCTTTGCAGCTGCGATTTCCGCGCCGCCGCGCGTTACGACAACACCCTCTCGGGCGTGCTGAATGGCAGGCGCGAGCAAACGGCTGAGCGGCAATCCGCCACCATTGGTTTCCAATGCGGCCGCCCAGCCTGAGATCGTCCCCGCGACCGTGTTCGCCGCAAGCGGCCCGCGCCACGGAATCGAGTCCAGCCCAGCGTATAGCGACAGGTCGGCTGCCTGCGCCGCCGCCCCGCAGGCGTCGATCGCATGGGTGCGGCCATCGGGCTCGGCGATCAGCCAGAAGCCGTCGCCGCCGATCCCGGTCATATGCGGGTAGACGACCGCAAGGCAGGCAGCGACCGCGACCGCAGCCTCCACCGCATTGCCGCCATCCTGGAGCACACCAAGCCCGGCCTGCGCGGCATGATGATGCGGCGCGGTCACCATGCCGCGCAGGCTCCTTACTTCATGCTGCATCTTGGTCTTTTCGAATCGTACATCACCCTGTCATGATCCTAGTCGGGAAGACCGGCAACGAAGGCACGCACGACGGTCGCTGAATTGCCCGAGGCGAGCGCCATGAAGGTCACCATCTGATTGGGCCCGGCATCGCCGCCGGCAAGATCGGACAGGCTGCGAAAGGCAATGAACGGTACCGAATTGGCGAAGGCGACCTGCGCCACCGCGCCGCTCTCCATATCGAGCACCGAGGCGTGGAAGGTCGCGAAGAGATATTCGCGGTAACGCGCATTGTCGGCAAAGGCCGAACCGCTGATCCCCGCGCCGCCGACGACGATCTTCGGGGCCCGAGCAAGACAAGCGCTCGCCGCACTCGACGGCAGGCACCGTGCGAGCGGCGTTGCGGTCGCAACCTTGCGCGCGAGATCGAGCAGGGTTGGATCGGCGACGAACCAGCGACGCGGCACGGGCTTTTCAGTCGCGCTGCCGACCCGCACGTCGCGGGGAAACATCATACCGTAATTGGGAAGCTGATCCACCGTGCGGTGCTCGGGCGGCACCCATCCTTCGGGTGTTTCGCGGGCGAGCGACACCTCCATATATTGGTTCCAGCGCTCAGGCACGACGACATCGCCGATATCCAGCGCAGGGTTGATGCCGCCGGCGATGCCCGAAAATATGATCCGCTTCACGGCGAAGCGATCGAGCAGCAGCTGGGTCGTCATCGCTGCATTGACCATCGATACGCCGCTCTGGATCAGGATGACCGGCTTGCCTTCCATCGTTCCGGTCAGGATCGAGAGGCCGTTCACATGATGGGTGACCGGCGCCGAAACGCTGCCGACCATCGCATACCATTCCGGCGGAAAGGCAGTCATCACGGCAGTGCGGGGCGTCGCGTCGAGCTTCTGCGCAGCGGCCGGCGCGGCGGCGATGAGCATCAGCGCGAGCGCGATGAGGCGCCTCATGCCACTGCCAGCCATGCGAAGCGGATGACGAATAGCGCCGCGAGCACCAGCAGGAGCCAATCGGTTCGGGTGATCTTGCCCCGGAGCAGCTTCAGCAAGGCGTGGGCGGTGATGCCAAAGGCAAGGCCATTGGCGATCGAGAAGGTCAGCGGGATCATCACGACCGTCAGGAAGGCCGGAATCGCCGTTTCCGGATCATCCCATGCCACCTCGATGAGCGGCGACATCATCAACGCGCCGACCATGATCAGGGCCGGCGCGGTCGCTGCGAGCGGCACGAGCTGCGCATAGGGCGCGACGAACATCGCAGCGAGGAACAAAACCCCGGTGACGATCGCGGTCAGACCGGTGCGCCCACCCGCCTCCACGCCGGCTGCGCTTTCGACATAGGAGGTGACGGTGCTGGTGCCGGCACAGGCGCCGATCATTGTCGCGATCGCATCAGTGAAGAGCATTCGGTTGAGGCGGGGGATCTTGCCATCAGGACCGACCAGGCCCGCGCGCTTGGTCACTGCCACCAGCGTGCCGATATTGTCGAACAGGTCGACGAACAGGAAGACGAACAGGATCTCGAGCACCCCGAGCCCGTGTTTGCCGCCGCTGCCGAAGACGCCGCCGAGATCGAGCCGGAAAGCGGTCTCGGTCAGCGCCGCGACTGAATAGGGTTGAGGCGTGAACGTAACCAAGCCCATCAGCCAGCCGATCAACGTGGTCAGCACGATGCCGATCAGCACCGCGCCCTTGACGCGCCAGGCGCTCAGCACCGCTATGGTAACCAGGCCAATCAGGGCGAGCGCCGCGCCAGGCGCATGGAGATCGCCAAGGGCAACGCTGGTGGCCGGATTATTCACGACGATGCCGGCATTCTTCAGCCCGATAAAGCCGATGAACAGGCCGATGCCGCCCGCCACGGCCGCGAGCAGATGGGGCGGTATGGCAGCGAGGATCATCTGGCGTATGCCGGCCGCGGTGAGCAGCAGGAAGGCGACACCAGAGATCAGCACACAGCCCAGAGCCACCGGCCACGGCACGCCCATGCCTTGCACGACGGTGAAGCTGAAATAGGCGTTGAGCCCCATTCCCGGCGCGAGCGCGAGCGGGACATTGGCGATCGAGCCCATCAGGATGCTCGCAATCCCGGCCGCGAAGCAGGTCGCGGCAGCGACCGCGGCGACGGGCATGCCCGCCTGGCCGAGGATCGCCGGGTTGACGACGATGATATAGGCCATGGTCAGGAAGGTGGTCACGCCAGCGAGGACTTCAGTCCGCACATCCGTGCCGCGCCCGGCAAGGTCGAACCTCGCCGCCAGCCTGCTCGTCTTCGATTCCTGTGTAGTCGACATTGGCGGTCCCCCCGGCTACCCGATCCGCTCCCGCCGATTCCGGTCGGCGCCGGATTAAGCCGAGCATAGCGCGACTTTTCCCAAGCGGAAGGGGGTTCAGACGGGCGAGGTGAAGCCGGTCAGGCCATCGGCTTCGAGGCGCTCGGCCAATGCGAACAAAGCTGCCTCACGTCCAGGCGTCCCGACGAGCTGGAGGCCGAGCGGCAGTTGGCCGGGCCGGTATAAAGGCACGGCGATCACCGGCAGGCCGATGAAGCTCAGCGGCTGGGTCAGGCGCCCGAGATGCGCGCGGGCGGGCACGCGGGCGCCATCGACCGTGATGAAGGGATCGTCGATCCGCGGCGCCACCTCACCGACACAGGGGGCGATCAGCACATCGTGATGCTCGAACAAGGAGTCCACGGCCGCGCGAAAGGTTTCGCGGAAGGCCTGCGCGGCCAGATAATGCGCAGCAGGGAGCATCGCACCCGCCATCAACCGGTCACGCGTCGCCGGATCGAACTCGAGCGGGCGGCGGCGCAACTCGGGGAGGTGACGCGCGCCGCCTTCCGCCGCCGTCATCAGGAAGGCAGCCGAGCGGGCGCGGCCGACCTCGGGGAATTCGACGCGTGTCAGTCCGCCAAGATGCGCGTCGAGCAGGTCGATCGCGGCGGCGAGCTCGGGCGCCATATTGGCCTCGAACCAGCCGCCGAGACGGGCGACCCGGACCGGGGCGGCAGGGTGATCAGCGCCGCCGAGCACCTGCCATGCCAGCCTCAGGTCAGCGATCGACGTCGCGAAGGGGCCGATATCGTCGAAGCTGTCGACGAACGGGAACACTCCGCCCATCGGCAAGCTGCCATGCGCTGGCTTCAGGCCGTAGAGCCCGCAGAGCGCGGCGGGCACTCGGATCGAACCATTGGTGTCCGAGCCGAGCGTCAGCGGCAGCATGCCGCTGGCGACCGCGGCCGCCGAACCACCCGAGGAGCCGCCCGCGAGACGAGCGATGTCATGCGGGTTGTGCGTGGTGCCGAAGGCGGCGTTGACGGTCGCGAAACCATAGGCGAACTCGTCCATGTTGAGCGTCGCGACCAGTATGGCGCCTGCCGCACGCATCCGCGCGACCGCCTCGGCATCGGCGCTCGCCGGCGCTGCATCCCGCCGCATCGCCGCGCCCGCGGTGGTCGTTAGTCCGGCGACGTCGAACAGGTCCTTCACGCCGTACGGCACGCCGGCAAGCGGCCCGGGATCACCGCCGGCCGCGACAATCGTATCGACGGCGCGCGCTTCGGCCAGTGCTCGATCTTCGAGCAGGCGTGTGACCGCACCGATCGCGCCATCCCGCACTTTGATCCGCGCGATGGCGTCTTCAGCGAACGACAGCGCGGAGCGCGTGCCGCTGCGGACCGCTTCGGCGATTGCCCCCGCTGTCTCAGTCATCGAGATCGCCAACCAACCGCGCGTGCTCCGCGAGCAGCGCGAGATTGGCGCGGACGCCCGGCAGGCATTCGGGCGGCACGTCGAGATCGAGCAGCGCTCGTGCCGCTTCGACGATCGCGGCGTCGGTCATGGGATGAGGGTCGGACATGGCCTCAGCTTAGAACGAAAAGCCGGCGGCAACGCAAACCCATTGCGGGGCGGCACCGATCGCGCGAAGGGGCGATATGCTGAAACGCTTCCTCGTCCTGTTCGAGCCGTTCATCCTGACGCTGCTCGGAACCGTCATCCTCGCCTCGCTACTGCCGCCGCGCGGGGCCGCTGTGCCGGTGTTCGGGGCGATCGCCGACGCAGCGATCGTGCTGCTGTTCTTCCTCCACGGCGCCAAGCTGTCGCGCGAGGCGATCGTCGCCGGCGCAAAGAACTGGCGGCTGCATCTCGCGGTGTTCGCCTCCACCTATATCCTGTTCCCGATCTTCGGGCTTGGCATCGCCGCCCTGCCGTTTCTCGCGGCCCCGGTCGCGGGCGGTCTGTTGTTCCTGACGCTGCTGCCCTCGACGGTGCAGTCCTCGATTGCCTTCACAGCGATCGCGCGGGGCAATGTCGCGGCGGCAGTGTGCAGCGCTTCCTTCTCGAACCTGGTCGGCATCGTGCTGACGCCAGCGCTCGCGGCTCTGCTGATCCGTTCGGGCGGCAGCGCGAGCGTATCGTTTTCCTCGGTCGAGACGATCCTTCTGCAGCTGCTTCTGCCGTTCGTGCTCGGGCATTTGCTGCGGCCGGTGATCGGCAGCTTCGTCGCGCGGCAGAAGCGGCTGGTGACGATGGTCGATCGCGGATCGATCCTGCTGGTTGTGTACACCGCGTTCGGCGCTGCGGTGGTCGGGGGGATCTGGCACCAGATGTCGGTGGGGTCACTGGCGGTGATTCTTGCGGTCTGCTCGGTGTTGCTCGCCTTGGTGCTGCTCGCAACCTGGGGCACGGGGAAGCTGATGGGGCTTAGCCGTGAGGATGCGATCGTGCTTGTGTTCTGCGGGTCGAAGAAAAGCCTGGTTTCGGGCGTGCCGATGGCCGGCGTGCTGTTTCCGCCGGCGCAGGTGGGATTGGTCATCCTGCCGCTGATGCTGTTCCACCAGCTCCAGCTGATTGCGTGTGCTGTCATTGCCCGGCGTTACGCCGATGATCCGGTGGGTTGAATCAACGCCTGCTCACTTTCTCCCCTCCCGCTTGCGAGTGACCTGCGCCAACCGGGTCGGGATGGCCCCCGGCCATCCCTCAACCATGCCGGGGGCATGGTTGACCCGGCTGGTACTGGTCACTGGGTCGGGGGAGGGCCTGTCTTGAGGACAGCGTTTCCCGGACAGGCCCTCCCCTAGCCCCTCCCACAAGTGGGAGGGGGACTAAGTGAGAAGGGGATTAAGTGCGCGGGAGGATGATCTCGTCGATTGCGCGCGCCACGCCGTCCTGATCGTTGCCGGCTGTGGTGAAGTCCGCCTTGGCGCGAACCTCGGCCGGGCCCTGCCCCATCGCGACCGACAGGCCGGCGCGTTCGAACATCGCGACATCGTTGCCTTGATCGCCGATCACCGCGACCGCCTGGAGCGACGTTCCCATCGCCGCGGCCAGCAGCGTTACGCCATCGCCTTTGTTGGCGGCGAGCGCGGTCACGTCGAGATAATAGGTCTGGGACTGGACCACGGTTGCACGCGCGCCGATGGCGGCAGCGGCCTGCTTGTGGAGGCCACTCAGCAGCGCGGGGTCGTCGCTGACGAAGGTGAGCTTGTCGGCACGGTTATACAGGCTCGTGAAATCACTGGTGACGATCGGCGCCTGGTTCGAGGCGATGCGCTCGCTATCGACATGATGACCCTGATCCGTACTCGCATACCAGCGATCGTCGGCGAACACCCACCGATCGACAGCGGCATCGGCCACCAGATCGAACATGGCGCGCACGATATCGGGGTCGAGCCGGTGCTGCTCCATCACCGTGCCATCGCGGCGGAAGATGGTGCCGCCGTTAAAGGCGCCCATCGGGTCGTCGATCGCCAGTGTGTCGGCGATCGGCATCATTCCCGAGCGCGGCCGCGCGCTGATGATCGTGAAGCCGACCCCCGCCGCGCGGAGCCGCTTGACCGCCGCAGCCGTCCCCGGCGTCAGCTTCTTGTTCTTGTCGACCAATGTACCGTCAACGTCCGAAACGACGAGCCGTACCGGCTCGCTCATTGCGGCATCTCGACATGGCCGCCGAACCCGAAGCGCATCGCCGAGAGCAATTTGTCGCCAAAAGTGTGATCGACCCGGCTGCGATAGCGGGCGAACAAGGCGGCCGAGAGGACATTGACCGGCACCGCCTCTTCCATCGCTGCCTCGATCGTCCAATGGCCTTCGCCCGAATCAGCGACCTTGCCGGAGAATTTCTCGAGCTGCTGATCCTGCGCGAGCGCGGAAGCGGAGAGATCGAGCAGCCAGGACGAGATGACGCTGCCGCGCCGCCATACCTCAGCGATGTCAGTGAGATTGAGATCGAAGCGCTCGTCCTCGGGCAGCTTGTCCGACGACTTGCCCTTCAGGATGTCGAAGCCTTCGGCATAGGCCTGCATCAGGCCGTATTCGATGCCGTTATGGACCATCTTGACGAAATGCCCCGCGCCGGCCGGGCCGGCATGGATATAGCCCTTTTCGGCGCGCGGATCCTCGCCTTCATTCTCCATCCGGTTCGGGGTGCGGGGAATGGTACCGAGCCCGGGTGCGAGCGCCTCCAGGATCGGATCCAACGAATCGACCGCCGCCTTTTCACCGCCGACCATCATGCAATAGCCGCGCTCAAGCCCCCAGACTCCGCCCGAGGTGCCGACATCGACATAGCGGATGCCCTTTTCGGCCAGCGCCTTGGAGCGGCGGATATCGTCCTTGTAGAAGGTGTTGCCGCCATCGATGATGATATCGCCCTCGCCGCTGAAGCCGGCGAGCGTCTCGATCGTCTGCTCGGTCGGATCGCCGGCGGGGAGCATCACCCAGAAGATCGCAGGCTTTGCGAGCTTTGCGTGCAGGTCCTCGAGCGACTCGGCACCGACAGCACCCTGGCCGACGATATCGGCAATGGCCTTCGCGTCGCGATCATAGACGACCGTCTCATGTCCCGCCCGCATCAGCCTTAGCGCGATATTGCCGCCCATCCGGCCGAGGCCGATGATTCCGATACGCATACATGTCTCTCCGGATGGGGGGTGATCAGTCAGGCCGCCGTTTCGGGATGCTTGGCGGCGATCGCGCCGAGCAGATCGTCGAATGCCTTGGAGAAGGAGGCGACGCCTTCCTCGACCAGGGTATCGGTGACGCCGTTCAGGTCGAGACCGAGTCGCTCGGCCTCAGCGAGAACATGGCGGGCGCCATCGACATCGGCAGTCAGCGTATCGGCAACGGTGCCGCGAGCGCGGAATGCATCCAGCGTCTTGGGCGGCACGGTGTTGATTGTGTCCTTGCCGATCAGCGTGTCGAGATAGAGCGTATCGGGATAATCGGGGTTCTTGGTGCCGGTCGAGGCCCAGAGCAGCCGCTGCGGCATCGCGCCCTTGCCGGCGAGCGCCTGCCAGCGGTCCGAGGCGATGAACTCTTCGTACCAGGCATAAGCGAGCTTGGCGTTGGCGATGGCGACCTTGCCGCGCACTGCCTTCAGCGCCTCGGATTCGGCGTCGCCCGCCTTGATCCGCGCGTCGATCGCATCGTCGATCTTGGTGTCGATCCGGCTGACGAAGAAGCTCGCCACGCTGGCGATCTTGTCGATCGGCTCGCCCTTTGCGACCCGCTGCTCGAGCCCTTCGACAAAGGCGAGGGCGACTGCCTTGTAGGCCTCGATCGAGAACAGCAACGTCACATTGACGTTGATGCCGGCCGCGATCGTTGCAGCGATTGCCGGCGTGCCTGCGAGCGTGCCCGGAATCTTGATCATCAGATCGGGCCGGTCGACCAGCCGCCACAGCTTCGCGGCTTCAGCGATCGTGCCGTCGGTGTCGTTGGCGAGATAGGGCGAGACTTCGAGGCTGACATAGCCGTCCTTGCCGCCGAGGCGATCATAGACCGGGCGCAGCGTATCGGCGGCCGCCTGGATGTCCTGGATGGCGAGATGCTCATAACGGTCCATCGCCGGCGCGCCGGGATGCTCCCGATCGAACTCGGCGAGCGCGGCGTCATAGGCAGTGCCGTGGCCCATCGCCTTTTCGAAGATCGACGGGTTCGAGGTGACGCCGGTCAGCCCATCCTCGTCGATCAGCTTCTGAAGGCCGCCTTCAGCCAGGAACTTGCGATCGACGAAATCGAGCCAGACTGCCTGGCCCCGGGCGGTGAGATCCTTGATGAGGCTCATGATCAATCCTTTCCGAGCAATTCGCGCGCGACCTTGACGACATTGTCGACAGTGAAACCGAACTTGTCCTGCAGCTTCGCGATCGGGGCGGATGCGCCGAAGGTCGACATCGTCACCGTCCTGCCGTCCAGCCCGACATAGCGATCCCAGCCGAGCTCGCCGCCCATCTCGATCGCAACGCGCGCCTTGACCGATTTGGGCAGGACACTGTCCTTGTACGCCTGATCCTGCAGCTCGTAGCGGAACCAGCTCGGCATCGAGACAACGCGCGAACGCACGCCCTGTGCCGTCAGCGCCTCATGCGCCGCGACGGCAAGCGAGACCTCGCTGCCGGTGGCGATCAGGATCAGTTCGGGATCAGCATCGCCCGCGAGGATATACGCACCCTTCATCAGCCCTTCGGCCGAGGCATATTTGGTGCGATCGAGCGTCGGCAAGGCCTGGCGCGAGAAAATGAGGCTGGTCGGCCGGTGCTTGTGCTCAAGCGCTGCGCGCCAGGCCCAGGCGACCTCATTGGCGTCGCCCGGGCGGATCGTGTCGAGCCCGGGGATCGCGCGCAGCGTTGCGAGGTGCTCGATCGGCTGATGGGTCGGGCCATCCTCGCCGACACCGATCGAATCATGGGTGAAGACGAAGATCGAGGGAAGTTCCATGATCGCAGCTAGCCGGATCGGCGGGCGCATATAATCGGCAAAGACCATGAAGGTTGAGCCGTAGGCGCGCAGATGAGTCAGCGCCATGCCGTTCACGACCGCGCCCATGCCGTGCTCGCGCACGCCGAAATGGAAGTTGCTGCCGTCATAGCTGCCGGCCTCGAACGAGGGTTTGCCCTTGACGTCGGTCTTGGTCGAGGGCGCGAGATCGGCCGAGCCGCCGACCAGATAGGGCACGCGATTGGCGATTGCGTTGAGGACCTTGCCGCCGGCATCGCGCGAGGCGATGCCCTTTTCGTCAGCGTCGAACACCGGGATATCGGCATCCCAGCCATCGGGCAGGTCGCCGGCGAGGAGAAGGTCGATCTCTTTGGCGAGATCGCCGTTCGCGGCGCGATAGGAGGCGAACATTGCCTCCCATGCCTCGCGAAGCGGGCGGCCGCGATCGGCGATCGCCCCCTCGAAATGCTCGGCGACGCCGTCCGGCACGAGGAACTGCGCGTCCTCGGGCCAGCCATAGGCTTTCTTGGTCTCGCGGATATTGTCGGCACCGAGCGGCTCGCCGTGTGCCTTTTCGCTGCCGGCACGTGGGCTGCCCCAGCCGATGACCGAATGGACGACGATGAAGGTCGGGCGATCATTGGTTGCCCTGAACTCGGCGAAAGCGGCCGTGAGCGCAGCGCAATCATTGGCGTCGTTCACATGGATGACGTTCCAGCCATAGGCTTCGAAGCGCTTGCCGACATCCTCGTCGAACGCGAGATTGGTCGCGCCTTCGATGCTGATCAGGTTGCTGTCGTAGATCCAGCACAGGTTCGACAGCTTGAGGTGGCCGGCGAGGCTGGCCGCCTCGGCCGAGACGCCTTCCATCATGTCGCCATCGCCACACAGCGCGTAGACGTCATGATCGAACAGATCGAAGCCGGGCTTGTTGTAGCGCGCGGCGAGCCAGCGCTCGGCGATCGCCATGCCGACTGAATTGCCGCAGCCGGCACCGAGCGGGCCGGTGGTGGTCTCGACGCCGGTGGTGTGGCGATATTCGGGATGGCCGGGCGTCTTCGAGCCGAGCTGGCGGAAATTCTCGATATCGTCGAGGCTGACCGCGAGATTGCCGGTCTTGTTGCCGTCGCGATCGACCTCCTTCACGCCGGCAAGGTGCAGCAGCGAATAGAGCAGCATCGAGGCGTGGCCGACCGAGAGCACGAAGCGATCGCGGTTGGGCCAATCGGGCTTGTCGGGATCGGTGCGGAGGAATTGCGACCAGAGCGTATAGCCGACCGGGGCGAGCGCCATCGGCGTGCCGGGATGGCCCGAATTCGCCTTCTGCACCGCGTCCATCGAGAGGGTGCGGATCGTGTCGATCGCGAGGCGCGCGGGCGAGCCGTCTTCGTGCAGGCCGGGAACCGGGGCACTGGTCGTGGCGACATCTGACATGAAAATTCGCTTTCGTAGCTATGGGTGCCGAACGCCAGGCGGTGCCGGAGGTTGCCTGGGCTCGAGCCGAATGACGCGGTCGCCATCGCCGATATAGGCGCAATCGACCTCGTCAAGGAAAAGGCCGTGGCCGAGCGCGCCGGGAAGCGCTGAAAGATGCGCAGCGAGGGCGGAAGGGTCTGGCATTTCGGGAAATATGCAATCCGCGATGAGATTGCCCTGATCAGTTAGATAGTCCGGGCGAAGCGTGACGCGGGCACCGAGCGCTTCGAGTCGCGCCGCGACAAAGGCGCGGGCGAAGGGGAGAATCTCGACCGGCAGCTTCGCCCGGCCGATCCGCTCGACGCGTTTCGAAGCATCGGCGATGACGATCATCCGGCGCGAGGCGGCAGCGAC
The DNA here is from genome assembly GCF_056402635.1 of Sphingomonas sp. P3_C5. Lineage (NCBI taxonomy): Bacteria > Pseudomonadati > Pseudomonadota > Alphaproteobacteria > Sphingomonadales > Sphingomonadaceae > Sphingomonas > Sphingomonas sp. P3_C5. The sequence goes on from NZ_JBFUHA010000001.1 coordinate 119,223, forward strand.
GATTTTCTCGCGGAGCATCGCCCCGCCGGCGCCCTTGATCGCGAACAGCCGGTCGTCGATCTCGTCGGCGCCGTCGATGGTGAGATCGACCGCTTCCACCTCGGCAAAGTCGAGCAGGGCGATGCCGGCCGACCGTGCAGCCTCTTCGCTGCGGCGCGAGGTCGCGACGGCGCGGATGTCGAGGCCGGCGCGGACAAGCTCGCCGAGCCGCGCGATCGCGAAGGCGGCCGTCGAGCCGGTACCGAGACCAACCAGCATGCCGGGGCGGACCTCCTCCACCGCGGCGAAGGCAGCGGCGCGCTTCTCGTCATCGATCATCATCGTTCCGCCGCTGGCCAGGGGCCTCCGATAGCAAGAGGTACCGCAATCGCGCCAGTCATGCCGGCCAAACACGGTCGCTATAGAGAATTTCAGGCGCGGGTTGAATCGCGTGGACGAGCCCGCGGTGCGGTGTTGGACGAGTGACATAATTCGGTGCGGATTTCGGCCCCCTGCAAGGGGTTTACGAGGGGAATATGGGGAAAAGGGCGCTGGCATGTTGGAGAATTATGTCATGCCCCTAGGGGGGGTCGGGTGCCAGTCAGGCGATGAGGCGCGGCACCTGGAGACGCGCGGGAGAGCAGCGCTTTTCAAGGCTTTATTCAAAATGTCATGCGGGGCGCTGACATTTCCTGTCTGTACAGAACATTGTACAACCTTTTCGAGGACCGAGAGTTCCGGTGGAAGGCGCCGGGGAAAAAGGACCTGGGACAAACCGGGCAGCGCAAGATTGTGCTGGCGGCGAGCGCGCGGTTCGACAAAAGGGCACGCATGATCGAAAAGCTCCTGACCTTCCTCGCCAGTTTCGCGATCGCCGTGATTTCGGGCGGCGGCTATCTCGGCATCATGCTGCTGATGGCGATCGAATCGGCGTGCATTCCGCTTCCGTCGGAAATCATCATGCCGTTCGCCGGCTATCTCGTCTCGACGGGCACGTTCAACCTGTATCTCGCGGCGACCGCAGGCGCGATCGGCTGCAATCTCGGCTCGATCGTCGGCTATGAGGTCGGCAAGCGGGGCGGGCGGCCACTCGCCGAGCGCTGGGGCCGGTATGTGCTGATCGGGCCAGGCGAACTCGACGCCGCTGACCGCTTCTTCGAGCGATTCGGTTCCATCGCGGTGCTGATCGGGCGGCTGCTGCCGGTGATCCGGTCGTTCATCGCCTTCCCGGCGGGCGTGGCGCGGATGCGGCTGGTGCCGTTCCACATCTACACATTCATCGGCTCATGGCCGTGGTGCTTCGGGCTCGCCTGGGTCGGCATGAAGCTCGGCGACAAATGGAACAGCGATCCGCGAATCAAGGCAGCTTTCCACAGCGCCGACGCCGTGATCGCGGTCGTGCTGGTGGCGGCGGTGGGATTCTATATCTGGCACCGGGTGCGCGGATTGAAGGCGAAGCGCTGAGGCAGCGCTCGCCGCACGGAGCCGCTCAGGCTTAAGTGATTAGCCGCGTTCGGCTTTCGCAGCCTGGTTGACCAGGGCGCGACCGACGGTCTCTTCGGCGCTGATGGCCATGATTTCCCAGGTCCGCGCCGAGCGCTCATGCATCTCGCGACGGTTCGGGAGGTTCGTGTTGGCGGCAGCGGCGCGCTGAGCGGCAGCGTTCGCGCGATAGGTTTCGATGACGGTCATGCGCCCCCATATTGGCGATGCGGCGTCAGGATCAATAGATTAATTGAGATCATGCGACAGATAGCAGCGGCAATGCCACTTTTTCGATGAATTACCGCGTCGTAAGCAAGGTCAGTGCGTCACCAGCCTGCCATGGCGGTACACGAAGCATTGCCTGCAGGAACAGCGGCGACTCCTGATGGCGTGTCAGCCAGGCCTTGAGTCGCGGCAGGGACTGCGCCTCGAACCAGCTCTGGTCTGTCGCGGCGAACTGCCGAACGAACGGCATGATCGCGATATCAGCGAAAGACCGGGGTTCGCGGCAGAGATTCGCATGCTCCGCGAGTCGGGCTTCAAGTGAGGCGAGAAAAGCCAACCCCATCGCGCGATCCTCAGCCGGATCGGAGCCATGACGGTCCGGATATTTGTAACGATCCAGATGATGTTTGAACGGACCATCATTTTCAGCGACGAGCACAGCGTCGTCAGCGCTGAGCCAGTCTTCGGGATCATTTCGCGCGAGCGCCCAGCGCATGATGTCGAGGCTCTCGTCGATCACCTGACCATCCGGCAAGGCCAGCACCGGAACGGTCGCCTTTGCCGAAGCCTCTATCATCTCAACGGGCTTTGCGCGCAGGGCGACCTCGCGCAGCACGCAGGTCTGCCCGCTGACCAGAAGCGCCATACGGGCGCGCATGGCATAGGGGCAGCGCCTGAAGCTGTAGAGGGTCGGAAGCTCCGCCGCAGGTTCGGCGGCTTCACCGGTCATGCGTTTTGGCCAGAGCAATGCCGGCGAGATTCTGCGATCGCCCGATGTGCCGGATACGCAGGGGCGGCCCGGCAGCGGCGAGTTGCCGGAAGTTTTCGAGATGAGCCTGGAGGTTCGCGCTTCGACATTTCGAGGTGCCATTGGCCTGATCGACGACCATCGCTGAATCACCGACCAGGACGAAATCCGGCTCGTCCAGCGATCGCGCTATGCGGATCGCCTCGAGGAGGGCCAGCCATTCGGCATCGCCGCTGGTGCCATGGCCGAGATCATGGGTGATATAGCTTCGCCCGCGCACGACGATGGCGATTTCCATCATCCCGGGGTTCGGACGGCAGCCGCCATCGAAGAATATCCTGAGCCTGGATGTGGGCATTCCGCTTTCAACCAGATCCTATGCGGGACCAGAGGCCGGCTTCTGATCGACCGGCCCGCACAGACCCGCCCGATTGAGCAGCTCAGTCAGATCCTGCACCGCGATCGTGAGTTGCAGGACCTCCGTCTCGCGCAGCTGATCGAGCTTCTGGTGGAGCGATTCGATCTCGAGCTCGGCCTTGATGTTGATCTGGTAATCGGTTTCCGCGGCGCGGCGATCGATATCCTGTTGCCGGTTCTGGCTCATCATGATGAACGGCGCGGCATAGGCCGCCTGGAACGACAGAGCGAGGTTGAGCAGGATGAAGGGATAGGGATCCCAGCGCTGGACATAGGCAGTGACGTTCAGCACGATCCAGAACAACAGGATCGTCGTCTGGATGATGATGAAGCGCCATGAGCCCATGGTCGATGCCACGGTATCGGCGATCTTCTGACCGGTCGTGAGCAGCGGCGCGGCACCGTCTGTTTCGCCCGGTTTTGTCCGGACGGTGCGGCGCACCTGGCGCAGCTCGTCGAGCAGCGCCTGCTCCGCTTCCTGAATCCCATGGCCAATGGCTTGAGTCATTCCGTCCGCCTCCCCCGCATATTCGCGGCGCGAGCTTAAGGGCGAGGCGGTTTCGCGTCGCGTTAATTTATCGTCATGAAAGTCGCTGAGGCCGCTGTTTCGAGAATACCGCCTCAAGCCGACAACTAGCTTGAATGACGTTCAAATAGCTGACGTGAATCTGTCGATTGTCATGCCTGACAATTATTTTTGAGCGGTCACCGTCAGCCAACGCGCCGGTTCGCTGAAATGGCCGACGCCATCATACTCATCGCACATTATCGATGCCCATATCCCGGTCTCGCCATATATGCGCTCGGCGTCCTGGCGTTCCAGATAATTGTAATAGCGCTGGTGCTTGTCCCGGCCTTCGGCTCCCGCCGTTTTGTAACTCGCAAAATGCCAGCCGCCCGGCTTCAGCGCCTTCCAGACGCGTGTCAGAATCGCGGGCAATGCCAGAAGCGGCACGTGCAGCAGAGAGGCGCACGCAACGACCGCATCGTAACTTTCCTGCGCATCGAGGTCGTCGAAACGAAGAACCCGAACCGCGCGCCCGAGCCGCTCGCTCGCAAGCGCGGCCATGGCGGGCGTACCGTCGGTTGCATCGATTTCGAACCCCCGCCTCGCCATTTCTGCGGCATCGCATCCGCTGCCACAGCCAAGTTCAAGGATGCGCGAACCGGGGCTGAGATTGGACAGAAATGCCACGAGTTCGGGCGTTACCTCGTCCGGGCGCGCCGCCGAATAGGATACCGCATTCGAATCGTAAAAGTTGATGGTATCTTGATCGAACGGGGAAGGCGTCGGACTTGGTGGGTCAGATCCGTCGGACACGTCGCTAGCTCCTTGTTCGAGACGCCGCCCGCCTCAGAAAAGCCCCAGCGCCGCGACCTCTTCCGCTGTAAGCGCAATCCCGAACAATTTGGCGAGTCGGGTGCGATATGTCTCGGCATCGACGATCTCGACAATCGTCTCCTCCTCCCCCGCTCGGCTGCGCTCGACCCGGTCGGTCAGGCTCGCAAGCCCCCTGGGCAGCACGAGGCTGGCGAGGCGGACCTGCCTGAAGCGGCTTTGGGGCGCCGCCGAGGTCCAGTGATTGCCCATTGCGAGATCGGAATCCCAGACCTGCGCCAGGGTGAAGCTGTATTGGGGCTGGAAGCCGACCCCGGTATTGCGCCCATCAGTCGTGCCGGGATGGCCGTCTCGCGTCAGCATCCAGCCATGCACCGGGTCCTTCGCAAGGCGGAAGCGGGCGCCGTCCGGGGCTTCGACCTCAGCCCCCTCAGCGAGTGGCAGGATCGGCGAATAGCTGCCACCGAAGCCGGGGTCGGCGATCCAGTCCTGCCCCGCGATCGTCACCAGGCTGAAGACATGGGTGAGCGGCGGGGTTTCGCTCGCGGCTAGCCAGACTCGCGCAAGCACCGGACGGGCGGTGAAACCGAGCGCTGCCAGTGCATCGATAAACAGCCGGTTCTGCTCGAAGCAATAGCCGCCGCGGCGCGCGGTCACGAGCTTCGCGAAGACCGACGCGCTGTCGATGCGGATGCCCCGATCGAGGATGACGTCGAGATTCTCGAAGGGGATGGCAAGGCGGTGGGCGCGCTGCAGCAGGTCGAGGCCTTCAGCATCGGCGGCAGGTGGCGCGTCGAGCGCGATACGGGCGAGATAGGCGTTGAGATCGAACATGGTGATACCCTGTAGATGGAGAGCGGCGGAGATCAGTCAAGGCGAGGCTTTGGACCTCGATCGTCAACGAGCTCAGAGCGAATGGAGATGAGGGATCAGGTCAGCCGCGCCGCGGCAGCTCGGGTGCGGACGTCGCGATCGGGCGCCGATCTTGCCGCCATCCCCTGATAGCGCGCCAGAGTTTCGGCATCGGCGCGCTCGGGAGATCCTGAATCGAACGGCGGTGCGGGATCATATTCGAGGCTGAGCTGGACGAGTTTCGCATGCGCCTCGCCGCGGATCGCGGCGGTGAGCGCGAGGCCGAAGTCGATGCCCGCGGTCACGCCGCCACCGGTCGCGCGGTTGCGATCGAACACGAAGCGCTCCTTGACCGGAATTGCGCCGAACGCAGCGAGATGATGGTGCGAGGCCCAATGGGTCGTGGCGCGATAGCCTTTGAGCAGGCCGGCGGCGCCCAGCAGCAGGGCGCCGGTACACACGCTCGTAACCCAGGTTGCGTCTTCCGCAGCGCTCTTCACCCAGGCGAGAGTCGCTTCATCCTCCATCGCATCCTGGATGCCGAAGCCGCCGGGGATGCAGAGAATGTCGGGCTGGAGCGCGTCAGCGAAGGTGACGGTCGGCAGCAGGGCGAAGCCGGCGTCGGTCGGCACCGGATCTCGGGTCTTCGCGACAAGATCGATCGTTGCGTTGCCGAGGCGCGACAGCACTTGCGCCGGCCCGGTCAGATCGAGCTGGGTGACATTCGGAAAGAGCAGAAAGGCGATTCGGATGGGCGACATCTCGGGCACAGGAACCTCCAACCATCGAGGAAATGCCCAGGCGAGCGGCCATCTTACATCTCGCGCTTCCCCGTGGTGCTCCACGATTCGCCAGTCACGCGAGGACTGGCTGAATATCCGCTGGCGCCTTTGCGGGCAAGCCGGCTTGCCGCACGATCCAGACCAGCAGCGGCACGGCGATCGCCAGCCAGGGCAGCAGGCCGAGCGCCGGCGGCCAGCCCCAATATTCGCCGGGAAGATCATGGATCTCGCCGCGCATGAACCCCTTCAGGATCGGGTTGGCGAGCGGGAAGGGGAATTCGCTCGGCGCAGCGATCTCGACGGCAGCCACCGCCAGGTTGAGGAACATGCCCGAAGCAATCAGCCCGGCGATCCAGCCGCGCCCGGTCGCGCGCCAATCCCGCCATAAGGGCGCGATGCCGAGTGCGAGGAAGCCGACCATCGGGATCGAATGGCGCGGCCCGGTGGAGAAGCCGCCGTCCCAATAGACGTAAGAGGCATTGTAGAGCAGCACGATGACCGTGATGGTCGCAGCGAGGATAGCGAGATCGCGCGTTTCCGGCGCGCGGGCCAATCGGGCGATGCCGAACGGCGCGAGGAACAGGATCGGCGCAAGCCAGAACAGGCCGCGCGCGGTGCCAAACGTGATTTCGCCCAGCACGGCGAGCTTGGGATAGGTCAGCCCGAAAAAGCCCTGGTTCATGCCGTCGAACCCGACCACGCCGGAATAGCCGACCTTGAACAAGGTGCCGAAGGCGATCTCGTTATAGCAGATGAGAGGAACCAACGCGGCGATGCCGGCGGCGGCGGCGAGCCCGAACAGGCGCGCGCGGAGCGGCCAGGCGAGATGGCGGGTCCGCCAGATCACCCAGATGACGATCGGCGTGGCGGAGATGACCGTGGGATATTCGATGACCAGCGCCCAGCCCAGTGCTCCGCCGGCGATGAGCGGATAGCGCCACCGCGCTGAAGCGCGCGGCGTTTCCATGGAAACGCMGCGCGCTTCAGATTCCTTTTGGTCGCGTGCTTGATTGCGAATAGCCGGATTCCACCTATTCGCAGCACGCTCCGGCTCACGCTCGCCCGAGGTGCCACGCCAGATCGCCCAGGTCGCGATCAGCAGCAGGGCGCCGACTGGGGCATGACCGAACAGGGTGGTCGACCAGCCCCATACGGGGGTCGCCAGCGCATAGCCGAGCGCGGTCACCAGCCCTGCTTGCGGGCTGCCGGTGATGCCGGTCGCAAGATCGAACAGGAGGACAGCGGCAAGCGCAGTGATGACCGCGACCGACATCGCGACCGCGAGCCGCAGCCGGAGCTGCATGAACCCGGAAAAACCGTCATTGTTGATTCTGCGCGGATAGCTGGCGGAGGTCGTCCCCGTCAGCAGATTGGCGATCCCGACCGCCGGCATCGCCATCAGCGTCATGCCCGGCGCCTTGTCAAGATAGACATGGTCACCGAACTCGGCCTTGTCGATCGTCATCCTCTTGAACTCGTCGATCGTCGCCTTGTGCTGTTCGACCAGCGAAATGGCCGCGAACAGGCGGGTCGAATTGTTCGGATTGAATTGCCACGAGCCGAACCAGACGATCGACAGCCAGACGAGCGCGAACAGGCCAAGCGCCACCTTGTGGGGCCCGCGGACGGGCGAAGACAGGATCATCGGATCAGCCGAACAGCCAGGAGCCGAGCAAACGCCCGAAGGGAAGGGTGAAGAAGCCGGCGACGATCAGCGCGCCGGTGACCATCCCGCGCACATTGCCACGGTGGAGCGCGATCCGGTGGGTGCGGGCCGACCACCAGATGATCGGCGCGCTGACGATGACATAGGCGGAGAGGATGTGGATGAAGCTGAACCCGCCCGGATTGATCGAATGGACGAGGAGCGAGAACAGAGCGGCGAGAAAGATCGCGATCACCCAGACCCTGCCGAGCACGCGGTGCAGCTGACCGCCGCGCGGGCGCAGCAACTGGACGGGCGTCAAGGCAAGGGCTGTCAGGATGGTGACGAGATGCGCCCAGACCGGCCAGGGGACCCGATCCCAATGCGCATATCCGCGCACCAGGGCGGTGAGGACCGTAATCAGGAGTGCGGTCGCGGCGACCGCGAGGAACTTCTCATAGCCATCCGCCGCAAGCGGCTTCACCCGCGGGGCGGTTCCCGTGATAGTTGCCATTGAGATGCGCCCCGACCGAAAGACGGCGCCACCCTAGGGTCCAAACACGGTGCTCGCAACGGTTACGGAATCAGGGGAGCGAATCCTCGACGTGCTTTTCGTCGGCTTTCCTGTCCTTCTTCTCGGCGCGCGCTGCCTGGGCCTGTTGCAGGAAGCAGCCGGTCGAGCCGCCCGGGCCGACCGTCGAGCAACTGCCGATGCCGCCGGCGACAGTCGGATCGTTCACCAGGCCCTGCGCCCTCACCGCCCAGCTTTCATTTTGTGGCGTGACCTTGAATTCGCGCATCTCCTTGGGGATGCGGAATTGCTCCGCGGCACTGCGATGGGTGCAGACGACGATTTCGTTGCCATTCTTGTCGGTCGGGCAGCGTTCATTGCCGAACAGGACCAGCACGCCATTGACCGGCGCGTTGCGCGAGACCTCGGCGGGGCCTTCCGGCTTCGGCGCTGCGGGCGCACCGGGGAGCGCCGGAGCACGGGCAGGCGTCGAGACGGGCGCTGGGGTTGGGGTCGGCGTTCCCGTCTGAGCCGTTATGGGAGCCGGCGCTGCGGTCTGCGCTGTGGCGGGGCTGATGGCAGCCAGGGCTAGCGCGCCCGCGACAAGTTTGACGATCATTGCTCTCTCCCAGTTCAGAGCCGCTTGGCCGTCGCTATGGCTAGCTTGCAGCCGACCCGAATCAATGCGGTAAAGACCGGATAGGCGACGGCGCGTTCCGCACCCGAGGCGAGCGCGGTTTCGCGGTGCTCGACTTCCTCGGCCTGGAAATCGGCGATCGCCGCCGATAATTCCGGGTCGCTGTCGCCGAGGATTTCGAGCTGCTCGGCATAATGTTTGTCGATCTCGGTCTCGACCGCGACAGTGCAGGCCATCGCCGCTTCGGGACCGATCGCCGCCGTCACCGCACCGAGCGCGAAGCCGGCGACATTCCAGAAGGGCTGGAGCAGGGTCGGCCGCACGCCGCGCCGCGCCATCATCGCGTCGAAAAAGGCGCGGTGGCGCTCCTCCTGAATGGCCATGCCGGCGATCTTGCGGGCGACGGGCGTGCGATCGCCCATCACCGCGAGCTGCCCGGCATAGATCCGCGTCGCGCCATATTCGCCGGCCTGATCGACGCGGACCATCGAACCAGTCGCGCGCTTCGCGTCGCCGGGCCGCCAGGTGCTGGTGGCATTCATGATCTGGGCCGTCGCATCAGCCACAAGATGGTAGCGCCGCCGCCCAGCGACAACAGTGCGTTGAAGCCGGCGAGCGAGATTCCGAACAGAGACCATTGCGCCACGTCGCAGCGCACGACGGGCGCCTTCATGATTCGGTCAAGCATGTCCTGGACTGAGCCGCCCGAGCCGGTCATGGTCGAGCTGCAGGCAGTGATGCCCTCCCACCAATGATATTCGACGCCGGCATGGTAGACGCCGATCGCGCCGCTGACGACGATCGCGAGCGTCGCAAGCAGCACCAGAGCGCGTTTCGCGCCCAAGCCCGGTACGACGAAGGCAAGCGCCGCGAGAACGATCGCGGCGATATGCGGATAGCGCTGCCACCAGCACATCTCGCACGGGTAAAGGTGACCGATATATTGCGACCCGAGCGCGCCTGCCATCAGGGCAAGCGGCAGCAGGAGCGCGAGGGCGCGGGCCGTGGCGAAGCGGTCACGGAGCATCAAAATACCTCGTCATGCCGGACGTGTTCCGGCACCCATTTCTCATCCCGCGCCGTCAGCGGTTGCGGCGCAATGGACCCCGGAACAAGTCCGGGGTGACGTAAGACGCGGGGGCAGGGGCTCACTTCCTCGTCACCGCTGCGATCTGCGGTGCCACGGCGACCCGGCCGATCGTCTTCAGTGCGTAATCGAGCTGGAAGTCCTCGACCCCTTTGGCCTTCAGCTGCTCAGGCGTCGCGGCGAAGCGGGGATCGGGCTTGGTATCCTCCTCGAGCACCGAATTGTTCGATTTGACCTCGTTGATCAGGTGGCGGCGCAGATCATCCTCGCGGAAGACCGGGCGCGACTTGTAATCGGCGTCGGAAATCTGCGGCACCTTGACGTCGGGCTCGATCCCGCCCTCCTGCACCGACCGGCCCGAAGGCGTGTAATAGCGCGAGGTGGTGAGGCGGAGCGCAGTGCCGTTGCCGAGATCGAGCACGGTCTGCACCGATCCCTTGCCGAACGAACGCTCGCCCATGATCAGCGCGCGGTGATGGTCCTGGAGGGCGCCCGCGACGATCTCCGAGGCCGAGGCGGTGCCAGCATTGGTCAGCACGATGACAGGCAGGCCATGCGCATAATCGCCGTTATGCGCGTAGAAGCGCTGGATATCGCCCTTTTCGCGGCCGCGCTCCGAGACGACTTCGCCATAGTTCAGGAAAACGTCAGCGACGTTCACCGCCTCGTCGCGAAGGCCGCCGCCATTGTCGCGCAGATCGACGACATAGCCGAGCGGCGCATGGCCGAGCGCCTTGTCGATGCCGAGGATCGCCGCCCTGGTCGCCGCGCCGGTATTTTCCGAGAAGGTGTTGATGTTGATATAGCCGACATTGCCCTTCACTTCCCATTTGACGGGCTTCTGGACGATGCGCTCGCGCGTGACCGCGATTTCGATCGGCTTGTCATGGCCGGGGCGGATCAGGGTCAGCGAAATCTTGCTGCCGGGAGGGCCGCGCATCTCGGTGATCGCCTCGTCGAGCGTTTCGCCGTAGATCAGCTTGCCGTTGATATGGGTGATGTAGTCGCCGGACTTGATGCCGGCGCGCCAGCCGGGCGTGTCCTCCTGCGGGGCAATGACCTTGACGGCGCCATCCTCGAGCGTGACGCTGAGGCCGAGGCCGCCATAGCTGCCCGAAGTCTGGATGCGCAGATTGTCGTAATCCAGCCCGGTCTCATAGGCGCTGTGCGGATCGAGCGCGGCGAGCATGCCGCTGATCGCTCCCTTGATCAGCGTCTTGTCATCGACCTTGTCGACATAATCGGCCTTCACCCGGTTGAAGACGTCCATGAAGACATCGATCTCGCGATAGGTGTCGGTATCGACCGCCGCCATCGCGCTGGTGCCGACGGGCACGATCGCCAGCGCGATCGCAATCGCTGAGGCCTGAAAAAACGCACGGGACGCGAGACGTGTCATCGAAATGAATACCTGCAAGAAGCTGACTGTTCGCACAGTAGCGCTATTTTCGGCCTGATCAAAGCCAAGGCGCCTGAACGGGAACTGACTGGAGGCGAGACTCAGCCGAGGAGCGGCGTCATGTCGATAGCGCGGTCACGCCTGCGGAGCTCGATGGTAATGCGCGGATCGTCGCCGCTGCCCGCCGCCCCGATCGGCGCACCCTGTGCGACACGCTCGCCGACGCGCGCCGATACCCCACCAAGCCCGGAAATCAGCGAGGTCCAGCCGCCGCCATGATCGATGATGACGATCGTGCCGTATCCGCGGAACGGGCCGGCAAAGGCGATCCGTCCTGCGGCGGGCGCAACCACCTGCGCCTCCTTCGCGCTGACGATGGTAAGGCCGCGCGAGCGCACGCCGGCATCAGAAAGCTCGCCAAGCCCGGTCACCACCCGTCCCACAACGGGAAGCCGGTAGGGCGGTGCGCTGTGCGACCAGGAGATGGTGTCGACCGGCGAGGCGACCTCGCCCGGGCGCGGCGGACGCGGCAGCGGGCCGGGCAGCGATTCGAGCTCCTCCCGCGTTGCGGCCTGATTGCCGAGCTGATCCATCAGGTCGACAATGTCGCGGGCATGCTCGCCGAGCGCGATCGCGCGGTCCGATTCGAACAGAGCGTCGCGGCCGAGCGCGCGCGAGCGCAGCCGGTGCTCTGCCTCGAGCCGGGTCAGTGACAGCCTTTGCTCCTCGAGCTGGGTGCGGCTGTCGGCGAGCGCCTTTGCCGCGGCGGTCGCGCCTGCCTGAAGCTGGCGGGTGCGGGCGAGATCGGCGCGGACATCGGCGGTGCGGGCGCGGATGACCGGCAAAGTGTTCGACAGGACGGCACGGACATGGACGAGATCGTCGACTGAACCGGGCTGGACGATGCTGATCATCGCCGGCCGCCGGGCGAGCGATTGCAGCGCGGCCATCAGCCGCGTGACCGGGCCCTGGCGGACGGCGAGCCGGGTGCGCTGGGCGGCGAGCAGCCGGTTGATGATGGCGATCCGCGCCTGGCCGGCGGCGATATCGGCCTCGATCTGCTGGATGTGCGCCGCGACCGCCGCTTCCTGCGCGCGCGCCTGGAGCGCCTGATCCTTCTCGTTCGCAGCGGCGCGTTCGAGCCTGGCCGAGCGTTCCGCGGCAGCCTGGGATGCCGCCTTGGCTTCGATGAGGCGCTGTTGCTGTTCTGAAACCGGGGTTTGGGCGGATGCAGTGAAGAAGCCGCCCGCAGCCAGAGCGACGATCGCGATCCCTCCCCAGGCGTGCCTTCCCCTCATCGCACTATCCTTCGCGATGATAAGGGTGGTTGGCAAGGATGCTCGCCGCGCGCCACAATTGCTCTGCAAGCATCGCGCGGGCGAGGAGATGCGGCCAGGTGGCGCGGCCGAACGACAAAAGCAGGTCGGCGCCGGCACGTTCGGCATCATCGAAGCCGTCCGCCGCGCCGATCAGGAAACGGGTTTCGCGAACGCCCTCGTCGCGCCATTTGCCGAGCCGGTCGGCAAAGGCGCGCGAGCCGAGCATCTCACCGGTTTCGTCGAGCATCACGATCCGGGTCTGGCCTTCGACCGGCGGCATCTTGCCGCCGCTATCGGGCAATTCCGTCAGCCGAACCGGCCAGGTGAGCCGCTTCACATAGCGATCGACCAGCTCGGCCTCCGGCCCGCGCCCGATCCGGCCGCGCGCGACGATGTGGAGCAGCAAGCCGGTTTACGCGTCGCGTGCGGGCGTCGGTTCGGCGGGGGGCTCGGCGGGCGGCGCGTCACCGAATGCCCACATCCGCTCCAGATTATAGAAGCTGCGCACTTCGGGCCGGAACAGATGGACGATCACATCGCCGGCATCGATCAGCACCCAGTCAGCCGTCGGCAGGCCTTCGATTCGCGTGGTGCGGCCAAGCTCGCCCTTGATCTTCTCGGCGAGCTTCGATGCCATCGACGCCACCTGGCGGGTCGAGCGGCCGCTGGCGATCACCATGTGATCGGCAATGCTGCTCTTCCCCGCAAGCGGGATCGAGATCGTGTCGACTGCCTGATCGTCATCGAGCGACGCCAGGACGAGTTGATGCAGTGCGTCGACCTCTTCGGGATCGGTCGCACGCAAAACGGGGGAAGATAAGGCCAAGACGGTTCCTATGTTGAGGGTGAGGACGGTAATCGCGGCATAAAACGCCGCTGCCAGGCGGGATCGGCCATGCGAAGCCGGGTCGCAGAAGTCGGGTCGGGGCGGAATCGCAACAGCACGAGTGCCGGCATTCTCCACTTCGTCCAGTTCTTTGCCTGGCATGCGGGCCGGATGAAGCGCCGCAACCAACCCATCGCGGGGGCCGCGCGGGCAGCGCCATCATAGCCCGGACGCGCCACGACCGCAATCGGAACCTCATGGGCGATCCGGCGCCACCCCCGCCACCGGTCGAACTGGGCGAGATTGTCCGATCCCATGAGCCAGATGAAGCGCTTGTTGGGGTAGCGGCGGTTGAGCGCACGGACCGTATCCATGGTGTAGCGCGTGCCCAGTTTCAGCTCGATTGCGCTGGCGCGGATCGGCGCATGCCGCGCCATCCGCCGCGCCGAGCCGAAGCGCGCGGCGAACGGCGCCATATCGCCCGACTTCTCCTTCAGGGGATTGCCGGGCGACACCAGCCACCACACTTCGTCGAGGCCCAGCGCGGCGATCGCGGCAAGGCTGATCGCGCGGTGGCCGCGATGCGCCGGGTTGAACGAGCCGCCGAGGATGCCGATGCGGGTCATTCCGGGATTACCCGCCAATCCTGCTGCGCATGATGAACGCGCACCACGGAAATCCCTTCGTCGGTAGGCTCGTATATCAGAACATAGCGAGTCTTGCGCGGACGCCATTTCCGCCATCGCCGATATCCCATGGCGGATCCGGCTGACGGAAACCGAAGCAGCCAGTGCGCGGCGAGGATGATGCGATCAAGGGAATCCTGCGCGATCTCCGGGCTGAAATTGGAGAGATAATCGCGGATTCCTACCAGATCTTCAGTCGCGGAACGCGTCCACGTAACGCGCTTCATGCAGCGTCACGCTGTTCCCGCTTGACGTTGAACATCGCCTCGACTTCTTCCTGGGCGAAGACCCTGCCGGCCTCGATATCAGCCTCGCCCTCGCGGATCATCGCGAGGAGCTGAGACTCCTCATCGACATAGCGCTCGATAGCGCGCGAGACGAGCCAGCCCCGACTACGATCATAATCTCGCGCCAGCTGATCCAGGCGATCATTCAAATCTGGCTCGATACGGGCAGTGACAACGGCAGTTTTGGTCATGTATCGAATGTATACAAACGATACGCGAAATCAATCCCCGTGCGTCTGCTGTTTCAGCACGGCGTCGCGACAGGTGCTCTGCGTATCTGCCCCTTATGCTGCAATCATAGTCAGGGCCTGATCTGGCCGGTGCCCCGCACGATCCATTTATAGGTGGTGAGGCCCTCCAGCGCGACCGGACCGCGCGCATGGAGTCGCCCGGTGGCGATACCGATCTCGGCGCCCAGGCCGAATTCGCCGCCATCAGCGAACTGGGTCGAGGCGTTCCACAGCACGATCGCGCTGTCGACGCCTGCGAGGAAGCGCTCGGCCACGCCCTCATCGCTTGCGACGATCGCATCGGTGTGATGCGACCCGTGCGCGGCGATATGCGCCATCGCGCCTTCGACGCCATCGACCATCGCCACTGAGGCAATCGCCTCAAGATATTCAGTGTCCCAGTCGGCGTCGCTGGCGGGCAAGACGCCGGGCACCAATGCGCGCACCCCCTCGTCTCCGCGTACTTCGCAGCTCGTACCGACCAGCGCGCTGACCAGCTCGCCGGCCTGCGGATAGTCGCGGTCGATCAGCAACGTCTCCATCGCACCGCAAATGCCGGTGCGCCGCATCTTGGCGTTGACGGTGATCGCCTCCGCCATGGTCGGATCAGCCGAGGCATCGACATAGACATGGTTGATGCCGTCGAGATGCGCGAGCACGGGCACACGCGCCTCAGCCTGAACGCGCGCCACCAGGCTCTTGCCGCCGCGGGGCACGACCAGATCGATCGCGCCCTCGGCGCCAAGCATCGCCCCCACCGCCGCACGATCCGTCGTCGGCACGAGTTGCACCGCGTCGCGCGGCAAACCCTCTTGCTCCAGTCCGGCGACAAAGGCCGCATGGATAGCGCGATTGCTCTCGATCGCTTCCGATCCGCCGCGCAGGATGACGGCATTGCCCGATTTGACGCAGAGCGCGGCCGCGTCAGCGGTCACGTTCGGGCGGCTTTCATAGATGATGCCGATCACGCCGATCGGCACGCGGATCCGACGCAGCACGAGCCCGTTGGGGCGACGATTCTCGTCGATCAGCTGACCGACAGGATCGCGGAGCAGCGCGACCGTGGCGACGCCCGCGGCCATCGCATCGATCCGCTTGGCATCGAGACGGAGACGATCGAGCATCGCGCCCGACAAGCCGCTCGCTTGAGCGCGCGCCATGTCCGCGGCGTTGGCGGCCAGGATATCGGGTGCTGCCTCGCGAAGCGCCTCTGCCGCTGCTTCCAGCGCCCTGCTCTTGGCAGCACTCGACATGCCGGCGACCAGTCGCGCCGCCGCGCGGGCGCGCTTGCCCATATCGGCGATCAAGCCTGTGGAATCGATTTCGACGTCAGCCATGACAATATCGCTACCACGCTCGCCGCCGCCTGCCAAAGCCCTATCGCCTAAACTGCATCCGGTGATAATCGGGCGCGATGAGCGGGGGAATAGAAGCAGCCGGCGATATCGCCACGGGAGCCCTGATCGGGCGTGCCTTTGAGCCGGGCGCCGGGGAGGGGCCTGGCAGTGCCGAGCATGGACTATGCCTCAATTGCGGCACTGCGCTGATCGGCGACTATTGCCACGCCTGCGGCCAAGCCGAGCATGTTCATCGGACATTGAGCTCGATTCTGCACGACCTGCTCCACGGCGTCTTCCATTTCGAGGGGAAGGTGTGGCGCACGGTGCCGATGCTCGCCTTCCACCCGGGAGCGCTGACCCGGCGCTTCATCGCTGGCGAGCGCGCGCGCTTCGTCTCGCCGCTGGCGCTGTTCCTGTTCTCGGTCTTCCTGATGTTCGCGACGATCCACACGTTCAACGGCGAACTCGAGATCCCCAACCGGACCACCGCAACGCCCAAGCAGATAGCCAACCTCGACCGGCAGATCGCAGTGGCTACCGCAAACCTTAAACAGGCAGAGGCGGATCATGCGCATAAGCCCCCCGGCATCGAGGATGGAGAGCTGATTGCCGCCAGGAGGGTTCTCAAATCTTTCCAGATCGCGCGCGCCACCTTGGCGCCAGGCAAGGACGGGAACCAGGGGATCAGCTTCAAAAAGGTGAACACGGGATGGGAGATGTTCGACAAGGGCATCGAGAAGGCGCGCGAAAATCCCGGCCTCGCGCTCTACAAACTGCAATCGAGCGCCTATAAATTCTCCTGGGCGCTGATCCCGATCTCGGTGCCGTTCGTGGCGCTGATGTTCCTGTGGCGTCGCCGCTTCCACCTGTACGACCATGCCATCTTCGTCACCTATTCGCTGGCGTTCATGATGCTGTTCGTCGTTGCTCTCACCGTCGCCGGCTCTATCGGTCTATCTACCGGCCTGATCATATTGGCCGCGCTGACCGTGCCGCCCGTGCATATGTTCGCGCAGCTGCGCGGCGCTTATTCGCTGCGCAAACGCTCGGCCTTGTGGCGGACGATAGCGCTGATGATCTTCTCCGTCGTCGCCCTCAGCGCCTTTGCCATCCTGCTGCTGGTTCTCGGCCTGATGGAATAGTCAGCTGCAGGGGTAGCGCTTGTCCATGAAGCCGTAAAAGGCCGCTTTCACGCTCATCGAGCGCTTCGCGGGTGGGATCGCCTGGAACGACGCCATCAACGTGTTCGAATCGACCTTCGCCTGGCCTTTGGGTGGCGGACAACTCCGCGGCTTGCGATGTGCGGCCTGGGCAGCGTCGAGCTCGGCGCGATAGGCAGTGGCCGCGGTCTTGATCTCGTCACGGACCAAGGTGAGATCGGGCGAGAGCATCGCCGAAAAACCTTTCGCCTGAAGCGCGGCCGTCTTTGCGAGGAACTCGTTGACCGTCATCGCCTGAGCTGCCGCCGGCAGCAGCATGAATGCCAGTGCTGTTACCCTGATCGTTCCGCGCATCGCCGCCCCCTGAAATCTTGTCCCGAACGTCTGGCGGCGAGGATGAACGCCCGGCCGGTGAACCGAAAATGAACTGAAATAGTCGCGAGCGCCACTCGGGTGCTTCACCGCCGCCAGCCGTGCGGTTATGCGGTTGAAAACGGGGGATGCGCAATATTCCATGATCATCGGAATCGACCTTGGTACGACCAACAGTGCGGCGGCGGTCTGGAAAGACGGCGCGGCGACGCTGATTCCCAACAGCCTCGGTCAGACGCTGACGCCGTCAGCCGTGAGCATCGACGACGACGGCGCCGTGCTTGTGGGGCTGGCGGCGCGTGACCGTCAGGCAAGCCACCCACAGGCGACCGCGACCGCCTTCAAGCGCTATATGGGCACGAAGCGCACGACCAGGCTCGGCGGGCGCGACTATAGCGCGGAGGAACTCTCGGCGCTCGTCCTGCGCAGCCTCAAGGAGGATGCCGAGGCATATCTGGGCGAGCCGGTCACCGAGGCTGTCATCACCGTGCCCGCTTATTTCAATGACCAGCAGCGCAAGGCGACTCACCGCGCCGGCGAGATCGCCGGGCTTCGCGTCGAGCGGCTGATCAACGAGCCAACCGCGGCTGCGCTCGCTTACGGCATTCATAATCTCGACAGCGAGGCGCGCTTCCTCGTCTTCGATCTTGGCGGCGGCACCTTTGACGTTTCGATTGTCGAGATTTTCGAAGGGATCATCGAAGTGCGGGCCTCGACCGGCGACAACAAGCTCGGCGGCGAGGATTTCAACGAGTTGCTCATCGGCCAGATGCGCGCGCGTTTCGCCGATGCGTGGAAAGAGTCCGAGCGCGACGACGCGCTCTATCAGAAGATCCGGGAACAAGCCGAACGCGCCCGCCGGGACATGACGACCGCACCTGCCACTACGATGAAGCTGATCTGGAAGGATCAGGCCTTTGAAATGGAGCTGCAGACCGCTGAATTCGAAACGCTGACCGCGCCGCTGATCGACCGGTTGCGGGAGCCGGTGTTGCGCGCGCTCCGCGACAGCAATTTGCGGCCCGTAGAGCTGTCCGACGTCATCCTGATCGGCGGCGCGACGCGCATGCCGGTCGTCAGACGCGCAGTTGCGCGCATGTTCGGACGTTTCCCGAATGCCACCGTTAACCCGGACGAAGCGGTCGCTCTCGGCGCCGCTGTTCAGGCCGGATTGAAGGCGCGCGATTCAGCGTTGCGCGAAGTCGTCGTCACCGATGTCTGTCCCTATTCGCTGGGTGTGGAGATCAGCCGCCCGCTGCCCGGAGGCGGATATGAGCAGGGCCTTTTCGCGCCGATCCTCGAGCGCAACACCGTGATTCCGGCGAGCCGCGAACATTATTTCGCGACACTCCAGGACAATCAGACGGAGGTTGTTTTCGGCATCTATCAGGGTGAGGCCCGGCTGGTACGCGATAATGTGAAGATCGGCGAGACCCGCGTGAAGGTGCCGCGAGGCCCCGCGGGTCAGGATCTGGCGGTGCGCTTCTCTTATGACATCAGCGGGTTGCTCGAGGTCGATATCCTGGTCGAGAAGTCAGGCCAGCGGACCCAGCTCGTGATCAACGATGATCGCGTCGGCGACGAGGCGACGATTGCCGCGCGGCGGGCGGCACTGGCCGAGTTGAAGACCCATCCACGCGACGATGAGCTCAACCGCGCGGCGATCGCCCGTGGTGAGAAATGCTACGAGAATTTCCTCGGCTATGACCGCGACATGATCGGCGGTCTCATCGCCCAGTTCGTCCAAGTCATCGACGGCCAGGACCCTCGCGCGGTGGAACACGCCCGCGCTCAATTCCACGAGGCGCTCGACCAGATCGAAGGCGAGCGCTTCCTCTAGTGCAACCGTGGAAGATCCTCGGAATTCCGGCCGACAGCGATCGCAGCGCGATCAGGCGCGCTTATGCCGCCAAGCTGCGCGTTACCAATCCTGAGGACGATGCCGACGGTTTCAAGCGTCTTCGGGCGGCCTATGAACAGGCGCTTTTGTGGTGTGACCGTCGCCTTGCCTGGGAGCGTGATGACGAAGACGAAGCCGATGTCGAGCTGGATGAGGAGAGCGGGGACTGCCGCGACGACATCGACCAGATGTCGGCCTCGCCCTATCCGCCGTTGCGGCTCCACGACCCCAAACTTCCCGGCGATCGGCCCATTGGCGACCCTGAGGTGGAGGCGATCCTCGCTGAACGCGAGGCTGAGCTCGAAACGCTGCGATCGGCCATGCGGGCGCTGGAGCAAGGCCTGCGCGGCGCGTGGCAGCCTGACATTGTCCATCTCGAAGCCGGCCTGCGAAGCGCCCTCGCGGCCGATATCCTGAACGAGATTGAAATCCGCGGCGAATTCGAGATCTGGCTCGCCGACCTCCTTGCCGAGACCATTCCCCGTAGCGACGCCCTGCTGGCGCAAGCTTTGCGCGCGATGGGCTGGCGCGACGATGGTCGCGGCGGAAATGCCTATTACTCCGTTGTGCGTCTGCGCGACCGTATCGAGGAGTTGCGCCTTATCGAGCGATTTGGCCGGCACGAAAGTCCCATGCACCGGCCATGGCGCTTGTTGACCGAACCTCCTGCACCGCCGCTGTTATGGCGTCTCCAGGCCGCGCGCCCCGGATTGGCGACCAAGGTGGGGACGCTTCTCGATGAGGTCGCAGCGAGCTCACCCGGCCTTTGCCTGTCGTTCAATGCCGCGTCGGTCGCCCGCTGGCGGGAATATCTGGAGAAGCCGCACCTCACGATAGGCCATTTGCTACTCGCTCCCCTGGCCTGGGCGGCGCTGTACTTCGTGATGCGACAGTTCTCCGGCCTGTCCGGGAGCGAACTGACCGGCATCGAGATTTTCGGCGGCGTGTTTGGGCTGGTCGCGCCCGCGATCGGTTTTCAGCTGACCAAAGACCCCGCCGCGAAAACGGGTTGGCGACGGGACGGATGGTTCATTCTGTATTGGGTGACCCTCCTGGTGACCCTGTTGCTCCCGATATCCTATTGGGCGGCAGCTGCAGTCCTCGCGCTCGGTTGGACCAGCGCTGCCTGGATGTCCGTCACCGGCAAACGCAGCAGCAGCCTTGTAGCTGCGCTGGGTTCCTCGGCTCTGGGTCTTACGGCATATGGACTGGCGGGATACGACGCGATCGGCCACATGGCGCCAGCGGGGGCTGCTATTGCCGGCATGCTGGCCGCCCTTGTTGGCGGCACCTTTATCGGACGCTCGGACCATATCACCCAGCTTCTGACGCACATCGCCGGAGCTCGGCCAATCGCAAAGGCGTGGGCCGCGCTTGCCGCCATCCTTATCCTTGTCGCGACCGTCGCATGGGCTCGACGGGTTTATTTCGGCGAAGATTATGGCGCTGTCTTTGTGGCGGCCGCCGTCGCGGTGGCCGCAATCCTGCCGCTGATCGCCGTCCTGGCCAACCGAAACATCTGGTGGAGCAAAGCGCTCCACCTCCTGCTCTTCGCGGGCTTCGCCTTTGCAGCCTCGCCCCTTTGGCCCGACGCGAATCCCACGGTGAAGGAGCGCCTGGCCCGGATGGAACAACGCCAGCCCGGCTTCGCCAAAATCCGCACTGGTAATCCGGCACTGTACGCGAAACTTCGTGAGATCGTTCAGCGGCGGCATGCTGGCATCCTGACGGACGCGAGCGAATCCGCGGCAATCGAGACCCTGATCAACGCCGAACTTCACACCAAACAGCTCAAATCCAGCACACCGCTGGTCGTCGAGAGCATCCGCATCGCGCTGGCTGAGACCGAGGCCTTGAGGAAGATCTCACCGCGTGCGTGCGTGCAGGCAAAGGGCGTGGAGCGCTCGAAATTGCTGCCCACCACGCTGGTGCAGCGCGATGAGGCGCATGACTTCGACATCCTCGCCGGTTCGGATATCGGACCGGCAGAGGCGGCCAAGGGGAAGGCCATCTCCGACGCAGCGATCGGTGCCGAGATGACCCGATCGATCGGTCTGTCAGCCGAGGCCCTGTCGGAAGCGATCGCCGGCAAGGCCGGGGAGGCAGCGCAGTGTGACGCCCGGATCGCGCTGTTTGCCGCCTTGTTGCGCCAGGACCCGGAAGACCTCGCCTTCACCATGCGCGAACAGCTCAAGCGTGATCAGCGCAAACCACCCAAGACGAAATAACCGCATAGAGCGTGCTGCGAATAGGTGGAATCCGGCTATTCGCAAACAAGCACGCGACCACAAAGAATCCAGAGCGGGTTGTGTTTCCATCGAAACACAGCCCGCTCTTGGACGCCGCAAGGCGACGTTTACGCGCCCTGCGGTGCCGGAGTGCCGAACGGCCCCTTGGGACGCCGTGTCTTGGGAATCGAGGTACCGCCGGCAGGAACCGATGGCCCCTTCAGGTCGCTGTCTATCCGGCCGATCTCCTCGCCCGCGATCAGCTTCTTGATCTCGTCGCCCGACAGGGTCTCATATTCGAGCAGCGCACCGGCCAGCAGATGGAGCTGGTCGAGATGCTTGCTGAGCAGATCCTTGGCACGATTGAGGCCGCCTTCGACGATCGCCTTGATCTCGTCGTCGATCAGCTGCGCGGTCTGGTTCGACATGCGCACCGGCCGGCTCGACGAATAACCCAGGAAGCTCTCGCCCTCGGGCTCGGCATATTCAAGTGGCCCGAGCTTGTCCGACATGCCCCAGCGCGTGACCATGTCGCGCGCAAGGCCAGTCGCGTACTGGATGTCGCTCGACGCGCCCGAAGAGACCTTGTCATAGCCGAAGATCACTTCCTCGGCCACGCGCCCGCCCATCGAGACCGCGAGGTTCGCGTACATCTTGTCGCGGTGATAGCTGTACGAATCGCGCTCGGGCAGCCGCATGACCATGCCGAGGGCACGACCGCGCGGGATGATCGTCGCCTTGTGAATCGGATCCGAAGCCGGCTCGTGGAGCGCAACGATGGCGTGGCCGGCCTCATGATAGGCAGTCATGCGCTTCTCGTCCTCGGTCATCACCATGGAACGCCGCTCGGCGCCCATCATGACCTTGTCCTTGGCCTCTTCGAACTCGGCCATGGCGACGAGTCGCTTGCCCTTGCGAGCCGCCGTCAGCGCGGCCTCGTTGACGAGATTGGCGAGATCGGCGCCCGAAAAGCCCGGCGTGCCGCGGGCGATGACTCGCGGATCGACGTCGGGCGCGAGCGGCACCTTCTTCATATGGACCTGGAGAATCTTGACCCGGCCTTCGATATCCGGGCGCGGCACCACGACCTGACGATCGAAGCGGCCCGGGCGCAACAGCGCGGGATCAAGCACATCCGGACGGTTGGTCGCGGCGATGATGATGATGCCTTCATTGGCCTCGAAGCCGTCCATCTCGACCAGCAGCTGGTTCAGCGTCTGCTCGCGCTCGTCATTGCCATTGCCGAGACCGGCGCCGCGATGGCGGCCGACGGCGTCGATTTCGTCGATGAAGACGATGCAAGGCGCTGACTTCTTGGCCTGTTCGAACATGTCGCGCACGCGGCTCGCGCCGACGCCGACGAACATCTCGACGAAATCCGAGCCCGAGATGGTGAAGAAGGGCACGCCCGCCTCACCCGCGATGGCGCGGGCGAGCAGGGTCTTGCCGGTACCGGGCGAGCCGACCAGCAATGCGCCCTTGGGGATCTTGCCGCCGAGACGAGCGAATTTGGTCGGGTCCTTCAGGAACTCGACGATCTCCTGCAATTCCTCGCGCGCCTCATCGATGCCGGCGACATCGTCGAAGGTCACCCTGCCCTCACGCTGAGTCAGCATCTTCGCCCGGCTCTTGCCGAAGCCCATCGCGCCCGATCCGGAACTTTTCTGCATCTGGCGCACAAAGAACAGGGCGACGCCGAGCATCAGCACGAAGGGAAGCGACTGAACGAGCAGGATTTGCCAGATCGGAGCGCCGTCCTCGGGCTTGGCGGTGATCACCACGCCGTTCTTGCGCAGCAACGGGGTGAGCTGCGGATCCTGCATCCCATAGGTGCGGAACTTGGTGCTGTCCTTGAAGGTGCCGGTGATCACCTCGCCGGCGACATTCACATCCCGCACGTTCCCGCCCTCGACCTTGTCGAGAAACGCCGAATAGGCGATCGTGCTGTTGGCCGCCGTCTGAGGCGCTCCGTTGAGAAACGTCACGAACAGCGCGCCGACGAGGAGGATGCCGAACCAGATCAGCAGGCTCTTCATCCAGGGATTGCCGCCCCCATTGTCGGGGCCCGGCTGCTTCTCATTGTCGTTCATGGGTATCGGATACCTTTCGCCACCAAGATAAGCGGTGCGCGGTTAATGGCAATGGAACAAACTGCAGTTTCGGCGATCAGTGTGATCGACGCGGCGGGGCCGGGCGAAAGTGCCAGATATCGCCTTTGGCAGAGGCCATGACCTCTGCCTGAGTCGCGGCCTTTCCTGCTTCGAGCGCCTCGAGCAGGGCTTCGACATTGGCGGCACGGGACCAGTTCCCATCACTACGCCCCTCCATCATGAGGACATGGCTGATCGCCATGCGTGCGAGATGCCTCCGAGTGGCGCGCGGCAGGCCCGAAATGTCGAGTTTCGCCTCATCGTCTGCCGACGGCAGCCCTCGCTCCTTCCACAGCCATTCGCTGATCGCGAATAGATCGGCATCGACCTCGGCCAGATAGGCAGCGGAACGCCCGATCTGCACCGGATCCAGCCACGGCGCCTCGGCGAGCAGGCGGCGAAACCGCGTTCGATCGAAGCGATCGTCGCTATTGCTCGGATCGTCCACAAACGGGACGGCGGTGTCTGTGGCCACTACGCGCAGCTCCTGGCGACGCCAGCCAAGCAATGGCCTGACAAGCGTGAGCTTTTGGTGATGGCCAGCAAGTTGCACGTCGATGTCGCGCCGGGCGCGCACTGCGGCGAGTCCCGGCAATCCCGAACCGCGCGCTGCGCGCATCAGAAAGGTCTCGGCCTGATCGTCAGCATGGTGGGCGGTTGCCAGCGAGTCGGCACCAGCATTTACCGCCCAGCATTGCAGAAGCGCATAGCGTTCCTGCCGCGCCCAGGACTGGATGTTGTCGCGCGCGGCGGGCGGCGTCGCAATGTTCAGGGTCTCATGCGCGACCCCCGCCGCCGCGCAATAGCCCGCCACCATGGCGGCCTCATCGGCAGATTCGGGTCGCAGACCGTGATCGACCGTTGCCGCGATCACCTGTTCGGGAAAGGCCCCGTGCGCGAGCGCAAGCATCGCCATGCTGTCCGGCCCGCCGGAGACGGCAAGCGCGATCCGCTCTTCCGCCCCGACCGGGCGGCCGAGCACAGCTTCGAAATCGCTTCGAAATCGCTCGACGGAAGCCGCGTCAGGTGCGCTTTCGCGCACGTGCCTAGCTGGATCCCGGCCTGCGCCGGGATGACCCTGATCCGGCGATCAGGGTCACTTGCACTGCGCCTCGGTGCGACCGCGCGCGACATCGGCCTTGATCGCCGCCGTCATATTCTCGGCATAGACCTGGTTGAGCACGCCATAGACTTCGCAGGCCTTGGCCGGCTTGTTGATCTTGATCAGCGTCTGCGCGAGATAATTGAGGCTGTCCGGCGCCCGATCACCATCGGGCATCTTGTGGAAATTGTCGTAGAAGGACTGCATTGCGTCCCGCACATTGCCCTCCTCGAGATAGGAGCGGCCAAGCAGGTTCTGCGCATAGCTGGCGCGCTTGTGCTTGGGGTAGGTCGCGACGACCTTCTGGAACACCGCCTCGGCCTCGGGGTAGAGCTTCGCCGCCCATAGCCGGTAGCCGTAGAGATAGGTATCCTCAGCCGGATCGTCCGTGACCGGCGGCTTCTCGACCGCCGCAACCTTTTTGGCGCGGTCCGGGTCCTTCGCCGGAGCGCCGGGTACCGGCGGCTTCGTGCCGGGCGCGGCAGGCTTGGTGACGGGCGGTTTGGTCGCCGGGGGCATTGCGACGCCGGCGGGCGACTCAATCGGACCCGAGCCGGTGCCGACTGAACCGGTGCCGACTGACGGGGCATTCTCCTCGAGCACCTTCAGCCGCGCCTCGGTCGTGCGCTTATAGGCGCTGAAGGCGTCTTCGAGCTGCTGGACGCGGTGCTGAGTCGTCTCGATCTGGCCGGTCATGGTGGTGATCTGCGATTCGAGCGCATTCACCCGCGCATCGAGATCGGCGACCGGGCTGCTCGAGGGGCTGCCCGGAATCGCCGTGTTCGTCGTTGGCGGATTGATGTCGGGCTGGACATATTGGCCGCTGCCGCCCGGGAAGACCTTGCGCTGGACGGCGCGCATCTCGCTCTCGAGCCGACTGACCCGGCCCTCGACCGCCGTCTGGGCGTGCGCTGCCTGGGAGGCGAGCCCGATCCCCGTCACCATCCCCGCCGCCATCATCGCCGTCATCAGATATTTACGCATGCATACACCCCCCCAAACGCGGTGACCGTTCGGGTATAGCTGACAGAATCATCCTGTCGCCAGCCTTAAGGAGCAGGCGTTGCGGATGGGCTCGGCGCGGCCGGCGACGGCACTACGACGGGCGGAGTCGTGCTGGCGGCGGGCGTGCTTTCGCTGCTTGGGCGCGCAACTGCCGGCCTGCGCGCCGTGCGCGGTGTTGAAGGGGCGCCCGTCGATGTTGCGCCCGGCGTTGCGCTCGGCGTCGGTTGCGGCGCACCGCTTGCCCGGGCAGCGAGCGCCGCCGCGCTGATCGGGATGTCCTTGATGGGACGGGCGCCGTCCCCCAGCGGCGGGATCGCGGTACCGTCCACCATCACCTGAAGCTTGTCCGGCCGGCCGACGTTGATCATCGGATTATTGGCGTCAGCCGGGACGTCGTAGCGATCGCCGGCCTTGAGCGTATTCTCGTAGAGCGTCTTGCCGGTCGCGTCATAGATCCGCATCCAGACTTCGTCTGTCGCCGTGATCGTGACAAGGCCTGCCGCGACCGGCGTGGGCGCAACTACAGGCGCGGCCTGCGGCACCTGCGCCACCTCGGTCGGCGCAGCGACCGGCGCGGTTCCGTCGCCGCGGAACCAGGGTGTGCCGTACCAGAGGCCGACCCCGATCAGCAGCAGCACTGCGCCGATGACACAGGCGATGACGATGCCGCTTGTCGGCGTGCGCGACGAATCGGTCTGTTCGAAAGATTCATATTCGACATGGCGGGTGGCCATATCGCTCTGGCCGCGGATATCGCGGCCAATCGCCACCTCGTCAGCGCCCACAGCCCTGGCATAGGCCTTTGCGAAGCCGATCGCATAGGTGATCGACGGCATCGACGCGAAGTTCGAAGCCTCAATCGCCTCGAGCTGGCGGACCGGAATTCGAGTGCGCGCGCCGATCTCGGCCAGCGAGAGGCCCTGCGCCTCGCGCGCCTCACGCAGCCGCTCGCCCACCGTCTTGGGAAACAGAGTCGCTTCTTCGCCGGGATCAGGGTCAGTCATTCTTCTCTCCGGCAGGAAGGTTGCGGCCCATTATAGCCCTGCTTCGTCGCGTGTCTCACAAAGCGCCGCGGCGGTGTCAACGCCTTGAACTGCCGTCCATCACGGTATCACGCCAGTTCGACGCCGCTTTGCGCCGCCCAGTCGAGCAGCGCGGCTCGCATGTTACGCGGCGGGGCAGCGAGCAGCGACTCCATATGCGCCATCAGCGCGGGCCGATCGACCGAGCGGACCATTGCCTTGATCGGCCCGACCGCAGCCGGGGTGATCGACAGCCGATCGATGCCGAGGCCGATCAGCGCCATCGCCTCCAGGGGCCGGCCACCCATCTCGCCGCACACGGCGAGCTGGACACCCGCGCCACGGGTCGGCGCGACGAGGCGGCGCAGAAAGCGCAGGATCGCGGGGCTCAGCCAGTCATAGCGCTCAGCGAGCTTGGGGTTGGCGCGGTCGGCGGCGAACAGGAACTGAGTGAGGTCATTGGTGCCGACCGACAGGAAATCGATATTCGGCAACAACAGATCGAGCTGCTCGGCCAGCGCCGGCACTTCGAGCATCGCGCCGTAGCGGATTTCGTTCGGCAATTTGCGGCCGCGGGCCCGCATCCAGTCGCGCTGGGTTTCGAAGAGGGCGCGGGCCTCGTCGAACTCCCAGGGCTCCGAGATCATCGGGAACATGACGTTGAGCGTGCGCCCGGCGGCCGCATCGAGCAGCGCGCGCGCCTGGACCTTCATCAGCCCGCCCCGCTCCAAAGCGAGCCGGAGCGCCCGCCAGCCCATCGCCGGATTCTCCTCGTCGCTGTCGTCCTTGTTGAGATAGGGCAAGGCCTTGTCGCCGCCGATATCGACGGTGCGGAAGATGACCGGGTGCTCGCCCGCGGCGTCGAGCACGTCCTTGTAGAGCCGCTGCTGGCGCTCGCGCGACGGGAGTGTCGACGAGATCAGGAACTGGAATTCGGTGCGGAACAGGCCGATGCCGTCTGCTCCCGCCACATCGAGCGCTGCGACATCGTCCCGGAGGCCGGCATTGACCATCACCGTCACCCGGTGGCCGTCCAGGGTGACCGGCGCCTCGCTCCTGAGCGCGGCAAAGGCGGCGCGGCGCTGCTGGCGAAGCTGCAGCTTGGTCTCGAACGCCTCCTCCATCGAGGAGGAGGGCCGCGCATAGACATTGGCGGCGGTGACATCGAGCAACAGCAGATCGCCCTCGCCGATCAGCCGGCGCACGCCCTTGACCCGGCCGAGCACCGGCACGCCCATGGCGCGAGCGACGATGGTGACGTGGGCAGTGAGCGAGCCTTCTTCGAGCACCACGCCCTTCAGCCGGCGCCGATCATATTCGAGCAGTTCGGCAGGGCCGAGGTTGCGCGCGATCAGGATGGTGTCCTGCCTGAGGCCAAGCTGGGCCGCAGTGCCCATCTGGCCCGAAACGATCCGGAGCAGGCGGTTCGACAGATCCTCGAGATCGTGCATCCGGTCAGCCAGCAGCGGATCGTCGATCTGGCGCATGCGGGTGCGGGTACGCTGCTGGACACGCTCGATCGCCGCCTCGGCGGTGAGGCCTGAATCGATCGCCTCGTTGATCCGCCGCGCCCAACCCTCGTCATAGGCGAACATCTTGTAGGTCTCGAGCACCTCTTCATGCTCGCCGCCGACGCCGAATTCGGCCTGGGCCGAGATGCGCTCGATCTGCTCGCGCATCTTGTCGAACGCCGCATAGACGCGGTGGCGCTCGGCCTCGACATCCTCGGCGACGGTATGTTCGATCGTGACGCGCGGCTGGTGGA
The DNA here is from genome assembly GCF_056402635.1 of Sphingomonas sp. P3_C5. NCBI lineage: Bacteria > Pseudomonadati > Pseudomonadota > Alphaproteobacteria > Sphingomonadales > Sphingomonadaceae > Sphingomonas > Sphingomonas sp. P3_C5. The sequence continues at coordinate 147,721 of NZ_JBFUHA010000001.1, forward strand.
AGACGGCATAGCCGCTCGCCATGCCGTCAACGAGCTTGAGCCCGGGGATGCGAATCGCAGCGGTCGATTGCGGCCGGGCGGCCGCCGCGCCGCTCGCATCGGCGAGATCGGCATTGGCGATGAGCTCGCTCAGCACCATGGCGACGGTCTGGAGCGCCTCGATCTCGACATCGTCATATTTGTGCGGATCGGCATGTTGCACGCACAGCACGCCGACTGAGCGCTCGCGCCGGATGATCGGCACGCCGGCGAAGCTGTGGAACTTCTCCTCACCCGTCTCCGGCTTGTAGGCGAAGTCGGGATGGCTCGCCGCCTCGTCGAGATTGAGCGTTTCGACTTCCTGGGCGATCGTCCCGACCAGCCCCTCGCCGAGCGCTAGCTTGGTGACATGGACCGCCTCCTGGGCAAGGCCGCGGGTCGCGTAGAGTTCGAGCACGCCATCGCGCAGCAGGTAGATCGAGCAGACTTCGCTCGACATCGCCTCGCCGACGATCTGGACCACGGAATTGAGCTTGGCCTGCGCGGCGGTGCGCGACGCCATCACGTCATGGAGACGGACGAGGATCTCGCGGGCAGAGGCGGCGGCGCTTGGCATAAGGGGGCGCTACCAGATTGTTTCGGGTGGAGCCATAATGCTGCGCAACAAGAAAAACCGTTGTCGGGTGAAGGTCGGGAGCTGGTTAGCGAGAGCAGTGCCTGATTTGAAGCGACCCATGGGCCACTGCGACCTTCTCCGTTCCCGCCGGGGAGATGTGCGACACCAGCACGGATCGTCAGCGCTCGTCGCCGACCCAGGCCCGAAAACATTCCAGAAGCGGTCGCAGTTGAAGAGGGCCGCCGGCACCACGAAAGACATTCCCCTCGGTCCAGCACGTCCACCATTCCGTCTCATGGTCGAAGTCGTGCTGTATGCGCGCAAGGCTTCGCCCGTCGCAATCGGTGCCGGACAGGTCGATCTTGATCGACCAGCCCGGGTTGTCAATCGTTCCGATCGACGGCCCAAAACCATGTTCCCAATCACCGTCGCACTGAGATTCGTACCATTGGGCGAGCCAGTCCAGTACATCCATGGCAACCCCGCCTTTCAAGAACCCTGCGCGCTAATCGAACAAGCCATCCTGCGTGCTCGCCGGTGGGTTTAGCCCAAGATGCTTCCAGCCGCCGGCGTTTAGGCACCGCCCCCGCGCGGTCCGGGCGATCAGGCCGAGTTGAATCAAATAGGGCTCGATCACTTCCTCCACTGTATCGCGCGGTTCGCTGAGCCCGGCGGCGAGCGTCTCCACCCCGACCGGCCCGCCGCGATAGACATCGGCAATCATCATCAGATAGCGCCGGTCCATCGCATCGAGCCCAAGCCCGTCGACCTCGAGCCGGTTGAGCGCCGCATCGGCAATCTTCGCGTCGACCGTCGCATTGCCCGCAACATTAGCGAAATCGCGAACCCGGCGAAGCAGCCGGCCGGCGATTCGTGGGGTGCCGCGGGACCGGCGCGCGATCTCATGCGCGCCATCGGGCGCGACATGGAGATCGAGCAGGGTCGCGGCGCGCGTCACCACCCGCTCCAGTTCATCGACTGTGTAGAAATGGAGCCGGACCGGGATGCCGAAACGGTCCCTGAGCGGCGTGGTCAGCAGGCCCTGGCGCGTGGTCGCCCCGACCAGGGTGAAGCGCGGCAGGTCGATCCGGACCGAGCGCGCCGAGGGTCCCTCGCCGATCATCAGATCGAGCGCGCGGTCCTCCATGGCCGGATAGAGGATCTCCTCGACCGCCGGCGCGAGGCGGTGGATCTCATCGATGAACAGCACATCGCCATCCTCGAGATTGGTGAGCAATGCGGCGAGATCGCCCGACTTGGCGATCACCGGGCCTGAGGTGGCGCGGAAGCCGACGCCCATTTCGCGCGCGATGATCTGAGCGAGCGTCGTCTTGCCGAGGCCTGGCGGGCCGAAGAACAGGACATGGTCGAGCGCTTCGCCGCGCGTCTTCGCCGCCGAGATGAAGACACGCAGATTCTCCCGCGCGGCCTTCTGCCCGACAAACTCGTCGAGGCTCTTCGGGCGCAGGGCCGCGTCGATATCCTCGGGCTTTCGCGCGGGCGTGATGAGGCGGTCGCTATCGGTCACTCCGTCGCGATAGCGCGCAGATGCTGGCGGGGGCAAGGCACGCGCTTTATGGGAGGCCGATGAGCGAGCTTCCCGACCTGTACCTCACCGCCGGAATGACGCCCTCGCAAATGGACGAGCTGGCAAAACGTTTCCGGATCCACCGCGACAACCCGCCCGTGACAACACGTGCGATGCTCAGCGGCGGATCGGTACTGGTCGATCAGGCAGTGCTCGATGCCTTCCCGGCGCTCGAGATCGTCGCGATCAATGGCGTCGGCTATGACCGGGTCGATCTCGACGCGGTCCGCGCGCGGGGCGTGCGAGTGACGACTACCCCTGATGTACTGACCGACGACGTCGCCGATCTCGCCATCGCGCTGATGCTAGCGGTCGACCGGCGCATTGCCTTCAACGATCGCACGGTGCGGGAGGGCGGCTGGAACGTGCCGCTTGGCCGCCGTTCAACGGGTCGGCGGGTTGGCATTTTCGGTTTCGGCCGGATTGGCCAGGCGATCGCGCGGCGAGCGGCGCCCTTTGCGCGGGAAGTGCTTTATACCGCGCGGCACGAACGAGCCGGGTCCGGGTATCGCTTCTTGCCCGATATCGGCGCGCTTGCCGAAGCCTGTGACACGCTGATCCTGATCGCCCCCGGTGGCGAAGCGACCCGACATATCGTCAATGCGGGCGTGCTGACGAAGCTTGGCGCGGGGGGCGTGCTGATCAATGTGGCGCGCGGCAGCCTTGTCGACGAGCCGGCACTGGTCGCGGCGCTCGCGGCCGGCACCATCGCGGGGGCGGGGCTCGACGTGTTCGAGGACGAGCCGAATGTGCCGGATGCGCTCAAGGCGATGGACCGGGTGGTGCTGCTACCGCATCAGGGCAGCGCGACGGCGGAATGCCGCGCGGCGATGGGCGCGCTCGTCCTCGCCAATCTCGACGCGCATTTCGCGGGCTTGCCTTTGGTGACGCCGCTGGCGTGATCGCCCGGGCTGGCCGCGCGGCGCACGTGTTTCTCCACTGTTATCCGCTGTTATTCGGCGACATTTTTTTCTCCGCTGTTATGTTGGATTTTTCTGGAAGGTTTCCGGTTTATTTTCAACGCTTTGCTTGTCATTCTGCTGTTATCGAATAACAGCGGTGATAGTTGGAAATAACAGCGGAGGAACAGCGCTGTTCTTCACCGGAACAGCGGTGGCAGGCCGCCATGACTGAGCCGAACATGGACCCGGTATTTTTCCGATCATGTCAAAGAGCAAGACGAGGCCTGGGGTGCACCTCGTCCAGTGCCGTGCTGCCACACCGCATGCCGGATTTGAATCGACGCGATCAACCGCGTCTCATTCGGCTCATGAATCATCCGACTCACTTCCCTCCCCGCGCCCGCCAGGCAGTCACTGCCTTTCCAAGCGCGCGAGCCAAGCTGAACGATAAATTGAGCACTGTATATTTTTTAATTGAACATTGATCATTTGCCACTATGGTGCCGCGCAAAGGGGTGCGGATCATGGGCTTCATCGTTACGCTGATGTTCTTTGTAGGGGGCGGACTGCTGCTGGGCGCGCGGTCACGCATTGGCCGGCTCGAGCATCGGCTGCTCCTGGTCGAGGGAGAACTGCGACTCTGGGTCGCCGCCGGGGGCGTGCCGCCGTCACGGCAGAAGGCGCCACATGCACAGGCGATGCGAACTGCACCAAAGGCGGAAGTGCGCCAGCCAGTCGCAGAACCGCACCGGGCTCCCGATCCGGAGCTCAAGCCCGAACCCGCTCCCGCACCTGAGATGGTGGTGATTGAATACCCGGCATCGCCCGCAGATGTCGGGCCACCGATCGAACCAGCGTCGCCCGCCGATGTCGAGCCACCGGTGGAAGAGCAGCAAGCCGAAGACGAGTCATCGGACGTGGCGTTGCCGGTCACAGAGGAGCAGCGGCCGCTTCCCGCCGCCCCGTCGAGCATCCGGGCGAGGCTGATTGCCCGCTCTGCGCTCGAAGAAGCGGCCCGCGCGGAAGCCGAGACCGAAGCGGATGAACCGGAACCGGTCTCAAAGGCGGGCGTAGTCTCAGCGCCTCCGGCGCCCCGGGCAACGATCAATTTCGAAGAGCTGTTCGGGCGCAAGCTGCCGATCTGGGCGGGCGGCATCACGCTCGCGATCGCAGGCGTACTGATCGTCAAATATGCCATCGACGCGGGCTTTTTCGGACGCATCTTCACGCCGGGCGTACAGGCCGTGTGCGGTATGGTGTTCGGCCTCGGCCTGATCGGCGGCGCGGAATGGGCGCATCTCCGGCGCGACAAGGTCGATGATCCCCGGGTCAGCCAGGCGCTGTCGGGCGCGGGTATCTCGACGCTTTATGCATCGCTGCTGGTCGCCGCGAACCTCTATCATCTGATCTCACCGCTGACGGCGTTCATCGGACTGGCGCTGGTGACCGCAACTGCCCTTTGGCTGTCGTTGCGCCATGGTGTGCCCAGCGCCCTGCTTGGGCTGGCGGGCGGCCTCGCCGCGCCGGCGCTGACCGTCGGGCTCGATGCGAACGTGCCGATGCTGGCGACCTATCTCGGCTTCACCATCGCCGGGCTGGTCGGGGTCAGCCGGATGCGGCGCTGGCCATGGCTGGCGGCGTTCGCCCTGCTTGGCGGCGCGGGCTGGAGCCTGTGGCTGATCCTCGCCGGCCAGGCACTGACCATGATGGGGGCGTTGTCGGTCGGCGGGTTCGTGCTGATGCTGGCCATTGCCGCGCCGCTGTTCGCCTTCCGCGATGCCGGGGCAACGCTGTTGCGCGCGGTTTCCGCCATCATTGGCGCGGCGCAGCTGGCCTTGCTGGTCGCAACCGGGGGTTATCAACCGCTCTATTGGGCCCTGTTCGCGCTGATCGCTTTTGCCGGACAAGTCCTGGCTTGGCGCGAGAAGGAATTCGCCATCGTGCCGACAATCGGCGCGGCGCTGTCGTTCCTGTTGCTCATGCTGTGGCCTCACCCGACAGGCGGCTGGCTCGCCACCTTCGCGCTGGTGCTGACGGCGATCCATGCGCTGCCGCTGCTGGTGCGGCTGTGGCACATGCCTTCCGTTAAGCAGCGCGCGGTGGAGCTGTGCGCGATCGCCGTCGCGGCTCCGATCGTTGCGCTGTGGCATTTCCATGCGCCCTGGGGCGAGACCGATGCGCTGACGGCACTGGCGGCCGCGGGTGGCGGCCTGCTGACGCTGGCGGGTGCGGTGAGTGGGTGGAAGGCAGACCGGCAAGACGACAGCCGCTTCGCTCTGCTGCTCGCCACCACGGGCGGCCTGCTCTCCGCTGCGGCCTGTTTCGCCATGCCGCATTGGCAGGCGCCGCTGTGGATCGGCGCGATTGCCAGCGCGCTGTTGCTCGTTTCGCGCCCGGCTGCGGACTGGCGGATCGAACCGCTGGCGGCCTTCTATGCCGCGCTTGCGCTGTTCATGCTCGTCTTGACCATGATCGCCCCATGGGGCGAAGCTACCGTTCTGATCGGCGTGCAGTCTGCGGGAATCGATAGCACCTCGCTGATGCGCTGGTCGGGTATGGCAGCGATGTTTGCCCTGTTCGCCTGGCGCGCGGAACAGGCAAGTTTGCGCCTTTCTGCATGGATGTTTGTCACAGGCCTGACCTATGGCGTGCTCGCCCAGCTGGTGCCGCAGTGGAGCCTGCCCCTGGCTATGGTCGGGGTGACCGCTGCGACTCTGATCGCCATGCAGAAGCGCGGCGAGGAGCCCGCCGCGGAAAGCCAGCTGCTACTCTTCGCCGGCGCCAGTGTGGCGCTACTGGGTGTCACCGGACCGCACCCGCTGGGCGAATGGTTGCGGCTGATCGACGCTGGCGATGCTCCCGCAAGTGCTCAGGCGCTGCTGCGCTGGGGCGTGGTTGCGTTGCTGGGTGTATTCTTCGCCTGGCGCTCGCGCCTGCCGGCGATGCGCCTGCTGTCACACTTCGCGGCGATTCCCCTCGCCTATGGCGCACTGGCGCAAGTCGTTCCGGGCTGGTCTTTGCCGCTGGCGATGGCCGCCGTCACGGCTGCAGGTTTGATTGCCATGCAGAAGCGGGGCGAAGTGCCCGGTGCCGAGGGCCTGCTGCTGCTGTTCGCCGCGGCAAGTGTCTGCCTGTTGCGCATCACCGGATCGAACCCGCTGGGCGAATGGTTGCGGCTGGCCGATATGGGCGATGCTCCCGTCAATATATTGGCGCTGCTGCGTTGGGGCGGGGTTGCGATGCTCGGCGCGTTCTTCGCCTGGCGCTCGCGCCTGCAATGGCTGCGCTCGCTGGCACAATTCGCCGCGATGCTGCTCGCCTATGGCGCGCTGGCGCAAATTGTGCCGGGCTGGACCCTGCCCATCGCCATGGCAGCTATTGCGGGTGCCGGTTTCCTCATTCTGCAACGGCAAGGCTCGGTATTGTCCGACCTGCAAGTGTTGATACTGGCGGCAGGCGGCCTCTTTCTGCTGGCGACGACCGGCGGTGATCCCATGGCCGAGTGGCAGCGCCTTGCCGGTCTCGGCGACGGGTCGCTCGACGGGGCCGCTCTTGGTCGCTGGGCCGCCGTCGCCGCGCTGGGTATACTCCTCGCCGTCCGGTCGCGTGAACGGGTGGTGCGCGAACTTGGCCAGGCCATGGCCGTGCTGCTTGGTTATGGCGCGCTGGCGCAGATCGTGCCGCTCGTCGCGTTGCCTTTGGTCGCCCCGGCCGCCTGCCTCTGCCTCGCCTGGTGGAGTCGCTCGCTAGAATGGCCGCGCCTCAGGACTGGCCTGGGGCTGCTGGCTGCCATCGCCGCAGCCTGGGCCTTCCTGCCGCTGCTGTGGTGGTGGATCGAGGCGGTCCGCTCGCTTGGCGGCATTCCGATGCTGCTCGAGGCGCCCCTACTTCAGCCCCTGTCAGTCGTGCGGCGGCTGTTCGTTCCGGCTCTGCTCCTGGGAGGCAGCCTGTGGCTGTTGCGCGAGAAGCTCGGGCGCGTGGTCTTGTTTCCGCTGGCCGGATTGGTCGGTTTGCTCGGCATCGTCGCGGTGCACAGCCTTTACCGCGCCGGCTTCTCCGAGGCGTTCGGCGGTGATTTCATAGCCACCGGACTTGGCCAGCGACTGCTGTGGTCCGCCTTGCTGGCTGGAACAGGCTATGCGCTGTGGAAGCGGGCAGGTGGCATGCTCGCCAGCCATGCAGCACCGGCGCTGGTGATGGCGGCGGGACTGCATGTCGCCTGGTACAGCCTGGTGCTGCACGACCCGCTTTGGACTGCTCAGGCGGTTGGGTCGCTGCCTTTGCTCAATCTGCTGTTCCCGCTGTTCGCCGCCTTGCCGCTCTGCCTGATGCTGATGGCGCGCATGTCGCCGAAATGGGCCGAGACAATCGACCGCGTGCTCCAGCCGCTGCTGATGATCATGGTCGCGATGCTGGCCTGGGCCAGCCTGCGCCAGCTGTTCCACGGCAGTTTGCTGACCGATCCTGGGGTTAGCCAGCCGGAGGACATTTTGCGCAGCATAATCGGCATCGTCCTTGCCATCGGCTATCTGCTGTGGGGCATTCACAAGAACCGCCACAACTGGCGCATCGCTTCGCTGATCCTGATGCTGGCGGCGGTCGCCAAGGTGTTCCTGTTGGACGCCAACGGGCTGGAGGGCCTTCTGCGCATCGCCAGCTTCGTGGCGCTGGGCTTCAGCCTGATCGGGATCGGCTGGCTTTACAGCCGCCAGCTTCGTCACAGCGAGGACTAGCCGTCGTGGAGCATGTAATGGGTGACGTGCGGCTCGAGCTCGATCAGGAAATCGCGGTCGAAGTCGTAATATTTAGCGACTTCATAATCGTCACCCGCGAAGCGCTTGATCGCCTCAATATCAGGCCAGAAGCTCAGCATCTGGAAATGGACGATATCGCCCTCGGGGCGGTGCAGGCACCAGGCGCCGAGATTGCCGGGGGTGGATTTATAGTCAGGGATGGCGACGGTGCGCATGTGCGCGAGATAGGTTTCCGCTTTCGCCGCCGGCACTGCACCATGCCACAGCCTCGCAATCATGTCGGCCTCCCGGTTTGCAGCTTCCACGAGCGCCGCTAGAATCGGTGCATCAAGACTGAACGGCAACACAAACATGGACGCACGCTAATGTCGCTTGGCGACAACCGTCAGATCCTCGCCGCATTCACCACAGATCCGTTCCGGCCAGGCCCTCTGTATCTGGAACAGCCGCATCCCGTCGAGCTTGCGGCGGGACAATAGCCGCATCGTCGATGCTTTGCCGCAGTTCGGGCACCGCGACAACCAGTAGAGGAGGTTGGCCGCCAGGATGATTGCACACGCAATCACGAATAGCTCGGGGGCCGCGACGGAGGCCCCCCGGTGGAACGTGAACAGAGCGAGCAGCGCCATTGCCGCTATCGATAGCAGCAGCGATTGAGCTACACCGAATTCATAAGGGCTGAACGCGGAGCGCGGATCATACCGGCCGCTCATTTCGCCGCTTTCCTCAGCGCGAGCCGCACGAGCGCATCGAGGCTCGCGCCACCGCCCAGTTCTTCTTCCGCCGCCGCCACAGCGCCGCTCGCCTCGGCGGGGCGGAAGCCGAGGTTTAGCAGGGCCGAAACCGCATCTCCGCTCGCGCCGCTTGCCGCGATCGGGGTAGCGCCCCCGATCGCAACGCCGCCGATCTTGTCCTTGAGTTCGCGCACGATGCGCTCGGCGAGCTTGGGACCGACGCCGTTGGCGCGGGCGACCATTGCCTTGTCCTGGGCGGCGATGGCGCGGCTGAGATCGGCTGGATCGAGCGCGGACAGGATGGCGAGCGCGACACGGGCGCCGACGCCCTGCACGCCGGTGAGCAGGCGGAACCAGTCGCGCTCACCTGCGGTCGCGAAGCCGACCAGGCGAATAAAGTCCTCGGCGACGAGCATTTCCGTGTGGAGCATCACCGCCTCGCCGACCGGGCCGATCGCGGCGAGCGTCTTCGTCGACGCGCCGACCAGATAGCCGACGCCGCCGACATCGATCACCGCATGGTCGATGCCGGTTGCGTCGAGGCGGCCTTTGAGATGGGCGATCATGGCAACGGACTAGGGGATGCGCCTCGCCGACGCCAGATGGTGCGCATGGCAGATCGCCACCGCGAGCGCGTCCGCCGCGTCCGGGCCGTCGATCTTCACGCCGGGCAGCAGCCGCGCGACCATCGCATGGACCTGCGCCTTCTCAGCACCGCCGGTGCCGACCACTGCCTTCTTCACCAGCCGCGCGGCATATTCGCCAACTTCGATGCCGCTGCGCGCGACGGCGCACAGCGCCACGCCGCGGGCCTGGCCGAGCTTCAGCGTCGATTGCGGGTTGGCGTTGACGAACACCTCCTCGACCGCGGCGCTTTCCGGCACGTGATCTGCGACCAGCGCGACCAGCATGGCGTCGAGATGGGCGAGGCGGCGGGGCAGCGGCGCGGCGCTGTCAGTCTTGAGGCGGCCATTGGCGAGGTGCGACAGGCGATTGCCCTCGGCGCGGATCAGGCCCCAGCCGGTGGTGCCGAGTCCGGGATCGAGGCCGAGGATGATCATGAAAAAAGCCCCTCCCCTTCAGGGGWGGGGTTGGGGGTGGGGGACACAAGCGCCTGTCCGAGTGAATCCCCCACCCCAACCCCTCCCCTGAAGGGGAGGGGCTTGAAGAAATTCAACCCAGCTTCTCCATCACGGCGTCGGAGACTTCGTAATTGCCCCAGACCGTCTGGACGTCGTCATCCTCGTCGAGCGTGTCGATCAGCTTGAAGAGCAGGCCGGCATCGTCCTCGCCGACATCGACCATCGTCTGCGGCTTCCAGGCGAGCTTGGCGCCTTCGGGTTCGCCGAGCACCGGGGTGATCGCCTTCACCACCTCATGGAGCGATTCGTTCGAGGTCCAGATCTCATGACCCTCGTCGCTCGATTCGACATCCTCGGCGCCCGCCTCGAGCGCTGCCTCGAAGACCTTCTCGGCATCGCCGGCGCTGGCGGGGTAGGAGATCAACCCCATGCGGTCGAAACCATGGCTCACCGAGCCGCTCGCGCCGAGATTGCCGCCATTTTTGGAGACAGCGGTGCGGACATTGGTCGCGGTGCGGTTGCGATTGTCGGTCAGCGCCTCGATGATCAGCGAGACGCCACCGGGGCCGAAGCCCTCATAGCGGATTTCCTCGTAATTCTCGGCATCGCCGCGGGCTGCCTTGTCGATCGCGCGCTGGATATTGTCCTTCGGCATCGACTGCGCCTTGGCGGCGTTGACCGCCGCGCGCAGCCGCGGATTCATGTCCGGATCGGGCGTGCCCATCTTCGCCGCGACGGTGATTTCGCGGCTCAGCTTGGAGAAGGCGGCGGACCGTTTCTTGTCCTGCGCACCCTTGCGGTACATGATGTTCTTGTATTTGGAATGGCCTGCCATCGGGTCTCTCTATCTCTCAATCCGGGCCGAGCTTGTCGCGGCTCGCTCTTTTCTCTGACCCCGGGGTAGAAGAAAGAGCGGCACTTCGACAAGTTCGGCGACGAACGGACAGGCTGATCAATCCAGCCCGAGCGCCGCCTTATAGGTGTCGAGCAGCATCTCGGCTTCGTCGCGGTGGTGCTTTTCCATCCGGCGCAGGCGGACGATCGCACGCATCGTCTTGGTGTCATAGCCGTTGGATTTCGACTCGGCATAGACGTCCTTGATGTCGTCAGCGATGCCCTTTTTTTCTTCCTCGAGCCGCTCGATCCGCTCGATGAAGAGTCGAAGCTGGTCGGCGGCGATCACGTCGCTCATGGATATTCCTCGGTTGAATCGGTGAAGGTGGCGGCCTTAGCCGCGCCCGTCACGCGCGTCCATTCTTCGCGACGCTTTCCGCCATCCGGGCGAGTTGCTCGGGCGTCGCCTCGGCCTGATGCTCCGCTTTCCACTGCGCATAGGGCATGCCGTAGATCGCCTCGCGCGCGGTCTCCCTATCAAGTGTGCCGTCACTCGCCTCCTGCACCCAATCGGACAGGCAGTTGCGGCAGAAGCCAGCCAAGCCCATCAGATCGACATTCTGTGCATCGCTGCGGTGGCGCAGATGCTCGACCAGCCGACGGAAGGCGGCGGCCGCAACTTTGTCGTCCAGTTGTTCGATCTTCACCATTTAGCCTCCAAACCTTGATCAGTCCGAGATAGGAGCTAGAGGCAGTGGCGCACAAGCCGAGGAAAACGTTGTCATGACCAAGGCCATTCATCCGCGTTCGCGCCAGGTTCGCGTGCTTGCCACGCTTGGGCCGGTGAGCAGTACTGCGGAGATGATCGGCCGCCTGTTCGAGGCGGGCGCCGACGCGTTTCGCGTCAATATGAGCCATGGCGACCAGCAATCCAAGGTCGCGGTGATTGAGGCGATTCGCAGCCTCGAGAAAAAATATGGCCGGCCGACGACGATCCTTGCCGATCTGCAGGGCCCGAAATTGCGCGTCGGCAAGTTCGAGGGCGGCAAGACCGAGCTCGTCACCGGATCGATCTTCACGCTCGACCGCGACAAGACGCCGGGCGATGCGCGGCGGGTCGAGCTGCCGCACCGCGAGATCTTCGAGGCGATCAGGCCGGGCGCGCGGCTGTTGCTCGACGACGGCAAGCTCGTGCTGCGCGTCGAGAGCCATGACGAGACCAGCATCGTTACGACTGTGGTGGTCGGCGGTGCGCTGTCGAACAACAAGGGGCTGAACGTTCCCGATGTCGTGCTGCCGATGGCGGCGCTGACCGAGAAGGATCGCAGCGACCTTGCCTTTGCGATCGACCAGGGTGTTGACTGGATCGCGCTGAGCTTCGTCCAGCGGCCCGAGGATTTGGCCGAAGCGCGCAAGCTGATCGGCGGCAAGGCAGCGTTGCTCGCCAAGATCGAGAAGCCCTCAGCCATCGAGCGACTGGAAGAGATTGTCGAGCAGTGCGACGGGGTGATGGTCGCGCGTGGCGATCTCGGCGTGGAGTTGCCGCCCGAATCGGTGCCGCCGCTGCAGAAGCGCATCGTCGAGACCGCACGGCGGCTTGGCCGTCCGGTGATCGTGGCGACTCAGATGCTCGAGTCGATGATCACCGCGCCGACGCCGACCCGGGCTGAAGTCTCCGACGTCGCGACGGCTGTCTATGACGGCGCCGATGCGATCATGCTTTCCGCCGAGAGCGCGGCCGGCGCCTGGCCGGTCGAATCAGTCGCGATGATGAACTCGATCGCCAATGCGGTCGAACGCGACCCGATGCACGGCGACCGCATCCATTTCACCGTCACCCGCCCCGATCCGACCACCGCCGACGCGCTGGCGGAGGCAGCGAAGAACATCGCCGCGACCGTGTCGGCATCGGCGATCATCTGTTTCACCTCCTCTGGCTCGACGGCGCGCCGGGTTGCGCGCGAGCGGCCCTCGGTGCCGCTACTGGTGCTGACGCCGAAGCTTGCGACAGCGCGGCGGCTCGGGTTGCTTTGGGGCACGCATGCCGTTCACACCCGCGATGTCGAATCGTTCGAAGACATGGTCGCCAAGGCCAAGCGCATGGCGCTGCGCCACAATATCGCCAAGGCCGGCGACCGCGTGATCCTGATCGCGGGCGTGCCGTTCGGGACGCCGGGATCGACCAATGTGCTGCATGTTGTGCGGGTGCTGGGCGACGAGTTGAAGGGCTATGGGGGCTAGCCATGCTCCGACTGCGGGCAGATCCGCCGGCTAGGCGAGAAGCCCCAGTTCGACCAGCTGAGCGCGAAGCGTGGCGGCGTCGGTAAACAGCAACGCCTTCATCCCTACCGCCTCGGCACCGGCGACGTTATCCGTGCGGTCATCGACGAACACGGCCTCCTCCGGGGCAAGCCCGAAACGTTGCAGCGCAAGCGTATAGATCGCCGCGTCGGGCTTGGTGAGTTTCTCGTCGCCCGACACGACAATGTCGCGGAACCGGTCGAAGATCGCCGCTTCACGATCGCGGAAGGGCGGCCAGAATTCACCGGAGAAATTGGTGATCGCATAGAGCGGGACGCCCGCTGCATCGAGCTCTTCGATCAGCGCGGCCATGCCCGGCAGCATATGCGGGATCTGCTCGTGGAAGCGCGGCCCCCAGAGGCCGATATGTTCGGCGAACTCGGGATGCTCAGCGCTCAACTCGGCCGAAGTCTCCGCGAACGGACGGCCGGCGTCATGCTGGAAATGCCATTCCTTGGTCACGACATCGCGCAGGAACGCATCGAGCGCCCGATCGTCCTCGATCAGGCGCTCGTAGAGGAACCTTGGGTCCCAGTCATAAAGAACGTTGCCGACGTCGAAGACGACGGCAATCGGCCGCGTCACTTAGCCCTGGCGGGCCTTGAAGCGGCGATTCGTCTTGTTGATGACATAGGTGCGGCCGCGGCGGCGAATCACGCGGTTGTCGCGGTGGCGCCCTTTGAGCGACTTGAGTGAATTGCGGATCTTCATGAGAGCGCTTCTTTGATTCTCGGGTGTCGGAAAAGAGGCGCTCGCATATGGGCCGAGGGGCTCCAAGTCAACCCGCATGGGCATTGAACCCGCAAGCGGTTATGGAGCGTTGGCATGACACGATAACCGGTTTTTGAAGAGGACTGCGCGATGAGGGCAATATCCGGACTGCTGATCGCGTTGGCGGCGACGGGCCTGGCGGGGTGCGAGACCACCGCCACGAACACGCCGGTGCAGGTGACGCGATTCCATCTCGGCGCTCCGCTCGAGCGCGGCACGTTGACGGTCGAGCCGGCACCAGGCGGCGCGCCAGGGAGCCTCGAATTCCAGACCTATGCCGCTGCCGTCCGGAGTCAGTTGCTCAACCAGGGCTTTACGGCTCCGGCCACCGGCAATTCCGCGCAATATGTCGCTGTCCTCGGCGTCAACCGCGACACCCGTGAGGGGCCGCCGCGGCGGAGCCCCTTCACAATCGGCATCGGCGGCGGTGGCTATAGCGGCGGTTATGGCGGCGGAGTCGGGCTTGGCGGCGGCGTCTCGTTCCCGATCGGCAAGGCCCGCAGCCGCGCGATCATCGGGACCGAGATGTCAGTCCAGATCCGCCGGCGCAGCGACAATATCGTCATCTGGGAGGGTCGCGCGCAGACCCAGGCTGACGAACGCGCGCCCGCGGCGCAGGCAGATCAGGCGGCCGGCAAATTGGCGCATGCTCTGTTCCTGGGCTTCCCCGGCGAATCTGGCCGCTCTATCACTGTCAAATGAGCATTCAGATCAATGCCGCTTTTGACGGTGGCAATATCCGCATGGTCGCCGTCGACGGAGACCGTATCGACCTGGAGATCGCACAGGATCACCAGTCCGATTTCTATCAATGGTTCTATTTCCGCGTGGCCGGCGCAAAGGGGCGCACGCTCAGCTACCGGATCCTGAATGCCGGAAAGTCGGCCTATCCGTTCGGCTGGCCGGGCTATAAGGCGCGGGTCTCGACTGACCGGCTGACCTGGCGGATGATCGAGACGCGGTACGAGAATGGCGTGCTCGAATTCGACTGGTCGGGCGATAGCGAGCTTGTCTGGTTCGCCTATTTCGCGCCTTACACGATGGAGCAGCACGACGCGCTGGTCGCGCGGATCGCGGCGAAGCCGGGCGTTGCCCACCGCCAGCTCGGCGAATCGCTCGACGGGCGCGCGATCGACTGTTTCGATATCGGCTCCGGCCCGAAATCGGTGTGGCTCTATGCCCGCCAGCACCCCGGCGAGAGCATGGCCGAATGGTGGATGGAAGGCGCGCTGGAGATGCTGACCGATCCGGCCAATCCGGTGACCGCGGCGCTGCTCGCCAAGGCGACCTTCCATGTCGTGCCCAACATGAACCCCGACGGCTCGTTCCGCGGCCATCTGCGCACCAATGCCGCGGGCGTGAACCTCAACCGCGAATGGCATGCCCCCTCGCCCGAGAAGAGCCCCGAGGTGCTGTGCGTTCGCAACGCGATGGACGAGACCGGCGTCGCCTTTGCGATGGACGTGCATGGCGACGAGGCGATCCCCGCCAATTTCCTGGCCGGCTTCGAGGGCATTCCGAGCTGGACTGACGCGCTTGGCGAGAAATTCTACGACTTTGGCCGCCGCCTCGCCGAACACACACCCGATTTCCAGCTCGACAAAGGCTATGAGAAATCCGCGCCCGGCAAGGCCAATCTGACCATGTCGACCAACCAGCTCGCGGAGCGTTTCGGCGCGGTGGCGATGACGCTCGAGATGCCGTTCAAGGACCATGATCCTAACCCGGACGCAGAGTTCGGCTGGTCGCCGGAGCGATCGAAGACGCTGGCGCATGCCTGTCTCGAAGTGCTTGCCGACGTGATCGACAACATCTGACCCATTGACTGCGCGACGCTGGCACTGTTTCAGCAGCGCGGCACGGTCTGAAGGAATCCCATGCCAACTCTCGTCCTGATCCGCCACGGCCAGTCGTCGTGGAACCTCGAAAACCGTTTCACCGGCTGGTGGGACGTCGATGTGACCGAGAAGGGCGCCGAGGAAGCGCGCGCGGCGGGTCGGCTCATGGCGGAGAAGGGGCTGGATTTCGACCAGACCTTCACGAGCCTGCAGAGCCGCGCGATCAAGACGCTCAATCTCGCGCTCGAGGAAATGGGGCGGTTGTGGCTGCCGGTCGAGAAGGACTGGCGGCTGAACGAACGACATTATGGTGGGCTGACCGGGCTCAACAAGGCCGAGACCGCGGCAAAGCACGGCGACGAGCAGGTCCATATCTGGCGCCGCAGCTTCGACATCCCCCCGCCGCCGCTGGAACCGGGCAGCCCGTTCGATCTGTCGCAGGACCGGCGTTATGCGGGTATCGCGATCCCCACGACCGAGAGCCTGAAGGACACGATCGCACGCGTGCTGCCTTATTGGGACGGCCGGATCGCGCCGGCACTCAAGGACGGGCAGCGGGTTCTGATCTCGGCGCACGGCAATTCGCTGCGCGCGCTGGTCAAGCATCTGTCGAACATTCCGGACGACGAGATCACCGGCCTGGAGATTCCGACAGGGCAGCCGATCGTCTATGAGCTCGACGACGCGCTGAACGCGACTGACCGCTATTATCTGAGCGAGCGATAACAAGCGTCACCCCGGCGCAAGCCGGGGGAACGGGTTGCGGTTAGGGCCGGGCATGGTTACCAGCGTCCCTCCTTCCACCGGGGTACCCTCATGACGGACCACCCTCTTGTCGGCATCATCATGGGCAGCGCCTCCGATTGGGAGACGATGCGCCATGCCGCCGACATGCTCGCTGAGCTCGGCGTGCCGCATGAGAGCAAGGTGGTCTCGGCGCACCGTACCCCGCAGCGGCTCTATGATTACGCGACCCATGCCGAAGTGCGCGGGCTGAAGGTGATCATCGCAGGCGCCGGCGGCGCGGCGCACCTTCCGGGCATGGCCGCGTCGATGACTCATCTGCCGGTGCTCGGCGTGCCGGTCGAATCCAAGGCAATGAAGGGCATGGATAGCCTGCTCTCGATCGTGCAGATGCCGGGCGGCATTCCGGTCGGCACGCTCGCGATCGGCAAGCCGGGTGCGAAGAATGCCGGGCTGCTCGCCGCCGCGATCCTCGCCACGCACGACGCGCTGCTCGCCGAACGGCTAAAGAAATGGCGGGCCGCGCAGACCGAGGCGGTCGCGATCGACCCCGAATGAGCGTCCTTCCTCCAGGTTCCACGATCGGCATTCTCGGCGGCGGCCAGCTTGGGCGGATGCTTGCCGTGGCGGCGGCGCAGCTCGGCTATCATACCCGGGTGTTGGCGCCCGACGCCGAAAGCGTCGCTGCGCAGACCGCCTCGAGCTTCACCCGCGCCGATTATCACAGCCGAATCGTGCTCGACGAACTCGCCGCTTCCGCCGATGTCGTGACCTATGAGTTCGAGAATATCGCGCTCGAGCCGATCACCTATCTGGCAACCCAGGTTCCGGTCTACCCGCCGCCCGCAGCGCTCAGCGTCGCGCAGGACCGTGCGGTCGAGAAGAGCTTTGTCGGCGAGCTAGGTGGGAGGACGGCGCCATGGCGCAAGGTGACGAGCCTCGACGAGTTGCGTCAGGCGCTTGCCGAGATCGGCGCACCGGCGATCCTTAAGACGCTCAGGCTTGGCTATGACGGCAAGGGCCAGGTTCGGATCCGCGATGCAGCGGAGGCCGAGGCCGCCTGGGAGGCGATCGGGGCGCGGCCGGCGATCCTCGAAGGCTTCGTCACATTTGGGCATGAATTCTCGATCCTGCTGGGCCGCGGCCTCGACGGGGCGATGGTCAGCTACCCACCGCCCTGGAACGAGCATGTCGACGGCATCCTCGCCCGCTCATCGCTGCCGGCGCCGGTTGAGATCGCGCGGCACTGGGCCGAGGCGGCGGCGCTGGCTGGGCGGGTTGCGGACAAGCTCGATTATGTCGGCGTGCTGACGCTCGAATTCTTCGCGACCGATGGCGGGCCGGTGTTCAACGAGATGGCGCCGCGCGTCCATAATTCGGGACATTGGACGATCGAGGGTGCGGTCGCTTCGCAATTCGAGAACCATATCCGCGCGATCTGCGGGCTGCCGCTCGGCGATACGGGGCTGACGGCCGCGCGGGTCGAGATGGAGAATCTGATCGGCGAGGATGCGGAACGCTGGGCCGCGATCCTCGCCGAACCGGGCGCGCATCTGCATCTCTACGGCAAGACGATCAGGCCGGGGCGCAAGATGGGTCACGTGACGCGATTGACCAGATAAATCCTCCCCGAGCTTGCTCGGGGAGGGGAACCGCCGACCGCAGGTCGGTGGTGGAGGGGCTTGGAGCGTGGGGCACTCGCCTCTCGCTCCAAGCCCCTCCACCACTTCGTGGTCCCCCTCCCCGTTCCGGGGAGGATTTATTTGACCACCGGCAGATCGATATAGCTCTGCCCCGCGCCTGCCACCGTCACCTTCTGAGTCGCCTTCACATAATCGCCGGGCTTGGCGAAGAAGATGTTCGGCACGAATGTCTGCGGGTTCCGGTCATAGAGTGGGAACCAGCTCGACTGGATCTGCACCATGATGCGGTGCCCGGGCAGGAAGACATGGTTGGTCTGCGGCAGCGGCCAGCTATAGGGCAGCGCGGTATCGGACGGGATCGGCTTCGCCTCGGCGAGGTTCTCGCGGTAGCGGCCGCGGAAGATGTCCATTGCGATCGGCCATTCATAGCCGCCCATCGCGCGGTCGCCCGCCACCTGATCGGGAAAGACGTCGATCAGCTTGACCACCCAGTCGCTATCCGACCCGCTCGTCGCAGCGGTGAGGTGGACGACGGGCTGACCGGCGATCGTCACCGGCTTGGTCAGCACGTCCGTCGAGAAGGTCAGCACGTCCGGCCGCGCCGAAGCGTGGCGCTGGTCAGTGGTGAGCCAGCCGGTCCAGTGATCATCGTCATAGCTGAGCGCGCGGTCGGGCCGCGGGACATAGGGGACCGGGTGCGCCGGATCGGATATATAGTCAGCGGTCTGGCCCGCACCTGAATCGCCGTCGAAGCCGAGCGCCATGCCCGGCTTCAGATAAAGCTTCGCCATCGCCGGCGTCGCGGACCAGGAGGACAAGCGCTGCCATTCATTAGTGCCGGTCTGAAACGCAGTGACCGGCGCGACATTCATCGGCGTGCCCTTCAGATAATGGGCGAGGAAGGGCGCAAGTACATGCAGGCGCCAATATTTCGCGCTGTCCTGATCGAACTTGATCGCACCGATATGGCTGCCCTCGCTAATTTCCTGGCCATGGTACCAGGGGCCGAGCGTAAGATAGACCATGTCGCCCGCGACATCCTTGGGCTTGATGGCGCGGTACACCGCGGTCGCGCCATAGATATCCTCCTGGTCCCAGAGCGAATGGACCAGCATCACCGGCACCTTGAGCGGCTGGCGCGCGAGGATCCGGTCCATCGCCTGATCTTGCCAGAAGCTGTCATAGGCGGGATGCGCGACGAGCTTCTGCCAGAAGCCGATCTGATCGAGCTTGTGCTGCCGCGCGACCTCGCCCGCCGAGCCGGCGCGCAGATAAAGCGAATACTCATCATATGTGTTCGACCACCAGAGGTCGCTGTTCCCCCGGGTCGCTTCCTGCTCCCAGAAATAGGGCATGTCGTTCTGCCGGAAGGCGCCGTTGTGAAAGGCGTCGTCGCCGATCCAGGTATCGACCATCGGGTTCATCGGCACCGCCACCTTGAGCGCCGGGTGCGGATTGATCAGCGGCATCAGCGCGAGAAAGCCGTCGTAGGAAATGCCGAGCACGCCGACCTTGCCGTTTGTTTCGGGCAGATGCTTCACCAGCCAGTCGATCGTGTCGTAACTATCCGTCGAATCGTCGGTCTTTGTCGGGTTGAGCGAGGTGCCGGCAAGCGGCGGCGTCATCATGTAGATGCCGCCCGAGCCATATTTGCCCCGCACGTCCTGGACGACGCGGATATAGCCGCCCTGCACGATCACATCATTGGCATTGTCATAGCCGTCGAGCACGGCGGACAGCGTGCCGCTCTGCTGGTTGGTCGTCAGCGCCTCGGCATTATAGGGCGTGCGGGTGAGCAGGATCGGTGCCCCGTTCGCGCCCCTCGGTATCAGGATGACGGTGTGGAGCTTCACCCCGTCGCGCATCGGAATATCGACGCCGCGGCGTTCGAAGTTCCACCCTTCGGTCGAGGGCGTGAGCGTCGCGGGCCGTTCGTCATAGGTTTGCGCGGCCGCACCGGACGCGATCAATCCCAGCGCCGCAGCGCCAATCAGCCATTTCGCGATCATCATTGCCCCCTTGCCACCCTGGGGGGATACTGCGCGCCCACTTCCTAAGGCACAACGAAGAAAGCCCGCCTCCCTTTCGGGAAGCGGGCCTTCTTGAACCGTCAGCCGACGCTGCGGGTTTAGGCGCGCGTGCCCGACATCGGGAAGGCGCCGAACGCGCCGGCGCCGACCGTACCGGTGATGCTGTCGCCATCAGCGGTCGCGGTGCAATCGAGCGTCATCGGCATCGGCACGGTGATGTTCATCGACCATTTGATGGTGTCGCCATCAGCGGTGCCGCTGATGTCGACCGAGCCCATCGCACCGACATAGGAGCCGGAGAAAGCGCCGCCATCGGCCTTGACCGTCAGCACTGCCTTCTGATCGCCGAGCGGCGACTTCACCACCGTGTCCCAGCTTCCGTCGATACCCGCCATCATGTCTCTCCTAGCCGAATTCTCTAGCGTACATCCGCAACGGACGCCGCCGGCACCACCTCAACCGGCAGCCCGAGGCTGTCAAGCTGAGGGCGGACCTTCGCCGCGTCACCGACGACGATCCAGATGAACTTGTTCGGGTCGATTGCCCCGCGTGCCGCAGCGTCAAGCTGGGGCAATGTGAACGCATGATATTTTTGCGTGATCGTCGCGTAATAATTGTCGGGGCGGCGATACAGGTCGTTCGACTGCATCGCGCTCAGCACCGCTGACGAGGTTTCGAAATTGCCGGGCAGCGATCGGATCGCACCGACGATGGTACGATCGAACTCCGGCTGGGTGATTCCCTTGGAAGTCAGGAAGTCCTTCACATCGCCCTGCAGCGCCGCGATCGAAGCGCCGGTCTTGTCGGCCTGGACCGGCGCCGAGATGATATAGGGCGATGCATGCTCGGCGCGGCGGATATTGCCCGAGACGCCGTAGGACCAGTGCTTGCCCTCGCGCAGATCCATGTTGATTCGCGAGAGGAAGTTGCCGCCGAGCGAATCGTTCGCTGCGATGACCGGCAGCAACTCGTCGGTGCCGACCAGCGGCGTCGGCGCGGCACCGATGATCAGCGATTGCGGCGAATCCGGCCGATCGATCAGCAGGATCTTCGGGGCCGACGGTACGGAAGGTGCCGAGAAGTCCTTGACCCCGGCCGGGCCAGCCGCCGTCCAGCTGCCGAAGCGCGAATCGAGCACTGTCTGGATCTCGGAAAGCGGACGATCGCTGACGACGAAGATCTTCGCCTTGTCCGGCCGCAGCCAGGCATGCTGGAACGCGACCAGATCGTCGCGGGTCAGCAGCGCCACGGCCTTGGGGTCGCCGCTGCCGAAGCCGCGGGCGTAAGGCGAGGCGGGGCCATAGACCAGGCGTGGCAGCACGCGGGTCGCGAGACCGCCGGGATTGGTCAGCTCGGCCGAGATCTGGGCGAGCTGCTGCACCTTGACGCGTTCGACCTCCGCAGGTGCGAAGGCCGGGTTCTCGACCACATCAGCGAAGAGGCTGACCGCAGCGCCGAGATTGGGGCTGGGCGTGAACAGCGACATATTGGTGCGGTCCGTGGTTGCGTTCGCGCTGATATTGGCGCCGAGCCGCTCCTTGGCTTCAGCGAGATCGATTGAGTTCTTCGACGTCGTACCCTCCCCCATCATTGACAGGGTAAGTTGCTGGGTGCCGAGCCTGGTCGCCGGATCGGCGGCGACTCCCGCGTCGAAGCTCATCACCATCCGCGTGATCGGTACGGCCGCCTGATGCGCATAGACGACCTCGATGCCATTGCTGAGCTTCGTCCGCTCGACTGCAGGGAAGACGAGATTGGCGATGGTGCCGACCGCGGGCAGCGCGCCTCGCGTACCCTTGGCGGGAGGAGTCGCGTCGGCGGCTGCCTTGGCAGTCGAAGCGGCCTCGGCATAAGCGGGGCGCGGACCAGGTTCGACCGTCAGCGCATAAACCGGCCGCGACAGCCATTTTGCAGTCGCTGCCTTCACCGTGGCCGGCGTCTCTGCAGCGAGGGTCGCCAGCTCCTTTTTGTAATGGTCCGGGTCTTGCGAATAGAGTTCGCCTGAGGCGAGCGTGACTGCCTTGCCGCCGAAACCGCCCACCGATTCGAGCCCGGCGATCGTCCCCGAGATGCTCCCGGTCGCGACGCGCTGGACCTCGTCTGCGCTTGGTCCCTTGGCGATCAGATCGGCAATGATCTCGTCGAGTCGTTTCGACACCAGGGCGGGATCGACACCCGGCTTCACATCGGCAAAGACAGTGAAGAGGCCGGTCTGCGCGAACGTCTCATTGTTGGCCGTGACGCGGACCGCGAGCTTTTCCTGGCGGACCAGCGCATTATCGAGCCGCGAACTCGACAGGCCGCCGAGCACGCCGGCGGCGACATCGAGCGCAATCGAATCCTTGTCGTTGAGGCCAGGTACCGCCCACATCCGGTAGATGCGGGTGGTCGAGACACGGTCCTTCATCACCTCGGATTTGGGCGCCGCGAGCCTCGGCACATCGGCCGCCGGCACCACGCTCTCGGGGCCGCGCGGGATGCCACCGAAATATTTCTCGACCAGCGGCTTTGCCGTTGCCGCATCGATATCCCCGGCGAGTACCAGCACTGCGTTGTTCGGCGCGTAGTGATCGTGGAACCAGTCCTTCACCGTCTGCAGGCTGGCGGCGTCGAGATCGGCCATCGAACCGATCGTGGTGTGGCCATAGGGATGGCTGGGCGGGAACAGCGCCTCGATCTGCTTATATTCGACCAGGCCGAAGGGCTGGGTGTCGCCCTGGCGCTTTTCGTTCTGGACGACGCCGCGCTGCTCATCGAGCACGCCCTGGGTCATCGCGCCGAGCAGATAGCCCATGCGGTCGCTCTCGAGGAACAGTGCGCGTTCGAGCGCAGGCGCGGGCACCGTCTCGAAATAGTTAGTGCGATCGAAATAGGTGGTGCCGTTGAAATCGGTCGCGCCGACTTCCTTCAAGGGCGTGAAGAAATCGCCCGGCGCATTCTCGCTGCCGTTGAACATCAGGTGCTCGAACAGATGGGCAAAACCGGTCTTGCCTACAGGCTCGAACTTGGAGCCGACATTGTACCAGACTGACACCGCGACGATCGGCGCCTTGCGATCTGTATGGACGATCACTCTGAGGCCGTTGGGCAGCGTGAATTTCTCGTATGGAATGTCGACGCTTTTCACCAAGGCGGAGACTGGTGCCGGAGCTACGGCGGCGCTTTTCGCCGGAGCGGCGGCAGCAGTTTTCGCCGAGGCGGCGACTGGGGCAACAAGCGCGCCGAGCGCCACGCCGGCCAGCGCAAAGAGCTTGATATTCATGAAGTTATACCTTCGAAACGAAAGACTGTCTTGCCATGGTATAGCAGCGCGCGCGGCCACGCAATCAGGGCCGATAGACCTTTTCCAGATGCTGTTTGAGGTCTGCCGGGTTGAACCAGACCGGCTTCAACTCATGCCGCACGAACAAGGGCGCCTGATCGGCATAATGCGGCGAATCCGGCCGGGTCGTCGCCGCACCGAAGGGCTGGATCGACTGTGAGCTGACCTTGCCATTCTTGTCCCAGGCAATGAACATGATGAAGCTGTCGCCATGTTTCACCATCAGCCGGCCATCGGGCGCATCGTCCCACAAGGCGGCTGCCCGCAGCACATCGGGGCCGCCATCCATCGGCAGATCGACCTTGCCCTGATGCACGCGCAATATGTCGCCGAGCGGCGGATCGAGCCTGCCGAAATGCGTCTTCAGATAGGCAGCGGCGGTGGCGAGCGCGTCGCGCGGATCGGCTTCTGGGTGGCGCTGATAATGCCATTTATTGCCTGCGCGCAGCAGCAACGCAGCGAGGGAATCCGCCGGGCCCTTGCCATCATAATTCCAGTCCCACTTTGCGAGCAGCGCCTTGGCATCGACCAGAGTCCGGTCGCCCGTGGGATCGACGGCCGCGATATCGGCAAACCATTTCGCGGCCCAGCTGACATGGCTGACGCCAGTATCGAACTTGATGCGATGGAGATCGGCATCGCTGATCTTCGGATTGGCGCCCATCAGCTCGAGCGCGCGCGTCGCGCGATTCGTGGTATCGGTCTCGATTCCGAGCAACGGCGAATAGTCGGCCGGATTGATCTCCGACCCTGCACCCGCGGCCTGGAATGGGGTGTTGTTGGCGTTGATCAGGAAGCCGGAGGCCGGGTTGATGTTGCGCGGCACCTGCGACCACGGCACCGTCCCCGCCGCCAGATCGCGCGATGTGTCGCCGGGCAGGACATGGGCATAATCATAGCCCGTCTTCCGGTTTGGGAAGCTGGCATTGTAGAAATAGGCGATGTTGCCCTTGGCGTCGCCGTAGAGGAAATTGGTCGCCGGCACCGCCTGCATCGCCAGCGCCCGCTGCCATTCGCCGAAATCGCGGGCGCGGTTGAGGCGGTAATATTCCTCCACCATCCTGAGCTGGTCGGCGCCCGCATAGCGGATCGCGAAATCGCCCTTCGGCGTTTCTATCACCGGGCCCTGCACCGCGCGCAGTACCATCTTCGGTACAGGCAGAACGAATGGGCCCCACAGTTTCACATGCAGCCAGACCCGGGTCTTTTGGAGCGGCTTCCACTGGCCATCAAACCGGTAATGCGTGCCGTCACCGTCGAGGACGAGCTTGTAGACATCGGTCAGATCGGGCCGGTTTACGGTGTTGGTCCAGCCCAGATTCTGGTTGTGGCCAAGCAGTGGGTAGGGCGCCCCGGTAAAGGTGGCCCCGGCGAAATTCCAGCCGGTGCCGGAATGGACCACCAGCTCATACCAGGCGACGCCGCCGCGCCATGGCTGGTGCGAGTTGGAGACGAGACGGGTGAAGCCGTCAGCCGAACGCTTCGGCGCGACGACAAAGGCGTTGGAGCCGTTCTCGTTGCCGTTCGGGCCGATCGGCGTGATGTCGGGTGCATCGGGCACCGGACCCGCGCTTTCGGACGGCAGCGGCGTATCGCCGGCAAGCGCGCCGAGCACCTGATCGAGCCCGAAAAAGAAGGGCGAGCGCAGCACGAAACCGGTCGCGACATCCTCGCCATTGACGGGGAACAGCTTTGCCAGCCGGATTTCGTCCGGGTGCTTGTCGGCATAACGATTGAGGCCGGAGGCATAGCCGTCGAGCAGTGCACGCACATCGGCCGGCTGCTTCATATAGTCGCGCATTGCCGTCTCGCGCGCGCCGAGCAGATGGAGAACATAGTCGCTCTTCGCGCCATCCTCCCCTGTCATCGCACCAAGCCGCCCGCGCGTCATCGCGAGCACTTCCTGCAACGTCGAGAAATCATCCTCGGCATGGGCATAGGCAATGCCATAGGCGACATCGGGATCGGTCTTGCCGAAGATATGCGGCACGCCGAAAGTGTCGCGGGCGATCTTCACGTCATAGGCATGCGCCGGCGGCGGCGCGGGGGCCGTCGCGGTCAGCGGTTCCCACACGGCGAGGCCGATCGCGACCAGGATCAGCAAAATGGCCAGCCCAGCCGCACCCCGCACGAAAAATCGCCGCATCCACCCTCGCCTGTTCTATCTTGCGGGAGGGTGTAGCTGCTCACGGCGGTCTGCGCGAGCGCGATTGCCGCCGCCCCGTTCCCAGGAGCGGCGGCCGCGCGATGATCAGAAAGCTGTCTTCACCGTGACGAAAAACGCCTGCGGTGCGCCGGCGAGCAAGGTCTGGTTGTCGCCGCTGTTGCCGAAGCCATTCGAGCCGATCGTCGAAACATATTTCCGGTCGAATAGATTGGTCGCGTTGAGCTGCACCTCGATCTTGCGATCGTCGGGCAGCGAAAAACGCACCCCCGCCGTCGCGTCGAAGATCACCTGGCCCGGCACCGACTGGTCGTTGGTGTAGGTGAAGTAGCGCTTGCTCATATAGTTCGCGCCGAAGCGGCCGAAGAACATCCCCTTGTCATAGGTGATCTCGGCCTTGGCGAGGTGCTTCGGGCTGTCGACGGTCGTCTTGCCGGCGGTTGCGATCGGCGGGCGCGGCGTCGGCGGATTGGTCGAGAGATCGGGCGCGACCGGTACATTGTCGCGATACGTCGAGTCATTGTAGCTGTACGACGCGAACACGCCGAAGCCATGGCCGAGCCTTGCCTCTACCGCTGCCTCGATGCCGTAGGAGCGGACCGAACCGACATTCGAGAGCGTTGCAAGATTGCCCTGGATGCCCGCACCGACCGTGGTGGCGATGATGCGATTGCTGAAATCGACATAATAGACAGCGAGCAGTGCATTGAACGGCCCGTTGCGATAGCGGCCGCCGGCTTCATAGGTGTTCGATTCCTCCGGCTTCAGCTTGTTGGTCGTCAGCAGCGCGTTGAACCCGGCTTGCGACGTCGCGAAGGGGCCGCTGGTCGCCGCCGAGACGAAGGCGCGCTTCGCCTGGGTAAAGTCGGCGAACAGCTCGGCACTGTCGTTGACCTTGTAGTTCAGGCCGGCATGCGGCTGGAACCAGTCGGTCGTCGAGATCCTGCCGCTTGCCAGGCCGCCGCCGACGACCGGCGTCGCCTTATTATGGACCGCGAACCCCTTCCAGCCGAGATCGACCGTTAGATCCCCGAGCGCAATCTTGTCCTGGACATAATATTGCACTGTCTCGGTCTGGTAGGTCAGCTCCCACTGCGTGAAGAACGGGTTGGTCTGGAAATCGAGCGAGTTGCGGCTCGATGCAGTGCGGCTGTCGAGCGCGTAAAAGCGCCGCGCCTGGCGGAAATCGTTCATCTCATACCAGCCGCCGAGGGTGATATCGTTGAACGCGAGCTTGCCGCCGATCGAGCCGAACACGCCCTTGCGGTGAATGTCATACTCAGTCGTCCGCACCGAGATCGGCACGCCGGTCGGCGAGGGCACATAGGGGGTGAACCAGGTCCCCTGGCCATGGTTGGAATGGTAATAGCCCTTGAGCAGGCCGTGGATCGGCGCGTCCTTGGCCGTCTCGATGCCGAAGGAACCGAGATAATCCCGCCGCAAGCCTGACGCATCATAATAGACATCGTCGACGGTCGCGTAAGGCGCCGGGTAGACGGTGCCCGCCGCCGGATTGAGCTTGGGCGCGCCGCTGTCGCCGCGATTGGCCGCCACATCGGCAATCAGCACCGCGAGCGGGAAATTGTTCGATATATTGTCGTTCCTGTAGCCGAGCCGGCGGATCATATCGAGCGACAGATCCTGATAGTCATTCTCGCGCCGGTCCGAGAAATTGAAGGTGCCGACCAGACGGATGCCACCGATGGGAGCGATGACCTTCGCATTGACCTGATGCTGGCGCTGCTTCCCCGCGCCTTTCCACTTGTCCATGTCGGAAAAGCCGTAGGAGACATAGGCACTGGGGCCGCCAGCGCCGAGCTCGCCGGTGTCGATCCGGCCAAAGGCCCGGAGGGTGTTCTCGGTGCCATAGGTGCCGTTGGCGGTGACGCCGAAATGCGCGGAGGGATCGCTCGAGACGAACTCTATCGTGCCGCCGAGATTGTTGGTCGCCTGGGTGCCGATCGATCCCGCGCCCTGCGACACGATGGTCTGGCCTATATTCTCCGACGAGATCGCGCGGCTGATGTGGAGGCCGTTGGTGTTGCCGTAGCTGCCATCGCCAAGCGGAATCCCGTCGAGCGTGAAGCCGATCTGGTTCTGGTTGAAGCTGCGGATCGAGACGCGCTCCGACCATTCATAGCTGCCGAACGGATCAGCCGACTGGAAATTGACGCTGGGGAGCTTTTCGATCGCCTTTAACGGGCTCGTGCCGGCAGCGAGGATCGCGATGTCGGCCTGGCTGATCTGTTGGACCTGGCGCGTCTCGCGGTGACCGACGATGATGATGTCGTCGGCGAGCGGACCAGGGGCGGTCGCCGGATCGGCGGCAGCATCGAGGGGCGCCGGCTTTTCGTCGGTGGCGGCATAAGCGGCAAGCGGCGAGCACAGGGCCGTGCCCGCCAGCAGGCAGGCGGAAAAATGGCGCATTGATGGGGTCCCCTTGGATATCTTTTCTGGCGTCACCCGTTTCAGGGCCGCCCCCGCCGCCTAGGCGTTGTGCGTTGCACAATTATGCGAGTTTCAAGACAATCGTGTGAGACTGGCAAGTCGACTTTGTGACAACTACGTATCGACCGGTCGCCAGCTGCGAGACATGTCGGCAAAGGCCTTGTGTTGCAAAAGTGCAACACCATATCGCGTGGGTTATTGGAGGGACATTGATGAACCTGGAAAAATTCACCGATCGCGCGAAGGGCTTTCTGCAATCGGCGCAGACCGTTGCCATCCGAATGAGCCATCAGCGGATCGCGCCCGAGCATATCCTGAAGGCGCTGCTCGAGGACGAGCAGGGCATGGCGGCCGGGCTGATCACCGCGGCCGGCGGCGACGCGAAGCGCGCTGTGACCGAGACCGATGCGGCACTCGCCAAGATCCCGGCGGTTTCGGGCGGCGGCGCGCAGCAGACGCCGGGGCTCGACAATGATTCGGTGCGTATCCTCGATTCAGCCGAGCAGATCGCGACCAAGGCCGGAGACGGCTATGTCACCGTCGAGCGGCTGCTGGTGGCGCTCGCGCTCGCCTCGACTACCGCAGCCGGCAAGGCGCTCGCCGCGGCCGGGGTGAAGGCCGAGGCACTGAACGCAGCGATCAACCAGGTTCGCGGCGGCCGCACCGCCGACACGCCGGGTGCCGAGGACCGGTTCGACGCGCTCAAGAAATTCGCCCGCGACCTCACTCAGGCGGCACGCGACGGCAAGCTCGACCCCGTGATCGGCCGCGACGAGGAGATCCGCCGCACCATCCAGATCCTCGCGCGCCGCACCAAGAACAATCCGGTGCTGATCGGCGAACCCGGCGTCGGCAAAACCGCGATCGCGGAAGGCCTCGCGCTGCGTATCGCCAATGGCGACGTGCCCGATACGCTCAAGGACCGGAAGCTGATGTCGCTCGATATGGGCAGCCTGATCGCCGGCGCCAAATATCGCGGCGAGTTCGAAGAGCGGCTGAAGGGCGTACTCGACGAGGTGAAGGCCGGCGAAGGCGACATCATCCTGTTCATCGACGAGATGCACACGCTGATCGGCGCGGGCAAGACGGACGGCGCGATGGATGCTTCCAACATGATCAAGCCGGCGCTAGCGCGCGGCGAGCTCCACTGCGTCGGCGCGACCACGCTCGATGAATATCGCAAATATGTCGAGAAGGATGCAGCCCTCCAGCGGCGCTTCCAGCCGGTGTTCGTCGGCGAGCCAACGGTTCCCGACACGATCTCGATCCTGCGCGGGCTGAAGGAGAAGTACGAGCTCCACCACGGCGTCCGGATCACCGATGCCGCGATCGTCGCCGCGGCGACCCTGTCGAACCGCTACATCACCGATCGTTTCCTGCCCGACAAGGCAATCGACCTGATGGACGAGGCGGCAAGCCGGATCCGCATGGAAGTCGAGTCCAAGCCCGAGGAGATCGAAACGCTCGACCGGCGGATCATCCAGCTAAAGATCGAGCG
This sequence comes from Sphingomonas sp. P3_C5, assembly GCF_056402635.1. Lineage (NCBI taxonomy): Bacteria > Pseudomonadati > Pseudomonadota > Alphaproteobacteria > Sphingomonadales > Sphingomonadaceae > Sphingomonas > Sphingomonas sp. P3_C5. The sequence goes on from NZ_JBFUHA010000001.1 coordinate 176,969, forward strand.
GGAAGCGCTGAAGAAGGAAACCGACGCCGCCTCGCGCGACCGGCTCGTCACGCTCGATACCGAGCTCGCCAATCTCGAACAGCAGTCAGCCGAGCTGACCACGCGCTGGCGGGGCGAGAAGGACAAGATCAACGCCGAAGCCAAACTCAAGGAACAGCTCGATGCCGCCCGGCTCGAACTCGAGCAGGCGCAGCGTGCCGGCGATCTCGCCCGCGCCGGCGAGCTTTCCTATGGCACCATCCCGCAGCTTACCCGTCAACTCGACGAAGCGGCCGGCGCAACCAAGGGCGCGATGCTGCGTGAGGAAGTGACCGCCGACGACATTGCCGCTGTAGTCAGCCGCTGGACCGGCATTCCGGTCGACCGCATGCTCGAAGGCGAGCGCGCGAAACTGCTCGGCATGGAGGAAGCGCTCGGCAAGCGGGTGATCGGCCAGAGCCAGGCAGTGCGCGCTGTGTCGACCGCGGTGCGGCGTGCGCGGGCGGGGTTGCAGGAGGCCAACCGGCCACTCGGCTCCTTCCTGTTCCTTGGGCCAACCGGTGTCGGCAAGACCGAGCTGACCAAAGCGCTTGCTGAATTCCTGTTCGATGACCCAGCCGCAATGGTCCGCATCGACATGAGCGAGTTCATGGAGAAGCATGCCGTCGCGCGGCTGATCGGTGCCCCTCCCGGCTATGTGGGCTATGAGGAGGGCGGCGTGCTGACGGAAGCCGTCAGGCGCCGGCCCTATCAGGTCGTGCTGTTCGACGAGGTGGAGAAGGCGCACGGCGATGTGTTCAACATATTGCTCCAGGTGCTCGACGACGGCCGGCTGACGGACGGCCAGGGCCGTACGGTCGATTTCTCGAATACGCTGATCATCCTCACCTCGAATCTCGGCAGCCAATATCTGTCAGGGCTTCCCGATGGCGCAGACGTCGCGAGCGTCGAGCCGCAGGTGATGGAGATCGTCCGCGGCCATTTCCGCCCGGAATTCCTCAACCGACTGGACGAGATCATCCTGTTTCACCGGCTCGGTCAGGGCGAAATGGCACCGATCGTCGATATCCAGGTTTCGCGCGTGCAGAAGCTGCTCGCCGATCGCAAGGTGACGCTCGAGCTGAGCGACGGTGCGCGGGCGTGGCTGGGGCGGGTCGGATACGACCCGGTCTATGGCGCGCGGCCGCTGAAGCGCGCGGTGCAGCGCTATCTGCAGGACCCTCTGGCCGACCTGATCTTGCGCGGTGATGTGAAGGACGGGTCGATGGTGCGGGTCGACGAAGGTGACGGGAAGCTGGAGTTGACGGTCGCGTAAGCGCCATAGCCGCCTGCTTCGGTCGATTGGCAAAGGAGGCGCGGCTCTTCCCGAAGAGCCGCCGTGCTTCAGTTCGGCGGGGCGACGTCGAACGCAACAGTCAGCCTTTCGCCCGCGGCGAAGGGCCGCGTGCCGTGCCACATGGTCGAGGGGAAGAGTATGAGTCGGCCGGGTCGCGGTTCGATCCGCCGCGTGGGCGGCAGACCGAGACCAAGACTGGCCGGCGGTTCGCCCAATGTGAGCCAGCCCGCGTCGCCAGGTCCTCGCTCCGCGTCGCCCGGCACGGCGACGTACAGCGCCGAGCTGAACCATCCGGCCGGATGGACATGATTGGCATGGTGTCCGGCACCGTTGAGCCGCACGGACCAGGCACCCGCGAAGCGTATGGGGCGGTCGCGGCGATGGCGCAGCGTCGGATGGGTCGGGTCGATCGGCGGTAGCCGAGCGATATGTGCTTCGACCGCAGCAACCAAAGCGGCGCGCAGCGCGCGGATCTCAGGCTCGATCCGCAGTAGCAAATGCCCGTCTGTCTGCGTGCCGCCGCGCACCGACTGATCGAGCGGCTGGGCACGGGCGAGATGCAGCGCCCGCAGCGTCGCGGCAAGCGCATCCAGATCAGGCAGCCGATCAGCGAAATCGATTACCGACACCAGGTCGTCATTACCCTCGAGCCAGAGTTGGCGCGGGTCGCCCGTCATGCGCCAGGCGAGCGCCGCATAGGGCCAGATTGCCACTGCATCGGGCCGCTCCACCCAGGCGTCGATGATCGGCAGGACTGAGGCCAACCGGCCGATGCGCAACAAATGCCGGACGCGGCTGACTGCCGCCGCTTGATCACCACTCTCCGGCATGCGGCCGAAAATCACGTCTGCATTTTCGAGAGCCCCCATCTCCGAAAGCAACGAGGCTTCGTCGGCGACGAGGAACGTTTCGTCGCCCAGCGCAGCGCGACCGCGCCCGAGCACCTCCAGCGCGGCTGCGTGATTCTCGTTCTCGGTCAGCGTCCGGACGAACGCCTGCCACAGATCCGCATTGCGCGGCTGGGCAGCCAGTGCGCGCCCGAAGGAGTTCATCGCCTGCTCGCCCATCATCGCGCGCAGCCGCGCCAGCGTCGCATGGCCTTCTATCCAGCCGGGATTCTGTACCAGCAACGCGTCGAGCTCATCGATTGCACGCGCCGCGTCAGCCGCAGCAAAGCGTGCAGCGGCAAGCCCCAGATGCACGCCACCGTCGCTCGGATTAAGGGCACGTGCGCACTCGAACAGCGCGACCGCATCGCTGCCGGCTTCAAGGGCCACCTGCGCTCTTCCCTGCGCGATCTTCGCATCGGCCGGAGCTAGGCCTGCTGCGCGCTCGAACGAGGAGAGCGCCAGAGTATGCTCGCCAAGCGCACGCTGCAGCAGGCCGGTGCATTGCCACAACAACGCATTGCTCCCGCTCAGCCTGGCTGCCGCGTGGACCAGCGGGAGCAGTTCCGCCTCGTTGCCATTGTCGAGAGCCTCGATCGCACATCTGGCCAGCGCCTCGGGGTCATCGCGTCGCAGCGAATCCGGCGTGGCGCTCACAGCCCGCTCGCCCCCACTCCCTCTGCCTCCATCATCGCCGCGACAGCGGCTTGCTCCACCCGGCTCAACTCGGGGTGCCAGGCATCAAGGATGAAGACGACACGCAGGGCATCAGTCGGATTCAACGCTTCATGTTCGATCGTGTCGTCGAAAACGAACGCTTCGCCTCGCTGCCATGCCCGCGTTTCGGCGCCGACACGGAACCAGCAGCCTTCGGGCACGATCAGCGGCAAATGACAGACCAGTCTTGTGTTGGCGACACCATTATGTGGTGGAATCCGCGTTCCGGGCGCGAGCAGCGAGAACATCGCGTTGGGCGAGCAACCCGCGATCTGCGGCTGCGGCAGACGATTGAGCAATGCCATGGTCTCGGGGCAGTGCCGCGCATTGGCCTCAATACGCCGACCATTCTGCAGCAGATGGATTGCCGTCCAATCGAGATTACGGTTGAGCGCCTGCCATTGCCTGAGCGGAGCGTGATCGGGATACTGGACGTAGGGCACCAGCTCGGCGCGTTCGGCCGCCATGACACACTGGAGCTCGACGGCGATGATGTCGGTCGCTGCTTCGAGATCAGCGAGCCAGGAAAACAGCATGCGGGGATGAAATTCCCGCTCGATGAGTTCCGGGAAGTGGAAATGCGTTGGCTCGCTGTGAAACACGCGCGTACGCCTGAGCATATTATTGCGGAAACGGACGATGCGCTTGCGTTCGGCATCGTCGGCGGTCGCCTCGGTATCGCCTGTCGCCGCCTTCAGCCGCGCCTCGCGTGCATTGAGCCAGGTGCCGTGTTCACGCTCCGCCTCGGCAACCACAATGGCGAGTTGCGGTGGCACGGTGGCGTCGGGCCGTTGCGCCAGCGCGTTGCCCCACGCCTCTCCCGCCCCTGAATCCCCAATCCGTTGGAGCAGGCTCGCGCGCATCAAGAGCGCCGTGAAGTCGAGTGGTGAGACGGCAAGGGCGCGGTGCACCGCATCGAGCGCGACGCGAGGCTGCCCCAGCGCGCGACTGACCCCCGCCAGCCGCATCAGGATGGAAAAGTTGTCGGGACTGACAATCGCAGCCTGGCGCAGCAAATCCTGGGCGCGACCAAAATCCTGCACGGCCAGAGCCCGGTCGGCCTCCGCCATCAGGGCGGCTTCAGCGCTCAAAGCGTGTAGCCAAATGCCTCGGCCCAGGGTGCAAGGGCTGGCAGAACCGGCTCGAGATGTCGGCGATAGCGTTGCCACCGGCCGGCCGCCCGTTTGTAGATCGGCTCGGTCACCTGCGCATAGCTGGCGGTCGTGATCAGGCCCCGCCCCCGGGCGGTACTGACGTGATCGAGCGCTTCGTCACGCCAGTCGAGCCGAAGAAAATCGAACAAAGGGCGGACCTCGGCCTCAACATCCTCGACCAGTCGCTCATACACCACGGTGTGGACGTTGAGCGGCAGCAATTCTCGAGCACGCTCCCAATAGCGGAAGGTCAGATCGTAGAACGCGGCGGCATCCTCCAGGCGCAGGAAATTGCTCATGGCCGAATTCAGCCTGAAATTGCTCATATAGCAGCTCAGCAGCACGTCGCAGGGATGACGTAGCGCCAGGATGAAGCGGGCGTTCGGGAAGAGCCGGTGAATCAACGGTACCTTGTGCAGGAACAGCGGCGACTTATCGATGAGCAAGCTCGACGGCGGCAGATTCTGGATCTTCGAAACTTCTTCGAAATAGCGCCGGCGTGCGGCGACAATTCCAGCCTCGTCGAGCCCTGCTATCCCTGAAAATTCGCCAATGCTGGTATCGACATGGTTGAGCGGCGGCTGCTCCTCGAGAACGGTGGTCCCTTCATGCCCCATCAGGATCGTGTCGAGCAGGGTCGTGCCGGAACGCGGAAAGCCTACCAGGAAAACCGGATCAGGCCGTTCGATGGGTGGAGCGGAAGGCGCCCAACTCGCCACCCACGCCGGGGTGAACCGCTCCACTTCGCTCTCGATCGAGGTGCGGAGTTCAGCCGCGCGGCGGCACGGATCGGTCGGCCCCTCCTGCCGCAACCGATTGGCTTCTTCGAACGCGGCAAAGGCTTCGTCGCTTCGGCCAAGCCGATCGAGTACGGTCGCGCGGATATGCTCGGTGCGTTCCGGCTCGATATCAGCCGGCACCAGCGAAAGTGCGGCGAGCGCTTCTTCGAAGCGCTTCTGCCTGCGGAGCTCGAGCCCGCGTAAAAAGGCGATCGCACCCTCTTGCAGCCCATTCGCTTCAGCAAGCTCGATCAGCGGCGCGAACTCATCTTCGCGATTGGTATGCTCGAACTGGATGGCAAGACCGAAATAGGCGTCGGCCATTGTCGGATCGAGTTCGATGACCCGGCGATAGGCGCGCTCCGCTTCGTCGATCCGGCTGATGATGCCGCATTCCACGCCGAGCTTGAGCTGATAATCGGCATTGTCGGGATCTCGCGCGACGGCCTGTTCGAGCGCTTCGAACGCGTCATCCTGACGCATCTCGCGTTTGCAGAGCACGTAAAGGCCGTGGAGCGGCTGTGGATCATCAGGGAAATCCGCGGCGGCTTTGCGCAGCACCACCTCCGCCTCGGCTATCCGGTCGGCGTTGCGCAATGCCTCGGCGAGGTTGAGCCTGGTGGGTGCGGCCCGAGCATCGAGCACGACCGCGCGCTCGAGCGCCGAAACGCTGCTGGCATAATCCCCCAGCGCGTTATGGGCGTTGCCCAGATTGTTCCAGCTTTCGAAATCGTCGGGCGCCTGGGCGACGACCTGCTCATAGGCATCGACCGCCTCATCGAACCGCTCGAGCGTCTGAGCGAGAAAGCCATAATAGCGCAATACGCTCAATGTCGGGCCGGATTCAGCGAGCGCCCGGGCCGCGATGTCCAGTGCGGCGGCGTGCTCGCCCGTCTCGATGAACACCGCAATGAGATTGCAGGCGATGGTCACATCACCGGGACGCGCACTGTTCGCAGCCCGCAGATGCGTCGCAGCGGCAGCCGGATCGCCTGATCGCGCGTGCAGCATGCCGAGAAATGCATTGAGCGGTACGACATCGCCACCGCGCAGCAAGGCACCTTCGGCCAGGGATTGCGCGCGCCTCAGGTCGCCGCCCTGCGCGGCACTCATCGCCTGCCGCAGGATGTCGGCGATTTGCGGATCAATCATGGATGTGGCTGCCATTGTTCGAGTGTGGACCACCCCGGCCTCTCAACGCAATCCCGCCGCTGCTTAGGGAATAACGGCAAAAGAAAGGGCGGCCGATCGGAAGATCGGCCGCCCCGGCAGTTTCAGTCAGGCGCGCCTCAGAGGTCGAGCGTCACGCCTGCAAACAGATACCGGCCCAGCGCATCATAGGTCGCTGGATAGGTGTTGCCGTTACATGGACCCGTCGGGCACAGGTTCGAGCCGTCGCGGCCTGCGTTACCGCTCGTCACGAAGGGCGGCGACTTGTCGAAGATGTTGTTGACGCCCAGACGGAAGGTGAACTTGTCCTGGACCTTGGCCGTGAATGCGAGGTCGAAATAGCTGAACGACTTGATGTGCAGACCAGGATCGTAGTTGAACGCACCGTTGAGCGACTGGTTGTTCTTTTGGAGCGTCTCGGCCGTCACCGGACCGATATACCGCCACTGCGCCGACAAACTCAGGCCCGCGGGGAGTGTGAACGTGGCGCGTGCCTTATGGCGCCATTTCGGCAACGGCGCACCGCTGCTGACCGTGCCCCCGGAACTGCAGGTCGGGCCATAATAGCCGGCACAATCATAAGGCTGTGTGATGCCATTGTTGACCGCATATTTGCTGAGATAGGTGCCGGTCATGCTGAGACCGAGAGTGCCGACATTGAACACGTTCGTCGACCAGGCGGAGCTTACTTCGATACCGCGCGTGTTGATCGTGCCCAGATTGTTCGGCAGGTTGTTGACGTAACCGCCGGGCGTCAGCCAGAGCGAACCGCCAGCATCGCGATGGACGAAGCCGCACGAGATCGGCGTGACCGTGGCCGTTGCATTGGCGACGCAATCCTTCAGAATCGCATCCTGCGCCGGCGGCGAGATGGTGTTCTTGATCTTGATGTCGAACCAGTCGACCGTCAGCGAGAACTTGGGCAGGAAGCGCGGCTGGAACACCACACCAAGCGTCTTGGTCGTCGCAATTTCCGGCTTCAGATTCGGGTTGCCACCGATCAGACCGTTATATTGGCCCGAGGGGTTGGCTGACGTACCCTGACCAACCGCAAGACCCTGCGCACGGCAACCATAGTTGGTCGCCGAGGTCGGCCCGCCGGCGCACGGATCCGTCGCACCGTTCAGGCCGACGGTTGGCGTCGCGAACAGTTCCTGGATGTTCGGCGCGCGCGCCGCGCGATTATAAGCGGCGCGGAAACGGATGTCCCTGATCGGCGCGAATTCGACATCGAGCTTGTAGGTGTCGGTCTGGAACTTGTTGTTCGAGCTCGTGGCGTAGGACGAGTGGCGATAACCGCCATCGAACGACAGGTCGTAAATGCCGTTCTCGTGAACGATCGGAATCTTGGTTTCGCCGAACAGCTCGAACACATGGAAGCTTCCGGAGATCGGCAGGGTCGCACCGCCCTGTCCGGTCAAGTCACCCGTCTGGAATTCAGTATCGGTTTCCAGGTTGAGCGATTCTTTGCGATATTCGACACCCACGTTGATGGCGACGCCCTGATCGGCCCACGGACTCTTGATCCCATAGTCGCCGAGCAGGCCAGTGACTGTCCCGCTCGCGATCTGCTCCGTGGTTTCGCCCTGCTGGAAGCCTGTGGCCGACAGATAAGCGACCGAAGCCGCACTCGCCGCGCCCGCGCCGCCAAACACGTTGTATGGAACGCAGTTGGGATCCGACCCGTCGATCTTCGAGCGGCAGACCGGCTGACCCAGGGTCGCGCTGCCCGGACGTGTATCGGTGACGACGTTCAGCGCGCGTGCCAGGCGAGCGGCGGAAAATTCGTTCGAATAGACCTGCTTGTAGCTCGTCCGCCCATATTGATAATAAGCATCATAGGACCAGTTCGGGCTGATGGTCCCCTTGGTCCCGAGGACACCGCGGAAGTTGGTGTGCTCAAGCGAGGCCCGCCGCGGCCCGCCCTCGGTGTTGCGGCGGAGCAGCTGGAAGAAACCCTGATTATAGGTGTGGCCGAGCGAGTCGGTGAATACCAGCGGCGGCGCGTTCGGGTTGGTGTTGTAGGGCGCGCTCTGTGCAGTCGGGAAGGTTCCGAGGAAGCCGTTGATGAGATTGTCCGAATCGCAGACCACAGCGCGCTGCTGCGCGGACATCAGCGGATTGTCGCAATTGACCGTCAACGTGTTGCCGAAATCACCCGACGGCGCGATCTGGGCCACCGTCTTGTCGTCCATGAACATGAATTCCATGTACGGCTTGATCGCGTCATTGATCTCGTAGTTCGCGAACAGGCCCGCGGTGTAGCGTTCGTCGTTGCGCTGATAGAAGTTGGTCGGCGCAAAATTATACAGCGTCGTCGTGTTGGCGAAGCCGCCGTTCGGCGTGAAGGTGTAGATCGTCGACGTACCCTGCGTCACCGCGGTATCGAACAGGACGACATTGCCGTTGCCGGAGGTCGCGGAGCCGCCACAGCGGGGCACCCCACCGCCGGTGTTCTGCAACACGCAGGCGCTGTAGTCGCGGCGAGCCTGGGTGATCTCGTCAGCCTTGCGATAGCCGAAATAGACCGTTGCATGGCCACGATCATCAGCGAATTTGGCACCCATCGACAGCGTGGCGTCGACCGTACCGCCATCGGCCACATTACCTTTCGGATTGTCGAACTGCTTCGCGGCAAGATACGGTGTCAGGAACTTGTCACGGTTGTTGTGCTGAAACAGGCTGTATTGGCCGTCGACCCGAACACCGGTGAAATCGGTATCGATGATGAAGTTGACAACGCCTGCGACCGCATCTGCGCCATAAGTGGAAGAGGCGCCGCCGGTGAGTACTTCAACCCGCTTCAGGATCGAGGCCGGGATGATGTTGATATCGGCAGCTGAGCCACTCGTCGGGCTGGGATCGCCCGGGAGCAGGCGCCGGCCATTGACGAGCGTCAGGGTGCGCGTGGTGCCGAGGCCGCGCAGATCGACCGAGGCCGTGCCGTCTGAACCATTTGAAAGAGTCGACGCCTGGCTGGCGAAGACAGACGGCAGCGAATTGAGCAGATCCTCAACCTTGGTCGTGCCTTCCAGTTTGATTTCCTGGCTGTTGACGACGGTGATCGGGCTGGCCGAGATCAGGTTGGCCGACTGCGGAATGCGCGAGCCGGTCACGACGATGTCAACGGGTGCGGCCGGCGCCGTGTCTTGGCCCGCGACCGTGGCCGCGCCCCCAGTTGGAGTCTGCTCGGTCGACTGCGCGAACGCCGGCGTCGACACTAATGCAAGGCCCAGCACGATAGGCGCTGCGGTGGCGAGCAGGCGCGCCTTGCCTGCACTCAGGTTTGGATGGATCACGGATTTTTCCCTCGCTTGACCCCTCCGGCCGCTTTGCGCGGTCCGGCAGGGTGATTGCCGAGCCCCCGTCAGCCGCGTGCAACGCAGCCCAGAGACATTTTGGGGTGATGGGGCAGGCGGCTACCGACTGTAAAGGTTGCATTCATTGCGGCCATACACCTTTGAGGATGCATGTAGCGGAAATGCCACATGTGCGACATGTCGAAGTAGTTTGTGACCGCTTGTACGCAATTTTGTTACAAGGGCGCAACAGTAGTTCTGAATGTGTCAGTTATGCGCGTGTTGAACGGCCCCGGATCGAACGCGCCGCGCTATCAGGGCCTCAACACGGAGCCCGCTCCCACTTGACGCCGCATTGAAGCGCCGCATGGGCACGTGTCCGTCATGAGGACAACCGTGATTCGTCCCGGCGCGTTGCGTTGCAGCCTCCAAGGAACTCAGCGAGCCCCAATGTCGAATTGGTTATAATATTGCGCCGCACCGGCGCTTCGCACTTGGCGTGTTTCACCAGTGTGGCATTTTGGTTACAAGCCCGTCGAAAGCCATGCGCCGGAATCACTGCGCGCTTTACAGTCTGGCCTCGCTTACCGCATCAGGCGGCCATTGCCCCTTGGGCGCCGTATTTGCGTACGGCCGATTGGGGCTGGCAGCTACCCCGCCAGATCGCAAGAGTGCGAATGGGCCGGGGTCGAGCGAGGGGAAAAATCCGTGATGAATACGACTAATTTCGCACGCAAGGCATGCTTGCTTGCAACCGCAGCGCCATTTGCGCTGATTCTGGCAGCAGCCCCGGCGTTCGGGCAGGATGCGCCCGCGACCGTAGCAACTCCGGCCGCAACACCGGTCGACACCTCTGACGATATTGTCGTCACCGGCTCGCTCTTCAAGCACGCCGAAACCGCAAGCGCGTCACCCGTCACCGTGTTGACCGCCGATAACCTGCAAAAGGCCGGCATTACCAACATCACCGACGCGGTTCGCTCGATTTCGGCCGATAGCGCCGGCTCGATCGGCAACGGCTTCCAGGGCGGCTTCTCCGCCGGCGGCGCGGCGGTTTCGCTGCGTGGGCTCGGCGTTTCGTCCACGACCGTTCTGGTCGATGGCCTGCGTTCGACCAACTTCCCGCTCAACGACGATGGCCACAATGCCTATGTGGATCTGAACAGCATTCCGATCAGCAACATTGAGCGCGTCGAAGTGCTCAAGGACGGCGCATCGTCGACCTATGGCGCCGATGCGATCGGCGGCGTGGTCAACATCATCACGCGCAAGCACATCACCGGCATCGAAGCTGGTGTCGAGGGCGGCGTGGCACAGGCAGGTGATGGCGAGAAGTTTCGCGGGCACCTGATCGCCGGTTATGGCGATTACGCGTCGCAGGGCTTCAACATCTATGTGAGCGGCGAGTATGAACATGATGGCCGGATCGCCAATCATGATCGCGGATTTCCGTTCAACACCCTCGATCTTTCGCCCATCGGCGGCAAGGACAGCAATCGCGCTGACGATTCGCTGACGACATCGACGCCCGACGCTATCGTCACGCGCGTCCGTCAGACCGATCTCAACAATCCGCTGGCCGGCTCGGTTTCGAACATCACGACCCCGGCGCTGTTCCAGACACTCAGCCCGACCTGCGCCAACGGCAAGTTCACCGTCAACACTGCGTCGCAGATCGGCTCTGCTTGCAAGCACAACCTGCAGGACGAATATCGCCAGATCCTGCCGCTGCAGGAGCGTTACGGCTTCAGCGGCCGTCTGAGCTTCCGCCTGAGCGATTCGGTTGAGGGCTATGTAACCGCGAGCTACACACATGATCGCGTCGACATCATCGCGCCGCCACAGGGCATTCGCCAGACCCAGCCATTTGGCGGCTCGCCATCGCTCGCATCAAGCAATCCGGGCATCGTGCTGCCGGTCTATATCTGTTCGTCGGGCGTTAACTGCTCGGTTGCGGCTGATCGCCAGCTCAACCCGAACAACCCCTATGCGGCGGCCTATGCAGCCGATCCGTCGAACGGCGCGGCACGCATCTACTATCTGTTCGGCGATGTGAAGTCGGGCAGCTCGCGCACCAATCAGGTCTACCGTGCTACTGCCGGCCTCAATGGGCATTTCGGCGACAGCTGGGAATGGAAGGTTGACGCCGTTGGCGCCAGGGACAATCTCTCGCTGACCGACTATGGCTACCCGAATATCGCGGGTCTGCTGAAGGCGATCAACACGGGCTCCTACAACTTCGTCAATCCCAGCCTGAACACGGCGGCGGTTCGCAACGCGGTCCTGCCCGCCGTCACCACACCATCCAATTCATGGCTGGTGGCTGTGGACGCGTCGATCAGCCGCACACTTTTCCAGCTGCCGGGTGGTGACGCAAAGATCGCCGTCGGTGGCCAGTTCCGGCATGAGGACCTGACCAACAATACCCGCAACCCGGACCTCGCGACGTACAACCTCAACACGTCAGCTGCCTATGGTAAGCACAATGTGGTGGCGGGATATTTCGAGGTCGATGCGCCGATCCTCGATACGCTCAACCTCAATCTGTCGGGCCGTTACGATCACTATTCGGAAGGCTTCAGCCACTTCTCGCCGAAAGTTGGGGTGAAGTTCTCGCCGGTACCATTCTTCTCGGTTCGCGGTACATACTCGCAGGGCTTCCGTGCGCCGACCTTCGCTGAATCGAACTCACGCAGCTCTTATGCCGGGTTCTCGAACTACACACCGAAGGCCGCTTTCATCGCTGCGCACGCTTCCAACCCGACCTATTCCACGGTCTATGGTTTGGGCAGCGGCGCTACCGGCAATCCCAATATCCAGCCGGAAACGTCACGCAGCTTTACGCTGGGCACCATCTTCCAGCCGTCCCGCTGGTTCACCTTCACGGCCGATTATTTCAACATCAAGAAGTCGAACCTGATCGTCGGCGGGCCGCTGAAGGGCGCCGCCCAGGATGCCTATTTCTCGGTTGCCAGCAACACCTATGCATCGGCCGCAGCAGCCGCAGCAGCGGGTTGCGCTGCTCTGGCTGCCGTAGGACCCGGTTATTCGTGCAACGTGATCGATGCGGCGGATCCTTCGAATCCGAACGCACTGCCGCGCCTGCTGATTCTCAACGTGCCGTTCGTCAATGCCAACTACGAGATCATCTCGGGCATCGATCTGGCCGCGACGGCATCGATCCAGGTATCGTCGGGCGTGCATTGGACCAGCAAGCTCGAAATGACGGACACCTTCCAGTTCGATCTGCATAACGGCCCCGTCGTACAGAAATATGCGGGTACCCTGGGGCCATACGAACTGTCTTCGGGCAATGGCACGCCACGCTGGCGCGGCAACTGGCAGAATACGCTGGCGTTCGACAAATTCTCCCTCACCGCTACCGCTTATTATATGGGGAAGATCAAGGAAGTAGCGGCGGATGAGATTGCGCCCGTCAACAATGTCATTGACCTTTCCTGCGCTAATAACCTCTACGGCACGACACCGGCCGACCCGACCGGGAACTCGTTCTGCTATGTCAAGAACTTCATCTATGTGGATCTGAACGCCACGGCGACAGTGAATGACAAGTTCCAGTTCTACATCAACATCGGCAACCTTTTCGGCGCTCGTGCGCCGATCGCGCCGGCTTCCTATTCGAGCTCGCCCAACAACCTGACGAGCTGGCACACGCCAGGTCTGATCGGCCGGACATTCCGGGCCGGGGCGAACTTCAAGTTCTGATCACTTCAGAACTGGGTGAATGACTGGGGCGGCTCCGAAAGGGGCCGCCCCTTCTTTTTGGCGGCACAGAAAATTGGCAGAGCCACGGCGCTCACCGCTGGGAACCTGACGTTCATCGTCGATGGCCTGATCGCGCGACGATCCTCGTCGGCCGCGCGATGGCTTTTGACTATCTTCCAAGGTCGCGGTTGCCGCGTCGCATCATGCCAGGCCAGCGACAGGTGCTGCCGTCCTCAGGCGGAGGATCGGCCGGGGGCAGGTCCGATTCCCCACTACGCGCCTTCGCGATAGCTCCATGGGTCATAGACCTTCGCGCGGATCCAGCGTGTTGCAATCCACTTCGTTCCACTGCGAACCGGCAGCCCGGCATGCCGAGTGCGCGGATCTGGACGACCATCGGGCTGGAGGTTGGAGAATAACAGCAGATCACCCGCCTTGCCGGCGACCGTCAGCCCATTGGCCGTGAAACGCGTTTCACCGCCCGCATAGCCGTGGTTGAGGTAGAGGATCGCAGTTGCGACGCGCTGGTTGTCTGTTGCCGGCAGCGCGTCCAAATGGGGGCGATATTGCTGGCCGATGGTGTAGCGGAGCACGGATAGCGGCTCACCCTGCGCGGGCTGGGTGCCGCTTGCGGCAGCGATCCGATTCAGCAATGCGCGCATTGCAAGCGTTTCGCCGGTCGGCCCGATGACGGTGTCAAACGAAGTTCGCACCGGGTTTGGCGATTGCCGCCCAGTGTCGGGATCGACGACCACTGACGGTGCCAGCGAGGGCGCCGCGACTTCAGCGATGTGAGCGCATTCCTCGTGCGTGAAAAGATTGGCAAAAAGCCTGACGTCTGGGGACTCGCTCAGGCGCTCCGACGAAGGAGGCGTTTTCGGCATGCCCGTCCCATCAAGCGCCATTTTGTCGAGCAGCGTCGCGTGCCGCGCCGCCACCGGGTCGTCGGCAGCCGCCCGCTCGAGCAGGGTGCGTGCTGCTGCCCAATCTGGGGGTGCGCCGCTGCCGTTGGCGACGAGCGCAATCTCCATGAGCGCTGCATCGACATGGCCAATTGTCGCCGCGCGCCGAAGCATGGTTCGTGCCCGCGCCAGATCGCGTGGAACCGGCGTGCCGCGCAAATGCCAGACCGCAAGCTCCATAAGCGCCACGGCGTCGTTCGCCTCTCCCGCGGCTTCCAGCAAAGCCACCGCCTCAGCGACGCGCCCAGCCGCGACGATTCGATAAGCCTCCTCAACCGCATTCAAGAGCATGATTCGGAACACCAAAAAAAGGGCGGGAGTTTCCTCCCGCCCCCAGAATATCAGCAATCGCGCTGGATCAGAACGTAGCGCGGAAACCCGAGAAGAAGCTGCGTCCGAGCACGTCATAGATCGCGCTGCCTGACCCGGTCGCGGCCGTGCCGAGCGGCGGATGCTTGTCGGCCAGGTTATGGATACCGACGAACCACTGGAAGCCCTTCCGGCTCGCGCTGGTCGAGCCGATCTGAACCGAGAGGCGAACGTCGTGGTAAAGAACCGACGGATAGTGCGTGATGTTGATGATGTCCGCATTCGCAGGCGGGAGGCCGTTGATGGAATACAGGTTCGTATATGCGGTAGTCAGCATCGGGCCGATATAGTGCGCACCATAGCCGAAGGTGACCTTCCCGACGGTCAGGTCGGCGTTGAATACCACTTCATCCTTCGGATCGCCGAGCTGCCCAAGAACGCGAGTCTCGAAATTGGGCTTCGTCGGATCGGTGTAGTTGCTGTTCTTGAGCTGGTGCGTGTAATAACCGCGGACGCTGAGGCGGGTATTGGCGCTGAGCGAGTGATTGTAATTCACCTGAACGTCAATGCCCCGACGCTTCAGCGAAGCGAAGTTCAGCCCTGCCTGGATCAGCGACCCGCTGATGATCTCTCCTGGCACCTCGCCGGTAGCCAGGGTATTGCCGGTGAGGTTCCGCTGGAACAGATTACAGAACTGACCGGTATCATAGCAGAGATTAACGATAGTCTGGGCACTCGCCGACGAAATCACGTTCTGCACATTGATGTCGTAGTAATCGACCGTGACATCGAAGCCCGGCAACCAACGCGGCGTGACTACCGCGCCAACCGTCAACGACTTGGAGGTTTCAGCCTTCAGCAAGGGATTGCTGCCGCTCCGGATTTCGAGCGAATAGGTAAGGCTCGTCAGGCTCTGGAAGTCAGCGTTGTTGAGTGCGGCACCAAGTGCGGCCGTGCAATTGGCCTGGCGCGACGGCGCACCCGAACCGATACGGCTGGCGTTACAGGGGTCAGCGAAACCGGGCGCAAAATCCTGGCCCAGCGGAGCGTCGGTCTCTGTGTAGTTCGGCGCACGCACCGACTTGCCGTAATTGGCCCGGAACCGGATATCGGAGACGGGCGCCCATTCGCCGCCGAAATTCCATGCCCAAACGGTGCCAGTTGCACGATTATAGTGCGAGACGCGCCCCGCACCGCTGACGCTCAGGCTCTTGAAGAAAGGCATGTCCTTGAGGATCGGCACATTCAATTCGGCGAAGCCCTCAGTCACTTCCGACTTTGGCGGATCGAAGGTCTGAAGCGAGTTCAGGAACGTCAGGCCATTCTGAATGTCCGGATCCGCCGTGAACATGGCGTTGTCCCGCCGCCATTCGCCGCCGAGCACAACCCCGATCGGGCCGCCGGGCAGGTTGAAAAAGCCGCCCGAATCGGCCGAGACGAACCCGGTGAGATCCCACTGCTCAAGGTGACCATGGTCGCCCGAGTTATTGACGATATAGTTTTTCGCGGCGGTGTTGTCGGCGCCACCGAACGGGTTGTACGGCACGCACGCCGCGATATCGGCAGCAAGCGTGGCGGCACCATCAACGTCTGCCACTGGATTAGCTGCTGAACCGCCTGCAAATTTCGACCGGCACTGAATCCCCGCGCCCGGGTTTGCGGGATCGATGCCTGCGTCGAATGCCAGCAACAGGCGCTGGACATTCACGTTACCGAGAATGTTGATCTTCTCATTGGTGCGGCCATAGTTGCCGGAAATCTCGTAGTTCAGGTGCGGCGTGATGTTACCACGGAACCCCGAGACGAAGCGAAAGGTCTCGCGCAGCGCGTCCTCGTCACGAATGCCGAGATCGGTCAGGTTGCGCGCCACCGGGAAGCGGAAGGAGCCATTGCCGATATTGGTGATGTCGGTCGCGGTCAGCGCCGTGATGCTGGTCAGGCTGGGCCTGGCGCCCGAAGCGAGGATCGCACTGGTGAGCGTCGCCCGCGCAGCAGGGCTCAGGAACGGGTTGTCCAGCCGGAAGTTGGCCCGAGAATCGGCAAACGTGACGCCGGCGCCCTGGTTGAACGCCGGACCTGAGTTAGAACCGATCGTGTGAACGCGGGCATATGACGCTTCGAAGAAATAGGTGAGAGCATCGCTGAACGTGAAATGCCCCAGCACATTGGCGGCGATGCGCTGATTGTACGGCATGATCGACAGCAGCTGATCTTCGCGATTGTTGTCGCCATTACCGCCGAGCCAGGTGCCGTTCGGCCCGGTGCTGACACGGGTGCCGGTCACCGGATTGAGACCACCCACCGAGTTGAAGATGTAATCGCAGCTATAGTTGGTGCTCGTGCCGGCACCGTTCGGAATACCGACGCCGCAGGGGGCATTCGGATTCTTCGCTTCGATGATCGGGATCAGGCCGTAGCGGGCGATGGTCGAGGAGCGGACGTCGTGCGAGAATACGGTATCGGGAATACCGTCACTGCCACTGGCGTCGGTGTCTCGGGTGGTGAAATTGTCGACCGTTCGCAACCAGGGAACGTTTGAACCAAAGAGGCGGTCCTGCAGGGTATACTCAAAGGCTGCAGCGATGTTGCCACGCCCGTCAGCGAAGTTCTTGCCTGCGATGGCCGAGATGTAGCGATTGCCGCCTTCACCATATTGCGGAATGGTATCGCCACCACGAACCTGCAGGCCGTCGAAATGATCCTTCATTACGAAGTTGACGACGCCGGCGATGGCGTCCGAACCATAAACCGCCGAGTTGCCGCCAGTGACGATGTCGACGCGATCGACCAGGTCCGTGGGGATAGTGTTGATGTCAACCGATGAGGCGGTGTTCTGAATATCAGAAGGCACATGGCGGCGGCCATTGACCAGCACCAGAGTGCGCGAGACACCCAGGCCGCGCAGATCGAGCAGGTTGAGGCCGGCGATGCCGATGCCAAGGCCCGGATTCTGCTGCGCGAAGGTGCTGCGCAGTTGCGGCAGGTTGTTCAGCACCTCACCGACATTCGGGTTTGCCTGAGCGTAGATGTCGTCGCCCTTGATCGTGGCGATCGGCACGGTCGATTCGAGGTCGGGCCGGCGAATGCGCGAGCCAGTGACGAGGATCTCGTTGTCGGCCGCATCCTTGGATGCAGTGTCAGCTGCGGCGGGCGGGGCGGCCTGGTCCTGCGCATAGGCAGGAGCCGCTGCCAGCAGGATCGACATTGGTGCCACGGTGGCGAGCAAACTCATCTTCCGCGCAAAAAGGCTGTTGTGAATCACGAATTTTTCCCTCGCTTGGCCCTGCTGCCCGTATGTTCACGATCCGGCAGGGTAATTGCCAAGCCCCCGTCAACCGCACGCAATACGGCCCCAGAGACATGGTCAATTGATGGGACAAGCGGTCAGCTACTGTAAAGGTCCCATTCAGATTCGATCCGCACCTTTCAGGTCGCGTGTATCCCAAATGACACAGGCGCGACATGTCGGTGCAGTTGAGCGCCATTTATACGTAACTTTATTGCAAGCGCGAATGCGCCACTTGCTATTGCGCGACGGGCATCGGCCCCGCGACGAGCAGCGGATCGATGCGGGAATCGCGCCACTTCATGCTCCAGTGGAGATGCGGACCCGTCGCGCGCCCGGTCATGCCGACGAGTCCGACCGGCTGGCCGCGCTGCACCCGCTCACCGACATGGACCGTGATCTTCGAGAGGTGAAGAAAGGCGCTGTTGAGCCCCATGCCATGGTCGATCATCAGCAGATTGCCCTCCAGCGTGAAGGGATGATCCGCCGCGAGGATGACGACGCCGTCGGCAGGGGCGAGCGCGACAGTACCGGTCGGCCGGGCGATATCGATGCCTGAATGATAGGAGCCCGCCTCACCATTTTTGTAGATCCGCTGCGAGCCGAACAAAGTCGAGATGCGGCCGAGCACCGGCCACATAAAGGGCTGGCGCCAGCCGTCCGATACTACCGGGGTATGCCGAGCGGCGTTGATCTGCGCGAGCTCGGCCGGGCGCAGCTTTTCGAATTCGGGCTGCGGCACCGGGAACTTCGGTAGGCTATCGAGCCGCGAAATATCCCAGGCGCGCGGCGCGACCGTCAGCACATCGCGCAGGGTGCCGCCGTCTTCGAGCGTTGCGACCAGCGTCGCGGTCGGACCGGCATCGCGATCGAACGCGATCAGGAAGCGGCCGTCGGGCGCGACTGGCACCGTTGCACCGTCAAAGGTGAGCAGGCTGGTGCGGGCGGGTGCAGTGCCGATCACCAGGCCTCCCTGGATCATGCTGCCAGAATAGCTGAAGGCCGTGCGGGACAGCTGAGGCATTGGAACCGGCGCCGACGGGGGTGCGGGCGTTGCCACAGGGACAGGTGGCTGAGCGGGCTGGAGAGCGTGAGGAGGCTCGGCCGCCGCAGTGCAGCTTCCCAGGATCAGTAGCGCGACACTTCCCCCAACCCAGCGCCGCCCCTTCTTCATTGCGGCGCGAGTGCCCGTGTCGCGAGTTCGGGAGTGGCATAGGGCTCCTGCCGCGAAACGCTCCAGTAGCGCAGATCCTCAAGCGTGATGCGCGCGCCAGATACGGCGCAGACGACATGGTCGCCGGTCGCGAGCACGCGAAAGCCATTGGCCATATAATGGAGGCGCGCAGGCCGATCGGTATTCGACATCAACATGGAACTCTACTCACAACAGGCTCGGCTGGTCCGGGCTGGCCTTCTCATATGCCTTGCTGCCCGCGCGCTCAACCCGTGCATCGACAGACCCGTCCCGGAAGTGAAGCGTAAGGGCGCCCGCCCCGCGTGCCGCGGCTGCCGAACCCGCGACGTCACCCGAGGTCCGCGCCGTCACATAGGCATAGCCGCGCTCCAGCACGCTCTTGTGGCTGAGCGATTCGATCAGCCGCCAGGTTTGTTCGAGCCGGCCTTTCGACGCGGCGAGCTGGCGATCGAGCACTGAGATCCTGAGCGCTCCGGCCGACCGGTCGAGCACGCCCCGCGCCAGCGTCACACGGCGTTCCAGCCCGCGATCGAGCCGGGCGCCTAAATCGTCGGCACGCTGCCGTTGCGGACCGAGCAAGGCATCGCGGCGCGGGATCACGCGGACGAGAGCGTCGAGACGCTCGCGGGCGCGCTCATGATAGCGACGCGCGCAACGCTCGGTGCGTTGACCGAAGCTGTCGAGCGTTAGCCGCAAATCGGCGAGCACCGGCACCGCCATCTCGGCCGCCGCGGTGGGCGTCGGCGCACGCAGGTCCGCGGCGAAATCGGCGAGCGTGGTGTCGGTCTCGTGCCCGACCGCGGAAATCAACGGGATCGAGCAGCCGGCGATCGCGCGGACCACGGCTTCCTCATTGAATGCCCAGAGATCCTCGATCGAGCCGCCGCCACGCGCGACGATGATGAGATCAGGTCGTGGAACCGGTCCGCCCGGCGCGATCGCGTCAAAGCCCCGGACCGCCGCCGCGATCTCGGCCGCCGCCCCATCGCCCTGGACCTTGACCGGCCAGACGATGACACGGGTGGGGCAACGATCCTCAAGCCGGTGAAGGATATCGCGGATCACCGCGCCGGTGGGCGAGGTGACGACGCCAATCACCAGCGGGAGATAAGGAAGCACCTTCTTTGCGCGAACGTCGAACAGGCCCTCGGCTGCGAGCTTCACCTTCAGCTTCTCGAGCAGCGCCATCAGCGCGCCCTCGCCGGCCAGCTCCATGCGCTCGATGATGATCTGGTATTTTGAGCGGCCCGGATAGGTGGTGATCCGCCCGGTCGCGATGACCTCGACGCCATCCTGCGGCTGGAAGGCGAGCCCGGAGACCTGGCCCTTCCAGATCACGCCGTCGATCACCGCGCTCTCATCCTTGAGGCTCAGATAGGCATGGCCGGAGGCGACGCGCTTGTAACCCGATATCTCGCCGCGCAGCCGGACATGGCCGAACTCGCCCTCGACCACGCGCTTGAGCTTCAGCGCCAGTTCGCCGACGCTGACCGGTGCGGCGTTGTCGCCGGCGACCGGCTCGGCTACGAGCCGCGCAGCCCGTTCCTGGGTGCTGTCGGAGAATGGGTCGGCCATGAATGTCCTGCTGATCGGATCCGGTGGTCGCGAACATGCGCTGGCGTGGCGCCTCGCGCAATCGCCGCGGCTCACGAAATTATATGCAGCGCCGGGCAATCCCGGCATCGCGAACCATGCCGAGCTCGTGCCGATCGACCCCGCCGATCACCGCGCAGTGATCGATTTCTGCCATCGCCACTCGATCGGCCTGGTGGTGATCGGGCCCGAAGCGCCTCTGGTCGATGGGCTTGCCGACAATATCCGGATGATGGGTATCGCCGTGTTCGGGCCGAACAAGGCCGCGGCGCAGCTCGAAGGCTCGAAGGGCTTCACCAAGGATCTGTGCGCGCGCGCGAACATCCCGACCGCCGGCTATGCCCGGGTCACCTCGCTCGACGGTGCGCTGGCCACGCTTGGCGATTTCGGGCTCCCGGTGGTGGTGAAAGCTGACGGTCTCGCTGCGGGCAAGGGCGTGACGGTGGCGACAACGCGTGCCGAGGCTGAAGCGGCAATCGCCGACCTGTTCACCGTGCGCGATGCCGAAGCGGTGATCGAGGAATTTCTCGAGGGGGAAGAGGTCAGCCTCTTCGTCCTGACGGACGGCGAGGCGGTGCTGCCGTTCGGATCGGCGCAGGACCATAAGCGCGTCGGCGAGGGCGATACCGGCCCCAATACCGGCGGCATGGGCGCGTACAGCCCTGCGCCGGTGCTGACGCCGGCGCTCGAAGCCCGGGCGATGGGCGAGATCATCCTGCCCACCGTCGCGGCAATGAAGGCCGCCGGCATACCTTTTTCAGGCGTACTCTTCGCCGGGCTGATGCTGACGGACACTGGCCCCAAGCTGATCGAATATAATGCGCGCTTCGGCGACCCGGAGTGCCAGGTGCTGATGATGCGGCTCGAAGAGGATTTGCTCCAGCTGCTTCTCGCCGTCGCCGAGGGCAAGCTCGCCGACCATCCCGCGACGCTCTTCTCGACCGACACCGCGCTCACCGTGGTGATGGCCGCCAAAGGGTATCCCGGCATGCCTGAGACGGGCGGCGCAATCGCCGGAATCGACAAGGCAGAAGCGCACGGCGCGGTGGTCTTCCAGGCTGGCACGCGCCGCGATGAGAACAGCCTTGTCGCATCGGGCGGGCGCGTGCTCGCCGTCAGCGCGACCGGGAACGATGTCGCCGCTGCTCAAGCCGGCGCCTATCGTGGCATCGATGCGATCGATTTCCCATCCGGCTTCTGCCGTCGCGATATCGGCTGGCGCGAAATAGCGCGCAGCGGGAATTCGGCGAGCTGAGCCGCCTCACCGGCGTAACAGCGCGGTAGCCATGGTCTTTACTGGTGCCCCTGCGGTAAGGCGGGTTGGC
Organism: Sphingomonas sp. P3_C5; assembly: GCF_056402635.1. Classification (NCBI taxonomy): domain Bacteria; kingdom Pseudomonadati; phylum Pseudomonadota; class Alphaproteobacteria; order Sphingomonadales; family Sphingomonadaceae; genus Sphingomonas; species Sphingomonas sp. P3_C5. The sequence continues at coordinate 198,686 of NZ_JBFUHA010000001.1, forward strand.
AACTCCACGGAAGCGATCACATGGAAAACACGCTCATTCTCGGCCTGCTCGCGCTGTTCGCAATTGTCGTCGTGTTCGGCATCCTTTGGGGTGCTTCGCTCAAGCGCCAGCGCGTCGCGGGCGAAAAGCAATTGGTGGCGAATCGCGAAGCCGCGGAAAAAGGCGCCCCGGGATCCACCACAGCCCCCGCCGCTCCGCCGCCGCCCGATGCCCGGTCGCCACTCGCTGACGAGCCGATAGCCGCTGCCGCACCTTTCGATGCCAGCCCCGCAGCGCTCGCCGTCGACCTTCCGCCCGAACCTGTCGCCGAACCTGAAGCTCCGTCGGCACCGGCGACCATAGAGATCACTCAACTGAAGGGTCTTGGTCCAAAGCTCGCCGCAACGCTCGCTGAACTCGGCTTTACCCGAGTCGACCAGATCGCCGCGCTTACGCCCACCGAGGCTGAGAATCTCGACGCCAGGCTCGGCGCCTTCAAGGGACGGATGACGCGCGACCGCTGGATCGAACAGGCAAAATTGCTGAACGCTGGCGACAAGGCCGGATATGAGGCGGCATTCGGCAAGCTCGGCAATTAGGGCTCATTCCCGCTTCGCCGCGCGCCTGACCAGCAGCTTGTCGATTCGGCGCCCATCGAGATCGACAACCTCGAACTTCCAGCCCTGCTCGACAAAGCTCTCGCCCTCGCCGGGTAAATGTCGGAACACCGCAAGCGCCAACCCGGCGACCGTCGCATAGTCGCGGTCCTCTGGCAGATCGATGCCGAGCCGTTCGGCGAGCGCATCCACCGCCGTCTGGCCGGCGACCAGCAACGAACCATCGTCTCGCTCGACCACGGACGGCGCCTCGTCCGGATCAGTATCGGAAGCGAACTCGCCGGCGATCGCGGCAAGCAGATCAGCCGGGGTCACGATTCCTTCGAAATGGCCATATTCATCATGGATCAGCGCCATCGGCACCTCGGCCTGGCGGAGCGCATCGAGCGCGTCCATCGCGTCGATCTGGTCGAGCACGACCGGCGCCTGGCGCATCAGCACCCGAAGATCAAGCGGCTCGCCCTTGAACAGGGCGATCACGATGTCACGTGCCTGGACGACGCCGATCACCGTGTCGACTGAGCCTTCGGTAACCGGCAACCGGCTGTGCGACGCAGCAACCAGCGCTGCGCGAATGCCGGCATCGTCGAGGGTCGCATCGATCCATTCAATATCGGTGCGCGGCGTCATCACCTCGCGCACCGGCCGATCGGCGAGGCGGACGACGCCTGAAATGATCGACCGCTCATGCTCCTCGATCACACCCGATTTCGACGCCTCGGCGACGATCAGGTGGAGTTCTTCCGCCGTGACATGATCTTCGGTTTCCCGTTTCAGCCGCATGAGGCGAAACAGCAGCCCGCTCGACGAATCGAGCAGCCAGACGATCGGCGCGGTCGCCCAGGCGAGCCCCTGCACCGGCCCGGCCATGATCGCCGCGATCGGCTCGGGCGCACGGAGCGCGATCTGCTTGGGTACCAGCTCGCCGACGACCAGCGAGGCATAGGTGGTGATGGCGATAACGATGCCGAAGCCGATCGTCTGGGTGGTTTCGCTGGACAGCCCGAGAAAGGCGAGCCGCGCCGCGACGGGGCCGCCCAGGCTAGCGCCCGAATAGGCGCCCGCCAGGATGCCGATCAGCGTGATGCCGATCTGCGTGGTGGAGAGGATCTTGCCGGGATCGGCCGCCAGCGCGAGCGCGGTACGCGCGCCTCGCTTCTTCGCCCGTGCCATCGCCTCGAGCCGCGCCTTGCGCGACGAGACGATCGCGAGTTCGGACATCGCGAACACGCCGTTCAAGACGATCAGCGCGAAGATGATCGCGACGTCGATCCAGGGGAAGGGGGGAAGCGGTGCCATGGCGCTCATATTTCCTTGGCGTGTTTCGCGCCGCTTCACAACCGCGCGATGATCGTTCGCGATTACAGCGTTGCGAATCGGATGCCGAAGACGTCAGCGCCGCGCGGCGAAGAAGTCCCTCAGCAGGGCGCCGGCCTCACCCTCGCCGATCCCTGGATAGACTTCCGGCCGGTGGTGCACCGTCGGTTGCGCGAACAGCCTTGGCCCATGCTCGACCGCCCCGCCCTTGGGATCGCTCGCACCATAATAGAGCCGGGCAATCCGGGCATGAGCGATCGCGCCGGCGCACATCGCACAGGGCTCCAGCGTCACCCAGAGATCGCAGTCGGATAGCCGATCATCACCGATCGCTTCGGCGGCGGCGCGAATCGCGAGCATCTCGGCGTGCGCGGTGGGATCATGGAGGGTACGCGGCGCATTGGCGGCAACCGCGAGAATCCTGCCGTCAAGGACGACAGCCGCCCCGACCKGCACTTCGCCGGCCGCGGCGGCTTGGGCGGCGGCGTCGAGCGCGGCGCGCATCGGGGCAGGGATCGGAAACACAGCCCCTATTGCCGCAGCAACGCCGCCCGAGCCAGCCCGGACGGCGTCCTCATGCCTGCCGGCTTCGCTTAGTGTTTATTTAGCGGCGGTGGTGTTGGCGGTCGCCTCACCGGGCTTCGTCATCGTGACAGTTGGCACGGTGATCGTTTTCTCGGTGGTAGTGACGGTCGGTACGTTGATCGTCTTGTTCTCGGTGCCCATCGTCACTGTCGCGAGATTCGCGTTGACCGTGGGCGCCGAACCGCCGTTCAAGCTGACGCTCGGCAGCGAGCCTGGCGTGGTCTTGAGAGTCATCAGGCCGAGCGACAGCATCACAGCTACGACGACGGCGGCGAGGCCAATCAGGGCGAGCAAGAAGCGCATGGGCATTCTCCTGGATTTCGATGCGTAAATCGAATCGTTACCGTAATTAACGCTACTTCACCCGGTAGGTTGCATCGGTAAAGGCTGAATCGGTTGACGCCCTGTCCCGATCCGGCTATCCGCGCCGCCTTTACAGGGCTGTTGCAGCCCTTTGGCCGAACCTCAGGATACGACTTATGTCGCGGATTTGCGAACTGACCGGCAAGGGCCGGCTGGTTGGGAACAACGTCTCCCATGCCAACAACAAGACCAAGCGCACCTTTCTGCCGAATCTGCAGAATGTCACTTTGATGTCGGAAGCGCTCGGCACCAGCGTCAAGCTGCGCGTCTCGACTCACGGGCTCCGCTCGGTCGAGCATGTCGGCGGGCTGGACAATTGGCTGGTCAAGACCACTGACGACAAGCTCTCGCTTCGTGCACGTCGCCTCAAGCGCGACGTTCGCAAGAAGCTCGGCGCTGCGTCGGTCGCCGCTTAACCCTTTCGGTTTTCCCGAACTGATTGCCGGCCTGCTTCTCCAACGGGGAAGCGGGCCGGTGTCGTTTCAGCGGCGCACAGGTCGGGGAGCGGCAGGTGGGGGATCGGGCTCGAGCCTGAACTTCAGCAACAGGCTGCGCTGCAAAAACATCTGATTATCGTCTGAAACGATCCAAACGATCGTTGCACTGCCCTCGCGCGTAACGGCAAGCCCCTCGAAATTGTCATGGATCAGCGGCGTGGCCAGAGTCGCGACCTCGCGCCCGTGCACCATTGCGCCCGGCCGAATCGCGGCCGGATCGACCACCACCAGCTTGGCCGCGAATTCGAATGGCAGCCTGAAGCGCCGGGTGAGGACGAGCAGTCTTCCGTCAGGCAGCAATGCCGCATCGCTCGGGTTGAATCCGGGCGGCGGCAGAAAGCTGAAGGTGAATCCGGCGCGCGGATGCACCGTCGGATCGCCCGTAAAGCGAATCGCCGCCCTGCCCTTGCCGTGCGGCCACGGATCGGTCTCGCAGATCACGATGAAGCCGCCATCCTTCAGCCGCACCATCGATTCGACGCCGCCATTGGGAGGCCAGCCCGCCATCACCTTCGGCGCGGAGTGCGCCTCGCTACGCGACAGGCCGGGCGTGAAGCGCCAGATCTCGTTCGCGCGCTCGAATCCAAGCCAGGTCTGACCCGTAGCCGGATCCACCGTCATCGATTCGCTGTCCCGGTCCTCTTTTTCCCATCCCGTGCCCGGCCCCGCCGGCAGGTCGCCAAAACTGCGTTCGCTCAGCCGGCCGCGCGAATCCATCCGGAAGCGGACGATATTGCCGCCGTCACTCAGCAGCGTGAAGCGATCGCCGGACACCTGCATCGAGGAAAAGCCGCCGAACGCGGTCGCCCTGCCGATGAGCTGCACCCCGCCCAGCCAGGTGAGCTGGCCGACCCGGCGCAGACCGGGATTCGCCGGGTCGAGCATAACGCGACGTGCCTCGAACACCGGCTCGTCGGCAAGCAACGGCAATTGGGACGGCCCCATCCAAGCCGGTATCAGGAACAGCAGGAGCAGGACCGAATAGAGGATGCGCATCGCCCGGCCCTGATCGACGCGAGGGCCTCGCGCAACCGCGATGTTCCTGAACGCACGCTAACGACTCCATTCAGGACGCGCTCAAACCGGCAGGGGCATAAGCGACTCAACGACCCGGAAAGGAGAATGATCATGTTCAGGAAGCTCAGCCTCGCAGCCGCAACCCTCGCCGTGGGCGCCTCCGCCCTGATCCCCGCCACGCCCGCCGCGGCGCAGCGCTATGAGCGCCATTACCAGGATCAGCGCTATAGCGACTATGATCGCGGCTATTATCAGGATCGCGGGTATCGCGACTATCGCCGCGACTATCGCGATAACCGCCGCAACTATCGCAACCGCTGCAACAACGACGCCGGCACGATCATCGGCGCGATCGCAGGCGGCCTGCTCGGCAACGGCATCGCCGGGCGCGGCGACCGTACCCTCGGCACTGTGCTTGGCGCCGGTGCCGGCGCACTCGCCGGCCGCGCGATCGATCGCTCGGACGATCCACGCTACTGCCGCCGCTAACGAATTCCCTCGCGTAGCGTATCGAGGGAGAGGGCCGGTTCCGCATTAGCGGGGCCGGCCCTCGATTTTTTGGGGTTTGAGCGCAGACTACAGAAGCGCCGACGGCAAAGCCGCCGTCGGTCGGGTTGGGCGATGCCCACCCGCCGGCCGTGCCGGGCGCTGCGCTTCGCGCATCGGCGGCACGCAGTGCCGCCTGCGCCCGTCAGTACATATGCTGCCCGCCATTGATCGACAGCGTCGACCCAGTCACGAACCCGCCCTCCTCCGAGCACAGGAACGCAACCCCGCGCGCGATCTCGTGCGCCTGGCCGAGCCGCCCGACGGGGATCTTCGCGACGATCTTCTCGAGCACGTCAGCCGGCACTGCAGCGACCATGTCGGTATCGATATAGCCCGGTGCGATTGCATTGACCGTCACGCCAGCGCGCGCGCCTTCCTGCGCCAGCGCCTTGGTGAAGCCGTGAATGCCCGATTTCGCGGCCGCATAGTTGACCTGGCCATATTGTCCGGCCTGGCCGTTGATCGACCCGATATTGACGATCCGCCCCCATTTGCGCTCGCGCATGCCCGGGAACACTGCCTTGGCCATGTTGAAGCAGCCGCCGAGATTGGTGTCCATGACCTCCTTCCACATCGCATAGGTCATCTTCAGGATGGTGCCGTCCCGGGTGATGCCGGCATTGTTGACGACGACATCGACTGGCCCGAGCTCCTCGGCGACCAGCGCACAGCCCGCCTGGCACGCGTCAAAATCGCCGACATCCCACTTATAGGCCTTGATGCCGGTCCGCGCCGTGAACTCCGCCGCCTTCTTGTCATCGCCAGCATAGGTCGCGGCGACCGTCATGCCCATTTCCTTGAGCGCAAGGCTGATCGCCTCACCAATCCCGCGGGTGCCCCCGGTAACGATCGCAACACGTGCCATGGCTCTCTCCTCGCCTTCTTGGTGGCCAAGGCTAGGGGGTGACGTTCCAGCCTTCAAGCTCTCGCGCGATCAATAATCGCAACATATCGACGCCAGGCGCGCTGTCGTTGAGGCAGGGCAGATAGGCGAACTGCGTGCCGCCCGCCGCGACAAAGCTCTCCCGGCCGCGAATCGCCAGCTCTTCGAGCGTTTCGAGGCAGTCCGCCGAAAAGCCCGGCGCGACGATCGCGACCCGCTTCACGCCCTTGCCGGGCAGCGCTTCCAGGACCTTGTCCGTGGCCGGCTCAAGCCATTTCGCGCGCCCGAAGCGCGACTGGAAGGCGACCAGTAACTCGCGGCCCATCGCCTCGGACAACAGCCGCGCAGTCTTGCGGCATTGGCAATGATAGGGATCACCGAGCTCGAGCGTTCGTTGCGGCATGCCGTGAAAGCTGGCGACAATCGCCTCAGGCTCGAAATCGAGCGCCGCGAGCGATGCTTCGACCGAAGCCTTCAGCGCGCCGATATAGGCCGCGTCATCATGATAGGGCGGCAAGGTCCGGATCGCCGGCTGCCAGCGCATCCCTGCAAGCACCTCGAACGCCTTGTCGTTTGCGGTCGCCGTCGTCGCGCCGCAATATTGCGGATAAAGCGGCGCGAGCAGGATGCGGTCGCACCCGGCCGCCTTCATGGCCGCCAGCCGCGCCGCGATCGAGGGATTGCCGTAGCGCATTGCCCAATCAATCAGCACGCCGGGCCCGAACGCGTCTTTCAGCGCCTCGGCCTGCAACCGCGTGATCGCCGCAAGCGGCGAACCATCTTCACGCCAGACCTGTTGATACGCATGCGCGGATTTCTTCGGCCGCGTGGTGAGGATGATGCCACGCAGGATCGGCTGCCAGACGATCTGCGGGATCTCCACAACCCGCCGGTCCGACAGGAATTCGGCGAGATACCGCTTCACCGCGGGCGCATCCGGTGCGTCGGGGGTGCCGAGATTGATCAGCAGCACCCCGAGCTTGCGCGCCGGAATGGCGGGATGGTCTTCGGGCGGGGTCATTCGTCCCCGTGCAACAGCGGCAGGTTGCGGATCCGGTAACCGGTCGAGGCCTGGAGCGCGTTGGCGATCGCCGGGCCGATCGCCGGCACGCCGAGCTCGCCAACGCCGCCGGGATCCGCCTCGCTGCGGATCAACTCCACGGTGATATCCGGGGTATCGGACAGCCTTGGCAGATCGAGATCGCCGAGCGTACGCGCGTCAGCCAGATTCTCGGTGAAGCTGGTCGAGCCGCCCAGCGCCGCTGCCATGCCGAAGATCAGCCCGCCCTCGATCTGCTGGCGCACCACATCGGGATTGATCTGGCGCCCGCAATCGACCGCCGCGACGATCCGGTCGACCACCGCGCTCTGATCGTCGCCGATATGCGCTTCGGCCAGCACCGCGATATTGCTGCCGCGAAACTTGTGGCAAGCGATGCCCTGGGCACTGCCCTGCACGCCGCCTTCCCAACCGCCGAGCGAGGCAGCGGTCGACAGGCAGCGCGCAAGCCGCGCATCGCCGCCAAGCATGCCGATCCGGAACGACAACGGCTCGGTCCCGGCGACATGCGCGAGCTCGTCGAGGAAACACTCAGTGAAAAAGGCGGTGTAGCTGTGCGCGCCCGAGCGCCAATGCCCGGTCGGCACCCCGATATCGGCGGGATGATGATCAATCGCATAAGTCGGCATGTGGTAGAAGGGCTTGGCGCCCGCGACTGCGTAACGATCACCTATCCCCGGCCCCATCCCAGGCAGCGCCAGCGCGGCACCAACCGTCTTGTCGCCGGCCATCAGCCGCCCCGCGAGTTCGTGCCCGGTCCTCGGCGCAGCGATCTTGGCAAGCCAGCCCAATATCTGCCCGTTCGGCCCGAGCCGCGCCGACATCCGCGCCGCGGCCGGCGGACGATAGCGATCATGGAGCATATCCTCGCTCCGCGACCAGACGAGCTGGACCGGCCGCTTGAGCGATTGCGCGAGGATCGCCGCCTGTTCCGCCGCCTGATGTTCGAGATTGGCGCCGAACGATCCACCGATCAGCATTGGGTGGATGATCACCCTGCTCTCGCTGATGCCGATCGCAGCCGCCGCGGCTGACCGGGCAAGCCCGGGCGCCTGGGTCGGCAGCCACATTTCGAGCTGACCGTCCCTGAAATCCGCGGTCGCCGTCATCGTCTCGATCGCGGCATGGACGCCGAGCCCGGCGCGATATTCGGCGGTGACCAGCCGCGCGCCCTTGAACGCCGCCGCCAGATCGCCCTCGCGCGCCATACGTTCGCCCGGCCCGTCGAGCGCGGCGGTCAGCGCAGCGTCGATGCTCGACGAGCTGATGATCGCCCCCTTGGTCTCGAAGGTCGGATTGAGCGCGGTCAGGCCCTGGTTCGCCGCCCACCAGTTATTGCCGATCGCAGCAGCCCAGCGATCATTGATGACCACCGACAAGAGCCCTCGCACCCGATCGGCTGCAGCGCGATCGGCGGCGATCAGCCGCGAATCGCCGACCGGCCCCTGGCGGATTGCGGCGAACACCATGTCAGGCAGGCGGACATCGCCGGCAAAATTGGCCGAGCCATCGACCTTTGACGGCACATCGAGCCGGGGCAGCGACTGGCCATAGAGCCGATTCGCATCGCCGCCGCGCAGTGGCAGCGGATTGGGTAGCGATCCCCCGACCGCCTCGGCGGCGAGCTCACCGAAGCGGAGCTTGTCGCCGCCATGGACGACGAACCCGCCGGCGGTGCCGCACGCGCGCCAATCGACCTTCCACCGCGCCGCCGCCGCCTTGCACAGGAGCACCCGCGCCGCCGCGCCGGCCTGGCGAAGATCATTCTCGAACGCGCGGACTGAGGTGGAGCCGCCGGTCAGCTCGAGCGCGGTTCGCGAGGCGTGGCTCGATCGAAGCGCCTCCGGCAGTGCATCGAACACCCCCTCGAACAGCACATCGGCCGCCATCGGATTGGCATAAAGCGGGTTGAGCGGCGCCGGCTCCACCGCCACCGTGCGCCAGTCGGCGCCAAGCTCGTCGGCGACGATCTGCGGCAATGTCGTATAGACGCCCTGGCCATGTTCGGCTTGCGGCACTGCGACCGTCACATGGCCATCGGCCCCGATCTTGAGCCAGGCGCCATAGATCGTCTCGCCCTTCGCCGCTGTCAGGTTCGGCGCATAATGGCGCGGCCAGATGCCCCATGCGACCAGCAACCCGACGCCAACGCCGCCGCCGATCAGCAGCCGCCGCCGGTCGATATTTCCGAGCATGTCCCGCGCCGCCATCGGGCTGCTGTATCGTGCGGTGGCGAGCGGTGGAAGGGGCTCGGACAATCGCTCGGCCTGATCTGCTTTTCCTCTCCCACAGGAGAGGAAAAAGTCGCGAGCCGCATATCGATGGCCTTGGGAGGCGTCCTACCCCGCCGCCTCGGCCTCCGCGATCGCACGGTATTTCGCACGCAGGCTCACCTTGTCGATCTTCTCCGTCCCCAGCCGCGGCAATGGGTCTTCGGAGGTCCAGATCCGCTGCGGCACCTTGAACGCGGCGATATGCGCATAAAGAAAAGCGCAAAGCTGTTCGGAGGTAAGCGCGGCGCCGGGCCGATATTTCACCACTGCGCCCGGCACCTCGCCGAGCCGCTCATCGGGCAGCCCGAACACGGCGACCTCGGCGACCGCCGGATTCTCGTAGATCGCCGCCTCGACCTCCTGGCACGAGATATTCTCGCCGCCGCGGATGATGATGTCCTTCTTGCGATCGACGATGAACAGATACCCGTCCTCGTCGAGATAGCCGATATCGCCGGTCAGGAAATAGCGGTCGGCAGTGAAGGCGGCGGCGGTCGCTTCGGGCCGGTTCCAATATTCCTTGAAATTGCACACCGACCTGATCGCGATCTCGCCCCGCGCCCCTTGCGTGACCGGGCGGCCATTGCCGTCGAGGATGGCGAGATCGACCAGAGGCGCCGATGCGCGGCCGGTCGAATTGGGCTTGGCGAGATAATTGTCGCGCCAGTTGCCGCAGCCGACGCCATTGGTTTCGGTCAACCCGTATCCGAGCAACGGCGCGCCGCCCATCTCCTCCTTGATCCGCCGGACATGCTCGACCGGGCGCGGCGCGCCGCCGGCCGCAAAATCGGTAACAGTCGAGAGATTATATTTCGCGCGATTGGGGTGCGTGAGGATCTCGAAGCTCATCAACGGCACACCGACGAAATAGCTGATCGCCTCGGCCTCGATCAGCCGCATCGCCTCTTCGGCATCCCATTTTTGCATCAGCACGAGCTTGCGGCCCATCGCAAAGCTCTGCAGGAAAACCGGGACCTCGGCGGTGACATGGAACAGCGGCACGTTGAGCAAAGTCGCCGGCTGTCCCTCGAGCGCTTTGCCGTCGGCCGTGGCGATGCCGAGCATCACCAGCGCCTGGGTCAGATAATTGAACACCCCCTGCAGCACGGCGCGGTGATCGCTGAGCGCGCCCTTGGACTGGCCGGTCGAGCCCGAGGTGAACAAGATCGTCGCTGAATCGTCGCCGGTCAGCACAGGCAGCGGGACCCGTGGCCAGCTATGCGTCACTGAGGCCATCGCCTTGGCGAGCGGCAGGAGATCGTCGATCTCGAACACGGGAATCGTCAGTCCCTCGATCGCACCAAGCCGCTTGGTGCGCGAGGGATCGGCGAACACGAGCGTACAGCCGACATCGTTGATCGCCTCAGCCAGCTCCTCCGATTGCCACCAGCCATTGAGCAGGCAGGCGATCCCGCCGGCCATCAGGATCCCCATATAAAGCGCGATCCAGGAGGGTGAATTGCGCATCGCGATGCCGACCCGCTCGCCCTTCACCAGCCCTTCGCCGACCAGGCTGCGCGCCACCTTCTCCGCCTCGGCATAGACCTCGGCAAAGGTCAGCCGCTCTTCGCCCGCAACGAGGAAGGTCTTGTCCTTATGCTCGGCGGCATAATGCGCGAAATAGGCCGGCAGCGCCGGCGGGACGGTGGTGATCAGCGGCAGTTCGACGCCGTTCAGCGTGATCGTGCCGAGCGGCAAAGGCCCGCCCTCGCCAGTGAACATGGCCAGCCCCTCGTCCATCCGCCGGTCAAGTTCGGTGCGCATCGCGTCTCCCCTTGGTCTTGTCGTTGGGGCTCTTTATGGAGGTCCGAACCCTTGGGGAAAAGCCTTGATCCTGACCGCCCTTGCCGACGCCCAGAACCATATCCGGTTCGAGGACCTTCATCTCCACGCCGAACTCGTGAAAATCCCCCTGTTCGGGCATGAATTCGCCATCAAATGGTATTCGATCGCCTATATTTCCGGGATCCTGGTCGGCTGGTGGTATCTGCTCAAGCTGATCGCGACCCCGGGAAGCCCGATGGCGCGCCGCCATGCGGACGACCTCGTCTTCTACGCGACGCTTGGCATCATCCTCGGCGGACGTCTCGGCTATGCGATCTTCTACGCGCCGAGCATGTTCGCCAATCCGCTGCAGATCCTGAAGCTGTGGGATGGCGGCATGTCCTTCCATGGCGGGATGATCGGCACCTCGCTCGGCCTCATCCTGTTCGCGCGCCAGCACAAGCTCAACTGGCTCCGGATTCATGACTATCTCGCCTGTTGTGTGCCGTTCGGCCTGTTCTTCGGCCGGCTCGCCAATTTCGTGAACGGCGAGCTGTGGGGCAAGCAATCCGACCTGCCCTGGGCAATCGTCTTTCCGCGCACCGGCGAGGATATCGCGCGCCATCCGAGCCAGCTTTACGAGGCCGGGCTCGAGGGCATCGTCCTGTTCGCCATCCTGTGGTTCGCCTTCTGGAAGACCAAGGCGCGCTACGATCCGGGCAAGCTGGTCGGCCTGTTCCTGCTCTTTTACGGTCTGGCGCGCTTCACCGTTGAGTTCTTCCGCGAGCCCGATTCGCAGTTCGCCGGGACCTTCTTCGCGACCACCATCCATATGGGCCAGGTGCTGACCCTGCCGATGATCATCGGCGGCATTTATCTGATCGCGACGTCGGCAAAGCGCCGCGAACGGGTCGAGCCGATCGCCGGGAGCGAGAGCGTAGCGTGACCTCTTCCCCTCGCGCAGGCGCGCTAGGGCATGCATGTATCGAATTCGAAAGCCTTCTTTCCTTCTCCCCCTGTGGGAGAAGGAGGGAGGAGCGAAGCGACGGAAGGATGAGGGGGAGTGAGGTTCGGCAGCGCTAGACCAACGGGAGTCCCCCTCACCCTTCCCATCGCTAAAGCGATGGGCCCCTTCCCTCTCCCACAAGGGGAGAGGGAGAAAAAGGCGCAGCTAGATGTATGAATCACCTAGCTCAGGCGCGGGGGGGATTGAGCCCTCTCTCGCCGATCGCCTCGCACGCGCCATCACGCTCGCGGGACCGATCTCGATCGCCCAGTTCATGGCCGCCGCTAACGCGCATTATTACGCGACCCGCGATCCACTCGGCGCGGGCGGCGATTTCACCACGGCACCCGAAATCAGCCAGATGTTCGGCGAGTTGATCGGCCTGTGGTGCGCCGATCTCTGGGACCGGGCCGGACGGCCCGACATCGCCTGGGTCGAGCTTGGCCCGGGGCGCGGCACGCTTGCCGCCGATGCGCTCCGCGCCATGGCGAAGGCAGGCCTCACGCCGCCAGTCCATTTCGTCGAGACGAGCCCGACTCTCCGCGCCGCCCAGGCCGAACGCGTGCCGGAAGCGACCTGGCATGACGAGGTCGCGACGCTCCCCAAAGACCGTCCACTGATCGTCATCGCCAATGAATTCTTCGACGCCCTGCCGATCCGCCAGCTCGTCCGTGCGGAAACGGCATGGCACGAACGGCTGGTCGCCTGCCAGGACGTGCTGTTCCTGCCGATCGCCGGCAAGCAGGTGCCTGACACCGTCATTCCACCCGCCCTGCGCGATGCAGCGCCGGGATCGATCATCGAGACCTCGCCCGCCAGCGTCGCCGTCATGCGCGCGCTCGCCCAGGCGATCGCGGTACAGGGGGGTGCTGTACTCGCGATCGACTATGGCTATGAAGGCCCGGCGATCGGCGACACGCTTCAGGCAGTCCGCGCGCACGCCTTCGCCAATCCGTTCGAGAATCCGGGAGAGCAGGACCTGACCGCGCATGTCGATTTCGCAACCCTCGCCGCCGCAGCGCTGGCTGAAGGGGCCAATGCCTCGGCCGTTATCAATCAGGGCGCCTTGCTGACCGCGCTCGGTATCGACGCGCGGGCGGCAGCGCTTGCGGCCGCCGCGCCCGATCGCGCCGCTGGCATCGCCGCCGATCGCGAGCGGCTGACCGGCGCGATGGGCACTCTGTTCAAGGCGCTCGCTGTCACATCAACGGCATGGCCGAGCCCGGCAGGCTTCGCATGATCACCTATCGCGATGCCCGCACGATCGACGGCCCGGCGCTTGCCGCGATGGCGCGGCGCTCCTTCACCGAGACCTTCGGCACGCTTTATAGCCAGTCGGACCTCGCTGCCTTTCTAGACGAGGCGTTCGGCGCGAACGGCCTGCCCTCACAACTGTCCGATCCGGATTTCGCCGTCCGGCTCGCGCTCGACGACGGCGAGATCATCGGCTTCGTCAAGATGGGCCCGGTCACCTTCCCCGGCGAATGGCGGCCCGATGCCATCGAGCTCTATCAATTCTATGTGCTCGGTCCGTGGCAGGGCCAGGGTGTCGCCCAGGAATTGATGGAATGGTCGCTTGGCCATGCGCGCAGCCACGGCGCGAAAGAGATCATCCTCAGCGTCTATGTCGACAACCACCGCGCGCAGCGCTTCTATGAGCGCTACGGCTTCAGCGAGATCGGGCGCTACGCCTTCCGCGTCGGCGAGACGATCGACGACGACCGGATCATGCGGCTGGTGTTGTGAGCACAAGCGAAGCAGCTGACGTCGAAGTCATCCGCGCCCGTTCGCTCGCGGGCGTAGCGCATGGCTTTCTCGGGCGGCGCGGCGGCGTTTCGACCGGCGACCATGCCGGGCTGAATGTCGGCATCGGCTCTGATGACGACGCCGACAAAGTGGCGGAAAACCGGCGGCGCGCGACCGAGGCAGTGCTGCCGGGTGCGCGGCTCGTCACGCTCTACCAGATCCATTCAGCCGATGTCGTGCGCGCTCTGACCGGGTTCGACGATCGCCCGCCGGGCGACGCGCTGGTCACTGATCGGCCAGGAATCGCGCTCGGCATCCTGACCGCGGATTGCGCGCCGGTGCTGTTCGCGGACCGCGAGGCCGGCGTGGTCGGCGCGGCGCATGCCGGTTGGAAGGGCGCCATCGGCGGCGTGACCGACGCGGCGATCGACGCGATGGAAAAGCTCGGGGCAAGGCGCGAGCGGATCGCCGCCGCCATCGGGCCATGCATCGCGCGGGCGAGCTATGAAGTGGATGACGGTTTCGCCCGCCGCTTCGAAGCCGACGATCCCGCCAATGAACGCTTCTTCGCCCCCGGCAAGCCCGGCCACCGCCAGTTCGATCTCGAAGCCTATGTCGTTCACCGCCTCGCCTCGGCCGGGATAGGGCGGATCGAAGCACTCGGCCTCGATACCTGCGCGGACGCGGACCGCTTCTTCAGTTATCGCCGCGCCACGCTGAGGGGCGAGCCGAGCTATGGCCGTCAGATTTCGATCATCGGACTTTGAATTGAGGGCCGATCTGGGTGAAGCGGCTGGCTACGCCACCCCGTATCAACTGATTCAACCGCAGTTCGAATCGTAGCAATGTGCAAACCGGACGGAGCGTAAAAAACTCCGGCTCGGCTCTTTGACATGACGCTCGAAACCTCGGTGTTCCGCTTGTCCCTGTTCCTTCCCTGTACCCGGGTACGGCTCTCCCTGTTATTTCCAACACCTCTCCCTGTTATCTCCAACACGCCTCCCTGTTATTCAATAACAGGGAGAGCGCCTTTCAAGGCCTTGAATAAGCGCATTAAATTTGCCGAAAAAATCCAACAAACGGGGCAAAATCGGGCCAAAAAATAAAATTCTCCCTGTTAATTGCGAATAACAGGAACAGGGGGCGGACGGCCATTATACCGGCCGCCGCGCGAGGTTCGAATCGGCGCTTCGGGTCAGGTTCCAGCGCATCACCGAACCTCATCTTGTCACTGCGAAAGGCAGGCCCAGCGCTCCAGCCCGGAAGGAACGAGCGCGGTCGCGGTCGGTTACGGTGCGGAGGCATTCGCGATCCGCCTTTTGTTGCCGCAAGAGGTATCAAATGTGACTATCTCGCGTTAGGACTGACTCAATCACCTCTCACACGCAGGACTCCCCATGGCGATCAAGAACGAAACCGAAGCCGATCTCACCGGCATCGCCGCCCGCACCAAGCCCAAGCCTTCGGTCGAGACGATCGGCGACCGCAAGCTCAAAGCCTCAACCCTGATGATGGGCCATGGCTATGATCCAATGTTGTCCGAAGGGTCGCTCAAGCCGCCGATCTTCCTCACCTCGACCTTCGTCTTCCCCAACGCAGCAGCGGGCAAGCGCCATTTCGAGGGCGTCACCGGCAAACGCCCCGGCGGCGCCGAAGGCCTTGTCTATTCGCGCTTCAACGGCCCCAACCAGGAAATCCTCGAGGATCGCCTGGGCATCTGGGAAGAGGCCGAGGACGCGCTTGCCTTCTCGTCGGGCATGTCGGCGATCGCCACCCTGTTCCTGTCGATGGTCAAGCCGGGCGACACGATCGTCCATTCCGGCCCGCTCTACGCTGCGACCGAGACGCTGATCGCGCGCATCCTCGGGCGCTTCGGCGTTCACTGGCTCGATTTCCCGGCGGGCGCGACCCGTGAAGAGATCGATGCCGTCCTCTCCAAGGCAGCGACCGGCCGTGTTGCGCTGATCTATCTCGAAAGCCCGGCCAACCCGACCAACGCGCTGGTCGACATCCAGGCAGTCGCCGCCAGCCGGGACGAGATCTTCAAGAACGCAGCCGATAAACCGCCGATCGCGATCGACAACACCTTCCTCGGCCCACTCTGGCTCCAGCCGCTGAAACATGGTGCCGATATCGTCGTCTATAGCCTGACCAAATATGCCGGCGGCCATAGCGATCTCGTCGCTGGCGGCGTGCTCGGCTCCAAGGAGCACATCAACACGATCCGGCTGATGCGCAACACGATCGGCACCATCTGCGATCCCCATACCGCCTGGATGCTGCTGCGAAGCCTCGAGACGCTCGAACTTCGCATGAGCCGGGCCGGGGAGAATGCGGTGAAGGTCTGCAACTATCTGCGCACGCACCCGAAGGTCGAGCGGGTCGGCTATCTCGGCTTTCTTGAGGATACGCCCGGCATGGAGCGCCAGGCCGATATCTATCGCCGCCACTGCACCGGCGCCGGATCGACCTTCTCGCTGATCATCAAGGGCGGCGAGAAAGAAGCCTTCGCCTTCCTCGACGCCCTCAAGATCGCCAAGCTCGCGGTCAGCCTCGGCGGCACCGAGACGCTCGCCAGCCACCCCGCCGCGATGACCCATTTGTCAGTGCCCGATGCTCGCAAACAGGCGCTCGGCATCACTGACAATCTGGTGCGCATCTCGATCGGGGTGGAGGATGCCGACGATCTGATCGCCGACTTCGATCAGGCGCTGGCCGCTATCTGAGCGTCTTGCGGAAAAAGGCCACCACCGCCGCGTCGAATTCGGCGTGGAAAGCGGTGCGGTCGAAACCGGGGGCGCTCTGGCACAGATAGGCGAGGCGTTCCTTCATCGCCGGGCTGCACGGCGCCAGAAAGTCGAAATGGCCGGCGTTCGGCACAAGATGATAATCGGGTGGCGACGGCAGCGCGGTCGCCACCGCCTCAGCGTAAAAGGGGTGCGGCAGGATCTGGTCGTCCGTGGCGCGCCAGAGCTGGACCGGGATGGTCACACCGGCAAGCCCGGCGCGGTCAAAGGCAAACCCCAAAGCCGGAGCGGCGACCGCGATGGCCTTGAGACGATGATCGGCGGGCCAGTCGGTCGCAGCCATCGGCGCCGGGATCGGGTGGGTGGCGATCAGGGAGCAGTCGAAGAAGCTGGGATGCGCGGCGCAATGGGGTGCGACCCGGCCGAGATCAGGCCTTGCGCCGGCGGCCGCCAGCACGGTGAACCCGCCCGCCGAAAAGCCGAAGGCACCGACACGACTGGCATCGAGCGCAGCGCGGCCAGACCATGTACTGAGCATATAACTCACCAGCTGGCTCAACTGCTTCGGGCGGGCCACGACATCGGTCGCATGGGTCTGGTCGTGCCAATTGTCGCCGGGATGCGTCAGCGCGGCGACCACAAAGCCGGCATGGGCGAGTGCCAGCGCGGTATCATAATGGCCGGCATAGCTTCCGCCATTGCCGTGCGAGATCACTATCAGCGGCAGCCTCTTGCCTGTGATCGGAGCATCGGCCGCGACGTCCTGGGTGTAGAGGTCGATCGGCCGGGACGAAGCCGGAGCGGTCGTGGGATACCAGATACCGATATCGGTACCGTCCGCCTCCTGAAGATGCTGAAAGCCGACGGACGGAGAAGAGGGCTCAGCGGCAACCGCTTGCGACGGCGAAATGGCCACCGCGAACAGACAGGCAACGATCGGGAGCGTACGAAAAAACCAGGGCATGGAATCCTCCAAAAGGGTGCTGGATGCCCTTTCGGATGCGACCCGTTTCATACCTTGGCGAGCGCGACTTCGCCGATGGGCGAGCGGGTTCGTGGATGGTCGGGCGGGTTTGCCGCCGGCCGCGCCCGCCGCTAGAGCGAAGCGATGGAGGCGCAGCACAGGGCAGCACGCAATGGCTCGGCCGCGAGGGTGGCGTGGGCAATTGTCGCCGCCACGATTGTCGGCGTTTTCCTGGGTATTGTCGGGCCCTTTGGCAGCTATCTCAACGGCAGCGTTCTCACCCGCATCGCCTATTGGGTTTTGTCGATGTGGCTTGGCGTTGCCTTTTATGGCTCCGCCTTCGTGCTGGCGCGCCTGCTGGCGGCGCGGAGCGGGATCCCGCTCTGGATCGCCACTGCCTTTCTGGTCATGGCCGCCAGCCTGCCCCAAGCGCTCGCGACCAGCGCGCTGGCGCTCTATTTCTGGCCGAATCTCGCCCAGCTGTCGCTGAGCCAGCTCGACTGGTTCATGCAGGTCCTGGTGCTCGCCGGCCCGGTAACCCTCGGCTATGCCTTCTGGACTGGCCTGTTGTCGCCGGCACGAACGCCGCACCGAACGCCCGATCACACAGCTGGCGGCGAGCCCGATGACGCGTCCGGTCTGTTCGCGTTGCTTCCGCCCCGGCTCGGCACTGACATTATCTGCATGGCGATGGAGGATCATTATGTCCGCGTGCACACGGCGCTCGGCTCCGACCTGCTGCTGATGCCGATGGCGCGCGCAGTCGAGGATGTCGCGGCAATCGAAGGCTGTCGCGTCCACCGGTCCTGGTGGGTCGCGCGGTCGGCGGTTCTTCGGATCGATGGCCCGCCGCGCACCATGCGGCTGCGTCTCGTCAACGGCATGGACGTGCCGGTCGCGCGCCGCACCGTCACGATGTTGCGCGGCCTCGGCTGGCTCGATCAGCCCGTGACAACGTCCCGCCCCTCCAGCGCGGCGAGATCATAGGGGAGGCGCTCGATGCGATCTGGCGATTCGGATTGGGGCCAGGTCGGACTTATTCTTTGCGCGACCGCGTCCAGGGCCTAGGGTGCGCCGTACAGGAACAAGGTCGCAAGGCAGGCTTCGACCCCGGGGGAAACGCGATGACGATCTTTGTTCGAATGGCATGCGCTGCGGCGATGCTCGCTCTGGTGCCGGCCGGCGCCTCCGCGCAGCTCGTCGACAACCGCCTCAAGGCGATGGACAACATCGATAAAATGAATGCCGCCTTCGCCGCGGGCAGCGTCCTCGTGCTCGGCCGCGACCCGAAGCCATCCGAGCCGTACGAATGGATCAAAATGATGGTGACCCCCGAATATGGCATGTCGGCACAGGTGTCGCAGGGCATTACCTTTCTCGACACCGCCAAATTCCTGAAGATGCTGATCGCCAAGCCGGCCGGCGCGGCGCTGCGCGCCGAGGCGATCGATAACGCCTATCTGGAGGTCTATGGGCGCCCGTCCACCGCGGTGGAGCAGGCGAGCTGGGACGCTCAGGTCAAGGCGAGCAAGGCCTGGTTCGCATCGATCGTGGTGAAGGAAAGCACCAAGCTCAATGCGTCGCCCGCGGAGCGGAGCGCCATGATCGGCCGCGCCTATCAAAGGGCCGAGGGGCGAGCGCCCTATCCGGGAGACGCGCAATTCTGGGGACCGAAGAACGAGCATTTCCGCGAAATCATCGCGGCCGAACGGGCGTGGCTCTATACCGACAAGGGCGCCAATGAGCTCGTCGCCGTCGCGGGCCGGGCGTGGCAGGCGCGATATGGCACGCCGGCAACCGACGCCAACATCAAGGCGATGCTGATCAAGGCAACGCCGACCAAGATGGTGTTCGCGGAGATGGTCGACAGCTCCAAAGCGATCAAGATCGCCCCCTGAACGGGTAGAGCCCCCGACACTGCGCACCGGGTGGCGCGGCTCGATCAGCCCGTGACGACGTCCCGCACTACCGAGATGTCCAACCCCTCCAGAGCAGCGAGATAGTCGGCGAGCGTGATCAGATCGAGGCACGGCGTGGCGCCGCGCCGGGTCAGCTCGCCCCGCGCCAGTTTCCTGGCGAGCAGGATCGCCGGCATGCAGGGAATATAAGGACCGTGCCCCGAGCGGGCGATCAGGAAGAAGCGCTCCTGTCGCGGAGCGCCATCATGGCCGGTCCCCGACAGATACATATGGAAGCCGCTCCGGCTCGACCCCAATCGGTCGAACAGCAACGCAAGCCGCAGCAACGGCTCGGCATGATCCGCCAGCGACCGGACCAGGCCGAAGCGGACGAGCCAGCTCAGCAACCAGGTCCCGATATGCAAAACCGCCAGCTCATGCCCGGCCGAAAAGCGCTGGCTCCGCAAGCCGGGATAGCGCGCCGGAAACAGCGTCAGGTCCGGAATGTCACAGTCACCGAACAGGCGGGTGCCGAGCTGGGGATAATGTTCAGCGTGCAGATCCTGCCAACCGTAGATAGTGCGCATCATGCCATCGCGGAGCGCGGTGAAGGGCTTGCCGACATAGCTGAGCACGGCTGAGGTCGTCGCCAGCCCGCGATTGGTCTGCTGGGCGGCGCTGATCCCATAGTCGACGCTGTCGAGCTCAGCGAAGCCCGGCAGATAGTCGTCGATGACCGCGGCCGTGAGGCATGGCACCGAGCTGGCACCGCTGACGACCAGCACGTCCTGCTCGCGCGCCGCATCATCCAGCGTGCCGATCGAAGCCACGAAATCGCGCGCGTCGGCAAGATCGACATAATGGCATCCCTGCCCGACACAGGCACGCGCGACGCGGTAATCCTGGGTCTGGAACGGGCCGGTCGTGTGGATGACGATGTCCGGTCTGATTCGGGCGAGTGCCGCAGGGATATCGCCGTCGATATCGATGGCATGCGCCTCGGCCGGATGAGTCGCGGCCAGTTCAGTGGCGAAGGACCTCGCCTTTGACTCCGACCGGCCGCCGATCAGCAGCTGGATCGCCACATCGTCGGCCAGGGCCTTGGCGATATAGCTGCCGAAATTGCCGTAACCGCCAATGACCAGGACGCGCATCACCATGACGGCTTGAACACCATCAGGAAGAAGACAGCGATCAGGCCGCCAAAGGCCGGCCAGCCGAGCGCGAACCAGAGCCGGAAAAGCCGGCGATACGCGGTCTGATCGATCGCTTCGCCGGTCGCCTCGCGCTCCAGCATCTGCTTCATCCGGATCTGGATCAGCACGACCGGCACCCAGCATATCCCCGCCAGCGCATAAAGCGCGTAGGTCCAGACCAGCCAGGCATCGTTCCAGGCAAAGCCCGCCTTCCACACCAGCCAGAACCCGCTCAGGGGTTGGATGATCACCGCCGGCAGCGTGAACATGAAATCGGCGCGCACCGTCATCGCGGCGGCGAATCGCCGCGCGGCGACATCGAGGCTCAGATTGGCAAAGAGAAAGAAATTGGCGATGCCGGCGCCTGTACCGAACAGGATCGTCGCACTGATGATGTGGAGTGTCTTGACGAGGAGATAGGAATCCACCGGCTCAGCCGTCGCTGACCCGTTCTATATCGGCGCCGACCGCGCTCAGCTTCTCCTCGAGCCGCTCATAGCCACGATCGAGATGATAGACGCGCTGAACCTGGGTCTCGCCCTCAGCGGCCAGACCGGCGAGGATCAGGCTCATCGAGGCTCGCAGGTCAGTTGCCATCACTGGCGCGCCGACCAGCTTGTCGACGCCGCGCACGACGGCGGTGCGGCCGCGGACCTGGATGTCAGCGCCCATCCGCGCCAGCTCGGGCACGTGCATGTAGCGGTTTTCGAAGATCGTCTCGGTCAGCACGCTGGCACCATCGGCAAGCGTCAGCATCGCCATGAACTGCGCCTGCATGTCGGTCGCAAAGCCCGGGAATGGGGCAGTCGAGAGCGTCAGCGGCCCCAGGCCGTTCTTTGCCTCGACATAGAGATTGTCGCCGCGCTCCTCGATGGTGACGCCGGCCTCGATCAGCGCCGCAGCCGTCGCCCGCATATCGTCCATCTTCACACCGACCAGCTCGAGCGCACCGCCGGTGATCGCKGCGGCGCAGGCATAGCTGCCGGCCTCGATCCGGTCAGGCATTACCCGGTAAGTGGCGCCGTGGAGCCGATCGCGGCCCTCGATCTCGAGCGTCTCGGTGCCGATCCCCGAAATCGAGGCGCCCATCGCGACGAGGCAATTGCACAGATCGACGATCTCGGGCTCGCGCGCCGCGTTCTCGATGATCGAGCCGCCCTTCGCGGTAACCGCCGCCATCACCGCATTCTCGGTCGCTCCAACCGAGACGATCGGAAAGGTCACGCGTCCGCCGGGCAGCCTGCCGCCGGGCGCCGTCGCCTTCACATAACCCGCCGACAGCTCGATCTCGGCGCCCAGCGCCTCCATTGCCTTCAGATGCAGGTCGATCGGCCGGTTGCCGATCGCGCAGCCGCCCGGCAGCGACACAGTCGCCTCGCCCGCGCGACCGACCAGCGGACCGAGCACCAGGATCGACGCGCGCATCTTCCGAACGATATCGTAGGGCGCCTCGGTCGCGGTCAGCTTGCCGGCGCGAATCGTCATTACTCGGCCGAAATCCTCAGGTCGCGCGCCTTCGATCTGAGTCGAGCACCCGAGCTGGTTGAGCAGATGGCCGAAGCTGTCGACATCGGCGAGCCGCGGCAGATTGCGCAGCGTCACCGGCTCCTCGGTAAGCAATGCGCAGGGCATCAGGGTGAGGGCGGCGTTCTTCGCGCCGGAGATGGGCAATTTGCCCGACAGGCGTTTGCCGCCGCGGATGAGGATACGGTCCATTGGCGGCTTCTATCGCCTGCGCGTCGCCACGCAAGCGCCGCGTCCATCCTCCGAGCGCCGGCAACATCGCTGTAACAATGCTTGATCGACTTTAATGCACTGATTCTCCTGCGATGCTCTGGCTGTCCCGGGTTTAGGGGGCGATCGAGTGTCGGGCAGCTGTTTCGCCGAAAAATTAGGCGCCATGGTCGCGTTGACCCCCGCCGAACATGCTGCCCTCGAAAAGCTGGAGGAGCGCGAGCGCAATTTGCGGCGCGGCGCGACGCTGCAGCGCGAAAACGACGTCGGCGCAGAGCTGTTCATCCTGCGCAAGGGCATGATGATGAGCTCGGTCCTGCTCGACGACGGCAGCCGCCAGATCCTGCGCTTCCTGTTCCCCGGCGACATGATCGCAGTCTCAGCTCTCGTCTATCGCGAGGCGCCCGAGACGATCACCGCGCTGACCGACGCGGTCGTCTCACCGTTCGAGCGATCAGCGATGAGTCGGTTGATCAGCGGCCATCCGAGGCTTGCGGGGCTGATCCTGGTCCATAACCAGATCGAGCGCGCCACTTTGACTGACCGGCTTGCCGCGCTAGGCCGCACCTCGGCCAAGGCCCGCGTCGCGGCGATCCTGCTCGAGATGTGCAGCCGGCTGCGGATGCTCGACAAAGGGCTGGGCAACAGTTTCGCGCTCGGGCTGACTCAGGAGGAGATTGGCGACGCGACCGGCCTCACCGCGGTCCATGTCAACCGCATGCTGCGCCAATTGGAGGAAGAGGGGGTTATCGCGCGCGCGGGTGGGCGCGTGACGCTAACCGATGAGCGTGCGCTGGCGCGGGCGGCCAAGTTCGTCGATCGCCATGCGGGGCTGGATCTCAGCTGGCTGCCCGCGGGGCGATAAATCCCCCTAAGCGATCAGGCCTTTTCCAGCGTACATTGCAGCGGGTGCTGGTTCTGCCGGGCGAACTCGATCACCTGCGCAACCTTGGTCTCCGCGACCTCGTAGCTGAACACGCCGCACACCCCGACGCCCTTCTGGTGGACGTGGAGCATCACTCGAGTCGCCGCTTCCATATCCATCTTGAAGAAGCGCTGGAGCACCAGCACGACGAATTCCATCGGCGTATAATCGTCGTTGAGCAGCAGCACCCGATACGGCGTCGGCTGCTTGGTCCGGGTGCGGGTGCGGGTCGCGATGCCGAGGCCAGTGCCTTCGTCATCGCCGCCATCGCCATCGCGGCGCTCGGCCATTGCCGTCGTGGTGAGATCATTGATCATGTGAGGTCGAAAATATGGCACTCGCGGGGCCAAGGGCAAGGGGGTGAAAGCCCATCAACCCTGTTTCGTGTCTATTTCAGCTTCGCTGACGCGGCACCAGCCCGCTCCCTCACCCGGCCTCCCACAGAATATCCTGAATGGGAGGCCGGGTGAGGGAGCGGGCGGAGCCGCTCAAGGTTCCGGCGATGCGCAGCATCGTTGGAATGGCGGCGCAGGGTGGCGCCGTCTTTCTGCACAAAACGAAAAGGGCGGCCCCGCGGGACCGCCCTTCCGTTTTTTCGATCGTCAGCGTGATTTACGCTGCGATCTTCACCTTCTCGACGGCAACCGCAACGCGGTTCGAGATCGGCTGGGCGACCTCGCCTGCGAGCTTCAGCATCGCTTCGGTGTTCTTCGACGTCTGCGCGACGACCGAGTCGAACGCCGAGCGCATATAGTCGCTGTGCAGCTTGAAGAAGTCGGTCGGCGACTTGACGGCCGACAGGCTCTTCAGCGCGGCGGTCGCGCCTTCGAACTGCTTGCGGCTGTAATCGGCAGCGTCCTGGCCGAGCGTCTCGATGCCCTTGGCAGCGATCTTGCCGGATTCGACGATGGCTTCGATATTGCCCTTCGAGAACTCATTGGCTTCCTCGAAAAGCTTGGTGCCCTTCTCGACAGCGGCCTTGGCGCGCTCATTGGCTTCAGCGAAATAGGTCTGGGCCTTTTCAGCGGCGTTCTTCAGATTGGCTTCCATGATAGTCACTTCCTTCTGGATGGTGGCGACCGTCGCGGGGGCGACGGGAGGGGGTGTTTCGACGACGAGTACGGGCTCTGGAATGGAGAGCTCCGGAACAACGGGTTCTGGGCTCCCTGCGGGCTCGGCTGCCATTTCGATCACCGGTTCCGGCGTAACCGGAGCAGGCGCGGGCAGCTCGACTTTCGGCGCGACCGGCGCGATCTCGACTGGCTTGATCGCTTCGGGCGCTGGCTTCGCCGGAGCGGCAACCGCGGCCTTGGCCGCTGCTGCCGGGACCGGCGGCTTCGTCACAGGCTTGGCGGCAGCCGCTGCCTTGGCCGGCGCTTTCACGGGCGGCTTGGCGGCAGGCTTCGGCGACGCCGCTGCCTTCGCTGTCGTACTGGGCTTACGCCCCTTGATGGCCATATCGGCCTCCTGCTGAATGCTTGCTGCACTGCAATATAGCTAAGTGCTGCACATTTCGCAAGAGATTTGTTGCACTGCAACATAACCGTAATGGCTGCAGTTTAAGCTTTTTTTGGCAGTTGTTTAGCGCGCCCTTACATAGGTTCCGGGCGCGTCTTCGATCGCCTTCAGGCTGCCCTTGCCCGGCTTGCGCGCACCCTTGGCGGGAACGGTGGACGGGTCCTGCTCGCGCAGCCAGCCGATCCAGTCCGGCCACCAGCTTCCCTTGATCTCGATCGCGCCGGCGACGAATTCCGCCAGCGTCTTCACCGGCTCAGGGTTGAGCCAATATTGGTATTTGCCGGCCGCGGGCGGGTTGACCACGCCAGCGATATGCCCGGAGCCGGCGAGCAGGAACTTCACTGGCCCGGCGAAATGTTCAGTGATTCGCCACACGCTTTCGGCGGGCGCGATATGGTCCTCGCGGCCGGCCTGGACGTAGGACGGCGTCCTGACGCGCCTCAGATCGATCGGCGTGTCATGAACCGCAAGCGCACCCGGCTTCACCAGCAGATTGTCGCGATAGAGATCGGTCAGATAGCTCAGATGCCATTTCGCCGGCAGATTGGTCGTGTCGCCATTCCAGTGAAGCAGATCGAATGGCGTATAGTCCGCGCCTAGCAGGTAATTGTTGGTGACATAGTTCCAGATCAGATCGCGCCCGCGGAGCAGGTTGAATGTCAGCGCGAGATAGCGGCCGTCGAGAAAACCCTCGGGCGACAGATTCCGGATCATCGTCAGCTGTTCGTCGTCGATGAAGTTGAGCAGCTCGCCGGCGCGCGCGAAATCGATTTGGGCGGTGAAGAAAGTCGCGCTCTTCACCTTCTCGGCCTGTTCGCGCGCATCGAGCACCGCCAGTGTCGCCGCGAGCGTCGTGCCCGCCACGCAATAGCCGATGGCATGGACCGATTCGACCTTCAGCCCTTCGCGGATCGTGTCGATCGCATCGATCTGCGCCTCGACATAGTCGTCCCAGACCACATCCTTCATGCTCGCGTCCGCCGATTTCCACGAGACCATGAAGACGGTGATGCCCTGATCGACCGCCCAGCGGATGAAGCTCTTCTCGGGCGTCAGATCGAGGATGTAGAAGCGGTTGATCCAGGGCGGGAAGATCACCAGCGGGACGGCGAGGACCTTGTCGGTGGTCGGGCTGTACTGGATCAGCTCGTAGAGCGGGGTGCGCTTCACCACCTTGCCCGGAGTCGTGGCGAGGTTGCGGCCAAGTTCGAAGGCGTCCGGATCGGTGTGGGTGAGTTGCCCCTTGGCGATGTCGGCCAGCATGTGCTGCAGGCCCTTCAGCAGATTCTCACCGCCGGTCTCGATCGTTTTTTCGAGCACCTGCGGGTTGGTCGCCGGGAAGTTGCTCGGGCTCATCGCGTCGAGAAAACCCTTGGCGGCGAAGCGAAGCTGCTCTTTCTGTCGCTCGTCGACGCCCGGCATCGCATCGATGCCCTCAAGCATATGGTCCGAGATCAGGAAATAGCTCTGGCGAATCCAGTCGAACAGGGGATTGTCGCGCCATTGCGGGGCGGCGAAGCGCTTGTCGCGGGCGTGCTTGTCATCGGCCGGTGCCGCTTTGGACGGGTCGAGAAAGCGCTGCCAGAGATCTAGGCTGTCAGTCCAAAAGGCTTCGGCGCGCTTGATCGTCGCGGGATCGTTGATGCCGGGGATCACCGGCAGGCCGAGGTCCTGCTGGCCAGCCGCGGTCGCGGCGGACAGGCCGCTTTCGAGCATCATCTGCTGCGCGCGGCCCATCACCCAGGTCCAGTGCTGGAGTTCTTCGAGGCTGGGAAGCGCGGCTGTGGCCGTGGTTTCGCTCACTGCGTATCTCCGGTCATCATCGCCACTGCGCCGAGCATCGCATAATCTCCTTTGGCGCAGGCGACTTTTGGTTTCGCATGCGTCGGTCCCGTCTGGTATAGACGTTCGATGTCGCCTTTGCGACCATGAGGAAGTTCACCGTGACTGATGATTTCTACCGTATCCGCCGCCTGCCGCCCTATGTCATCGCTGAAGTCAATGCGATGCGGGCAGAGGCGCGCGCGACCGGCGAGGACATCATCGATCTCGGCATGGGCAATCCCGATCTGCCGCCGCCGCCACATGTGATCGACAAATTGTGCGAGGTCGCGCGCAAACCGGACGCGCATGGCTATTCGGCCTCGAAGGGAATCCCCGGGCTGCGCAAGGCCCAGGCAGGCTATTACAAGCGCCGCTTCGGCGTCGATCTCGACCCCGATACAGAGGTGGTCGTCACCCTTGGTTCGAAGGAAGGGCTGGCCAATCTGGCGCAGGCGATCACCGCGCCCGGCGATGTCGTGCTGGCGCCGAACCCGAGCTATCCGATCCACACCTTCGGCTTCATCATCGCCGGCGCGACGATCCGCAGCGTGCCGACCACGCCCGACGAGCATTATTGGGAAGCGCTCGAGCGCGCGATGGCCTTTACCGTGCCGCGTCCATCGGTGCTGGTGATGGGCTATCCCTCGAACCCCACCGCCGAGGTGGTCGACCTCGCTTTCTATGAGCGGGTCGTGGCGTTCGCGAAGGAGCACAAGCTCTGGGTGCTGTCCGACCTGGCCTATTCCGAGCTTTATTATGACGGGTGCCCGACGCCTTCGATCCTTCAGGTGCCGGGTGCGAAGGATGTCGCGGTCGAGTTCACCTCGCTCTCCAAGACCTATTCGATGGCCKGCTGGCGGATCGGCTTCGCGGTCGGCAATCCGCAGCTCATCTCGGCGCTGACCCGGGTGAAGTCCTATCTCGATTATGGTGCCTTCACCCCGATCCAGGCGGCCGCGGTCGCTGCGATCAACGGGCCGCAGGACATTGTCGAGCAGAATCGCCAGCTCTATCAGCGCCGCCGTGACGTGCTGATCGAGAGCTTCGGCCGCGCTGGCTGGGACATCCCGGCACCGCGCGCTTCGATGTTCGCCTGGGCACCGCTTCCGCCTGCGCTCGCGCATCTCGGCAGCCTCGAATTCTCGAAGCAATTGCTGACCCATGCCAAGGTCGCGGTCGCGCCGGGGGTCGGGTACGGCGAGAATGGTGAGGGCTTTGTCCGCATCGCCATGGTCGAGAACGAGCAGAGGCTGCGTCAGGCGGCGCGGAACGTGAAGCGCTATCTGCTGAGCATGGGCGTCAACACCCCGGCGCGCACTGGCTAGGCCGGGCCCTCCCGGATTGACGGCGACGCCGCGCGCCGCCATCGGCTCGGGATGACCCGCCCCGGCTTTGCCTTCTCCACCCGTTTCCGCGTCCGCTATGCGGAGATCGACGGCCAGAAGGTCGTGTTCAACTCGCGCTATCTTGAATATGCCGATGTCGCGGTGACTGAGTTCTGGGAGTGGACTGGGATCGAGGCAGCTTTGGGCGAGGCCTGGACCGAGACCGAGTTCCATGTCCGCCGCGCCGAGATCGACTATCTCAAGCCCTTCGCGCTCGGCGACACGATCGAGGCCTTTGTTCGCATCTCCCGGATCGGGACGTCGAGCCTGACCCAGCGCTTCGAGCTTTGCCATGCGACGACCGGGGCGCTTCACACCGTGATCGATATGGTGATCGTGAATGTGCACCTGCCGAGCGGGCAGCCGTTGCCGATCGCCGATCCGGTCCGCGCCTTTTTCGAAGCGCTGCCAGCCGAGTAAGCGGTCCGCTACTCCGCGGCGCGGATCTCGTGGTCGCGGTTCACATTCTCGGGCAGCGCCCAGAGCAGATCGTGCTTGGTCAGCACCCGCCCGTCCCAGGCACGGACGTCGATCGGCGCGATCGGCCGCATGTCGCGGGCATCGACCAGCACCGGCGTCGCGACCACGCCTGTCTCCCAGCGCTCGCCCCATTGGCGCAGCGCAATCATCGTCGGGAGCAGCGCCATGCCCTTGTCGGTAAGGCGATATTCGATCTTGCGGCGATCCTCGGGCAGCGCATCGCGCTTGAGGATGCCGTGTTCGACCAGCCGCGCCAGCCGGTTGGCCAGGATGTTGCGCGCGATGCCGAGCTCCGACTGGAACTCCTCGAAATGATAGAGGCCGTTGAAGGCCGCCCGCAATATGAGGAACGACCAGCGCTCGCCCATCGCTTCGAGTGCCGCCGGCAGGCTGCATTCGGCCAGGTCGCGCAGGGGTTCGCGGAGTTTGCCGTCCATAAATATCCTCACCGTCCCGCAGCGTATCGCATTTTCGCCGCCTTGGAAACGTCATATAAGTTTTTAGTTGCAACTTGAGACTTAATGCACTAGGTAGTGATTCGCAACTGAATTCAAGGAGGACAGAAAATGACCCGTTTTAGCCAGATCGCCACCGCCCTTGTCGGCACTGTCATGCTGCTCTCGCCGATCGCCGGCCAGGCCCAGGCACCCGCCGGCGGCTATTACACGGCTGTCCCCGTCGCCAAGCCGACCAAGACCAGCCTCGTCACCCACACCACCGTGTGGAAGTGGCAGGACACCGCCTTCGTCGCCAACAAGGCGCCCGAGCGCGAGAATGTGGTGTGCGAGCTGATCGCACAGCGGGTCGGCGCCCTCAGCGCGTTCACCGTCGCGGGCCAGGCGCTCGACGCCGATGCACTGGCCAAGTGCAACGCCCGCGCGAAATAAGCATCCGCCAGACAGGAATCCCCTGGGCCGGCCGCGGCGACAAGCCGCGGCCGGCCATTTTGTGCCCTGACGGCAACATCGCGACGATTTTGCACAAGTGTGTTGCCAAGCAACAGCGCCCGGCCCCATCTTGAGCCGGTGCTCCGCCAATATGAACTCGTCGATCGGGTCCTCGACTATGACCCGCAAGCCAATGAGGCCTTGCTGAACCGCGCCTATGTGTTTTCGGTCAACGCGCACGGCACTCAGAAGCGCGCCTCGGGCGACCCCTATTTCAGCCATCCCATCGAAGTGGCCGGCATCCTGACCGAGCTCCACCTCGACGACGAGACGATCGCGACCGCGATCCTGCACGATACCGTCGAGGACACCGTCGCCACGATCGAGGAGATCGAGCGGCTGTTCGGCCCGGCGGTTGCCCGACTGGTCGATGGGGTGACCAAGCTTTCGCGGATCGAAGCGCAGACCGAGAATGAGCGCGCGGCCGAGAATCTGCGCAAATTCCTGCTCGCCATGTCCGACGACATCCGCGTGCTGCTGGTCAAACTTGCCGACCGGCTGCACAATATGCGGACGCTCCATTACATCAAGAACGAGGACAAGCGCCGCCGCATCGCCCGCGAGACGATGGACATCTATGCGCCGCTCGCCGAGCGGATCGGCATGTACGAGTTCATGAAGGAGATGCAGACGCTCGCCTTCCAGCAGCTCGAGCCCGAAGCCTATGAATCGGTCAACAAGCGGCTCCTGCAGCTGAAAGAGGGCGGGGGCGACCGGATCGCGAAGATCGGCTCGGGCCTCAAGCTGCTGCTCTCGCGCCACGGCCTCGATGCCGATGTCTCGGGCCGCGAGAAACATCCCTATTCGATCTGGAAGAAGATGGCCGAGCGGCACATCAGCTTCGAGCAGCTTTCCGACATCATGGCGTTCCGCGCGATCGTGCCGAGCGAGGAGGCCTGTTACCAGGCGCTCGGCGTGATCCACCGGCGCTGGCCGATGGTGCCGGGGCGGTTCAAGGATTATATCTCGACGCCGAAGCGCAACGGCTATCGCTCGCTCCACACCACCGTCATCCATGCCGACAATACCAGGGTCGAGATCCAGATCAGGACGGCCGAGATGCACAGCGAGGCCGAGCTCGGGCTCGCCGCGCACTGGGCGTACAAGCAGGACAAGGTCCGTCCCGAGACCCAGGTCAGCTGGATCCGCGACCTGATCGAGATCCTCGATACCGCCGGGAGCCCCGAGGAGCTGCTCGAGCATACCCGCATGGCGATGTATCAGGACCGGATCTTCGCCTTCACACCGCGCGGCGAGCTGATCCAGCTGCCCAAGGGCGCGACACCGATCGACTTCGCTTATGCCGTGCATACCGATCTCGGCGACCAGGCGGTCGGCGCCAAGATCAACGGACGTGTCGTGCCGCTCAAGACCGGGATCGACAATGGCGACCAGGTCCAGATCCTGCGCTCCAAGGCGCAGGAGCCGCAGATCAACTGGCTGAGCTTCGCCATCACCGGCAAGGCCCGCGCCGCGATCCGCCGCCATCTGCGTCACAAGGAGCGGGAGGAGAATCAGGCGCTCGGGCACAAGATCTATGACGAGATCGTCCAGCGCCTGCCCGCGCCGATCTCCGGCGAGGCGATCCGCGCCGCGCTCAAGCGGCTGAAGCTGCCCGACGAGGCGGCGCTGATGGAGGCGATCGCCCGCCGTCGCATCCCCGATGCCGCGGTCATGGAGGCGCTGATGCCGGGCTCGGTCGGCTCCGAGGCGCTGCGTGAACTGCCGCCGCAGACCAGCGCGATCTCGATCAAGGGACTGACGCCCGGCGTGGCGTTCGATCTCGGCGAGTGCTGCCATCCGGTGCCGGGCGACCGGATCGTCGGGTTGCGGCGGCCGAACGAGGGGATCGAGGTCCACACCATCAACTGCCCGACGCTGGCGACCAGCGACGATGCCGACTGGGTCGACCTCGCCTGGGGCGACAAGACCGATGGCGGCACCGCGCGCATCTCGGTCGAGGTCAAGAACGAGCCCGGCGCGCTGGGCGTGATCGCGACGATCATCGGCGCGCAACGGGCCAATATCGTCAATATGCGGCTCGATAACCGCGACACCGGATTCCACACCAATACGATCGATGTCGAGGTGCATGACCTGCACCATCTGACGCGGGTGATCGCGGCGCTGCGCGCGGCGGACGCGGTGAGCATGGTGGAGCGGGTTTAGCGGGTCGCGGCAAGCAGAAGGCATGGTTGAGTCCGATTTTTTTTGCGGCCCGCCCGTCATCCCGCAGTTTTGATCCCATCAGCCAAACCTTCGTGGCGCCGAGCGCGCGCGAAATTCCAGTCATGTCAAAGAACGGCGCCCGCCGCTGACAATGCGCACCGTCGCTATGCGCGATTTCCGGCGCGGGTTGAATCGCGTGGGCGAGTCCCTGGCCCAATGTTGGAGGTGTGACATAATTCGGGGCGGATCTCGGCCGCTGGAAGGGATTTTACGAGGGGAAACCGCGGAAAACCGCACTCGCATGTTGGATAATTATGTCATGCCCATCCCGGGCCTTCGCGAGACACGCCATAAGGCTGGGCACCTCGAGGCGCGCGGAAGGGCAGATTTCTAAGGGCTTTTCGAAAATGTCATGCGGGGCACTGACATTTCCTATCTGTACAGAACATTGTACAGCTTTTGCACAAATTGACGCCGCATGTGGCGGATAGGTGTTGATCCGATCGGCCTATTCGCCCTGATATGGGTTGGAGGGTGCCCTTTGGCTTGGGCCCGCTTGCCAGGCACCAGCGCAAGTCCTGTTCGCACTTCCATATCCTCAAGCCATTCGCGCGGGACGCCCGTATCGCCCACGCACAGCTGTTGAAATGTGCCGTTTCGGCCACACTGCCCACCCGATTCCACCAAGTCGGCCTCACCTCTGCTTGCGGTGATTGTATGCCAGACGTATAGTTATGTCACAAAGCGACCCAATGAGATCGCGGGGACATCAGGAGAGGCACGATCGAGCGCAGCGATCTTGACGATAATGCCTTTGGCATGGTCGCGGACCAGATCGGTTTCCAGCTGCGCCGGCTCGACCTGCTGGCGATGGGGGTGCTCCATGATTGCGTGACCCGGCTGGGCGTGACGCCCGCGCGGGCGGCTGCCATCAGCTTTATCGGGGAACATGCGGGTTGCGATCAGGCCGCCCTGGCACAGGCACTGGGGATCAATTCCGCCAGTGCGATGGCCGCGGTGAACGAGCTGGTCGCGCTCGGTGCGGTGGAGCGGCAGCCGGGGCGCGACCGGCGCAGCAACGCGCTTCGCCTCACCGCCGCCGGCGTGGCGCTGCGCGCTGAGCTCGAAGATGTCTTTCGCGACCATGACGCGGCTTTTTTCGGATGCCTGACGCCCGAGGAGAGCGACGCGTTTCGCCGCATCATCCTGAAATTGCGGACGCGCAATGCACCCGACGTACCGATCGAACGCTCGAGAAAGAGCGCAATCCTGAGGAGGATAAAATGAGGGGAATCATGACTGCACGACACGCCGCCAGGCTGCTCGCAGGGGCCGCTCTCGCCGCCCTGCTCCCGATCCAGGCCCATGCCCAGACCGCGCCGTCCCAGAGCGAGCCGGCCCCCGCCGACGGGGCGCAGGCTGATGCAGGAGCGGCAAGCGCCGAGGGCGATATCCTCGTGACCGCGCGGCGGCAGTCGGAGCGGCTGCAGGACGTGCCGATCGCCGTGACCGCCTTCACCAGCGATGCGCTTGAGCGTCGCAGCGTCGACACGCTCGACCAGATCGCCAAATTCACCCCGAACATCCGCTTCGATGGTGCAGCCGCGCTTTCGGGCGGCAATTACAACGCCACGGTCTTCATCCGCGGCGTCGGCCAGAACGACTTCGCGATCTTCTCCGATCCTGGCGTCGGCTTCTATGTCGACGATGTCTATTATGCCCGCTCGATCGGCAGCGTGCTCGACGCAGTCGACCTGGACAGCGTGCAGGTACTGCGCGGACCGCAGGGCACTTTGTTCGGCAAGAACACGATCGGCGGCGCGGTGCTGATCACCACCGGCCAGCCCAATACGCATGATTTTTCGGGCAAGATCGAGGGCACGTACGGCAGCTACAACCGGATCGACGTGAAGGGTTATGTCAATATCCCGATCATCGCCGATACGGTGGCGCTGCGCGTTTCGGGCTCGTCGATCCACCGCGACGGCTATGTGAAGCGCCTGGCCGACGGCGGAACCGAGGGGAATCGCAATTCGGATTCGATCCGTGCCAAGCTGCGGATCCAGGCGAGCGACGACCTGACGATCGATATCGGCGCCGATTATACAAGGGCGCGCGAGAATTCGGCGCCGTCGAAGCTGATCGCTGTCGCCAATGCGCCGGGCATCACCGGCATACCCTTCCTGGCCAATTACAATCTCTATGTCGCGCCGGGGCTGAACATCACCGCGCCGAACGGGCTGAAGACGCTCAACGCCTCCTATATCACCAATGACCCGTTCACGACCTATGCGACCGGGCGCAACCGCAACGACCTGGACCTGTGGGGCGTGCAGGGCGTGATCCGCTACCAGATCGGCAATGCCGAGATCAAATCGGTGACTGCCTATCGCGACCTGAAGGCAGGCTTCAACCGTGACGGCGACAACACGCCCTTCACCTTCCGCGAGACGGTGAACGACGACAAGCAATGGCAGTTCAGCCAGGAACTGCAGCTGACCGGCAAGGCGGTCGACGACCGGCTGAGCTATGTGTTCGGCGCCTATTATTTCAAGGAAAAGGCATCCGACATCGCGCGTGCCGATCTCGCGCTCGGCCTGCAGCCGCCGGCGGCACCCCCGCCGCCCACGCCGGCCGTGTTCATCAAGAACTATACCGACAATTACAGCTATGCCGTATTCGGGCAGCTGAGTTTCGAGATCGTGCCGAAGCTCAACATCGAGGTCGGCGGTCGCTACAACAAGGACCACAAGGTCTTCACATCGATCAACCGGCGCCAGCGCGACAATGTCGAGTTCATCAACGTGACCCAGGCGGCGAGCTGGTCCGACTTCACCCCACATGTCGGCGTGAACTACAAGCCGAGCCAGGATATCCTGCTCTACGCCAGCTATTCCAAGGGCTTCAAACAGGGCGGCTTCAACGGCCGGCCACTGGCGAGTGCCGCCGAGGTGACTGCCTATGAACCCGAGACGCTCGACAGCTATGAGCTCGGCATCAAGGCAGATCTGCTCGACCACACGCTGACCGCGAACCTTGCCGGCTTCCATTCCATCTACAAGAACATCCAGCTGACGGTGAACCAGACGCCGCAGAATTTCGTGGCGAACGCGGCCGCCGGCCGGATCAACGGGTTCGAGCTGGAACTGGTCGCGCGGCCGGTGCGGTGGTTCAACGCCAATGCGTCGCTCGGCTATCTCGACGCGAAATATACAGCGGTTGGCCAGGGCCTGGGCCCAACCCAGATCCTGCCGATCACGCTGGCGAGCAGGTTTGTGAAGGCGCCGAAATTCACTGCGACGGCGGGCGCCGAAGTGACCCATGAATTCGACAGCTCGGGCAAGCTCTCGCTGCGCGGCGACCTGACCATGTATTCGCGCACCTATCAGGACGTTGCGAATACGCCGCTGATCACCGAGCCCGGCTATGTGCTGGCCAATGCGCGGCTGACCTATGCCCTGCCGGGCAATGCCATCCAGCTGTCCGCCTTTGTCACCAACCTCACCAATGCGCTCTATTACGCCTCGGGCAATGCCAGTGGCGCGTTCGGGCTGGCTGAGGTGAGCTATGGCCGGCCGCGCGAATGGGGGGTTTCGGCCAGCTATCGCTTCTGATCGCCCGCGGGTCCGGTGATGCGATTGTGTCACCGGGCCATGGCCGTCAGACTTGCAGGACAGTCGTGTTTGGCGCCGCAATTCGATAGGATGCGCGGCTCATGCCGACGCCCATCCCCTATGACCCCTCCAACCAGGCACTGTATCGACCCGAGGCGCAGCCGCCTTTGGCAATGGATGGTGACTGGAGCCTGGACGCCATTGCCGCCGAATTCTCCCGGCTGGCCTATCGGCGGTTCGAGGTCGACGCGGAGGAAAAGCGGCAGATCGACGGGGCGATCGGCGCGATCGGCTATCGCTCTACGGGCTGGTTTCAGGAAGCGCCGGGGACCACGGGGTTCAGCGCCAAGGGGTTTGCCGCGGCCAATGACGAGGGCCATGCAATCCTTGCCTTTCGTGGCACCCAGGCGGATTCCTTCCGCGATATCATGACGGATGCGACCTTCATCCTCGAGAACTGGGACCGGCCGGGCCGGGTCCATAGCGGCTTCTCGGCAGCGCTCTCTTCGATCCTCGCGCCGATCGAATCCTGGCTGCGCGACACCAATCCTTCGCGGTTGCTGCTCACCGGGC
Source organism: Sphingomonas sp. P3_C5 (assembly GCF_056402635.1). Classification (NCBI taxonomy): domain Bacteria; kingdom Pseudomonadati; phylum Pseudomonadota; class Alphaproteobacteria; order Sphingomonadales; family Sphingomonadaceae; genus Sphingomonas; species Sphingomonas sp. P3_C5. The sequence goes on from NZ_JBFUHA010000001.1 coordinate 234,316, forward strand.
ATAGCCTCGGCGCTGCTCTCGCGACCGTGCTCGCAGCCCGGCTGGCAGATGGAGATCGCCCGATAGAGCTCGTCACCTTCGGATCGCCCCGGGTCGGCGATGAGGCGCTGGTCGCCTCGCTCGCGTCGCTGGCGGTGCGGCGCTACGTGAACTGCACCGATGCGGTCACGCTGCTGCCGCCGCCCCTGATCTACAGCCATGTCCGGGGTCTGCATTATATCGACCGGGATGGCAGGATCCATGTCGGCGACGAACCGGAGATCGCTGTCGCGAGAGACCAGCTGGCCGCGCACCGCGCTTATGCCCAGCTGATGTGGCGGAGCGGCAATGTGATGTGGCGCGCGCTCGCTGACCATGCGCCGATCAACTATGTTTCCGCCTTGCTGGGTGCGCGCGAAGGGCCGGCTTCCTTCGGGGCTTGAGGGGCCGACGACGGTGTCGGCGCTGTCGCAATGCCATCGCTTGATTGACAGGATATACCAATCAATAATATTCTTTGGTATCGAGGGATGAGCCCTATGACCAAGAATACGTCGATCACGCTCGGCGATCATTTCTCCAGCTTCATCGAAGCGCAGATCGCCCAAGGCCGTTTCAGCTCGACCAGTGAAGTCGTGCGGGCGGGATTGCGGTTGCTTGAAGAGCATGAGGGCAAGGTGAAGGCCCTGCGCGATGCCTTGATCGCCGGCGAGGCATCCGGCGAACCGCGCCCATTCGACAGCGCCGATCGTCTGCGCCGTAAAAAGGGGTGAGTTTATCGGAGGGTTCCCGACCGGTGAATACCCTCGCGCCCTTGATCTCGCGCAATCTTCCGATGACGGGGGCGTGACATGCCGCTAAAGCGCGCCAATGCATCGTCCCGCGCTCTCCATCGTCGTTCCCTGCTATAACGAGGCAGCCTGCCTCGAAATGCTCCATGCCCGAGTCTCGGCGGCAGCGAAGGTCGCGGTCGGCGAGGATTATGAAATCCTGTTCGTGAATGACGGTTCGCGCGACGAGAGCTGGCCGGTGATGCAGCGCCTCTCAGAGGGCGATCCGCGCCTCGTGGCGATCAACCTGTCGCGCAACCATGGCCACCAGCTCGCGCTCACCGCCGGGCTCGATCTGTGCGCTGGACAGCAGATCCTGATCATCGATGCCGATCTCCAGGACCCGCCCGAGCTGCTGAGCGACATGCGCGCGACGATGACCGACCTGCAGGCCGATGTCGTCTATGCCGTGCGCCGCAAGCGCGAGGGCGAAAGCATCTTCAAGAAGGTGACCGCCGCCGCCTTCTACCGCGTGCTCGACCGGGTCACCGACACGCCGATCCCGCTCGACACCGGCGATTTCCGGCTCATGTCCAGGCGGGCGCTCGACGCCTTCCTGTCGCTGCCCGAACAGGCGCGCTTCATCCGCGGCATGGTCGCCTGGATCGGCTTCCGGCAGGTGCCCTTTCTGTACGACCGTGCCGAGCGCCATGCCGGCGAGAGCAAATATCCGCTCGGCAAGATGATCCGCTTCGCGCTCGATGCGGTTACCGGTTTTTCGACGGCTCCCCTGCGCTTCGCCAGCCATGTCGGCCTTGCCCTGACGGGCGCGTCACTGCTGCTGTTCGTCTATATTGCGATCGGCTTTCTCACCGGAAGCGCGGTGCAGGGCTGGACCTCGACGATGCTCGTGGTGGTGCTGCTCGGCGCGGTGCAGATGTTCGTGCTCGGCATGATCGGCGAGTATCTCGGGCGGCTCTATGTCGAATCCAAGCGGCGGCCGCTTTATCTCGTGGCCGATGTCGCGGGGCCGGTGCTGGGCCGGGCGACGCTTGGCTATCGAGCCGAGACGCCGATAACGGCGTATCAGGTGGCCGAGCCAGTCGCGGGCGACACCAAGGTGATGATCGAGAGCCCCGGCGAAAGCGGGACCCTGCCGACCAGGTGACGCTCGAGGCGGAAGATCGCCTCGAACAGCGAATTCACGATTTTGGGCGGCGGCGAATCGTCGCTGTCGTCGCGGCCGGTCAGCCGGCCGCCGATCCGGGCGGCGGCGGCGAGCGGGAAGAGCAGCGAGTTGAAATAGCCGAGCTTGCCCGGCTTCAGCCCGGCCGCACGGATCGCCGCGAGCAGCGTCTTTTTCGAATAGCGGCGATGATGGTGGTTCACGACATCATGCGCGCTCCACATCCATTGATGCGCCGGCACGGTGATGAGGATCTTGCCGCCCGGCTTGAGGCAGGTGGCCATCGCCTTCAACGCAGCGACATCGTCCTCGATATGCTCGACGACGTCGAGCACTGCGATCAGATCATAGGCGCCACGCTCTACGCCGGTGAGTTCCGGAAGTGGGGCTGCTCCGACCGGGCTGCCGAGGCGGGCGCTCGCGATCTCACGCGCTGCGGGATCGATCTCGATCGCCTCGACGCTGCCGAAGGCGGCGAGCATCGGTAAATTGTGCCCGGTGCCGCAGCCTATCTCAAGGATGCGCGCGTTTGCCGGCAGATTGCCCTCACGCGCGAGATAATCGGCAAGGATGTCGCGGCGGGCGCGGTACCACCAATGCGTGGAATCATGCGCCGCCATGCGGTCGTAGACGATTCTATCCATGTCAGGCGAAGGTCCAGTGGCGGTTGAGCCAGAAAGTGACGAGCGGGGTGACGAACACCGCCGGCACGAGCGGCCACCAGGTTGGCCCGTGGAAAAAGGGTCCGGTCACCAGCACCCAGGTAAAGGTCTGCTGCATGAAGAAACCGAGGAGCTGGACGAGGAAGAAGCGATGCGCGGTGCGAGTGCTCCGCGCGCCATAGCCGCGAAAGCTGATCGCGCCATGCGCATAGCGGCCCGCCACGGTGGCGACGAGAAAAGCGACCACGACCGCGAGGTTCGGGTTCATCACATAAGTGGCGAGCGGCCAGTAGACCGCAGCATAGAGCACGGTGACCAGCCCGCCGGTGACGCCGAAGCGGATGAGCTGGCCAAGCACGCCGCTGGTCCGCCAGGTTTCCAACTGTCTGATGATTGCCGTCACGCGTACCTTGCCCTTTACAGCGATGCCACTAGAGGGCGATCGTGAGCGAGGGAAGCCCTTTGAACGACGACACCATGATGCCGGGCTCGATGGCGCCGGGCTCGCTGAGCGCCTATCTTGCGCGGCATTGGCTGAGGCTGACGCTCTTCGCCTGGGCGGTTCTCGTGGTCTGGTATCTGTTCGCGCGCTGGACGTCCGTCCATTGGCTGATGCTCACCGACACCGACGACAATATGCGGCTAATGCAAGTCCGCGGCCTGCTCCAGGGCCAGGGCTGGTATGATCTGCGCAACTACCGGCTCAACCCGCCACAGGGTTTCGACATTCACTGGAGCCGGCTCGTCGACCTGCCGATCGCCGGCCTGATCCTGCTTTTCCAGCCGTTCGTCGGCTGGGCCTGGGCGGAGCGGCTCGCTTGCGGCATCGCCCCGCTGCTGCCGCTCAGCATCGCGATGATCGGCGTGTCGGCCACCGTGCGGCGGCTGGTCAGTCCGTTCGCCTGGCCGCTCGCCATCGTCATCCTGGTTGCCAGCTGCGCTGCGACGCTTGGCATGTTCATGCCCGAGCGGATCGATCATCATGGCTGGCAGCTTGCCATGCTGAGCATGACGGCGGCCGGTCTCGCCGACCCGAAGGGTGCGCGGGGCGGTGCGATCGTTGGGGTTGCGAGCGCGGTTTCGCTGACCATCGGGCTCGAGATGCTGCCTTATTGCGCGATGGCCGGCGCAATCATCGGCCTGCGCTGGGTATGGGACCGGGCCGATGCGCCGCGAATGACGGTCTATGCGCTGACCCTTGCCGGCGGCAGCGCGCTCGGCTTCGCCTTGTTCGCCTCCTATGCCAACCAGGCGCTGCGCTGCGACGCGCTGACGCCGGTCTGGCTGAGCGTGATGGTTGTGGCAGGGGCGCTGCTGTTCATGCTTGGGCGGATCAACCCGGAGCAGCGCTGGCTGCGGCTGACGCTCGCGATCCTCGCCGGCGCCGCGATCGCGATCGGCTTCGCGCTGGTCTTCCCGCAATGCCTTGGGCGGCCCGAACAGGTCTCGCCCGAGCTCGCGCGCAACTGGCTGGACAATGTCCGGGAGGCGAGGCCGATCTACAAGCATGCGTTCAATACCGCCTTCCCGATCGTGGTGCTGCCGGTGATCGGGATCATCGGCGCCTGCATCGCGACCTGGCGGGCACGCGCGACGCCGAAACTGGCGATCTGGCTGCCGGTTTTGCTCTTCTCGACCTTCGCGGGCGCAATGCTGTTGTGGCAGACGCGCGCCGGCCCGGCGGCGCAGATGCTCGCCTTGCCGGGTGCGACGGCGCTTGGCTGGATCGTCCTGCCGTGGTGCCTCAACCATAAATCCGTCTTTGTGCGCGTGCTCGGCACGGTCGCGGCGTTCCTGACGATCTCCGGCCTGTTCGCGGGCGGGATCGACTACCTTCCAATCACCAAGCCCGAGAAGCAAACTAACAAGACGGTCAACAATGCAAGCGGCCGCTGCCCGATGATCTGGGCACTCGCCCCGCTTGACCGCTATCCGGCGCAGACGATCTTCACCTTCATCGATCTTGGGCCGCGCCTGATCACGGTGACGCATCACAATGCGGTGGGCGGACCCTATCACCGCAATGGCGACGCGATCCTGGATGTGCAGCATGCCTTTGGCGGCACCCCCGACAATTTCCGGGCAATCGCGAAGCGCCACGGCGCGACCTTGTTGCTGGTCTGCCCGAACATGGCCGAATCGACCGTCTATCGGGTGCGGAACAAGGGTGGCTTTTACGACCAGCTTGCCACCAAGAAGACCTTCCCGTGGCTCGAGCCCCTGCCGCTGCCGAAGAAATCGCCGCTTAGGCTGTACCGGATCCACTAAAGCAGGCTGGTCTTCACCCCGTCGATCACGAACTGGACCGCGAGCGCCGCGAGCAGCACGCCGAGCAGCCGGGTGATCACCGCCTCGATCTTGGCGCCGAGCACGCGCATGATCGGGCCGGCGGCGAGCAGGGCGATGAGCGTGAGCAGCAGGATCGTCGCCAGCGCGCCGAAGATGACGAGCGATCGATAGAGCCCCTCGTTGCGGCTCATCAGCAGCATGACGCTCGCGATCGAGCCGGGGCCGGCGATCATCGGCATCGCCATCGGGAAGATCGAGACATCCTCGACCTCATGCGCCTCGAGGATCTTCTGGGCGCGGTCCTCGCGGCGCTGGGTGCGTTTTTCGAACACCATTTCCAGCGCGATCAGGAAAAGCATGATGCCGCCGGCGATGCGGAAGCTCGCCAGGCTGATGCCGAGCGCGTGGAGCAGATCCTCGCCGAACAGCGCGAACACAAACAGGATCGCCGAGGCAACCAGCACCGCCCGCACCGCCATCGCGCGGCGGTGCGCAGGCGGAGCGCCTGCCGACAGCCCGGCATAGATCGGCGCGCAGCCGGGTGGATCGATCACCACGAAGAAGGTGATCAGCGAAGAGATATAAAGGGCGAGCATCAGCCGGCGGCGATTCGGTCAGCGACGACGCTCTGCATCCGGCGGCCATCCCAGAGCCAGGCATCGAAGCTGCGCGCACCATCGGGCGCGACATGCCAGCGCCAGGCAAGCGTGCGGTCTTCGGACTGGCCTTCGCCGGTTTCGCCGTCCCGGTAGCGCACCGCGGCGACCGTCGACGGACTGCCTTTGCACGAGGCACGGCGGATCTTCGGGCCGTCGCCAGCCGGCCGGGGCGTACCGAGCGCATCGCCGCTGTCCATCGTCCATTTCCAGCCGCCACCCGGCTGACGCTGCCAGACGGTCGAGAAATAGCCGACCGCCTTGGCCCAGGGCCGCATCCATGGGCCGGTATTGACGGCTGCGTTGCCGTTACAGGCGACATAGCTCTCCGCCGCCCACCACAGCACGGAATAGGGCGGATCCTTGCGGTCTTTCAGCCAGGCCTGAGCATTGGCCGCCCTTGGCACGAACATCACTGCATCGTCTGCGGCGAAGCGGCGAAACGCAGTCCATTGCCCCGCCTGCGCGGCGCCCGCAAAGGCGCGCTCCGCATCGGCCGCGCTCGGTGTGGCGGCCGCGAGCAGGACAGCGAGGATCACAGCGCGTCCTTGTCATAAGGCACGCGCGCCCGGCGGTGTGCGGAGACCAAGGTATTGCGGAGCAGGACCGCGATCGTCATCGGCCCGACTCCGCCTGGCACCGGCGTGATCGCAGCGGCGACGCTGGCGGCACCGGCGAAATCGACATCGCCGACCAGGCCGCTCGCAGTCCGGTTGATGCCGACATCGATCACCGTCGCGCCGGGCTTGATCCATTCGCCGCGAACCATCTCGGGCCGGCCGACCGCAGCGATGACGATATCGGCGCGGCGCACCACGCTCGACAGGTCCCGCGTCCGCGAATGCGCGACGGTGACGGTGCAGCTCTCCTTGATCAGCAACTGCGCCATCGGCTTGCCGACGATGTTCGACCGGCCGATCACCACCGCATCGAGGCCGGAGAGGTCGCCGAGCCGGTCCTTAAGCAGCATCAGGCAGCCGAGCGGCGTGCACGGCACGAAGCCGTGCAAGCCGGTCGCGAGGCGCCCGGCATTGACCGGATGGAAGCCGTCGACGTCCTTGTCCGGGTCGATCCGCGTCGTGACCACGCGCTCATCGATATGCGACGGCAGCGGCAACTGGACGAGGATGCCGTCGACATTGACGTCCGCGTTGAGCCGGTCCACCAGAGCGAGCAGCTCGGCCTCGGGCACATCGGCGGGGAAGCGATATTCGAAGCCTTCCATCCCCGCCTCGCGCACCGCCTTGTGCTTCGAGCGGACATAGACGGCAGAGGCGGGATCCTCACCGACCAGCACCACGGCCAAGCCGGGCGGGCGGCCCGCCACTGCGACAAAAGTCTCCACCTGGACCGCGATCCGCGCCCGCAGCGCGGCGGCAAAGGCTTTTCCATCGATGATTTCAGCGCTCATGGCGCGTCTCCATAAAGGCTGGCGGCAATCTTCGCCAGCACAGTGACATCGCCGGCGATGTGGAGCCGCTTCAGCCGCCCGGTATCGCCTGCGATCAGCACGACTTGCCGTTTCGGCACGCCGAAGATCTTTGCGACGAGCGCGATGAGCGCTGCATTGGCCGCGCCCTCGACTGGCGGGGCGGTCAGCCGTGCGGCGAAATGATCCGATGTTCCGGCGGTGAGCCCCTCACGCGAGGAGCGCGGCGTTACGCGGACGGCAAGGACAATTCCGTCGTCGCGGAGCGTCCAGGCTGGCATTCTCGCGCCGGTTACAGCATTTGATAGAAATAGGGGATCACCCGGGTGCTGAGGATGTAGATGATCAGCAGTACGACCATGGGAGAGAGATCGAGCGCGCCGAAATCGGGCATGATTCGCCGGATCGGGCGATAGATCGGGTCAGTGATCTTCTCCAGCGCCTGCCAGATGGCGCGCACCGTCTCGTTGTAAAGGTTGATCACGTTGAAGGCGAGCAGCCAGGACATGATCGCCTGCACCATGACGATCCACCAGAGAACGTTGAGCAGAACCTGGACGATCTGGATTATCAGGACCACTCACTATCTCCGCAAAGCCGGTCGTATCGATAGCGGAAAGAACCGCCCTCTAACAAGGCGGCTTAACGGCGCACCAAAGTGCCGGCACCGCGCCGGGTGAAGATTTCGAGCAACATCGCATGCGGCACGCGGCCATCGAGGATGACGGCGGCGTCGACCCCGGCTTCGACTGCGGCGACGCAGGTCTCGAGCTTCGGGATCATGCCGCCGCTGATCGTGCCGTCGGCGCGCAGTTCGGCAATCGCCGCCGGGTCGAGATCCGTCAGCAGCTTGCCCTGCTTATCGAGCACGCCGACCACGTCAGTCAGCATGAACAGCCGGTGCGCACCGAGCGCCGCCGCGATCGCGCCGGCCATGGTGTCAGCGTTGATATTATAAGTCTGGCCGTCAGCCCCGATCGCGATCGGCGCGACCACCGGGATAATACCGGCGCTCGACAAGGTGTCGATGATCCGCCGATCGACGCCGACAGGCTCGCCGACGAAACCGAGATCGACATGGCGCTCGATCCCCTGCAGCCGGTCCGGCGTGTTGCGGCCGACCTTCTCGGCCGTGACGAAGCCGCCATCCTTGCCCGAAATCCCAACCGCACGGCCGCCGGCCTGGCCGATCCAGCCGACGATCTCCTTGTTGATCGAGCCGGCCAGGACCATTTCGGCGATCTGCGCCGTCTCGGCATCAGTGACGCGAAGCCCGTCGACGAAGCGCGATTCGACCCCGAGCCGCTTCAGCATCGCACCGATCTGCGGCCCGCCGCCATGGACGACGACTGGATTGATGCCGACCGCCTTCATCAGCACGACGTCTTCGGCGAAGTCTCGCGCCGCCTCGGGATCGCCCATGGCGTGGCCGCCATATTTCACGACGAAGGTCGCGCCGGCATAACGCTGCATATAGGGCAGCGCCTCGACGAGCGTCTCTGCCTTGGCGAGCAGGGCGGGATCGGGAGAGTGATCGGTCATGGCGTGCCCCTTACCGATATCATCGGCGGGGTGAAAGCGCATTACCCTCTCCCTTCGGGAGAGGGTTGAAGCTCAGTTCGTCTTCGCGTCCAGCTTGCGGCCGAACCAGACGAAGAAGGTGATGAGGAACGGCACCAGCACGATCGACAGCACCACCTTGGCGAGCATCTGACCGCCCATCAGCGCGAGAATCGGCCGCTCTCCGTAGAAGGAGATAGAGATAAACAGCACCGTATCGACCACCTGCGACACCACACTCGCCACCATGCCACGCAGCCAGAGCAACTTGCCTGTGCCCTGCCGCAGTTTGGAGAAGATGAAGATGTTCAATGTCTGCGAGGTGCCGTAGGAAATCAGCCCGGCGATCATCATCCGTGCGCTCTGCCCGACAACGATCGGGAAAGCCTCGATCGCGGGTGGATACATGCCCGGGTCCGTCGGCAGCCTGAGCACGAGTTGGATCAGGAGCGCCGAGACGATCAGCGGCACGAAACCGATCCGGACGAGCAGATCTCCCGCTCCCCGCCCATGCAACTCAGTGACGGCGCTGCCCATCACCACCAGCAGCAGGAAGCCGAAGATCCCGGCCTCGACCGCGAGTGGACCGAGAGCGACCTGCTTCACCCCGAGCACGCCCGCGATGCAGACCATGCCGCCATAGAAGATCGAATAGACGAAGAGCGAGCGCGGGATCGCGGGACTGGTCTGGTTCATCAGCCTGACGCTACCGCGTTTCACCCCGGCGTCAATCGCGCGCGTTTTGCCGTCTGCATCCGTCTCCGGACGACCTGATCCGCGGCACCCGCAATTTTCTTGCGCAACAGGCGGGAAAACTGCGAAGCTGCGGCAAATTTGGGGGCGTACACACGCAATGAGTCATTTTCCCATCGGCATCATCGGGATCATCGTTATCCTGGGAATCGCGTTCGCGCTGTCGAACAACCGCAAGGCGATCCGCCCGCGCGTCGTCGGCGCTGCCTTCCTGCTCCAGGCGGGCATCGCGTTCCTCGTACTCTATGTGCCACAGGGCAAGTCAGTCCTGGAATTCCTGTCGGGCGGCGTCGCCAATCTGCTTGGCTATGCCAATGCCGGCACGAGTTTCCTGTTCGGCAGCCTCGCCGCAAACCCGCTCGGCAAGAATTTCGCGATCCAGGCGCTGCCAGTGATCATCTTCTTCGCCAGCCTGGTTTCGATCCTCTATTATCTCGGCATCATGCAGCTGGTCGTGCGCTGGCTCGGCGGCGCGATCGAGTTCGTGATCGGCGTGTCCAAGGTCGAATCGCTTTGCGCGGCGGCGAATATCTTTGTCGGCCAGAGCGAGTCGCCGCTCGTCATCCGCCCCTATCTCGCCAGCCTCACCCCGGCCCAGCTCTTCACGGTGATGACCAGCGGCATGGCGGGCGTCGCCGGCACCATCCTCGCGGCCTATGCTTCGATGGGAATCCAGATCGAATATCTGCTCGCGGCGAGCTTCATGGCGGCACCGGGTGGCATCCTGATGGCCAAGATCATCATGCCCGATGTCAAGGAGGCGCCGTTCGACCAGCTTCCGCTCGGCGACAATCCCGAAGAGGAAGTGATCAAGATCGCCGAGGCCAGCCACGACGAGGAAAAGCCGGCCAATATCATCATGGCGGCGGCGCAGGGTGCGCAGACCGGCGTGCGGCTCGCCGTCGCGGTCGGGGCAATGGTGCTTGCCTTCGTCGCGCTGGTCGCGCTCGCCAACGGCTTGCTCGGCGGCGTCGGCGCGTGGTTCGGCTATCCGACGCTGAGCTTCCAGGGGCTGCTCGGCTATGTGTTCGCGCCGCTCATGTATCTGCTCAATGTGCCGTGGAACGAGGCGCAGATTGTCGGCGGCCTGTTCGGCCAGAAGATCGTGCTCAATGAGTTCGTCGCCTATATCTCGCTCGGCGCGCAAAAGGGCCTGTCGCATCACACCGTCGCGGTCGTCACCTTTGCGCTGTGCGGCTTTGCCAATTTTTCGTCGATCGCGATCCAGATGGCAGTGACGGGCAGCCTTGCCCCGAACCAGCGGCCGATGATCGCCAAGCTTGGCCTGCGGGCGCTGGCGGCGGGGAGCCTCGCCAACCTGATGAGCGCTGCGCTGGCCGGGCTGCTGATCAGCTGACCGAGAGGCAAAGAAGTTTCGAGTTGCAAATGGGAGGGGACGGAAGCGGGCGGGCCGCGACGGGATCATTGATCCCGATCGCGACCCGATTGAGGGAAGAATTTACGCCGACTTGTCAGGTCGTTATGCCAAAGGACATGTCGTATTAGGGTGCTTTCTTCCGAGCGGCACTAGAGCAAAGCCGAGGTAAGGCAGGTCAATTGCTGCGGAACCAAGTCGCTGTGCTCCCTACACACCGCCACGTCGCTACTTGCCCTGCAGTTGCAGTCGTGAAGGGCGAATTCACGGTGCCGGCGGTTGCGTTCATGGTGAGTGCCGTAATGTCTCGTGTCGTCGAGAATCCAGCACGCTTGCCATCATAAAGCGCCGAGCAGGTCGGCAATGTGATCGTGAGTGTTGCAAGGCTGTTGGATGGATTGAGTATCGCCACATCCTGACGATCGCCAATCGTCACCGAAGTTCCGGCCAGTGGGACCGCGTAATTATAGGTAACCTGTTGAATCGGAAGATCGACGATGACGGCCTTCACCGCACTACCGAAACCAATCTGATAATAAGGAACTGAATTATTATCTTTCAACGCGAAGATTGCGTAGCTGTTGGGAGTTCCGGTGCTCTGATCGAATCGGGAGCTGACCAGGCTGCCAACCGCGCCATTTACTACCTTGAAGATAGTATCGGAATTCTGATCGATTTCCATTCCATAGCTGGCCCCCGCTGTTGACGGGTTAAAAGTGCCCAAGCCCAGCTTCGACGTCCACTGCGTGTACCCCACCCCACTACCGGTCGAAAACTGCCAATAGGGCGAGCCTGCGTTATCCTTGAGCGCCGCAATGGCATATGCGTTTGGCGTTCCGGTTGACCAATCATACCGCGCAGCCGCATTTGTCCCGGTGGCACCATTGGCGACCTTGAATATTGTATCCGTATTCTGATCGACGCGCATGCCGGAATGAGCGCCGTCAACAGCCGGGTTGAACGTTCCAATCGAAAGGCGAGGGGCGTTGGTGAGTGCAGCACCCCCTGGATCGGAAATCCAGGTCGAGTTGATATAGTTGGTGACGAAGTTCACGGCACGGATATTTGCCGCTCCCGATGCAATGTTGAGACAGTTGGAAGCCCTGGCGCTCCCGCCGAACTCCTCGCAAACAATGTTCGTGAAACTGCTGTCCTGGGCAGTCGATGCAAGCTGGATTACTGGGTATAGATTCGTGCCTGCGTAGCTGGTCGTGAAAAATTGCACGTTATCGAGCTGGGTTCCACGGCACTCGGAATAGAGACCGGACTTGCGACTGTCTCCGATACGTGTGTTCGAGATCATCAAACCGCGCGTGATGGTCCCGGCAGTGTCGGCGTAGCAGGCAACCGCATAATCATCTGCATTGCCGTTGCTGCCGGCAAGGTTAGTGATATCCGAACCTGTGATGCGAAATTCGTAACCGGCTTCGATCGACAAGGCTCGTGTCTTGAATCCTTCGAGCTCAAGGTCGTGTATGTTGAGAAAAGAAGGGGCAAAGCTTGAACTCGCGACAGGATTGACCACCCGGATGCCATAATTCATGTGGAGGATGCGCAAGCTTGAACCGCCAGCGGTATTCGCGAGGCCACTCCACATCCAGCCCGTGGCATTCGACCACTGGCCATCGATCACGACATCATTAAAGGTCAACACATCCGAGCGGGATGAACCATCCGCTGGGGCGTGCCAGTAAATTCCATAGTCCGAAGCTGGTTGATTGACGACGATCGTGGCATGCTCCAGCGTGACACTATTGGTGTTTGTTTCGACGTCGACTCCGCGAACCATGTTCTCCAAATCGACATGTTGGACCAGCGTGCGGTAACTGTTATAAATATGCAGCCCGGCACCACCCGTCTTGCCGCTCCCCCACACGCCAAGATCACGGATCACGTTATCGCGGATACCCGAGCCAGTTGCCTGACCGATCACGATACAGTCGCTGGACCCATTGGCACAATTGATGAAAGTTCCTTGAGTTGTATCTCCGACCAACCCAACAAAACTGCTGGTGATTCTCAGCGGAGCACCGGTAAGCTGATAGGGAGACTTTTGTCCGGAGAAATGGACCATCACCCCGCCAAAGCTTACGCTTGCAGTCGCCTGGGCTGCGTTGATGGCTGCCTGTGCGCAGGTCGATATGTTCGAGGCGATTTCCGCCGCCGTACAGTAATCCGTGATCTCGAACTGAGTTTGATAAGCAACCTTTCTATTTTGTCCGTCGACAAGTGTATCGCCCGCTTGAATCTCCTGAAATGTCCCCATTTTGTTGACGACTGGTTTTACCGATTGCGCGAACGCGGTGCCATGCAGCCCCACCAGTGCGGCCGCAAATCCTATATATTTCAATTTTCTATCCTCTGAATGGGTCAGGGCCGCCCTAGTTCCAGGACGACCTGATTTTTCTACAGCTCGCGTGGCTGCAGTTGAATCAACGGTGCCCTCGCCCCTGTCGAACCAGATCATCGCACACGCCTGACTTGCCTCAGTGTGCTGGCATTTTCGTTGGCCAAAGGAAATCTCTGCTGTGCATCAGCATGTTGAGCCGAGCGGCCTGGTCACCTCTTTGGGCTTCCGCCGGCCGGGTTGCTGATCAGCTGACGGCCGCCGCGCGGGCGGCCCGCCCTTCGCAGCGATCGGCGTAGCGGTGGTGCAGCCACCGGACGAGCTGGGCGGTGCCGATCAGCAGCACGAGGCCGGCGGCGGCGATCGGGATCAGGCGGCTGACGGACAAGCCGCCGAGCAGGCGCTCGATCCCGCCGCCGAAACCATAGCCGATGCCGGTGAACAGCGTCCCCCAGATTGCAGCCGAAAGGGCGTTGAGCAGGACGAAGATGCGGGTCCGGATATGCGTCGTGCCGATCGCGGCTGGACTGACTGTCCGGAGGCCATAGAGGAAGCGGAAGCCGATCACGAACAGGGTCGGATGATGCTCGAACGTCACCAGCGCCTTGGCGAAGGCGGGCTTCGCGGTCATGGCGCGAACGCGGCGGTTCTCGCGGAAATAGCGACCGGCGGCGAAGAACAGCTGGTCGGCAACGCACGAACCGAGGGAGGCGGCGAGGATCGCGCCCCATAACGGGATCAGGTGCCGGTGGGCGAGAACGCCGCCGGCGATGACTGACGTTTCGCCTTCGATACCGGCGCCGAGGAAGATCGCGGCGAGGCCGTAGCGGGCAACAAGGGTTTCGATCGCCATTGGCCGAAGGATGCCCGGTAAGGCGGCTTGTGACCAGACTTGTGGCGAGGAATGCGCGGGGCGGTTCACTCCTATTCCTCCCCTGCACGGGGAGGAACAGGTTCTTCCGGTCCGCCCTTTGTCTCGAAGAGCCGCCCCAGCTATCATGTGATCGAGCCTATTGGGGGAATCGATGCGCTACGCCCGGATGCCGATCGAGATCGAATCGCCCGAAGAGTTCGGATATGGGCGGATCCGCTACAACCTCTCCGAAAGCTCGGTCGCGGATCGCAGCATCGCCGGCCTCGGACTCACCATCCCCGACCTGATCTTGCTCTATGGCGAGCATCGCGGCGGTGCCGAACTGCGGCGCTTGATCGCCGAGACGAGCGGCGGTGTTGCCGCTGACGACGTGCTGGTCACGGTCGGCGCGGCGGGCGCCCTGTTCATCATCGCGACCGCCTTGCTTGCACCCGACGATCATCTCGTCGTGATCCGACCCAATTATGCCACCAACCTCGAGACGCCGCGCGCGATCGGCTGCGACGTCACGCATATTGATCTGAGCTTTGAGTCCGGTTTCACGATTGACCCCAAAGCGATCGAGGCGGCGATCACGCCGCATACGCGGATGGTCAGCATCACCTGCCCGCACAACCCGACCGGCACGATGCTGGACGAGGGCGAGTTGGGGGCGTTGGTCGCGCTCACCAAAGCGCATGGTTGCATCCTCTTGGTCGACGAAACCTATCGCGACCTGTCGTTCGACGGTCCCTTGCCCTTAGCGGCGTCGCTCGGCGACCATGTCATCAGCGTGGCATCGCTTTCGAAGGCCTATGGCGTTCCCGGCATCAGGATCGGCTGGATCGTCACCCGCGACACAGCTTTGCAAGAGCGCTTCCTCGCCGCGAAGGAGCAGATCGCCATCTGCGGCAGCGTTGTGGATGAATGGATCGCCGAGCAGATCCTCGCCAGGCGAGACGTCCTGCTGATCCCGACCCTTGCCGAAATGCGCCGTCGTCGCGACCGCGTCACCGAATGGATGGCCGGCGAGGAATTGCTGGAATGGGTGCCGCCACAGGGTGGCGTGGTCTGCTTCCCGCGCATGCGCGTCGAACCACGCGGCGGCACCAAGGGCTTCTACCAGCGGCTGCTCGAAGAGCATGGCTGTTATGTCGGGCCGGGCCATTGGTTCGAACGGCCCGACACGCATTTCCGCCTCGGCTATGGCTGGCCGACCGCCGAGGAACTGGAAGGCGGATTGAAGGCAATCTCCGCCGCGTTGCGCGACTGAGGACCTACCAGACGCGCACCCGGTCCGCCGGCGCCAGATAGAGCTTGTCGCCCGGCTTCACATTGAAGGCCGCATACCAGGGATCGAAATTGCGGACGATGCCATTCACCCGGTACATCTCCGGGCTGTGCGGATCGGACAGCAATTGTGCCCGCAGCGCATTCTCGCGCGCCTTGCCCTGCCAGCTCTGCGCATAGGCGATGAAGAAGCGCTGGTCGCCGGTGAAGCCGTCAATCACCCGCGGCTCGCCGTGGCGCGAGACATAGCGGCGATAGGCTGAATAGGCAGCTTCGAGCCCGCCCAGATCAGCGAGGTTTTCGCCGAGCGTAAGCTGGCCTTTGATATGCGTGCCGGGGATCGGCTCATAGGCATCGAACTGCTTGACCAGCATCTGGGCATGGACGGTGTATTTGTCAGCCGCATCCTTGGTCCACCAGTCGCGCAACCGGCCCTGTGCGTCATATTGCCGGCCTTCATCGTCGAAGCCATGCCCCATCTCATGGCCGATCGTAGCACCGGTCTCGCCATAATTGACCGCCGGATCAGCCGCCGGATCGAAGAAGGGCGGCTGCAGGATCGCGGCCGGGAAGGTCACCTGGTTCATCGTCGGATCGTAATAGGCATTCACTGTCTGCGGGGTCATGTCCCACAGGCTGCGATCGACCGGCTTGCCGAGTCGTGAGAGCTGGAGCTGCCAGTCGAATATGTTCGCGTTGACCGCATTGGCGAGCGGATCGGTACGGCTGATCGCCATCTTGCCATAGTCGATATAGGTCGCGGGGTGGCCGATCCGCGGATCGAAGGCTGCGAGCTTGATCAGCGCCTCCTTGCGGGTCGGAGCGTCCATCCAGGGCGCGTGGTTGATCTTGTCGGCATAGGCAGCGCGCAGATCAGCGATGAGTTCCTGGGTCTGGCGATCGGTGTCGGCTGACCAGTGATGCGCGACATAAAGCCGGCCGACCGCTTCGCCGAGCGCGCCGTCGAGCAGCCGTACGCCGCGCTTCCAGCGTTCCGACTGGGTCGGCACGTCGTTCAGCGTCTTGCTGTAGAAACCGAAGCGGGCATCGTCGAACGCCTTGGGCAGGAACTGCGCATGATCGCTGACGAAGCGGAAGGCGAGATAGTCCTTCCAGGTTTCGAGCGGCACATCGGCGATTCGCGCGCCTGCCGCGGCGACTGCGCTCGGCTCGCGCACAACGACGGTCGGCATCGCCGCGAGGCCGAGATGATCGAGCGTCGCCGGCCAGTCGAATTGCGGCGCGAGCTCGGCGAGCTTTGCCCGGTCCATCGGGTTGTAGGTGGCCTTGGGATCGCGGCGCCGCTCGGGCGTCCATTGATCCTGCGATAGCTGAGTCTCGAGCGCGATGATCCGGTCAGCCTTGGCGGCCGCGTCCGGGATGCCGGCAAGCTGCTGGATGGCGATGATATAGTCGCGGTACGCCTTGCGGATTCCGACATATTTCTCGCCGGGCAGCAGATAGTAATCGCGGGTCGGCAGGCCGAGCCGGGCCTGGCCGGTGGTGACGGTATAGCGGGTGGGATCGGCTTCGTCGGCCGAAATGCCGATCCGGATCGGCGCTGCGAAAGCAGGGTCGGCCATCAGCTGGACCAGCGCTTCGCGGCTGTTCACCGCCGAAACCTTTGCCAGCCACGGCGTCAGCGGCGCGAGGCCTCGCGCCTCGATGCCGGCCTGATCCATCCAGGCCGCATAGAAATCGCCGATCTGGCGGACATAAGGCTCGGGGTTGGGCTGACGCAGGGCATCCTCGACCAGACCGCGCACATCCTTCTCAGCGAGATCGGGGAGGTCGTAATTATAGCCGGCGCGCGAGCGGTCCTCAGGGATCGGCGCGCTCTTCAGCCAGCTGCCTTCCGCAAAGCCGAAGAAATCATCGCCTGGCTTCGTGCCCTTGTCCATCGTCGCATAGTCGACGCCCCAGGCGCCATATTTTGGCTTGGCCTTTTGCGCAGGCGCCGAGATCGCGCTCGACGCGAGGCCGACGCTCGAGGCGCCGAGCAACAGGATGATGGCGAGTCGTGAAATGCGCATGGGAAGCCCTCCAGTGTATTGGTGAGCTATCACGCGCCCTGAATGCCCGCAATCGGCGAAGCCGCGTCAGCCTGCCCTTGCGATTAGCGCTGGAAGATGCGGGAGCAGGTCCCGCGCAAGGAAGCCGATCGGCCCACTCGCCGCGGCGGCGGCTTCACCCGCCGAGCCGTGCAGCCAGACGCCCCAGCCTGAAGCCACTACGGGCTCGACGCCGCGGGCAAGCAGCCCTCCGATAATGCCTGCGAGCACGTCTCCGGACCCCGCCGTACCGAGGCCAGGCGCCTTGCTCGTGTAGCGAAGCAGCTCACCCGACGGATCGGCGATAATGGTTTCAGCCGATTTGAGCACCACGACCGAACCGAAGCGCGTTGCGGCGTCGGAAGCTGCCCAGGCCGGGTCGGCGGCGACGGCTTGCTTCTCGATCTCCAGCATTGTCGCAAGCTCACCGTGATGGGGTGTGAGAACGCCGCGGCCTGCCACCACCCGCAGGCGTTCGACGTTGGATCGGACTGCCGTCATCGCCCCTGCATCGAGCAGGAACGGAGTACTTTTCTCCAGGCTTTCCAGCAGATCGAAAACGAGTCTGGCGGTTTGCGGGCGCTCCCGCATGGCCGGCCCTATGATGAGCGTGCTGCACCGCTCCAGACGCGGCCGGAGACTCTGCGCACCGCCGGCCAGTTCGCCCTGATCGTCGGCCGGCAATGGCACGACCGCCGCCTCGGGGAACAGCATGCCGAGCGGGAGAGCAGCCTGCTCGACGGTCGCGATCTGCAGCTTGCCCGCGCCACCTCGAAGAATTGCCTCCCCGGTGAGGCGCAGTGCACCGGGCACGACAGTCGATCCGCCAACCAGCACGGCGCGACCGCGCTCCTCTTTATCCAGGCCCTCAATGGTGGGCAGGGGATGCGCGTCGAGCCAGCCCTTGTCTATTGCACGTGTGGCGATCATCCGCGGACCGCCACTGGCGGATCCTTCGCGCGCGTGACGGGCACGACGTCATCGATTGCGGTCAGATCATTGTACCGCTTCAGAACCAGGCCGCCTTGTTTGCCGGCAGCCGGATCGAAGCGATATTCCGTCACTGAGCAGTTCGCTACATCGCCCTCGGCGTCGATCGCGAGGATCTGCGCCTCGTCCAGATGCTCGAGGATATAGCGCAGGCACAACACAACGACCTGATGGGCGACGATCAGAACACGCTGCCCGGCATAATGCAGCGATATCGTGTCGAGCAGCGAGCGCAGACGCAGGATCACGTCGCACCAGCTCTCTCCGCCCGGCGGGCGATGATAAAATTTGCCGAGCAGCGCACGGAACGCCGCCTGATCCGGAAAGCTGTTGCGCACCCCGATCGTTGTGAGCCCGTCAAGAATCCCGAATTCCTTTTCGCGCAACCGCTCGTCCGCGCACAGTGGTTCGGCCGGATCAATGCCGCCGGCGGAGCGGATCAGCTCGGCGGTCCGCACCGCCCGGGCATAAGGCGAGACCAGCACCGCTTCGGGCCGCTGCTCAGGCGAGGCGGCGAACCACTCACCGAGCGCCAGTGCCTGGCGCTCGCCAAGCGGGCTCAGCGGGATATCGACATCGCGTGCATCGAGCGCGATGCGATCGAGTTGCGCGTCCATCGCAGCATCGCGTGCTACATTTCCTGCGCTCTGCCCGTGGCGGACGATCCAGAGAATGGCCGGCCACCGCTTCGTCGACACATCCACCGCGCAATCCTTCCAAGCGGCTCCTCCCAACGCCAGATCCGGCATGGCGTTCCGCCCGCGTCACGCCGCCAGTGCGGTGACGAGCGCCTTTGCAAGGTCTCGCTGGTGGAAGGGTTTGCCGAGCTTCAGGATGTTCTGGTCAGCGCCTGGGGGGAGCTCGCCATAGCCGGTCGCGAGCACGATCGGCATGTCGGGGCGCGCCTGTTTGATGCTGGCAATGAGCTGGACACCGGTCATCGCGGGCATCGCCTGATCAGTGATGACAAGGTCGATCCCCGGCTCACGCTGGAGGATATCGAGCGCCTCGGCACCTGAATTGGCCTCAAGCGCCAGATGGCCGAGATCCTCCAGCAGCGCGGCCGTATTCATCAGGACCAGCACGTCGTCATCGACCACCAGCACCTTGAGGGGACGGCCCGCGCTGGAAGCGACGGGAACGGTCTCGAAGATCACCGCCGGCTCCGGCGGTGCATCGGCCGTCGGCAGCCAGAGATCGGCAACAGTCCCCTCACCCATGCGGCTTTCGAGCAGGAGCCGCCCTCCCGATTGTCCGGCAAGCCCATGAACCATCGACAGGCCGAGGCCAGTGCCTTTGCCCACCCCCTTGGTGGTGAAAAAGGGCTCCATGGCGCGCGCCAGCGTCTCGGCATCCATGCCCGAACCGGTGTCGGATACGCACAGGCTTACATAATTGCCGGGCGCCAGCCCTTCGGAATCATCGGGCCTGACGATGCGATCGCGCGCCGCAATGGTGATCGTCCCGCCTTCCGGCATGGCATCGCGCGCATTCACCACCAGGTTCAGCAGCGCCATTTCAAGCTGGTTCGCATCCGCGATGATGGTGCCCAGGGTCAGCGGGAAGCGCGTCTCGATGGTGTAGGCGGGGCCGAGCGACCGCGACAGGAGATCGGTCATGCCGCGCACCAGGGTCGGGATGTCAACTCGCTCGGGCTTCAGGTCCTGCCGGCGCGCAAAGGCGAGCATGCGCTGAGTCAGGGTCGTGCCGCGCTCGACCGCATGGACGGCATTCTCGAGCAGGCGCAGCGCCTGAGGATCGGCCGGCAGGCGCTTCTGGAGCAGGGTAAGGCTGCTCAACGCAGCCATCAGCAGATTGTTGAAATCATGCGCGATGCCGCCGGTCAGCTGGCCGATCGCGTCCATCTTCTGGGACTGGGCAAGCGCCTCGCGTGTGCGCTCGACCTCGCGCTGGGCCTCTTCGCGCTCGGTCACATCGCGCGTGATCTTCGCAAAGCCGATCAGCTCGCCAAGATCGTTACGGATCGGATCGATGACGACGCTTGCCCGGAATCGCGTGCCGTCCTTGCGGACCCGCCATCCTTCCCTGGTGTAGCGGCCCTCCCGCTCGGCGGTTTCGAGCGCGCGGCGCGGCTCGCCCGCAGCCCGGTCTTCCTCGGTATAAAAGAGGGAGAAATGCTCGCCGATGATCTCGTGGGGAAGATAGCCCTTGATGCGTTCGGCACCGATATTCCAGGTCGCGACCCGCCCATCCGGATTGAGCATGTAGATCGCATAGTCGGTGACGCCCTGAACCAGCCGGCGGAACTGTTCCTCGCTCTGCCGCAGGCTTTCCTGCGCACGGACCCGCTCGGTCAGGTCGCGCGTGATCTTGGCGTATCCGATGAGCACGCCCTCGGCATCGCGGATCGGGTCGATCACGACATGTGCCCAGAAACGCTCGCCATTCTTGCGGACACGCCAGCCTTCGGCCTCGAACACGCCCGCCCGTGCCGCCGTCGCCAGTGCGCGCTCGGGGAGGCCAGCCGCGCGATCTTCCTCCGTGTAGAAACGGGAGAAATGCTCGCCGATGATTTCGTTGGCGCTGTACCCCTTGAAACGCCGCGCCCCGGCATTCCAGTTGGCGACGCAGCCGCCCAGATCAAGCATATAGATGGCATAGTCGGTTATCGACTCGACCAGCATCCGATAACGGCCCTCGTCCGTCAGCGACGCGTCGAATCGCTGCATCACATCCGTCAAGAAAAGCCTCCCGTTCCGCCCCACCAGTCAGCCGACGGGTTCATTGAGTTGTCATAACACGGGACGGGGCGCTGACGTTCCGCGCGTACGGCGAGGTTCCGCCGAACCTGCCTGCGCTGTGGCGTTAGGGATACATCGCGACAGCAATTGCCGAAGACATTGCAGATGCCTGCCAAGGCCGGAATGATGGCGACGACATAAGGAACCGCACCGCGAGCCGAGCGCTTTTGCGGCGGCGCCCGACTGCGCCCATGAGGAATTGAACTCGCACGCCGGGCGGATCGCCGGCAACCGACAAGGGAGACCGCGCTTGAATCAGGCGACCAGCATCAGGGAAACGGCCAGGTCCGCCGTCAGCCCCTTCGTTCTCGAGCTCCAGGCAGCCCTACGGGGCGAGACGATGAAGCCCATCGCCACGTTCGGCCTTGGCGACCTGACCGTCGATGTGAGGCAGTCGGCGGATGACGTCTGGGCGATCGTCAGAAGGCCGGGCAAGGGCGGGGTGGCGCTCCGCGTTGCGCACGCGCCGGGCGGCATATCGGCGCGCGTACGCGGCAGCCAGATCGGGGAAGCCTTGCGGCTCGAGCTCGACAGCGTCCTGGGGCGCCATAGCGTTGCGCTCCGCGTTGACGGTGACGACCTTCATCGCCTGCGGACCATTGTCACGCTGACACCGTCGGCGCCCATTCTCGTACCATTCCTGCCGCGCGATCTGTATCCGCTCGACGAACGCGACGATCCGATGGGCGCGGGCGGCCATGTCGAGGCGGCGCAGCGCGGGGTGAACAGCGGCCTTCTCTATCTGCACATGAAGGAACCCGCGTTCGGCAGCCTGCTCTATTTCCAGCAACTCACCTCGATGAACGACTATTACCGCGCGACGAAGACGAAGCCCGACGGCTCGGTTGGCGGCGAATGGCCCGAGCTCGGCTATCTTCCACCTACCCCGCCACAGAGCGGGACGCCGCCGACCGATCCGTTGCCGGCGGGCGTAGAGATCACGCTGTCCGACTCCATCATGGTCTTTCGCGACGAGCCGGCGGCGCACGAACGGGAATCGGCACGCCTGTTCGTGCAGATGCTGGGTGCAGCCTATACGGCGCTCGATCTGCCCTATACCGAATATCGCGATTGGGTCGGCCGCGCCGAGCGGACACTGGCCGATCTCGAGACGTCACCAAAGGCAACGGTACGCCATTATGGCCATGTCTATGCCCATCCCTATACCGACGCGGAATATCCCGACAGCATGGTCCAGCTCTCATTGCTGGGCGCCATGCGGCGCTACGGCGCATGGCGGGCAAAGCCGGCGAAGCTCGATGCCAGTTTCTTGCGCGGCCTGAGCCGGTTCTACGATGCGAAGCTCGGCACGATCAGGCGCTATCTGCCCAATGTCGGCGACGACAAGGACGCGGATGCTGTCGACTCATGGTATCTCTATCACCCGATGATGAACCTCGCGAACCTCGCGCTCGACGGGGACAAGGACGCGCGGGCTCTTTTCCTGAAGTCGGTCGATTTCGGCATCAAGGCCGCTCATCACTTCAACTATCGATGGCCGATCCAATACAAGGTCACCGACTTCTCGGTGATCACCAAGGTCGCCGATGCCGACCGGCGCGGGCAGACGGACGTCGGCGGTATCTATGCCTGGGTGATGCTCCAGGCTTATGAAATGACCGATGAGGAGCGCTTCCTCCAAGAGGCTCGGGCTGCGATCGACGCGGCGCAGGGCATGCGTTTCAACCTCAACTATCAGGCAAATCTGACGGCCTGGGGCGCGGCGGCATGTCTGAGGCTGTGGCGCATCACGAACGTCGAACGCTATCGCGAGCAGAGCTATGTCTATCTCGCGAGCTTCTTCCATAATTGCGCGATTTGGGAATCCGAGATCGCGTTTGCCGCGCGATATCACAACTTCCTTGGCGCCACGTGCCTGCAGGACGCGCCCTATATGGCGATCTACGAGTGCTTCGATTCCTTCGCCGCCTTTGAATGCTATCTCCGCGACAGTGGCCCCGAGCTCGAGCCGGCGGCGCGGATGCTGATCAGCGAATATTGCAAATATGCGCTCGACCGGGCCTGGTTCTATTATCCGGACGCACTCCCGAAGGACGCGCTCGCAACCGAGAACCGCAACGGTCATATCGACCGCGGGCTCTCTTTCCCGGTCGAAGATCTGTATGTGGATGGTCAGCCCGCGGGCCAGGTCGGCCAGGAGATTTACGGCGCCGGTGCTGCGCTCGTCTTTGCGAGCAGGGCGTTCCATAGCATCGAAGGCGCGCCGTTCAGGCTGTTCTGCGACCATTTCATCATGGCGATGGAGCGGACCGGCAATCGCGCGCTGAGCATCCATCTCGACGGTGGCGAGACCTGCACTGCGGGCCTGAGCCTGGTCCGATTACCACGCCGGAAGCTGACGAAATTCAAGCTGACCACGGCTGACGGGGACGCGCTGCGGCCCCATGGCAAGACGGCGGATCGCCTGGACTTTCGCGTCCCGGCTAATGGGCGCCTGATCCTCAGCTGGGAATGACGGGCTAAACAGGCATCCGAATTAGGTTCGGTCAGGGATGATCGAGCCTCGTCTCGACCCGTATCAGCGAGACGGCGGTCCGGCGGGGTTGCGTCAGCATGAAATGTACGGCGGCCGCGATATCCTCAGCGCGCAACATCTTATCCTGATTGATCAGCTCGCGTTGCTTCTCCGGTGGGAATTCCGGGTATTGGAAGTCGGCACCCGTGAAGCCCGGTTCGATCAGGCCGACCTTGATATCCTTCTCGCCAAGCTCCTTGCGCAGCGATTGCGCAAAGCCCTGTATACCCGACTTGGCCGCTATATAGATCGAGGATCCGGCCATTCGCGAGACCGCGGACATTGACCCGATGAGCACCACGTCGCTGCCCGCGCCCATGCGGCTTACCGCTGCCTTCGTTGTTCGCAGATAGGCGGTGAAGTCGGTCGCTATCTGATATTCGAGGTCTTGCTCTGTGGCCTCGCCGAGCGCGTCGGCCGGAACCGCTGCGTTGATGACCGCGATGTCGAGCCCGCCGAGATAGGCGGTGGCGGCGTCGTAGAGCCTGGCCGCCGATTCCCGCTCAGCCAGATCGATGGCGATGCCCTCACCGTTGCCGACTTCGCGAATCCGCTCGAGCGCGTCACCCAGATGGCGCGGGTCGCGACCGCAGACGAAGACCTTGGCACCTTCCGCAGCTAGCAGAACAGCGATTGCCCGGCCGATGCCCGTGGTGCCGCCGGTAATCAGCGCTCGGCGCCCGGCCAGGCTGGGTTGCTCCGTATGGGCGTCCGCGAGGTCTGGGGATTCGGCGAGAAAAGACATGATTTTCGCTCCGTTGCTTGAAGCAAAAAGCAGCGATCGGCGCCACGGTTCCCTCGGCCGGTCATGCGCCGATGTCGGGATGATCGCTTTGCGAGGTTGCGCGTTGAGGAAGCGAAGGAGACAGGCCATGTCAGAGCAAGGTGATCAACCGAACGCCAGCGAAGGGGCCGATCCATCGGCTGATATCCGCGAGCAGAATCCTGGCGCGACGACGACCGCCGATCTCGCGAACCAACCGCCCGAGGCCGGCAAGCGTCCGCCTCATGTCCCGGCCCGGTCGGGCATCGGAGCGGTGGGGACCGGCGACGGATATTCCGGGCAGGAATATGACAGCCGCGGCCAGCAGGCATGGCGGGAAGAACAGGAGAAAGGCGCGGCAGATCCGTCCGGTGAAGTGCATGGCAGCGGTGCGGGCGCCGGTGGCGGCAATGAAGGCGAGGACTATGACAGCGACAGCGCCGCCGGCGACGGCCCGATCCACACCGGCGCTGGATCGCGGGATTAGCTTCGATCTTTGGAGTGGTTATGGGCGAGGCCGTTCGCCGTTTTCGGCTCGGCCGGCGGCGTCGGCTTCGTTTTCTCAGCGATCAGGTTCACGCTCGTCGGATAGGCGAAGCTGATATCATGATCCCGGAAACGCGCGAGAATGGCTGCGGCCACCTTGTCCCGAGCGTCGGCGGGAAAATCAGTGTCACGGGATTCGAATTCGACATCATAGCTGAGTCCGTGGTCGCTGAAGCCGTTCAGGCCGCCATGGACCAGCTTGTAGCCTGAGGCCTCGACCGCGTCCCTGAGCAGCGCCGGCACTCGCTCGACCATGTCCGGCGGCGTAGCGAAGCCGAGATAGAAATCGAACTTGAAGCGATTGTGCGCGCGCCGGCTAGTGTTCAGTATCTCGAAATCGAGCAGCTTCTTGTTCGCGATGATGCGCTCTTCGCCATTGCCGCCCCGGACCCGCGTCGACTTCAGGCCGATGGCCTCGACAGTCCCCGAACCCGATCCCTTGTCGTAGGATACCGAATCGCCGAGCCGGAACGGCTTGTCGAAAATGATCGCGAGGGCGGCGAACAGGTCAGCGAAGACACCCTGTGCCGCCAGCCCGATCGCAATGCCGCCGACGCCGAGACCGGCGATCAGCCCGGTGACGTTGACGCCCAGATTGCCAAGCACCACGACCGTGGCGATGGCGAACAGCGCGATTGTCACCAGCAGCCGGATGATCCCTATCGCGCTCGCCAGTGCCTGCCCGCGCGACTCCTCCTCCATCGTACGGTGCTCGACGATGCCGAAGATCAACTCGCGCAGCCAGATCGCCGCCTGGAACACCGCGGCGATCGTGAAACCGAAATTGATCGTGGTGTGGATCGCGGGCGGCGCATCGGCATAGCCGGCGACGAGCCGTGCCGAGACGAGGATGATGAACAGATTCCCCGTCCTGGTGAGGGCGCGGCCGATAATGCTGTACCAGCTGGCGACGCCCTCGCCTCGTTTGCACAGCCTCAGGCTCCACCGACGAAGAAGATGAAGCAGCAGGAAAATGACGATGCCAATGGCGGTCGCGACCGCGATCTGAAGCCAATGCGACTGGAACCAGGCACTGGCATCCTGCGTCATCCTGCGAAGCTCGAGCGGCAAAGCGCTTGGCTGGATGGTGCCGAGGGGGTGGGTCTGATTGGTCATGGGGGCAAGAAGAGCTGGAGCCTGACAGGGTTCCATTCCGCACCCGTGGATGGAGGCAGGCGCACGGCGCGGCGGCGCTCGGATTCCGGTAGATAGCGACCCGCAAAACGCTTCGAAAAAACGCCCCGGCAGTTCTTGAAGCCGATTCCGATTTGCCTATTTTTCGGCCGCCAACGGGCGATTGTTCGCGACCCGTGTCCAAAGATGCAAACCGGAAGGAGGGATTAATGTCTGCATCTCCCATTTTCAGGAGTCCCTATGACGTGGTCACCCATCCCCAGCTCGAGCCCGAGGTGAAGCGCGCGATTCTCGCTTCCTGGGCGTCAGACGCGCATGCGGTCGACTCGCGACCCGCGCTACGTCGCCCGCCGGGCGTGAAGCGTCCGTTGCCAATCGATGACGTGCTTGCCGCACTCCGGTCGCTGGATGATCCCGGCGACCCCGGCCATTGCTGAAGGGCGCTGCGCCGCACGGGTGACCCGCAATCGCCGCATCACTCCGGCGTGTGGTTGTATTTCCGCAGTGCGGGCGGTGGAGCGGCCAGGCGAGCCAGCTGCGGAGCGAGATCCTTTGGCGGGATCACGACCTCGACCAGCGCCGGCACATTGGTCAATGCCTTGATCTCGGTAAGAGCGGCGGCCAGCTGATCGGTGGTCTCGACCCGGAAGCCCTTCGCGCCATAAGCCTTGGCGAGCGCGAGATAGTCCCAGCGGGGCAGCACATCGAAGGCGGCGAATTCGCCCTGCGGGGTGAAGGCCTTGATGTCGACGAACGCCTGCTCGATCGCATAGCCCCGGTTGCTCATCACGAACACCACGGCGTTGACCCCGGCGCGCGCAAGGCTCGAGATCTCCTGGCAGATCATCATGAAGCCGCCATCGCCCGCGACCACCCAGGGCCGCTTGTCCGACCCGAGTGCGACCCCAAGCGCGCAGCCGGTTTCATGGCCGAGTGAGCCCCAGGCCGCCTGTGCGACGAAGCTGTCACGCGGCAGGCCGAACAGATTGCCGAACACGTAAAGCGATGTGCTCTCGCCGAGCACGAGCACGCTGGAATCGAGCAGGTGCTTGCGCTTCAGGAAGCTGGAGAGCTCGCGGTAGAAGACATTATAGGTAAGGTGCTTGCCCACCGTCGCCTCATCGGCATCGTCGGCGATATCGGGCACCTCGAAGCTGCGCGGGAAAGCCTCGTCTTCCTCGAACCGCGCGATCAGGCCTTTCAGGAAATCGGCCAGGGTCACTTGCGCGAAATAGTCGATGCCGACCCGCGCATCCTCGTCATTCACCGAGATCATATCGGCATAGCTGGAGGCCATGATGTCGAGATAATCGTCCGTAATGATCGCCCCGAGCGCGATCGGGCAATCGCAGGCGCCCATGATCATGCGGGTGAGCGCGGGAGAGGCCGGGCCGGCATAGGTGCCGATGAACTGGGGCTGCGCTTCGTCAAGCACCGTCTTGCCGAGGCTGGTCGTGGTGAAGGGCAATCCGCTGACATCCACCAGCTTCTGCGCGAGGTCCTGCAGGCCGTAACGCTGGATTTCGACCCCGAACCACAGCACCGGCTCCTGCGCGCTGAGGATGCTGCCCCAGGCAGCGGCGATCAGCTTGCCGAGCGACTTGGCATTGCTCGTCTGCGTGACCGGCGCGAGATGGCCTTTCGGTTTCGCGCAAGGCTGGGTCCAGACATTCTGCAGCACTTCGAGATAGATCGGACGGCGGAAGGTCAGCATCGCGGTGATCGCGCGATCGATCTGTTCGGGCGCGAAATCGGGATCCGTGATGATCTCCGACGCCACCGTCACATGGGCGAAGACCTTCTGGTTCACCTCGAGATCGCCGGTCGAATGGTGATACAGGATCTGCTCCTGCCGTTCGAGCAGCCGGTTGCTGCTCGACGGGCTCGCCGAGATGATCGCGACCGGCACCCGCTCCACCCAGGAGCCCGCAGCGCAGTTGAGCGCGCTGAACGTCCCGACGCCATATTGCACGCACGCTGCGCCAATGCCCTTGAACCGCGCATAGCCGTCCGCGGCATAGCCCGAGCCGAGCTCGTTGATATTGGGGACGCGGATGATCTCCGGCATCGTGTCGAGCGCTTCGAGGAAGGGCGAGGCATAATCCCCGGGAACCGCGAACATATGGGTGAGGCCCGCCTCGGCGAGCCGGGCGAGGATGTATTCGGCGACGTTCATTTCAGCCCTCCTCGACCGCGCACAGGCAATTGGGGGTGATCGACGCAAGCATCGTGCCGCAATTGAAGCAGGGGACGCAGCCTTCAAGGTCACCGCAGCCGACGCAGGGATCGCCTGGCGGGCAGGGGTTCGGCATCAGCGCATAGCTGGGATCGAGCCATTTGGGCGGCTTCATCGCGAAGAAATCCTGGAGCATCGATTCAGCGACATCGAGCGCGCCTTCGACCCAGCCCTGGCCGTAGGAATAGGCCTCCCCGACGATGTGGATATCGAGATCGGCGACTGGCTTTCGCATCTGGCACATGATCTTGTCGAGGCGGAAATTGGCCTTCCATTCATGCCAGCCGCCGCCATAGGGATCCTCGTTCCATGTATGGTAGACCGCCGCATAGGGATCGGGGATCTGTGGCAGGGCATGGACCTGCGCAACCTGGCGGTTGGCGACATCGACCATTTCCGCCGTGGCGCGAAAGCCGGTCTTGGGCGCGAGCGGAAGGGCCTCCGCAACGCCGCTTTCGAGGCAGGCGGGGCGATAGCCCAGATAGGGTTTGCCGCGTTCAAGGCCCTTCCAGAAAGGCACTGTGCCCATATCGTTGTAACTGGCCATCAGCAGCGAGTTGAGGAATGGCTGGCCGCTCTCCTGCTCGCCTTCGGTGCCGAAATAATAGACCTGGCGAACCGGCAGATCCGTGACCGAGCGGCCGGCGACGAGGCCCTGCGCACGCCACCACGGCGTTTCATAGGCGAGGAGGAGCTTGAACGCGCTCTGGATGAGGACCGAGGGGATGTTCTTCTTGAGCCAGGGATCATCGAAGAAGCTGCTCTTGATCAGCTCCAGGCTGCGGCGCGGCATGGCGAGGATCAGCTTCTTGCAGCGGACCTTGATCGGCTGCCGGTCTGCGACGTCACTGGTCTTCTTCTCTTCGTCGGTGAGCGTCTGGCGGAAGATCAACGTATAGGGCCAGTCGCCCGAGCCGATCAGGATTTCCTCAAGCCGGTGGTTCATGAAGACGCGCTTGCCCTTGGGCGTCTTGCCGGCAAAGTCGTCGTTGAACTCCTTCGCCAGCGTGATCGGCAGCTGGTCATAGCCGTCGGCGAGGGTCAGGAACTTGGTATCGTCGCTATATTCAGTGGCGGGGAGCTGAGTCACCGCACAGGCATTGGCGACATTGGCCTCATAGCCGCCGGCGTCGCGCATGAACTGATAGCCCTCGTTCGAGAGGACGCGGAACATCAGGTCCCAGAAGCCGTATTTCCACATCGGCTTGCCGAACACATTGACCTGCATCTGCTGGCACAGGCTGAGATTGGCGAAGCCGGGATAGAGGTTGTTCATCACCTGCACCTGCAGGTTGGTCGGCCCGAGCCCGCGTTCCGACCAGGCGAGATTGTAAGGCACCTTCTCCGGGTCAGCGAGCTCGTGGAGGCGCAGATGCTTGCCGCGCAGATAGAAGAGATTGCAGTTCGAGCCGACCGGGGCGGGCGCGCCCATCGGGAAATCTTTGGTCTCGAGCTTCAGATGCTTGATCAGGTCAGCGACCAGGATGTGCTGCGTCGGGATATAGCGCATCCCGCCAAGCTCGGCCTTGACGTTGGGCAGCCCCGGCATGGTGACGGAGTAGAGCCGCCCGCCGATGCGATCCGAATATTCGAACAGGCCGATCGACTGGTCAGCGCCGCGATCCTGCTGGAGGCGCCAGGCACTGTACGCGCCGGAGCAACCACCGCCCACTATCGCTACATCGAGATCCATATCGCTCTCCCCCATATCGGTCTGGCCTGGTCACAGCACGGCAAACGCCATCGACAGGAGTCGACCCGTTGGTTTCAAGCAGAGGCGAATGTACCGAGCGCGAAAGAGCTAGCATTCGGACAAAGGGGTGTAAATCTGCGCGCCGGCAGCATTAAAAACCAATATGACGATACTTTGGAACTGTGCCGGGCGGACTGCCTATACAAGGCTGTGGGGCCTTGCTGACGCCGATGAAGGGAGATCGATCGGACATCAGTTTTATTTTTTGGCGGGCTTCATTTTTGAACGCGGGCGCCGTCGGTGAGGATTGAGCGCAGCAACCCCTTCGCCACCCTCGAAAAAACCGCTCCACCGCACCCGCTATCCACATCTTCGATTAACCGTTTCGCGCTAGATTAGCCGAGCGATCGCGGCGTGAGCCCGGGGGGAGGAGCATCGCAATGAATGCCTATTCGCGCAGTAACGCGCCAGATCCGCAAGTTGCGTTCATACCGGATTCGAGCACCAAGGGCGTGCGCTTCTATCGCGAGCCGGCCGAACCGCACCCACTGCAAATGACGTTTCTCGAAGCGGATGGCGAGCGCGCCTGGGCGGCGAACATGCGCAGCCTGCTCACCGCTGGACGCGTTGCCGAAGCCGACGCTTTGCTCGCTGCCGAGCTTGCCGGCTTTAACGGTTCGCTGGCCCAATTGTGCAAGGCGACGCCCGCCGCCGATGTGGTCCTTACGGGCTGGGAAGACCTCCTCCCCATCCTCGCCGAATGGGAAGGTCCGCCGATCACTGCGATCACGCTCGGCCTCACCAATCCGCCTGATCTGGTTTTCGAAGGCAACGAAGATTATGAGCCCGATCTGCTCCTTGGCCTGTATTCGGACGAAGCATTCTCCTTCAGCGAGGCGAGCAAGGCCGATATCCTCGCCGAGTGCGACAGCGACCTGCCGGCTTGGGTCGACGCGGAAGAGGATGTCGAATTCCATCTGACCTTCTCAGGTCTTGCCCGGCTCAATACCGCGCTCATCACCTGCAAGCATCGCTATTTCCTCCGCGACGGCCGCGACGAGGTCCAGGGTCGCGCACCCGGCGGCTATGTCGAATTCATCCTCGGCAGCTGGCTATTGGCCGTCCGCTTCATGCAGGCGGCCGAACGGGCGGTATCCGAAGACTGTCTTCCCGCCGGCTGCCGGCTCATCGCCGGCACGATCGGGATGAGCAATGATTTCGTCTCAGTCCTCGGACCGGAGCGGATCTCCACTCTCGCGTCCAAGCGCGCTGCGCCGGCCCAGCCGGGTTTCGCCACCTTGAGCATGAAGCCCTGGGTTCCCCGCGACGATCCGACCGTCGAGGCGCCGCCCAGCGCCCAGACGCTCCGTCAGCGCATTCGTGAGCCAGTGGCGCCCGTGGAGTCGGTGGAGCCCGAGGTTATGGCTGAGCCGCGCCCCGGCTTGCTGGCACGCCTGTTCGGCAAGCTGCGTCGCCGCTGAGTTTTGCAGCCGAAGTCAGGGAGATCGCAGACATTCGAAGCGGGCGCTCGTCGCTGGCCAACTGATTCAACCGGACCATGCCAGCGCAACCGTCACTGCCGGCACCAAAAGGAAAGTACCGATCAGGGCAATCAACGTCGCCTTTGGCGTCTTCAACCTCGCTTTGTGAGCTTGATGGAACTCCGCCACCTTTGCCGAAATCCGATCGTCCCCCGTCATCATGGCAAGATCGAGGATAGGCAAGCGAGGGAAAATCTCGATGAGGTCTTCCAGTTCGCGCTCGCTGATTGAAGGATAGCGTCCCAGAAGGAGTTCCGCCTTCAGCCCGATGTCCGACAATGGTCGACTATGAGAAGAATAATGGGTGTTCACTTCATATCTCCGGTGCCGGGCGCGCGCGATCTGAGGCGCTGCGCCCGCGTTGCGTTTTGATTCGTCCGCGTGAGCGGCCGGTCGAGGCCGTTAGCTGACCTGGAGAATCTCGAGAGTGCGCTGGCGACCGTTTGGACCGGGCCAGCTGATCTGCTGGCCCACGCTCATACCCATCAGCGCAGTCCCGACAGGTGTCATGACCGACAGGCACGCTGCCGCAGTGTCGGCCTGCCAGGGCAGGACCAATCGTACGCGCCTGCTTGTACCGGTCAGATCGTCGAAGAACTCGACGTCGGAGCCGAGCCTCACGACATTGCTGGGGAGCTCTCCAGTTGGATGGAGCCGAGCTCGATCGAGCTCGTCCAGGATCAATCTGGATGTGCCGGGCTCGCGGTCCGCCATTTGCAATGCCAGTTCCGCGATCGCGTCATAATCTTCGTTGGCAATATGTATTAGAGGCATTTTGCCCCTCGTCTCAATCATATGCATGATGCTCACCAAATCGGGAGGGCCGGTTGAGGCCGAAAGGCACCTGAGACGGTGCGCGTTTTCAGTCCTCGCTCCAATTTCCCCAGACCCGCTGCCGATAGCGCGCGGCCCTGGGGCTAGAGGCCTGCGACCAGTTGTCCCGAATGGCTCCAATAGCGCCGAAAGATTTGCGGATGATGCATAATTATAAGGTGGGGACGCATCTCAATGCAGTCAAGCCCATCCACTCCACGTAAATAAGTATCATTAAGGCGCCCGTCATAAGGATAATAAAGCCACGAATATTACGTGATATTTTGGAGGCACAACACAGCCGCTCTCTTTCAATATCACGCTTCGAATTAGCCGCGCTACGGTTACTCAATACTTAGAGCGAGATTTCTATCGGACGCAGTCGACGACCGTTATGTCGATATCGGCCGGCACACCCCCTGGCAATTCGGAATTGGTGGGTCGCGGATATTGCTGTTCATTACTGCACGCTTAGCAAGCTGCTCTGCGGCACGCCCGTCGCGCCCGCGCGAACTCGGCTACCCGGCTGACCAGCCCCTTTGCGCGCCGAAAGATTTTCCGGTCCAGGGAACGAAAATCGGGGTCCGAACAGAAGAAGCGGAACCCACCGGGCACCCGCATTGCGATTCCGACCACTTTCTTCTCTGCTTCAACGACGAAACGATCCATTTTAGCCTCCTCGACGACGGTTCGGCCGCGCGCCGGCAGAGCCGCGCGCGCGGAAACCGCGCGTTTTTCTAAAGGTCCAACCCTCGGTTGGATGACGGGAGGTGGGCCCTGGTCAGGCGCCTGCAGACAGACGCTAGCCCAGGGCCGGGAGGCGCTCGGTACTGCTACCCGGATGTACTTCCGAATGCCGGATGGAGATCGTCGCGGACATGCTTCCAACATGGGCCGTCGCGGGGGAAAGTCAAATTCTGTGCGAGCTATGCGCCCACGTCCCCGCGAGTTGCTATCGATGGAAGGAGGAAGACTAATCCCTCACGTCACGCAATCGCAGCGTCCGCGTAGCTCTCGGAGACATACTCCTGACAATCAGGAGAAAATGGTGCTGCCGGTGAGGATTGAACTCACGACCTCAGCCTTACCAAGGATGCGCTCTACCACTGAGCTACGGCAGCAATTCCCGCCAGGCCTGTGAAGCCGCCGCGGGAGCGCGCCTAAGAGACGAGGGCGGCGGGATTGTCAAGGCGAAGCCGGCACAGGATAAGCACGCATGGCCGAGAAGGACGAAAAGGCGGCGCGTCTCGCGGCCGCATTGCGCGAGAATCTGCGCAAGCGGAAAGCGCAGGCGCGGGCAAATGAAGCCCCGCCCACGCCGCGCGAGGAGGACCCTAGCCGATAGGCGCGCATTTCGCCTGGAGCCATGCGAGCTCGGCACCTTCCATCTGCGGCCCGAGAATCTCCAACACCCCCGCATGGTACGTGTCGAGCCAGTCACGCTCTGCGACAGTCAGCAGATCGGCAATAATCAGCGAGCGCTCGATCGGGCAGAAGGTCAGCGTTTCGAAACCGAGCATCGGCTCGTCGCCGCCCAAAATGATTCGCTCTTCGACCAGGATCAGATTCTCGATCCGGATGCCGTATTCGCCCGCCTTGTAATAGCCGGGCTCGTTCGAGATGATCATGCCCGGCCGAAGCGGCTCCGACGGGCCGCCACCGGGATAGCTCGGCTTGGCGATTCGCTGCGGGCCTTCATGCACCGCAAGATAGGCGCCGACGCCGTGGCCGGTGCCGTGGGCGAAATCGAGACCCGCTTCCCACAAGGGCCGGCGCGCGAACGAATCGAGCTGGCCCCCGTTGGTGCCGGGCGGGAAGATCGCGGTGGCAAGACCGATATGGCCTTTGAGCACTCGGGTGAAGCGATCACGCATCTCTTCACTAGGGGTGCCGATCGGCAGGACGCGCGTCACATCAGTCGTGCCGTCCGCATATTGACCGCCCGAATCGACCAGATAGAGCTGACCCGGCTCGAGCGGCACGTTCGATTCGGGCGTCGAATGATAATGCGGGCTCGCACCGTGTGCGCCCGTCGCCGAGATGGTGTCGAACGAGGTGTCCTTGAGCACGCCCGTCGCCTCGCGGAATTCCTGCAGCTTCGCCACGCAGGAAAGCTCGGTCAGGCCGCCCTTAGGCGCCTCTTCCTCGACCCATTTCAGGAACCGCGCGAGCGCGGCGCCGTCGCGAACCGACGCGGCACGGTGGCCCGCGATCTCGGTCGGGTTCTTCATCGCCTTGGCGAGGATCACCGGGTCGCGCAGCGGCAGCACCGTCGCCCCGCCTGCCTCCAGCCGCCCAAAGATCGCCGCGACCGCCCGCTCGGGATCAGCTGCGACGCGTTTGCCGGCATATTTGCCGAGTGCCGCCGGAAAGGCAGCTCGATCGCGCACCCTTATGGCGTTGCCGAGATGCTGGAGGACATCATCGCCGATCTTCTCTGGCGCCACGAACAGATCGGCGGTGCCATCCGCATCGACGATCGTATAAGCCAGCGCGACCGGCGTATGCGCCACGTCCTGCCCGCGCACATTGAGCGTCCAGGCAATCGAATCGAGCGCCGACAAGATGACTGCATCCGCCCTGCGCTCGGCAAGCCAGTCGGCAATCGCGGCGCGCTTCTCGGCCGAGGATTGCCCGGCGCGGGCATCGTCCTGCACCGCCAGCTTCGCATCGGAAGGCTGCGGCCGATCGGGCCAGACCGCATCGACCGGGTTGGTGTCGACCGCCACCAGCTCTGCGCCGCGCTCGGCCAGGGCCTTGCGCGCCTCCTCGACCCAGGCGCGGGTGTGCAGCCAGGGATCGTAGCCGACGCGGGCGCCAGCGGCCGCGTGCGTGCCTAGCCAGGAGGACATGCTGGTCCCCGGCACCGAGACGAACTCCCAGTCGCGGCCATCGACCTGTTCGCGCACCTGCAGCGTATAGCGCCCGTCCGTGAAGATCGCGGCTTCCTCGGGCAGCACTACCGCGCTGCCCGCCGAGCCCTGGAAACCGGTGAGCCAGGCGAGGCGCTGCGCATAGGCGCCGACATATTCGCTCATATGCTCGTCAGTGAGCGGCACGACAAAGCCGTCGAGCCGGTCTCGCTTCAGCTGCTCGCGCAGCGCCCTGAGGCGGTCTTGATAGGTGGACATGGGGAGAACTCCTCTTGGCTGCGAGGATTAGAAGAAAGAACGGGGCTTCGACAAGCTCGGCCCGGACGGTATGGGGAGACATGACCGCATCCAAGCCCCCCATCGCCGAGCAGCGCCCACACAGCTTCACCATTCACGGCGTCACCATTGAAGACCCCTATGCCTGGATCAAGGATCCCGGCTATCCCGATGTTACCGACAAGGACGTGCTCGCTTATCTCGAGGCGGAGAACGGCTATTTCGAAAAGGTCATGGCACCCCACAAGCCGCTGATCGACAAGCTCTATGAAGAGATGAAGGGCCGCATCAAGGAAGACGACAGCTCGGTTCCGCAAAAGGACGGCAACTGGCTCTACTGGACTGCGTTCGAGACCGGCGGCCAATATCGCAAATGGTGGCGCAAACCCGTGGCGGGCGGGCCGGACGAACTGATCCTCGACGAACCGGCGCTCGCTGAGGGCAAGGAATATTTCCGGCTCGGCGCCTTCTCGGTCAGCAATAACGCGAAGCTGCTCGCCTATGCGATCGACGACAATGGGTCTGAGCGGTTCGAGGTGCGGGTCAAGGACCTCACCACCGGCGAGCATCTACCCGATGTGATCCCGGGCATGCTCTCCGAGATCGTCTGGGCCGCCGATGACAGCGGCTTTCTCTACGGCCTCGCCAATGAGCAATGGCGCACCGACAATGCCCGTTTCCATCGGCTGGGCACACCGATCGATCAGGACATAGAGCTGTTCAAGGAAGCCGATGAAGGCTTCCGCGTCGGCGTCAGCGAGACGAGCTCGCGCAAGTGGATCGTGATCGCATCCGGCGATCATGTGACGAGCGAGATCTATCTGCTCCCCGCCAATGACGTCCTGGCTACGCCGATCTGCGTTTCGCCGCGCAAAGTCGGCCGCGAATATGATGTCGATGAGCATGACGGCACGCTGTTCATCCACACCAATGACGTGGATCCGAACTTCCGCCTCTGCACCGCCCCGATCGAAGCGCCTGGCGAATGGACTGAGCTGATCGGCCCATC
The DNA here is from genome assembly GCF_056402635.1 of Sphingomonas sp. P3_C5. Lineage (NCBI taxonomy): Bacteria > Pseudomonadati > Pseudomonadota > Alphaproteobacteria > Sphingomonadales > Sphingomonadaceae > Sphingomonas > Sphingomonas sp. P3_C5. The sequence goes on from NZ_JBFUHA010000001.1 coordinate 270,688, forward strand.
GAAGCATTTCTACATGACGGGGATCGACTGTTTCCGCGACTTCTTCATCGTCGACGGGCGCGAGGACGGGCTCGATCAGATCGAGATCCACCGCTACGATTCCGCCATACCACCGCAGCGGATCGTCTTCCCCGAAGCGAGCTATGACGCCGGCCTCGGCAACAATCCCGAATATGCGATGGACGTGCTGCGCGTCGGCTATGAGTCGATGGTCACGCCGGGCACTGAATATGATTACGACGTCTCCACCGGCGAGCTCACCGTGCTCAAGGTGCAGGAAATCCCCTCGGGCTATGATGCGGAGAAATACCGCACAGAGCGGCTGAAGATCACCGCTCGCGACGGCACTGAGGTGCCGGTGTCGATCGTCTATCCGAAGGATTTCCCGAAGGACGGCTCAGCACCGCTCTTCCTCTACGCGTACGGCGCCTATGGCTATGCGATACCGCCCGGCTTCTCGACGGGGCGGCTGTCGCTGCTCGACCGCGGCTTCGCTTATGCCATCGCGCATATCCGCGGCGGCGACGATCTCGGCCAGCAATGGTATCTCGATGGCAAGCTGGAGAAGCGCACCAACACTTTCAACGATTTCGTCGACGTGGCGAAAGGCCTGATCGTTGACGGCTGGACCAGCGCCGGCAAGATCGCCATCGCCGGCCGTTCGGCAGGCGGCGAGCTGATGGGTGCGGTGGTCAACAGCGATCCCCAACTCTGGGGCGCGGTGATTGCCGATGTCCCGTTCGTCGATGTGCTCAACACCATGCTCGACGAATCCCTCCCGCTGACACCGGGCGAATGGCCCGAATGGGGCAATCCGATCGAGGACAAGGCTGCCTTCGAGCTGATCCGCTCCTATTCGCCCTATGATCAGGTGGCGGCGCACGCCTATCCGCCGATGTTCATTTCGGGCGGGCTCAATGATCCGCGCGTGACCTATTGGGAGCCGGCCAAATGGGCGGCCAAGCTGCGCGCAACCAAGACCGACGACAATGTGCTGCTGCTCAAGACCAATATGGGCGCCGGCCATGGCGGCAAATCGGGGCGGTTCGAAAGCCTGCGCGAGGCGGCTGAGGAGCATGCATTCGTGCTGTGGCAGCTGGGCATCGAGGCCTGATGGCGTTCACGCTCACCAAGACCGCCGCGGATGCCGACATCGATGAGCTCGGACACGTCAACAATGCGGTGTGGGTGAAATGGATTCAGGACATCGCGGTCGCGCATTGGGCAGCGGTCGCGACGCCGGACCAACAGGATACCTATATCTGGGTCGTGACCCGGCATGAGATCGACTACCGCGGCAATGTCGGCCCGGGCGAGACGGTGACGGGCGAAACCTGGGTGCCGGAACCCCCGCGAGGGGCACGGTTCGATCGGCACGTTCGCTTCACCGGCGCCGACGGCAAGGTGAAGGTGGAAGCGGTGTCGACCTGGGCGTTGCTCGACCGGGCGACGGGGCGGCTGTTGCGAGTGAGACCGGAACTGGCGGCACCGTTTCTTTCTTAGTTCCCCCGAGCAAGCTCGGGGAGGAACAAGTCAGCCCGAATTCCGCAGCGCAGTTGCGATCGCGTTGATTGACAGCAGAATGCCCTCGCCGATCCGCTCGTCCGTCTCGCCGGCGCGGTGGCGCTTCATCAGTTCGATCTGGAGCATGTTCAGCGGCTCGATATAGGGCAGGCGCAGCCGGATCGAGGCATCGAGCGCCGGGTGCTTCTCCAGCAGCCGCGACTGGCCGGTGATTTCGAGCAGCCCGTCATGCGTCTGTTGCCAGCCGTCGCGAATCCGGTTGAAGACGCTGTCCGCAAGCGCGCGATCCTCGACCAGAGCCGCGTAGCGCTCGGCAATCCCCATGTCGGATTTGGCGATCACCTGCTCCATATTGTCGAGCATCGCGCCGAAGAAGGGCCAGCCATCGGCCATCTCGGCCAGCAGCCCCTTGTCCTCGAACCCGGCGATGGCCGCGCCGACCCCATACCAGCCGGGCAGCATCACCCGAGCCTGCGCCCAGCTGAACACCCAGGGAATCGCGCGCAGATCCTCGATGCGATCGGATTTTGTCCGGCTCGCCGGACGCGAGCCGATCTTGAGGCCTGAAATCTCCGCGAGCGGCGTCATCTGGCGGAAGAATGTGCGAAAGCCCTCGGTGCCATAGACAAGCGCGCGATACGCCTTGAAAGCGCTATCCGAGAGCTGGTCCATCGCCGCCCCGAACCGCGCCTGCTCGGCAGGCGAGAATACATCCGGCTCGAGGCTCGCCAGCAACGTCGCGGAGGCCATTGCCTCGAGATTGGTCATCGCGCTTTCGCGGGTACCATATTTGCCCGCGATCACCTCGCCCTGTTCAGTGATGCGGATTCGGCCCTGCACGGTGCCGGTCGGCTGCGCGCGGATCGCCGCGAAGGCCGAGCCGCCACCGCGCCCGACCGCCCCGCCACGGCCATGGAACAGCTGCATGCCGACGCCAGCCTTTTCGAACACCGGCTTCAGCGCGGTCGACGCCTTGGACAGCGACCAGGTCGAGGTGAGATATCCCCCATCCTTGTTCGAATCCGAATAGCCGATCATCACTTCCTGATAGCCGCGCGACCGGGTGATCTCGCCGGCTTCGGGCAGCGCAAACCACTCCGTCATGATGCCGGGCGCCGCTTCCAGATCGCCGATCGTCTCGAACAGGGGCACGGCCATGATCGCCGCCGTCGCCGGATTGCCGGGCCGATAGAGACCAACCTCCTTCAGCATCACATTGACCTCGAGCAGATCGGAGACCGATTGCGCCATCGAGACGATGTGCTGGGTGATGCAGGCCGGGCCATATTTCGCATGCGCCTCAGCGGCGGCACGGACAATGGCGAGCTCCGAACTGGTCTCGTCTGAATAGGTCGCAAAAGGGCTGGAGAGCGGGCGGGCATTCGACAGCTCATGACGGAGCAGCGAGACCCGCTCGGATTCGTTCAGTGACAGATAGTCAGCCTCGACGCCCGAAACCTTAAGCAACTCGGCGACCACGCGCTCATGCACCGCGCTGTTCTGCCGCAAATCCAGCGTGGCGAGGTGGAAACCGAAGGTCTCGACCGCGCGGATCAGCCGGCCAAGCGCGCCGCCCGAGGCCAGCGCACCGCCGCCGCCGGCGCGAAGCGCACGCGCGATCACGACAAGGTCGGCTCGGAAGCTTTGCGGATCCGGATAGAGCTCGCCGTGGAGAAGGCCGGGGCGGGGCGCCGGCTTGCCGGTCAGCGCCTGATGGGTCGCGGCAAGCCGGGCGTAGATGCCCGAAAGCGCGCGCCGATAGGGCTCGTCGGCGCGGCTCGGCGCGGTGTCCCCGCTCGCCTCCGCCAGCTGCTGGACCGCCGCATCGGGCTCGGCGATTCCGCTCGAGATCGAAAGCTCGGCGCCGAGCGCATTCACTGCCTCGAGATAATGGCCGAGCACTGCCTCGCACGCCTTGGACAAGGCGATGCGCAAAGACTCAGCGGTAACGAACGGATTGCCGTCACGATCGCCGCCGATCCAGCTGCCCGGGCGCAGAAAACTCGGGCTGCGCTCGCCGAGCGCCCGATCCCAACGCTGATACAGCGCGGGCAATGCCGGCAGGAACACGTCGCGCAGATAGCTGAGCGCGGTCTCGACCTCGTCGGCAACGAACAGCCGCTCGCGCCGCAGCACCCGTGTCTGCCACAGCAAGGCAATCTGGCGCAGGATCGCCTCATCGACTGAATCGCCGTCAGGCGTCTCGGCCAGCCCGGCATCCTTGAGCGTCATCAGCTCCGAAATGCGGTTGCGATGATCGATCATGCTCTTGCGGCGCACCTCGGTCGGATGCGCGGTCAACACTGGAGCAATCAGCGCATGATCGAGCAGCGCCATCACCGCCTTGTGATCGATCCCCTCATCGGCAAGCCGCTTCAGCGCGGATTCCATATCGGCGCCCTTCTCGGCGGCGACGCCCTGGCGATCCTCGGCAAGGTTCGCGAGCATCGAGAACAGCATGAAACCGCGCACGAAATCGAGGGTCTCGTCGAGGCTCAGCCGGTCGAGCCCGAGATCGGTCGCTTCCTTCCCCGCTACGCCGCGGTGGCGGTCGACCGAGGCGGCGCGGATATATTCAGTGCGCTTGAACAGCGTCTCCCCGCCATAAGCGCGGATGACATCGCCGAGCAGCTTGCCCAGGAAACGGACGTCGGGATTATTAGCAATTGAAGGGAGATCAGCCATGTCAGGATGCTGCATTGCAGTATCGTCCAGGTCAACCTTCGATGAACAACGTTGTCATTTGGACGGCATATCGGTGATGTCGCTGCCGTTGGCGTCATCTTCGCGGCGGCCCGCGCGACGCTCGCCATTGGTCAGCACGCCGTCATGATTGGTGTCGATCCTGTCAAAGCGCGCCAGGCCGCCCTTCACGAACTCCTCGCGCCAGACCTCCCGGTCGCCATCCGTGTCGAGTGCTCGGATGCGATCGGCACGGACTCCGGTAATTTCGTCTGGCTGAAGCGCCTCGTCGCCGTTCACATCCATCCGGGTGAAATTTCGATTGAGTATGTCGAGATAGTCTGCGCGGGTCTGGTTGGTCGGCGGCCGGAAATTCTCCGCGCCCGTGCCGTCAGGCACTTTCTTCGAGCACCCGCCAACACAGGCTGCAAGCGTCGCAACGAGCAGGAGAGCTGGACCGATCCGCATCGTGACATCTTTCTTCGTGCCGCGCCGGCGCGAAGATGCCGCCGCTCAGGCTTCCAGCTCAACGTCCCAATAGAGCCAGTCGTGCCACGTATCGTGCAGATAATTGGGCGGAAAACGGCGCCCATGTTCCTGCATCTGCCAACTCGTCGGGCGGATGGCGCCGATATGGAGGGGCATGCCGGCCTGCTTGGGCGTGCGCCCGCCTTTTTTCAGATTGCAGGGCGCACAGGCGGTGACGACATTCTCCCAGGTCGTCCGCCCGCCCTGGGCGCGCGGCACGACATGGTCGAAGGTCAGATCATTGCCCGAACCGCAATATTGGCACGCGAATTTGTCGCGCAGGAACAGGTTGAACCGTGTGAAGGCCGGAAAAGCCGAAGGCCGGACATAGGATTTCAGCGCGATCACCGAGGGCAGCTTGAGCCGCGCCGAGGGGCTGCGCACCTCGCGCTCATATTGCGCGACGATATCGACCCGGTCGAGGAACACCGCCTTGATCGCGGTTTGCCACGGCCAGATGCTCAGGGGATAATAGCTCAGCGGCGTATAATCGGCATTGAGCACGAGCGCCGGGCAGCTATCGGGGTGCCGGATCAGATCGGGATGATACACGTGACTACCCCTCGCTTCCTGGCGCGGCATTCGCCGACTAGGATGACGCCATGATGACAGCACGGCGCGCGACTCGCGGTCAAGAGCCAGTTTGAGCGAAATCGTCACCCGGTTCGCGCCCAGCCCCACCGGGCTGTTGCACATCGGCCACGCCTGGTCGGCAATTCTTGCGCATGATCGGGCGCGGGAAGCCGGCGGGCGCTTCCTGCTGCGCATCGAGGATATCGACGGCACGCGGAGCCGGCCGGAGTTCATTGCGGCGATCCTGCGCGATCTCGAATGGCTCGGGCTGAGCTGGGACGGGCCGGTGCTGCTCCAGTCGGAACGGCTGGCCTCTTATGCGGAAGCGCTCGACCGATTGAAGGCGATGGGGCTGCTCTATCCCTGTTTCTGCACACGCGCGGAGATCGCCGCCAGCCTGTCAGCACCGCATGGCGATGCCGGGCCGGTCTATCCGGGAACCTGCCGCCATCTCGCTGCGAGCGAGCGCGAACGACGAATGGCGGGCGAGCAACATGCGTGGCGGCTGGATATGGCGAAGGCGACCGCCTCACTCCCCTCCGTCACCCCGGGCTTGTTCCGGGGTCCACCGGGCAGCGTGGAGCAAAACCCGCAGGGGCATCCCCAAGCCGCCAAGTGGATGCCGGAACAAATCCGGCATGACGGTGAGCTGATATGGCACGATGAAATCGCCGGCGACGTCATTGCAACACCGGAAATCCACGGCGACGTCATCCTCGCCCGCAAGGATGCCCCGGCCAGCTATCATCTCGCCGTCACCATCGACGACCCAGCCCAGGGCATCACCCATATCGTGCGCGGGCGCGATCTGTTCGCCGCAACGCATGTCCACCGCCTGCTCCAGGCCCTGCTCGATCTACCGACGCCCATCTATCGCCACCATGCTTTGCTCGCCGATGAGACCGGCGAACGCCTTGCCAAGCGCAACAAGGCACCGACGCTGCAATCGATGCGAGAAGCTGGCGTGAACGGCATCGCGCTTGCCGACGACCTGCGAAACGGCCGCCTCCCCATTGGCTTTCGGCTGTCGGAAGCCTAGATTGCGCCCATGAGCACTTTCCTCTTCATCCTCCTGATCGCGGCGATGATCGCGACCGTCGCCATGCTGGTTCGTGGCCTCGCGATCTTCCTGCTCAATGCGAGCAACGAGGTCAGGGACGGCAATCAGGGCCCGAGCGCGTCGGCGCTGAAGTCGAACAAGGCGATGCAGTACCGCATCTTCTTCCAGGCGATCGCGATCATGATCGTGGTGGTGATCCTGGTTCTCGCCGGAAAGAACTGACCCCCTGGTCAAGCTCAACAAGATCTACACCCGCACCGGCGACGACGGCACCACCGGCCTTGTCGACGGATCGCGCGTTGCGAAGACTGATCCGCGCATGGTCGCGATCGGAGATGTCGATGAGGCGAACAGCGCGATCGGTGTCGCCATTGCAGCGCTTGGCCCCGGCGAAACGGCGACAGCGCTGACCCGGATCCAGAACGACCTGTTCGATCTCGGCGCCGATCTCGCGACGCCGGGCGACGACTTCGCCCCATCGGAGATGACGCTGCGGATCGTCGCGGAGCAGGTGGCGCGGCTCGAATCCGAGATTGACGCCATGAACGATCATCTCAGCCCGTTGCGAAGCTTCATCCTGCCCGGCGGCAGCGCGGGCGCGGCTGCGCTTCACCTCGCCCGGGCCATCACTCGCCGCGCCGAGCGCACTGCGGTGGCGGCAACGCAGATCACCCCTTTGAATCCGGCGGCGCTTTCCTATCTCAACCGCTTGTCGGACTATTTGTTCGTCGCCGCCCGCGCCGTGAACCAAAAGGGCGCAGGCGACGTTTTGTGGGTGCCGGGCGCATCCCGCGGCCAGACAGGGCCGTAGCTCGGCTTGACTTTCATGTGCGCGTTCTGGAAAGAGGAGAACAGAATGCGAACAAAATCCGAGCCTCTGCTGAACCGCCCCCTCCTGAACCGCGATGCGCTGGCGGCGCGCTACGCCGGTGTTCGCGCGCTGAGCGAGGCGCTGGTCGCGCCGCTTTCCGACGCAGACGCCACCGTCCAGTCGATGGAGGATGCGTCACCCGCCAAATGGCATCTGGCGCACACCACATGGTTCCTCGAAACCTTCATCCTGCGCGATTTCGTGAAGGGCTATACGCTCCACGACGGTCGCTTCCCGTTCCTGTTCAACAGCTATTACGAAGCTGAAGGTCAGCGCCATAGCCGGGCGCGGCGCGGCATGGTGACGCGGCCGACGCTCGCCGAGGTGCTGGCGTATCGCGCGCATGTCGACGCCGCGATCCTCTCCGCGTTACCTGACCTGCCAGCCGCCGCGACCGAACTGATAATGCTCGGCTGTCATCACGAGGAACAGCATCAGGAACTGCTGATCACCGATGTGCTCCATCTTATGGCGCAGAATCCGATCGAACCTGCAATCTGGCCGGGCGAGCGCAAGGTGCCGGTCGAAATGCCCGGGCCGATCGGCTGGATCACCGGTGCTGCCGAGGTCACCGAGATCGGCCATCAGGGTGAAGGCTTCGCGTTCGATTGCGAAACGCCGCGCCACGCGACCTTGCTCAGCCCTCACGCAATCGCCGATCGCACCGTCACCAATGGCGAATGGGCCGCCTTTATCGCCGATGGTGGCTATGCCGAGCCACGCCACTGGCTCTCCGACGGCTGGGCTTGGGTAAAGGCAGAGGGCATAACCGCCCCGCTTTACTGGGAACAACAGGACGGAGTCTGGACTCGCTTCGGGCTCGACGGACGCCGCCCGATCGACCCCGCCGCCCCGGTTACCCATGTCAGCTTCTATGAGGCGGATGCCTATGCGAGCTGGGCCGGCGCGCGGTTGCCGACCGAGGCGGAGTGGGAGGCGGCAGCTACCCAGCATGACCCGCTCGGCGGCAACCAACTTGATGTTGCCGGCGCGGTCGAGCCCCGACCTGCCACGCAGAGCCCAGCTTTCTTCGGCGATGTGTGGGAATGGACCGGCAGCGCCTACCGTCCCTATCCCGGCTTCAGGCCAGCCGACGGCGCGGTCGGCGAATATAATGGCAAGTTCATGAGCGGGCAGTTCGTGCTGCGCGGCGGCTCCTGCGCCACGCCGCGCGGCCATGTCCGCGCGAGCTACCGCAACTTCTTCTATCCCCACCAGCGCTGGCAATTCACCGGCGTTCGCCTGGCAAAGGACGTCTGACGTGCTCAAACAGGAAATCGAGGACGGCGATGTCACGCTCGCCGATCCGTTGTTTCGGGCCGATGTGCTGCGCGGCTTCGAGGTAAGGCCGCGCGCGATCCCGGCGCGCTGGTTCTATGACAGGCGCGGCTCCGAACTGTTCGAGGAAATCACCGAGCTCCCCGAATATTATCCGACCCGCACCGAGACGGCGATCCTGCGCGAGGCCTGTCCCGAGGTCGCGACGCTCGCCGGCGAGGGCCGGGCGGTCGTCGAATTCGGGTCGGGCTCCTCGACCAAGACGCCGATCCTGCTCCAGAGCGTCAGCCCGGCTGCCTATGTGCCGATCGATATCTCGGGCGATTTCCTCCGCGAATCTTCAGCTGGGCTCGCCTCGGCGTTTCCGGGGCTTCCGGTCCTGCCGGTCGAGGCGGACTTCCTCCGCCCCATCGCCCTGCCGGAGCAGATCGCAGAGACGCCGAAGCTCGGCTTCTTCCCCGGATCGACGATCGGCAACATGATCCCGCATTCCTCGGTCGATCTGCTGCGCGCGATGAAGGAATCGCTCGGCGAGGGATCGATGCTGCTGATTGGGATGGACCGGATCAAGGACGAGCAGCGACTGGTCTCAGCCTATGACGATGCGCAGGGCGTGACCGCTGCGTTCAACCTCAACCTGCTCGAACGGATCAACCGCGAGCTCGGTGCGACGATCCCGATCCATGCCTTCCGCCACCGCGCGATCTGGAATGACGATCGCGCCCGGATCGAGATGCATCTCGAGGCGCTCGAGGACATTGCCTTCACCATCGAGGGGCGCCCCTTCGCGATGCAGGCGGGCGAAATGATCCACACCGAGAACAGCCACAAATATGGCCGTCGCGACGGGCGCATCCTGCTCCGCGCGGGCGGCTGGACGCCGATTGCCGAATGGACTGACCCCGAGGGCCTATTCGCGGTGATCCTCGCCGAAGCGCAGCCGGCACGGTTCGCACCTTAGATTGATTCAACCCGAGCGCGGATCATGGCAGCCCGGAGCCGGATGGGCATATCCCATCCCGCTCTTTCCCATGACTGGCTTCATATCCTCACTGCCTCGGGCGGGAGCGAAACAGCCTCGGCCTGTCCGGCGGGGCTGGCTGTTCCTGGCTGATAGCTGGCTGTTATTGCCGTTTTGCTGGCTGATAGCTGGCTGTTATGCTGGCTGTTCCTGGCTGTTATTGAATAACAGCCAGACATATCATAACACACTGAAAATAGGCGTGTTTTTCAGCCAGATTTTCCAACATAACAGCCAGAAAAAATTTTGCCGGAACAGCCAGCCCGATCGGGCCATGCGTTGCTGGTCCTAGCCCGGGCTTGCTCGAGTCGATAGGAGCGGCGCGACGAGCGATGAGCGGAGCAAAGCAATGCAGACGATTGGCGTGATCGGGGCGGGGCAGATGGGCGCGGGGATCGGACAGGTCTCGGCACAGGCCGGCTATCATGTGCTGCTGACCGACGTCTCGAAGGAGCGCGCCGAAGCGGGCAAGGCCGGGATCGCCAAGGCGCTCGACCGCCTGGTGACGAAGGAGAAGATCGCTCCCGAAGCGCGTGACCAGGCGCTCGCCCGGATCGAGCCGATCGAGGGCGTCGATGGCATGGCCTCTTGCGGGCTCGTCATTGAGGCGGCGACCGAGCGTGAGGAGATCAAGCGTTCGATCTTCGCTGAGGTCGGCAAGGTACTGGGCCATCAGGCGGTGCTCGCCTCGAACACTTCGTCGATCCCCATCACCCGCCTCGCCCAGGCCTCGCCCGATCCGAAGCGCTTCGTCGGCGTGCATTTCTTCAATCCGGTCCCAGTAATGGGGCTGATCGAACTGATCCGCGGCCTCGCCACCTCAGACGCGACGGTGCAGCTGGTCGAGGATTATGCGAAAGCGCTCGGCAAGCAGGTCGTCCGCGCCAATGATGCGCCGGGCTTCATCGTCAACCGTGTCTTGATGCCGATGCTCAACGAGGCCTGTTTCGCGCTCGGCGAAGGCGTGGCGACGATCCGCGACATCGATCTCGCCTGCCAGCTCGGCCTCAATCACGCGATGGGTCCGCTGACGCTCGCAGATTTCATCGGGCTCGACACCTGCCTGGAAATCACCCGGGTGCTGTTCGAAGGGACGGGAGATCCCAAATTCCGGCCGGCGCCTGTGCTGGTCAAATATGTCGAGGCCGGCTGGTACGGTCGGAAGACGGGCCGGGGCTTCTATGATTACTCGGGTGATGAGCCAGTGCCGACGCGGTAAGGCTCAGGCGGCGAGCGCCTCGAGCCATTTCTGGTGCCAGCGCTCCATACGGCTCGGGAAGATCAGCCGGCCCGAGCGAGCGACCAGGCCGTGCTGGGTCTCTTCGGTCAGGATCGTGCAGCCGCTGGCTTTCGGCGTGATCAGCCAGGCGTGATAGGCCTGGACGCCCAGGCCGGTTGCGAGCCAGGCGATGCGGGTCTCGGGTTCGAACTCCTTCACTTCGCTTTCGAGCGCGATGCCGAAGGTCTTCCAGGTGAAGCGCGCGCCCGCGAACAGATCGCCGCCGCCGCCCTCGACCTTCACATTACTGGCATTCTCATAGATTGCGGGCCAGCCCATGGCATTGATGAGCCGCCGCCAGACGATCGGGGCCGCTGTCCCGGTATCGATCCGGTTGACGACATGGACAGGGGACGCTTCGGGCTCAAACCCTCGCGCCCATCTGATCCCGTCATCCATGATGGTCATCCATTCTGGGCCAGCGGCGCGAAGCGGGCGACTTGGCGGCCGATCAGCGAGAGCTGCTCGAGCACTGCCGGATCGCTACTGCCGCCTTCATCGTCGAACTTGGTGAGCTGGGTATTGATCGCCGCGGCAAAGGGTGTCGGCCAGCCGCGCAACGCATGGACGATCGAGCGCAGCGCCGCGATCGTGCTCCCAGTCGCCTGCCAGCCATATGCGGTTGCGATGAGCCCGACCGGCATGTCGGCGAGATAGGGCCGCTCGTCGCGCGCGGTCTCCTCGAGGAGATCGAGGGCGTTCTTGACCACGCCCGAGATACTGCCGTGATAGCCGGGGCTGGCGATGATCAGCGCCGATGCCTGGCGCACCGTCTCCACGAACTCGCGTTCATGTTCGGTCCGCGTGGTCGCCCTCGGATCGTAAAGCGGCAGCCGCGCCATGTCGGCGCCGCCGAACATACGGGTGCGGAAACCCTCCTTGCACGCAGCATCGAGCGCGATCCGGAGTGCGCGCTCGGTCGACGAGATCCCGCCGATCGTGCCGCCGATCCCCACGACGAGTGGTAATGGGGCGGGGGAATCGGTCATTCGGGATCCTTAGGGCGCGGAGGCGCGCTCAAGCTGGATAGCGATTGCGCACTTGTGCCTCAATGGCCAGTTCGCGTCGGAGCCCTCGCAAGCTGGCGCGCCTGCTGTTAGGACGCGCTATGGCAAATGCTTGCGATCACTGTTCTATTACGCTAACACACCTTCGGGCGGCGTAACAGGACGGGTTGAGAGAGACGATGCGTCCATATCCCTTTGATCCGGCCGCCGGGCCCGGCGCCCAGACGCCGCTCGACCTGACCGAGGGCCTGCCGCCGCCGAGCGGCTATGGCCGCTACGCAGCCGATTATTTCGACCAGCCCGAAGCCCCCGAAACCTATACCACCAACCTGCCGGTCGTGCGGCGGCCGCGGCGCTTGCGCTGGGTCATGCGCGGGCTCGGCGTGCTCATTTTGTTGTTCGTGCTGGTGGTCGGCTGGCTGGCGGTCACGGCGCCACTCTCGCAATCGCTCAAACCGCTGACGCCGCCGAGCATCACCCTGCTCGCCGCCGATGGCTCGCCGATCGCGCGGCGCGGGGCGATCATCGACAAACCAGTCGATGCCGCGACCCTGCCCAAGAACGTCACCAACGCCTTCCTCGCGATTGAGGACCGGCGCTTCCGTTCGCACTGGGGAATCGATCCACGCGGCATCGCGCGCGCCTTTTTCCACAATATGAGCTCGGGCCGTCTGCACGAGGGCGGCAGCACCATCACCCAACAGCTCGCCAAGAACAGCTTCCTCGATTCGGATCGCACCGCCGCGCGCAAGGTCCGCGAGGTAATGATCGCCTTCTGGCTCGAGGCATGGCTGTCCAAGGACCAGATCCTCTCGCGCTATCTGTCGAACGTCTATTTCGGCGACAATGTCTATGGCCTGCGCGCCGCCGCCAGACACTATTTCAACCGCTCGCCGGAGAAGCTGTCGATCGGCCAGGCAGCGATGCTGGCCGGGTTGGTCAAGGCACCCTCCAGGCTCGCCCCGACCGTCAATCTGGAGGGGGCGCGCAAACGCCAGAAACTGGTGGTCGCGGCGATGGTCGAGGCCGGCTTCCTCGACAAGGCGACCGCCGCCAATGTCTCGCCGGCCCGGCTCGCGGCTGACCGGATCGTGCCGCTGCCCGACGGCACCTATTTCGCTGACTGGGTGCTGCCCGAGGCCCGCGACCGGGCTGGCGAGATCGTCACGGAGACGACGGTCAAGACGACGCTCGACCGGCGCCTGCAACGCGCGGCGGAGCGCGCGGTGAAGCGTGTCGGGCTCCGCCAGGCGCAGATCGCGCTGGTCGCGATGCATCCCGATGGCCGGGTGGTGGCGATGGTCGGCGGCAAATCCTATGCCGAGAGCCCGTTCAACCGCGCGACCCAGGCGCGGCGCCAGCCGGGTTCGGCGTTCAAGCTGTTCGTCTATCTGGCGGCGATGCGCGCCGGCATGACCCCCGATTCGATGGTCGACGATTCGCCGATCACGATCGGCGACTGGTCGCCGAAGAACAGCGACGGCCGCTATCAGGGGCCGATTACGCTCCGCCAGGCCTTCGCCAAGTCGAGCAACGTCGCCGCCGCCCGGCTGATCCAGAAGGTCGGGGTGAACAGGGTGATCGAGGCGGCGCGCGATCTCGGCATCTCGACTCCGATCCCCAATGAGGCAACGATCGCGCTCGGCACCTCGACCGTATCGCTGCTTGAACTGACCTCCGCTTATGCGGCGGTTGCCAATGAATCCTATCCGGTCAGTGCCCGCGGGCTCGAGGAAGCGCGTGACCAGAGCTGGTATGAGAATCTCACCCAGCGATCGCACCCGCTGACCGGGCAGATCCGCGACGAGATGCTGGATCTGCTGTCGGCCTCGGCGGAAACCGGCACTGGCCGACAGGCCGCGCTCTCCGTCAACACCTATGGCAAGACCGGCACGACGCAGGACAATCGCGATGCGCTGTTCCTCGGCTTCGCCAACGGCCTGGTCTGCGGCGTTTGGATCGGCAATGACGACAACAGCCCCAATCCCGGCCTGTCGGGCGGCGGCATCCCGGCCCGGGTATGGCGTGATTTCATGCAGCAGGCGCTTGGCGTCGGCCCCAAGGCTGCGCCCGAGCCGGTGAACGACAATTCCGACGACCCCGACAATATGATCGATCCGGATGCCGGCCCCGGCCCGACGCTCGAGGGCGTGATCGACGGGCTCGGCCTCAATCTCCATATCGGCCGCGACGGCAGCATCGATCTCAAACCGTCACGCCGCGACGATGCCCCGCCACCGCCCCGTCGTGACGATCGCGCGCCGCAGCGGGAGCGAGAGAATGACGAATAGGGCATAAGCAAGGGTTCGTGTTGACGTGCCCGCCCTCTCGCAGCAAGGCGCTGAGCATGCGCTTCTTCTCCGACAACGCCGCCCCAGTACATCCAGCTGTGCTCGCCGCGCTGGCCGATGCGAATGTCCTCGACACCGCCTATGACGGCGATGCCTGGAGCAAGCAGCTCGACGGGCGCTTCTCGGATCTGTTCGAAACCGATGTCCGCGCGCTCTGGGTGCCGTCGGGCACTTCGGCCAATTGCCTTGCGCTCGCGGCGCTCTGCCCGCCGCACGGCGCGATCGTCTGCCACCGCGATGCCCATATCCAGAATGACGAATGCGGCGCGCCCGAATTCTACACCCACGGCGCCAAGCTGCTGCTCGCCGAGGGGGCGGGCGCGAAGCTGACGCCGGATGCGATCAAGGCGGTGCTCGATGCGACCCGCAACGACGTCCACCAGGTCCAGCCGCACGCGATCTCGATCACCAATGCGACTGAATATGGCCTGGTCTATTCGCCCGACGACGTCGCCGCGATCGGCGACCTCGCCCGCGCCCGCAACCTTGGCCTCCACATGGACGGCGCCCGTTTTGCCAATGCCGTCGCGCATCTCGATTGCGCGCCGTCCGATGTGACGTGGCGGGCCGGGGTCGATGCGCTGAGCTTCGGCTTCGTCAAGAATGGCGGGATGAGTGCTGAGTGCCTCATCTTCTTCAAGCCCGAGCTTGCGGACGCGACGCTCTATCGCCGCAAGCGCGCGGGATTGCTGCTGTCCAAGGGCCGCTACCTTGCAGCGCAGATCCTCGCGATGCTCGACGGCGATTTGTGGCTTGAGAATGCCCACATCGCCAATGCCGGCGCGACATTGCTGGCACGGGCGGCGGGCGACCGGCTGGTCAATCCTGTCGAGGCCAATGAAGTGTTCCTGCGGGTGTCGCCTGAAGAGGCGACAAAGCTTCGCACCCTCGGCTTCGATTTCTACGACTGGGGTCCGGGTGAGGCGCGGCTGGTGGTGTCCTGGAGCCAGAGCGAAGCCGCGATCCGGCCACTCGCCAACGCGATCGCGGCGCTTTGATCATAGGCGCAGCTTATCAACCAATAAGGAAATCGCGGTTCCCGCTTGGTCTCGCCGGACGCTAGGGGACGATGATGAGCGATCTGCCACCTCCGCAATCGAGCCGCCTGGCAGTGCTGATCCCGTTCGCGATCGTGACACTGATCTGGGGATCGACCTGGATCGTCATTCGCGGACAGGTCAACACGGTGCCGCTTGGCTGGTCCGTGAGCTACCGTTTCCTGATCGGCGGGCTGACCATGCTGGCTTATGCAACGATCCGCGGCGAGCGGATTTCGCTCGATGCACGTGGCTGGCGCTTCGTGGCAGTGCTCGCGCTCACCCAGTTCTGCCTCAACTTCAACTTCGTCTACCGTGCCGAGACCTATATCACCTCGGGGCTGGTGGCGGTGGTGTTTGCGCTGCTGCTGATTCCCAACGCGGTGCTGGGACGGATCTTCCTTGGCCAGCGGCTCGGCGCGCAGCTGATCCTTGGATGTACGATCGCGATGGGCGGCATCGCCTTGCTGTTCCTGCACGAAGCCAGATCCGATCCGCACGGGCCCCGCGCTGCGCTGACCGGGATCGGCATCACTTTGCTCGGCGTGCTCTCGGCGTCGTGCGCCAATGTGCTTCAGGGCACCGAGACCGCGCGGCGCTATGCGATGGCGCCGACGCTTGCCGTCGCCATGTTGATCGGCTCGGCCATGGATGCGACGATCGCCTGGACGACGAGCGGACCGCCGGTGATCGACACAAGCCCGGTTTATCTGTTGGGCCTCGCCTATCTCGGCATCTTCGCCTCTGCGCTGGCTTTCACCCTCTATTTCGGTGTGCTGCGGATCATTGGCCCCGCCAAGGCGGCCTATTCGAGTGTGATCGTGCCGGTGATCGCAATGCTGCTTTCGACGGTGTTCGAGGGCTATCGCTGGTCGCTGCTCGCAGGGGCAGGTGCGGTGTTGACCGGGATCGGGCTGATCATCGCGCTGAGGGCGCGCAGGCCGGCGCGGTAGTCGGGATAAAGCGGCGCCCAGCCGAGGACGCGCTTCGCCTTGCTGTTCGCGACGCGGCGGTTCTCCGAGTAGAAGGCGCGCGCCGCCGGCGACAGAGCATCGAGCTCCACGAAGGGCGGCGGATCGCGGCCCAGTAGGTGCGCGGCAAAGGCGATGACATGGTTCTGGCTCGCCGGCGTATCGTCCGCCAGATTATAGGCGCCGGGCGGCCCATCGAAACCAGCGATCACGCCCGAGACGATATCGTCGACATGGACGCGGCTGAAGATCTGCCCCGGCTGGTCGATCAGATGAGCCCGGCCCTCAGCGACGCGCTCAAGGGCTGAGCGGCCGGGGCCATAGATGCCCGGCAACCTGAACACGCGCGCCCCCATTGCCAGCCACGCCGCATCCGCTGCCGCGCGGGCGCCGCGCCGGCCGCCGCCGACGCGAGCCGTCTCGTCGACCCATGCGCCGCCGGCATCGCCATAGACGCCGGTGGAGGAGAGATAGCCGCGCCACGCACTGCTCGCCTCGATCAGCGGGCCGTAGCGGTCGAGCACCGGGTCGCTCTCGCCAGCGGGCGGTACGGAGGACAGGATGTGGCTCGCCCGCGCGATCTCCGCACGCACCCCCGCTTCGTCGTCAAACGCGATCGTGCCGCGCCCGCCATCCCGGCTCGTGCCGATAACCTGCCATCCCGCCGCCATGAGCCGCGTGGCGAGCGCGTTTGCGGTATAGCCGAGGCCGAAGACGAGAAGGCGCGGCATCCCAACCGCCCCGCTATCTCGCCCCATAGCCATTGTAGAGCAGCCCGAAGAAATCGCCCTTGTTCCAGCGCGGGCGGGCATCGCCATCGGCGATCTCGCGCGCGATTGCATAATTGGCGTCGACGAAGCGGATGCCCTGGCTCCAGTCGATCGGCAGCGACACCTCGTCCGAGGGCTGGTGATAATGATGCGCCAGGAAATCCTCGAACGCCGCCTTGCCGGGGCCAGCCTCGCCCGGCCACAGGAATACCGAGGGAATGCCCTTGCGGACGAAGTTGTAATGGTCCGAGCGCACGAAGAAGCTCTCTGACGGATCGGGATCAGGGGACAGGCTCACGCCCAGCGTCGCGACCGCCTTGGCGACGATCGGCCCCAGCGTCGACCGCTCGGCGCCGAACACGGTCATGTCCTCGAATTTATAGGTGAGGACCGGCATGTCGAGATTCACGTCAGCGACAATCCGGTCGATCGGCACCGTCGGGTGGGCAGCGAAATAGCTTGAACCGACCAGCCCTTTCTCCTCGGCGGTGACCGCGAGGAACATCACGCTGCGGCGGGGCGGCTTGCCGGAGAGTTTGAAGCGCCGCGCCTCCTCGATCAGCGAAGCGATGCCGACGGCATTGTCCTCAGCGCCATTATAGATCGCATCGCCATTGACCGGCGCGCGGACGCCGAGATGATCGAGATGGGCCGACAGGATGACGACCTCAGGCCCGAGTTTGGGATCGCTGCCGGGAATGATGCCAGCCACATTGCTGCTCGCGCCCTGTTGAAACACTGTCCGCAGCGCGACCGTCAGGTTGCCGGGCAGCTGTTCCGCCTCGAACACCGCATTGTCCACGCCTGCCTGCTTCGCGACCTGCGGCCATGGGTGCCTGGCGCCGGCGAACAGCTTGGCGGCGCCCTTGTCGGTAAGCGTCGCGAGCTGTGGCACGCCGGCCACTTCGCCGGTGCCGTCGCGACGCGCCCAGGTCGTGCGGACCTGATCCCATCCTCGTCCGCCGCCGCCAGTGCCGCGCTGCAGGAGGATCGCGCCGACCGCACCGCGCGCCTCGGCGATCATCGCCTTGGTGATTGGGCTGGCGAAATGCGCGCGCTCCTCGCTTTGATAGTCGCCGGGCGCACCGCCGAAATAGGCGACGATCTTGCCCTTCACATCGACCCCCGCATAATCGTCCCGCTTATATTGCGGCGCGACGATGCCGTATCCGACGAACACCACGCGTGTATCGAGTGCGGTCTCGGCCTTGCCGGCGATTGCGCCGGGCACATAGTCGTCGCCGAAGACCAGCCGCAGCGGAGCGGCACCCTTGCGCGACAGGACGAGATCGCCCTTGTCGGCGGCATGATAGGTGACGAGCGGGACTTTCTGGAGATAGCCGCCATCGTCGCCGGCGGGCCTGAGCCCGGCGGCGTAGAATTGCGCCGCGACATATTGCGCGGCGATATCGAATTCGGGGCTGCCCGCCTCGCGCCCGCGCATCGCATCCGAGGCGAGGAACATCACATGCGCCTTCATCGCCGCCTGGTCGTCAGGAAGCGGCGCGTTGACGATGGCGTTGATCGCGGCGGGGTCGCGTTTGGGGACCGGCGTCGTCGCCTGGGCAAGCGTGGCGGACGCAATAGTCGCCAATACGATCGCCCCGATCGATCGAAACATGCCTTTTCCCTCGCCAGCCTGAAGACCCGACCTAGCACCACGGCGCACAGGCGCACAATTGGCGTCAGTGAGGGGACGCAGCAGGGGCGGCCGATTTCGGTGGCACAGCCGGAAACTGGCCCCTACATCCTCGGATATGCTCGATATTCAGACCGCCACCGCCCACCCGCATATCACACGCCGCGAGGATTATCGCCCGCCCGACTGGCTGGTGCCGGAGATATCGCTCGACTTCGCGCTCGATCCGGCGGCGACGCGGGTGCGGGCCGTGCTCGAGGTGGTGCGTGAGAGCCAGCACGATCGGCCGCTCCGACTTGATGGCGGCGGCCAGGTGCCGCTTTCAGTGACGGTCGACGGCGTGGCGATCAACGACTGGCGGATCGAAGACGATGTGCTGGTGATCCCGCTCTCCGGGTCCGCGCATGTGATCGAGACCGAGGTCGAGATCGCGCCCGAGCGCAACACGCAGCTGATGGGGCTCTATGCCTCAGGTGGGAATCTCTGCACCCAGTGCGAGGCTGAAGGGTTTCGCCGCATCACTTTCTTCCCCGACCGGCCTGACGTGCTCAGCCGTTACAAGGTGCGGATGACGGCCGACAAGGCGCGCTTCCCCGTGCTGCTCGCCAATGGCGACCCGATCGATACGGGCGATCTTGGCGATGGGCGGCATTGGGCGGAGTGGCATGATCCCTTTCCCAAGCCCTGTTATCTGTTCGCGCTGGTCGCGGGCGATCTGGTCGCCAATCGCGGCACCTTCGTCACCGGATCGGGCCGCGAGGTTTCGCTCGGCATCTGGGTTCGCGCCGCCGATCTATCCAAGACCGACCATGCGCTCGAGGCGCTCAAGACGGCGATGGCCTGGGACGAGCGGGTCTATGGCCGGGAATATGATCTCGACGTGTTCAACATCGTCGCGGTCGATGATTTCAACTTCGGCGCGATGGAGAATAAGGGGCTAAACATCTTCAACTCGCGCTATGTGCTGGCTGACCCCGACACAGCGACCGATTATGATTTCGATGCGATCGCTGCGGTAGTCGCGCATGAATATTTCCACAACTGGTCGGGCAACCGCATCACCTGCCGCGACTGGTTCCAGCTTTCGCTGAAAGAGGGCTTCACCGTCTTTCGCGACCAGAGCTTCTCGGCCGATCAGGGATCGGCGGCGGTCAAGCGGATCGAGGATGTGCGGGGCCTGCGTGCCGCGCAATTCCCAGAGGATGCCGGGCCGCTCGCGCACCCGATCCGCCCCGATGCCTATCAGGAGATCTCCAACTTCTACACAGCGACCATCTACAACAAGGGCGCCGAGGTCATCCGGATGATGGCGACGATGCTCGGGCCGAAGCGCTTCCGCGCCGCGACCGACCTGTATTTCGAGCGCTTCGACGGGACTGCCGCGACCTGCGA
This sequence comes from Sphingomonas sp. P3_C5, assembly GCF_056402635.1. NCBI lineage: Bacteria > Pseudomonadati > Pseudomonadota > Alphaproteobacteria > Sphingomonadales > Sphingomonadaceae > Sphingomonas > Sphingomonas sp. P3_C5. The sequence goes on from NZ_JBFUHA010000001.1 coordinate 290,671, forward strand.
GGACTTCGTCGCGTGCATGGAAGAAGCGGGCGGCGTCGATCTTACCCAGTTCCGCCTCTGGTACAGCCAGGCAGGCACGCCGCGAGTGACAGCGTCGATGGCGCATGAGCCGGATAGCGGCCGCGCGGTGCTGACGCTCTCGCAACGCACGCTGCCGACCCCTGGCGAGGCCGACAAGGCGCCGATGGTGCTGCCGCTCAAGATCAAATTGTTCGGCACCGGGACCGGTCAGCCGATCGGCCCGGAGCAGTTGATCCTGCTGACCAGTGCCGAGGAGCGGATCAGCTTCGACGCAGTCGCCGAGCGCCCCGTGCTGTCGATCAATCGCGGCTTCTCGGCGCCCGTGATCGTCGAGACGGACCGAACTGCCGCCGACCTCGCTTTCCTGTCGGCGCATGACGACGATCCGTTCGCGCGCTACGAGGCGATGCAGCAGCTGATGCTCGACACGCTCGTCGCCAGCGCGACGCATGGCCGAGCGGATCACCGCGCGGTGATCGACGCGATCGCCAACACGCTCGACGACCCGCAGCTCGACCGCGCCTTTGTTGCCGAGGCCGTGTTGCTGCCATCCGAAAGCTTTATCGGCGACCAGATGCAGCTCGTCGATCCGGAGGCGATCTTTGCCGCGCGCGAGGCGCTCAGGCGCGATATCGGTCGCTCGCTCGATGCGAAATGGCGCGCTGAATATGATGCGGCGCGTGCGGACCATTTCCAATATTCGCCGCTCGCCAAGGGGATGCGCCGGCTGCGGACGGTGTCGCTTGGCTATATCGCGGCCAATGGCGGCGATGAGGCAGCCGCGCTTGCCTTCGCCCAGTTCGAAGCGGCCGACAACATGACCGATCGCCAGGGCGCACTCACCACGCTCGTCAACGGCGCCTCGGATCGGCGGATCGCAGCGCTCGATATTTTCTACAACCGCTATTCGGACAATGCGCTCGTCCTCGACAAATGGTTCTCGACCCAGGCCCTGTCGTCGCGCGACGATACGCTGACGACGGTGCAGGAGCTTGCCAGGCACCGCGATTTCACCCTCGCCAACCCCAATCGCGCCCGCTCGCTGGTCGGGGCGTTCAGCGTCAACCAGCGCGCTTTCCATTCGAGCGATGGCGCCGGCTACCGCTTCGTCACTGACCAGCTGATCGCACTCGACAAGCTCAACCCGCAGACCGCAGCGAAGCTGATCCCGCCGCTCGGCCGCTGGCGGCGGTTCGACGAGGCCCGCGGGGCGCTGATGCGCGCCGAACTGGAACGAATCCTCGCGACGCCGGGTTTGTCGAAGGACATGTTCGAACAGGCATCGAAGAGCCTGCAAGGCTGACAAAGACCCGTGACTCGCAGGAGGGATGATGAGCGATCCCGCCGAGCGCGCCGAGCGGACTCATGCCAAGGTCGCTGAAAGCGCGGCGGCGGTGCAGGAAAGCGAGGCGCAGCAGGCCGATAATGCTGATCGCCGCACCGCTCTCGCGGCCGACCGGACGATCCTTGCCGCCGAGCGGACCTATGCCGCCTGGGTGCGGACCGGACTGGCCGCGCTGGCCTCAGCGGTGGGCGCGCGCACGTTGCTCGACAAAACGGTGCCGCACTGGCTGATCCTGCCGACGGGGTGCCTGCTCGCCCTGTTCAGCGGCTTCTGCTTTATCGTCGCCGTGTGGCGCGAGTTGATGCCGAAGGTCGCGCCGCAACCCGAGACCCGGCGCCTGCCGGCAGCGATGCTGATCGGGGTCAACGGTTTCCTGTTACTCGTCTCGATCGCTGCGTTCGTGGGGCTGCTCGCCAGCTAGTTATTGCCGATTCGACCTTCAATGGCAGGGCACGAAAATCGGCGGTTTCTCCCTGTTATCGGCAATTAACAGGGAGGATTTTATTTTTTGGCCCGATTTTGGCCCTTTTGTTGGATTTTTTCGGCAAATTTAGCGGGCTGATTCAATGTCTTGAAAGGCGCCCTCCCTGTTATTCAATAACAGGGAGGCGTGTTGGAAATAACAGGGAGAGGTGTTGGACATAACAGGGAGAGCCGTACCCGGGTACAGGGAAGGAACAGGGACAGGGACAGGCGGAACACCGAGGTTTCGACCATCATGTCAAAGAGCGTAGCCGGAGGTTTTACGCTCCGTCCGGTTCGCACATTGCGACAATTCGAACTCCGGTTGAATCAACCGGCTTTTCGCCGCTCTAAAAGAGCCGCCCGCCATCGGGCACCTTCGTGTCCGGTTGAAACAGCACGACCTTGCCGTCGGGATCGGGGAAGCCAAGCGTCAGCACCTCGGACATCATCGGGCCGATCTGGCGTGGCGGGAAATTGACCACTGCGGCGACCTGGCGGCCGGGCAGTTCCTCGAGCGTGTAATGCTCAGTGATCTGGGCCGACGAGCGCTTGACGCCGATCACCGGACCAAAATCGATCACCAGCCGGTACGCCGGCTTGCGCGCCTCGGGGAAGGGAAGCGCCTCCACGATCGTGCCGACGCGGATATCGACCGCAAGGAAATCGTCGAATCCGATGGTCGCGGCCACGGGCTCTTCAGGATCAGGCGTCTTGTGCATCAGAAATCGAAATCGACATCATCATAGGATTTGGGCGGCGAGATGCCCTCCATCCGTTCGGACAGCAAAGGCCGGAAGCTCGGGCGGCTCTTGAAGCCGCGGTACCAGCGCGCGGTCTGCTCGTGCCCCTTCCAGTCTACCCCGCCGAGATAATCGGCGACCGAGATCTGCGCCGCTGCTGCGAGATCGGCCAGGCTCATCGTTGCGCCCGCCATCCAGTTGTGATGATCGAGCAGATAATCGGTATAATCGAGATGGCGCTCGGCCGCCTTCATCGCCTCGCGCAGGATCTTCGCGTCTGGGGAGGCCTTGGTGACAAGACGCTTCATCATCCGCTCGCCGAGCAGGGGGGCGGTGACGTCCTGGAAATATTGCGTATCGAACCAGGCGACCAGCCGCCTGATCTCGGCGCGGTTGACCGCGGTGCCGTTGATCATCGCCGCCTTGTCGACGGTTTCCTCCAGATATTCGCAGATCGCCATCGAATCCATCAACAGCACATTGCGATTGGGATCGGCCATCACCGGCACCTGGCCGGCCGGGTTCATGTCGAGAAATTCGTCCCGCCGGTCCCAGGGGGATTCGCGGACGAGATCATAACCGACGCCCTTTTCGCCGAGCAGGAGCCGGACTTTCCGCGAAAAGGGACACAGGGGGAATTGATAAAGCTGCCACATGAAATCGTGTTAGATCGGCTTGGCTGGCGGGGGAAGGCATGATGGCCGACGATTCGTACGAGACAGTGGCGATCACTTACGGCCAGCCGAAACAGCCGTGATGCTCTCGATGTTCGCGTGGTACGGCGTGCCGGCCTATGCTTTCGGGCTAAGGCACGCACAGGTCTGGCCGCTCGCGGTCGCGCTCGGCGGCATAGAGGTGCGGGTGCATGCGGATAGCGTTGCCGATGCGCGCGCGCTGCTCGCCGAGGTGGCACAGCGGCCTCCGGCGGTTCGGCCGAGGATGACTCACAATCCCGTAACGCGGACACTGGGCTATGCCATCGCGCTCCTGGGCGGCTTTCCGATACCGAGCCGGGCAGGATCGACCTTTTTTCTTGGCGATCGCGAATAGGGCGCTAGCCGCACGGCGCGGGCGGCAGCGACACTCCATCCCCGCCATTTTTCCGCGAAAAGATCCGCAGGCGTATCCGTTGCCCGACATGGCAGCGCGCCGCCTCGGCGGCATCGACCAGGAAAGCTCGCTTCTCGCCGGACGGCAAGCGCAGAACGACGTCGACGCCCAAGTCGGACGAGTCCTCATCGCTGCGGTGCTGCGGCGCAAAGCCGGCCACGACTGCGCTCTGCCATCGCACCTGCCCATCGCTGACAGGCTGCGATCCCCATAGCAGCCAACCGCAACCGCCGATCAGGGCCGCGAAGCCGATCCAGCCCGGAGCCTCGCTCAGACGCCGCGTCCAGGGCGGAGCGGCAAGCCGGGCGACCATTTATTCAGCCGCGACCATCTCCTCGCGGTCGTCGAGCGGATGCGCCAGGCGGGTGAGCATCTCCTTCGGAACGACCTGCCAGAAATTGTCGATCACCCGGCCCCAATCATCGAGCAGGCTTGCCGACCATTTGCTGTCGGTCGCCGCGTGATGGGCGCGGACGAGGTTGAGCAGGACCGCCTCCCAATGCATCGACGACAGGCGCTGCCAGACGATGTTCTCGGGATTGGCGCGGCGTTCGAAGCTGCCGTCCGCATCATAGACAAAGGCCATGCCGCCGGTCATGCCGGCACCAAAATTGGCGCCGACCGTCCCGAGGATGACGGCGGTGCCGCCGGTCATATATTCACAGCCATTGGCGCCGCAGCCCTCGACCACGACAGTCGCGCCCGAATTGCGCACCGCGAAACGCTCGCCGGCTTGACCAGCCGCGAACAGGCTGCCCGAGGTGGCGCCGTAGAGGACGGTGTTGCCGATGATCGTATTATCCTGGCTGGCGAGCGGCGAGCTCACCACCGGCCGCACGGCGATGATGCCGCCCGACAGGCCCTTGCCGACATAATCATTGGCGTCGCCGAACACTTCGAGCGTGATGCCCTTGCACAGGAACGCGCCGAGTGACTGGCCGGCGCTGCCGCGCAGCCGCACATGGACGTGCCCGTCGGCGAGCGCGGACATGCCGAATTTCCGCGTGATCTCGCTCGACAGCCGGGTGCCGACCGCGCGGTGGGTGTTGCGCACCGAATAGGTCAGCTGCATCTTCTCGCCGCGCGAAAAGACCTGCTGCGCATCCTTGATCATCTGCGCATCGAGGCTGTCAGGCACCTCGTTGCGGAAGGTCGAGAGCGAGAAGCGCCGCTCGGCATCGTCCGCATCGACCTTGGCGAGGATCGGGTTGAGATCGAGATCGTCGAGATGCTCGGCGCCGCGGCTGACCTGGCGGAGCAGTTCGGTGCGGCCGATCACCTCATCGAGGCTGCGGCAGCCGAGCCGGGCGAGGATGTCGCGGACTTCCTCGGCGATGAAGGTCATCAGATTGATGACCTTTTCGGGCGTACCGGTGAATTTAGAGCGCAGCCGTTCGTCCTGGGTGCAGACTCCGACCGGGCAGGTGTTCGAATGACACTGCCTGACCATGATGCAGCCCATCGCGACCAGCGACAACGTGCCGATGCCGAATTCCTCGGCACCGAGGATCGCAGCGATGACGATATCGCGCCCGGTCTTGAGGCCGCCATCGGTGCGCAGCTTGATCCGGCCGCGCAGGCCGTTGAGCGTCAGCGTCTGGTTGACCTCCGAGAGGCCCATTTCCCAGGGCGTGCCGGCATATTTGATGCTGGTCTGGGGCGAGGCGCCGGTGCCGCCGACATGGCCGGCGACGAGGATGACGTCGGCATGTGCCTTGGCGACGCCCGCCGCCACGGTGCCGATGCCGGCCGAGCTGACCAGCTTGACGCAGACGCGCGCGATCGGGTTGATCTGCTTCAGATCATAGATGAGCTGGGCGAGATCCTCGATCGAATAGATGTCGTGGTGCGGCGGCGGGGAGATGAGCATCACCCCCGGCGTCGCGTGACGCAGCTTCGCGATGAACTCAGTGACCTTGAAGCCAGGCAGCTGGCCGCCCTCGCCGGGCTTTGCACCCTGAGCGACCTTGATCTCGATCTCGTCGCAGGCGTTCAGATATTCAGCCGTGACGCCGAAGCGGCCCGAAGCGATCTGCTTGACGCCGGAGTTGGCGTTATCGCCATTCGCATAGGGCGTGTAGCGCGCCTTGTCCTCGCCGCCCTCACCCGACACCGCCCTGGCGCCGATCCGGTTCATGGCGATCGCCAGCGTCTCATGCGCCTCGGGGCTGAGCGCGCCGAGCGACATGCCCGGGGTCACGAAGCGCTTGCGGATTTCGGTGATCGCCTCGACCTGATCGATCGGCACGCTTTCGTTCGGGAAATTGAACTGGAGCAGATCGCGCAGATAGATTGGCGGCAGAGCCTCCACGCCGCGCGAGAATTGCAGATAGGTCGAATAGCTGTCGGTCCCGACCGCCGTCTGCAACAGGTGCATCAGCTGGGCTGAATAGGCATGGGTCTCGCCGGTGTGGCGCTGGCGATAGAATCCGCCGATCGGCAGCGTGGCGATGCTGCTGTCATAGGCCTTTTCGTGGCGGAGCGCCGCGTTCAGATGGAGCGAGGCATAGCCTTCGCCCGAAATCTTGGCGGGCATGCCCGGAAAGAGATCATTGACCAGCGCGCGCGAGAGCCCGACCGCTTCGAAATTATAGCCGCCGCGATAGCTGGAGATCACCGCGATCCCCATCTTGGACATGATCTTGAGCAGGCCTTCATCGACCGCATAGCGATGCCGCGACAGGCATTCAGCCAGAGTGAGATCGTCGAACAGCCCGCGTTCGTGGCGATCGACGATCGAAGCCTCAGCGAGATAGGCGTGCACCGTCGTCGCGCCGACGCCGATCAGCACTGCATAATAATGCGTGTCGAGGCACTCGGCGGTCTGGATGTTGATGCTGGCATAGGAGCGCAGGCCCTTGCGCACGAGATGCGTATGGACCGCAGCCGCCGCGAGCACGCCGGCAATGCCGATCCGCTCCGGGCCGATGTTCATGTCGGACAGGAACAGCTCGCTCTTGCCCTCGCGCACCGCCTGCTCGGCTTCGCTGCGGATGCGCTGAATCGCGCCGCGCAACGTTTCCGCGCCGCCGCCGCTTTCGAAGGTGCAGTCGATATCGGCGACCTTGGCGCCGAAGAACGCCTTCAGCCGTGCCCAGTCGGCGCCGGTCAGGACCGGGGATTCGAGCACCAGCACGCCGTCCCGCCGATCCTCGGTATCGAGGATGTTGGCGAGATTGCCGAAGCGCGTCTTGAGCGACATCACATGGCGCTCCCGCAGCGAATCGATCGGCGGGTTGGTCACCTGGCTGAAATTCTGGCGGAAGAACTGGCTGATCAGCCGGGGCTTGTCCGAGATGACAGCGAGCGGCGTATCGTCGCCCATCGAGCCGATCGCTTCCTTGGCGCCCTCGATCATCGGCGACAGGATCAGCTCCATATCCTCGAGCGTCTGCCCGGCGGCGATCTGGCGGCGGGTGAGCGCGGCACGATCGAAGCGGACGGTCGCGTCGGCCGCTGCCGGCGGCAGATCGGCCAGACCGAGGAAATTGCCGATCATCTGGGCATAATCGGCCTCAGCCGAGATCCTGTCCTTGATCGCGCGATCATTGAGCAGCTCGCCCTTTTCGAGGTCGACAGCGATCATCTGGCCGGGACCGAGCCGGCCCTTTTCGATGATGGTCGATTCAGGGACGACAACCATGCCGCTTTCGGAACCGACGATCAGCAGGCCGTCGCTGGTGCGCGTGTAGCGCAGCGGACGAAGCGCGTTGCGGTCCATGCCGGCAACCGCCCAGCGGCCGTCGGTCATCGCGAGCGCGGCCGGGCCGTCCCACGGCTCCATCACGCTGGCGAGATATTTGTACATGTCGAGATGCGCCTTGGGCATCTCGCCCTTCGGACCCCAGGCTTCTGGCACAAGCATCAGCTTGGCGGTCGGCGCATCGCGGCCCGACCGACAGATCGCCTCGAAGGTGGCATCGAGCGCTGCGGTGTCGGAGGCGCCGGCCGGGATCACCGGCTTGATGTCCTCCGAATATTCGCCGAACGCGAGGCTCGCCATCTTGATCTCGTGGCTGAGCATCCAGTTCTTGTTGCCGCGGATCGTGTTGATCTCACCATTATGCGCGAGGCAGCGGAAGGGCTGGGCCAGCCACCATTGCGGGAAGGTGTTGGTCGAATAGCGCTGATGGAAGATCGCGACCCGGCTCTCGAAGCGCTGGTCCTGCAGGTCCGGATAGAAGACCGACAGGCTCTCCGCGAGGAACAGCCCCTTGTAGATGATCGAGCGGCACGACAGCGAGCAAATATAGAAGCCCTGGATCTGCGCCGCGATCACCTGCTTCTCGATCCGGCGACGGACGAGATAGAGGTTCTTTTCGAACTCGGCGGCGCTGGCCTCTTCCGGGAGCGGGCCCGCGATCATGATCTGTTCGATCTCGGGGCGTGTCGCCTGGGCCTTCTGCCCGATCACCGAGACATCGACCGGCACCTGGCGCCAGCCATAGATGGTATAGCCTTCCTCGATGATCACGCTCTCGACGATCGTCCGGCACGCCTCCTGCGCGCCGAGATCGGTGCGCGGCAGGAAGATCATGCCGACCGCGAGCCGGTTCGGCGTTGCCTTGTGGCCCGAGGCGGCGATCGCATCGTCGAAGAATTTGAGCGGCAGATCGACATGCAGCCCGGCGCCGTCGCCGGTCTTGCCGTCAGCATCGACAGCGCCGCGATGCCAGACCGCCTTCAGCGCATCGATCGCCGACTGGACGACACGGCGCGACGGCGTGCCGTCAGTCGCGGCTACGAGACCGACGCCGCAGGCATCGGACTCGAATTCGGGGCGGTACATGCCTTCCGCCGCGAGGCGGAGGCGTTCTGAATCCATCGTCACTGTTTTGGCGCCTTCTTCAGTGGCGGCAGACCCTTGGTGGCTTCCTGCACCTTGGCCATGATCGCCGGCATTTGCTTCATCAGCCGCGGCGCGAAGGCTTGCATCGCCTGCATCATGTCCGGGCCCATCATCAGCGTCATCGATTCGGAGGCGTAAGCCGCTCCGGTTGGCGTCGAAAAGAAGCGATCAAGGTCGCCCAACTGTTCGACGGTAAAGCGTCTCCCATAGGCATGAGCCATGGCGTCGCGCACATCGGGCTCGACGTCAGTCATGATGCGCGTCATCTCGCCCATCATCACATCCATCGTGATCTTCATGCGCTCCTTGTAAGCGGGATCCTCCGCTTTCATCAGATCGCCCATGGTCTTGCCCTTGAGCGCGCTGCTCGCCTTGGCATCACCTCCGGCCATCTCCCCGAGCTCATCAGCGCGCATATCGTACATGCTGCCCATGGTGGACTGCATCATCTGATCCATCGCACCGTGCATTATCCGCGCGTAAGTGCCGAGCGGCCAGATGCGATCAATCACGGGCCGAGCCGCCGCCAGACGTACCGGATCGACCGGCGCGAGTGCCGGTTTGGATGGTACCTCGGCTGCCGGGGGTGCGGGCGCGACCTGTGCCACAGCGGGCAACGCCACCACCGACAATCCCAGCGCAATTGTGCGACACAATAGCCGCTTGCGGTTCGCAAATCCGATCATGCCGCTTTCCTCCCCTTTTGCGCTTTCGCCTTCAGCCAGGCATGCATCGCGGTGCTGACATCGCGACCATCGCGGATCGCCCAGACCACCAAGCTGGCGCCGCGGACAATGTCTCCGGCGGCGAACACGCCGTCGAGCGAGGTCATCAGTGTCTTGTTGTCGACCAGCACTGTGCCCCAGCGCGTGACGCCGAGCTCGGGTGCGCCGAACAGCGCTGGCAGTTCCTCGGCATCGAAACCGAGCGCCTTGATGACGAGATCGGCCGGCAGCACGAAGCCGCTGTCGGGCTCCATCTCAGGGGCGCGCCGGCCGCTTGCGTCGGGAGCGCCAAGGCGCATCCGCGACGCATGGACGCCGGTGACCCGCTCACCCGCCTCGAACGCCTGGGGCGCGGAGAGCCAGACGAATTCGACGCCCTCCTCCTCGGCATTGGCGACCTCGCGCTGCGAGCCGGGCATATTGGCCCGATCGCGGCGATACAGGCATTTGACTGACTTCGCGCCCTGGCGGACCGCAGTGCGGACGCAGTCCATTGCGGTATCACCGCCGCCGATCACCACCACATGCTTGCCGGCGGCATCGAGGCTGCCATTGTCGAATTCGGGCACGGTGTCGCCAAAGCCCTTGCGGTTCGACGCGGTGAGATAATCGAGCGCCTCGACCACACCTTCGCTGCCGATCCCCGGCGCCTTGATCGCGCGGGGCTTGTACACGCCGGTCGCGATCAGGATCGCGTCATGGCGCTGGCGGAGTTCGTCGAGGCTCGCATCGCGGCCGACTTCAAAGCTTTCATGGAAGACGATGCCGCCCGCCTTCAGCCGATCGACGCGGCGGGTGACGACATGCTTCTCGAGCTTGAAGCCGGGAATGCCATAGGTGAGCAGCCCGCCGGCGCGATCGTGGCGGTCATAAACATGAACCTCATAGCCGAGCGCGCGGCAATATTCGGCGGCGCTGAGGCCTGCCGGACCGGCACCGATCACCCCGACCGACTGGCCGCGATCAGGCCCCGGCACGAGCGGCTCGACCCAGCCCTCTTCCCAGGCGGTGTCAGTGATGAATTTTTCGACCGAGCCGATCGTGACCGCGCCGTGGCCGGAGAATTCAATGACGCAATTGCCTTCGCACAGCCGGTCCTGCGGGCAGATGCGACCGCAGATCTCGGGCATGGTCGAGGTGGAGTTGCTCAACTCATAAGCTTCGCGGAGCCGGCCCTCGGCGGTGAGTCTGAGCCAGTCCGGGATATGATTGTGCAGCGGGCAATGCACCGAGCAATAGGGGACGCCGCATTGCGAGCAGCGGCCAGCCTGTTCCTCGGCGGCGACGGGCGCGTAGCGATCGGCGATCTCGCGGAAATCCTCGGCACGCATCTTGGATGCGCGCTTGCCCGGATAGGACTGCGCCCGATCGACAAACTTCAAAGTGGACTCGCCGGCCATGGATTCTCGCCTGAAATTTTCCGGCGCCTATCCCTTTTCGTCTCGTCTGTCACGCAGATTCAGCAATATAGGACAGAGTAGCTGTCCTATATTGCACATTTTGTTTCGCTTGACCGGATTTACTTCTCAGACTGTCGCTCAGCTGAGGCCACTTCGGTCCTATTTAGTCAAAAGCCAGACCAGAGCCGCTCCGCCAGCGACGATGCGGTACCATGCAAAGGGTGCGAAGCCGCGGCGGCCGACAAAGCCGACAAAGGCTCGGACGACCAGCAGGGCAACAACGAACGAGACCACCGCCCCTATGGCGATGCTCGTCATACCCACTCCGCCGCCAGCAACGAGCTCATGACGATTCTTGAACAATTCCAGGCTGGTAGCGCCGACCATTGTCGGGATCGCGAGGAAGAAGCTGAATTCGGCCGCGGTGCGGCGCTCTACCCCGAGCGCGAGCGCCCCGAGAATCGTTGCGCCCGATCGGCTGACGCCAGGCACCATGGCGAGACATTGCAGAAACCCGATGCCGACCACCTTGGAGACGGGAATGTCGGCCACGCCGGTGATGTCGCCTTCTTTCGTGAAACGCTCGACCCCGAGAATGGCGATACCGCCGACGATCAGCGCGACCGCCACGACCTCTGCATTGCCGAGCAGCGCCTCAATGCGCTTGTGTAACAGCAATCCTATCACCGCCGCCGGAATGAAGGCGATCAGGATATTGCGGACGAATCGAATCGAGACCGGATCGAGTCGCAGACAGCCCTGCAACACGGCCCAGAAGGTCCGCCAATAGAGGACCACGATCGCGAAGATCGCACCGAGCTGAATGACGATATTGAACACCTCCCACCGCGTCGCATCATAGCCGAGCAGCTTCGTCGCCAGGATAAGGTGCCCGGTCGAGGAGACTGGCAGGAACTCGGTCACCCCTTCGACGACGCCGAGCAGGATGGTGGTGATCAGATCGTGCACGCGCTTCCCCTTAAGCGGCCTGGCCGCGATGTGATGTATCGGAGTCTAGTGGACGAGGTCAGGCGACTGCGCTGGTGCCGAATCGACCGTGGCGGCGGTATCGGACCAGCCAGCTCGGCGCCACCGCGCTGAAAGGGGTCGGCGCAATTCCGAGCGCGACGAGCCCTTCGGCACCATGGCGGGGGATATTGTCGTGCTGGAGCGCAAGCCACTCCTGGCGCGAGAGCGGACTGCCCGGCAGGAAACCGAACATCGCCAGCAGGCTGCCGGCAATGTCGGGCAGTTCCACCGTCCGCGGCTCGCGTCCGGCCGCCTTTGCGATCTCGGCGATCAGATCGCGCATCGCCAGAATATCGGGCCCGCCGAATTCCAGAGTATGCCCGGCAAAGGCCGCGGGACTGACCAGAATCCTGGCGATCGCGGTGGCGACATCGGCGACATACACCGGCTGGCAGCGCCAGCCCGGCCGCACCACCGGCACCACCGGCAGCGTCGCGATCATGCCGGCGAGCATGTTGATGAAGCTGCTCTCGCGGCCGAACAGGATCGAGGGGCGGACGATGACGGCCTGGGGCAAGATGTCGCGAACCGCATCCTCGCCCGCCGCTTTGGAACGGCTATATTCGGACGGGGCGTCGTGATCGGCTCCCGCCGAGGATATCTGGACGAAGGTGTCGACCCCCGCCGCCGCAGCGGCCCTGGCTGCATTGGCTGCTCCGGCGACGTGCAATCCCTGATAGTCGCCGCGGCGCACGCCAACGAGGTTAACCACCGAGTCGGCGCCTTCGAACGCGCGGGCGAGGGAATCGGGTTTGCGGATGTCGGCGGCCACGAACTGAGTCTGGCCGAGCGCGCTCAACGGCTTGAGAAAAAAGGCCTGACGGGGATCGCGCTGGGCGATGCGGACGCGCGCGCCGGTCGCGAGCAATTCCTGTGCGATGTAGCGGCCGAGAAATCCGCCACCACCGACCAGCGTTATCAGCCTGTTCCTCATGCGCGCCTGCCTTGCCTTTCGTGAGCGGCCCCCTTGCCCCAGCTTCGCCCGTGTTGACAAGGCGCACGACCCTAACCTAAGGCGCGCCCCCTACCCCGTGCCCAGATGGCGGAATTGGTAGACGCACCAGCTTCAGGTGCTGGCGCTCGCAAGGGCGTGGAGGTTCGAGTCCTCTTCTGGGCACCAGGGACCTTTCCGGCAACGTCCGGGAAGGTCCGGCGACCAATCTGCCTCGATCGGTCAAGCTGCTCGCGGCGACGCAGCCCTCGGTTACTCGCTGGATTTACCGGCCCGATCTGGCAACGCGCCGCCGCAAAATTCTCGAAAATCTGGCAGTCGTCACCTGCTGTCCGTTGACCTGTAATTGCTGGAAGACGCTAAGGTTGTCGGCACTTCTCCGAGTTTTCACCGGATCGGACCACGACGATGCAGCGACGCCCGAGTCTCAACAGCCTGCGCCTGTTCCTGCAGGTCGCGCAAAACCGAAGCTTCAGCGAAACCAGCCGCAACGCCAACCTGTCGCAGCCGGCGCTCAGCCGAACGATCAGGCTGCTCGAGGAGGAGCTTGGCACGAGGCTGTTCGACCGCAATTCGCGCAACGTGTCGCTGACTGCGGCGGGAGAAGCGATGCTGCCGATCGTCGAGCGGCTGACGGCCGATTTCGACCACGCATTCTCCGAACTGGCGCTGACCTTTTCGGGCGCGCGCGGCCGCGTCGTGGTTGGCGCGCTCCCTTCGGTCGCCGCGTCCATTCTACCTGCGGCTATCGCTTCCTTCCTCAGGTCTCATCCGCAGGTCGAGATCGTGGTGCGCGATCATCTGTCGGGCGCGCTCTATCAGCAGATGCAGGAGCGTCAGATCGACCTGGCGATCGCTACGCCACCCGAGGAAGGCGAATTCACGTTCGAGCCGTTCATGGAAGATCCCATGGTGCTCGTCGCCCCGACCGGCCAGCAGTTCGATGGGACCGCAACGGTCGACTGGTCAATATTCAGAGATCAGCCCTTTATTGCGATGGCGCCGCGCAGCAGCGTTCGCAACCTGACTGACGTCGCCATGCACAAGGCCGGCATCGCCGTCAGGCCCCTATTCGAATGTACACAGCTTGCGACCGTCGGGGCGCTGATCGAGGCGGGCCTTGGTATTACGGCATTGCCCCGTTCGACGATCAGCATGATCCAGTCGCCGCACATCACCACGAAGCCGCTCGGAAAGCCCCTGATCACACGCGAGATCGGAATCGCCTATCTTACCGACCGCACCTTGCCGCCCGCGGCAGAGGCTTTCTTTCGCCATTTCCTCGAAGAAGCCCGCGCCGGGCGGGACTAAGGCGCGATTCTCTGGGCCGGAAGCGTTACCGCGGCCTGATCGACCAGATGTCCGGCGTCACGTCCGACGCTGACCTCATAATGCCCGGCAGCAATCTTCCAGCTGCGGCCCGCAACGTCGAAATCGGCAATCAGCCGCTGATCGGCGGTCAGGGTCACGCGCCTTGTCTCGCCAGGCTTCAGGGCCACCTTGCTGAACGCGAGCAACCGTCGCGCCGGCCCACCCGGGCGCGCCGACAGATAGAGTTGCGCCACCTCTTCTCCGGCTACCGATCCGGTGTTGGTGACATCCACGCTGGCGGACAGCACCTTTCCGCCCCGGACGGCGAGATTCGCATAGTCGAAATGGGTGTAGCTCAAGCCATGACCGAACCAGTAGCGCGGCGCCGCCCCTTTGCGGGCGAACCAGCGATAGCCGATATCGGAGCCTTCTATCGTGTAATCGACTTTCACTGGGTCTTTCGGCCCCGCGGTCCAGCCGGGAATGGCCGGACGCGGAAGCTGGCTTTCATCGGCAGGCCAGGTGATCGGCAACCGCCCGGACGGATTGACCTCGCCGGTCAGCACCCGGGCAATTGCTTCGCCGCCCTTCGCGCCACCATACCAGGCCTGCACCACCGCACCGACCTTGTCCGCCCAGGGCATGCGGACGGGATTGCCAGTCTCCAACACCACGATCGTATTCGGATTGGCAGCTGCGACTGCCTCGATCAGCGTATCCTGCCCCATCGGCAGCGCCATGTCGGGCACGTCCTCCCCCTCACCCGAAGGCTGGTAGGCGAAAACGATTGCGACATCGGCGTCCCGCGCCGCAGCTGCCGCGGCCTCGGGTGATAGGCCGGTGTCGAAGCGTATCTGGGCGCCCGGCAGTTTCGCGCGCAACGCGGCGAGCGGAGGATCCGGATGGAAGACGACGTTATTCCACATCGCCATCATCCCCTCGCCGCCCAGCGGAACCGAGGTGGGAGGAAAGGGCCCTTCGCGATGCGGGTTGGTGACCTGTGACGATCCCATGCCGGAGGGCACGCCGGCCTCCGCATGCCCACCGATCACGGCGATCTTCCGTGCCGTCCCGGCGAGCGGCAGCAATTGCTTGCGGTTATCGAGCAGCACGATCGCCTGCTCCGCTTCCCGGAGCGCCACATCGGCGTTGGCCGCGAAATCGATGGCAGTCGGAGCGGCCGCATTGTCGAACAGCCCCGCTGCGAACATGGCGTAGAGGATGCGGCGCACCGCATCATCAACGCGGGTGGCGCGGATCTGCCCCGCCGCCAGGGCCTGCTTCAGGGGTTGATCAAACCAGACCTGCGCGTCGAGCTGTTCGCCCGATTGCTGATCGAGCCCCGCGTTGAACGCATCGAGCGAATGCACCGCGCCCCAGTCCGACATAACGAAGCCGGGATAATGCCAGTCCCGCTTGAGGATCGTGTTGAGCAGCATGTCGTTCTGGCAGGCATGTTGACCGTTCACCAGATTGTACGAGCACATGATCGAGCCGGGCTTGCCCCGCTCGATCGCGATCTGAAACGCCAGCAGATCGCTTTCGCGCATCGCCTGCTCACCGATCACTGAGTCAACGGTGTTGCGGTTATGCTCCTGTCCGTTGAGTGCATAATGCTTTACCGTCGAGACCATGCCGGTGCTCTCGATGCCGCGGACGCTCTCGCCGGCCAGCACGCCGGCAAGGAGAGGATCCTCCCCGACATATTCGAAGTTGCGCCCGTTGCGGGGGTCGCGCGCCAGATTGACCCCGCCGGCCAGAAGCACGTTCAGCCCCTTAGCGCGCGCTTCTCCGCCAATCATCCGCCCGCCCGCAAAAGCGATCTCGGGATTGAACGTCGCCGCGAGCGCGATGCCCGACGGAAGCGCCGTCGACATGTCCTTAGCGCCGCGCACCATCATCGGGTTCGTCACGCCGAGGCTGGCATCGGTCTCCTGCAGCGCGGGGATGCCGAGCCGCGCGTTGCCGGCGATGTACCCTGCCGATCCGACCGCGCCGGCCGGCATCGGCATCCGGGGGGACAGCGGCATCGCCATCGGCCCGTGCAGCATCGCGACCTTCTCATCCAGGGTCATCGCCGCGACGAGCAGATCGGCGCGTTGGCTGGGAGACAGCTTTGGGTTCATCCATGGCCTGGCCGCGGATTCAGCTGTGGCCTGGCGCTCGGGTTGAACCTGCGCGCCGGTGGCGCACGGCATCGCAAGCGCTGAACACAGCAGCGCAGCCATCAATCTCTTCATCGTTCAGTCCTTCTGGATCCGGCCGGCGGACACCGGCGCGGCCTCATCAGTGTGCCTTGGGCAGTGCCGCCAGTTCGCTGTCGATCTGCTGCAACATGGCGTCGCTCAGCACTTGCGGCATGTAGGACTGGAGCGCTTGAAGCGTGACGCCACGCGCCATGTTGATCTGCTCGCTATGGATCACGGCAGCGATGTGCCGCTCCAGCACTGCCTTGGCCGCGGGATCGTCAAGCATTGTGCCAAGCGGGGTGACCAGGCTGTTATAATGGCCCGAGGCACGCGCTGCCGCCAGGCGCTGCACGTCCCGATCGATGTCGGCCCCCCAGGGGTCCCTCCCCGGCACTGCCTTGCCGGCCACCGAAAAGTCCATGAGCGGATCGCTGCCCGCATCATATTTCGGCCAGGCAGGAAGGCCGGCCCCGTTGGGATTCCCGGTCTTGGCGAAGTTGACGATATAGGCACTGATCGTCTTGCCCATTGCGACGTCCTTCGGCGTCGTTTGCGCGCCATATTTGATCGCCGCATTGTCGAAGAAGAAGGGAATGTCGGTCGCGTGTTGCGCGCCGGGCTGACCGACCGAGTCCGCGACATAGGAGAAGCGGTAATGCCAGACCGGCACGCCTTGCTTTGCGATCCTGGCCGAGGCGCTGCGCGCGCCAGCGATCATGAAGCCGCTCTTGCCGCCCATATCGGCACTGGTCGCACCGATGATCATCGGGACACGGGCGAAGTTCCCCGACTCATAGGCCTTGGCCTGATCGACGACGATCTTTCCGTCGAGGAAAGGTCCGCTAAACGTCTTCGGGCCCGGCTTGGGCTGGAACATCTGCATCATGCTCAAGCCGTCCGTAACCTGCTCGGCAGTGAGCGCCCGCAACTTGTCCAGCGCATCGGGATCGCTGGGGGAGATCCCCTTTGCCTTGGCGAAATCCGAATAAACCTGCTCGACATCATGGAGCGTCGCGTTGCCCGCGGTCTCGGCATTGCCGCCCGACATCACCATCGCCTTCTGGAACAGCCCCCGCGCCAGCGGCGTGGTGACGAGCGTATGGACTGACATTCCCCCGGCGCTCTCGCCGATGATCGTCACGTTCGAGGGGTCTCCCCCGAACGCCGCGATGTTGCGCTGGACCCATTTGAGCGCGGCGATCTGGTCCAGAAAGCCATAATTGCCGATCAGCCCATGATCGGGATCCTGCCTGGTCAATTGGGGTAGCGCAAAGGTGCCGAAGCGGCCGACCCGGTAGTTGAAGCTGACGAACATCACGCCCTGCTTCGCCATATTGGCCCCCGAATAGGTGGGGGGCGAGGCGCCGCCATTCACGAAACCGCCGCCATAGATCCACACGATCACCGGCACCTTGCCGGCGCTCCCCGCTGGCTTCCAGATATTGGCGTAGAGGCAATCCTCGGCTGGAGTCGTACCGAGCGGCGCAGCGTCACCACCGAACGGCTTTTGCATGCAATCGGCGCTATATTGAGTCGCGGCTCGCACGCCATTCCAGTTTGCGGCGGGCTGCGGTGCGCGCCAGCGCAACGGGCCGACGGGCGCCGCCGCGAAGGGGACGCCCTTCCAGCTCGCGATCCCATCTTCGACCGCGCCGCTCACCTCCCCGTTTGCGACTTTGACGACGGGCGCTCCGGTTTGCGCGTTCGCCGCGATGGGTGCGCTCCACAGCGCGGCGCCGGCGAGCAGAAGGGAATGGGACGGTTTCATGTGCGGTTCTCCTCGGATCGGAACGGATCGGCGTCCCGATCGATCATTTTTGGGCGGTTGGATCAAAATGCCTTGGTCACCTGGATGCTGAAGATCCGGCCGAAAACATTGGCATTCGATGGATCATAGGCGCCGTAATTGTTGCCCGACTGGGTTAGCACGATCGGCGGATCCTTGTCGGTCACGTTCTGGATATTGAGAGAAAAGCGCAATCCACCAAGCCATGAGCTGCTGCGCGGAATCGCATAGCTCAGACCGAGGTCGAAAGTGGTCCAGGAAGGTACCTTGCTCTGCGGCTGGCCGGTGAGCGGCAGCGTGTTGGTGTAGGAGCCGACATAGTTGGCGAACAGATTAGCGCCGAGCCGCCCATGATTCCACCCGATCTGGCCGCGGCCGCGCAGGCTGACGGGATAGTAGAAGGTGCCAAGTACGTCGCGGGTCGTCGCGCCCGCCACCGGCTGGAGAGTCTGGTTCAGGATCTTCGTCACATTCGCCGCGACCGACCAATGGCCGATGCTGGTGTCGATCGTGTAGCTCGCCTGGAAATCGAGCCCGTCCTGGAAGGTCGTTGCCGCATTGGCGGACCGGGCGTCCAGAATCACGTTGACCGAGCACGCACCGACGACGTTGGTATTGTACAGCGCCGGGTGTGCCGCGATGAAGTTCGCGAGGACCGGATCATAGGTAGCGGGGGTCCCGTTCACGCATCCGGCCGGATTGTGCACCGGAATGATATATTTGCTGTAGAGCGCGGCGTTCGCCGGGCTCGAGAGGAACAGGCCGACATTCTGGCCAACGATCTGGTTCGAATAGCTCGTGTTGTAATAGGTTGCCGAGAAACGGAAGCCGGTGCCCACCGGCTTGAAGTCAACGCCTGCGGACCATGTGGTCGCCGTCTCTGGCTGAAGATCGGTATTCGCGCCGAGCAGCAGATAGGTGCTGCTGTTACCGGGATAGAGAAAGCCGATATCGGTGCGGCCTGAATTGTTCGCGAAGGGCAGTCCGATAACCGCAGACGAATAGTTGTTCGGGTTCGTATCGGTCAAAGCCGGCGCCCGGAACGATGTGCCCCAGGAGCCCCGGATTGAGAGGGACTCATTGACTCGCCAGGTGGCACCGATCTTCGGGTTGGTGGTGCCGCCAAAGTCGGAATAATTGTCGTACCGTACCGCGCCATCCACCTCGAGCGAGCGCATCAGCGGGACGTTCATGTCCTGGCCGACGATCGGCACGAACAATTCGGCGAAAGCCGACACAGTGCTGCGGTGCGCCGTTGCGTCGTTCGTCACCGCGAAATTGTTGTTCGTCGGATTTTTCTCGAACGCGTTGTTGCTGCCATTCACGAGGTGCTGGCGGTTATAGGCGAGCTCGCCGCCGAACGCGGTCCGCACGGTGCCGCCCGGCAGGTCGAATAACCGGCCGTTCAGCTTCACCACCGCGTCGTAGAAGCTGTTGAATGACCGCTGGGTGTTGTCCCCCATGAAGGTCGCATATTGCGCCTGGGTCAGCGGCGTGGCGCTGAACGGGTTGATCCGGCCGGCGGTGATTTCCGCGGCGAGCGCAGCGCCATTGGCATTGGTGCCATAGTTGCAGATGCCGCAGGTCGAATCATGCGCATAGGTGAAATAGCTGTCGAGGGTCCAGTTGCCCGGCAGGTGGCCCGTCAGGCCACTGGTGACACTGAATGTCTCGGTCGGGTTCGAGGTGATCGAACGTCCGCCGAAAAAGGTGAGCGGGTCGACCGCGATCTGCTGTCCGAGCCCGCCCCCGCACAAGGCGCTGGAGTTGGAGGCCGCCGCAGGCGCTCCGCTGATATAATAGGGGCTTGCCTGGCACACGGTCACGATATTGTTGACCCGGCTGTTGCCATAGGCGCCCGATTTCGTGTCACGCTTGGTGTAAAAGCCCTCGACGAAGAACGAGATCGCGGGATTGATCTCCTGGTTGAGGAAGACTGCCGCCTGATGCCGCCTTTGGCGCCCGAGATAGTCATTGAAGTACGAGGAATCGACGAGGTTGGCGCCGAGCGTCAGCTGGTTGAACGCGAGATTGGTGCCTGCGCCTGTGGGCAAGGTGTAATAGGAATAGGCGGTCCCGTTGCCGCCCACCAGCAGTGTCGGGCTTGAAACGGCGATGGTCGCGTCGATTGCGCGCGCGTCGCGGCTGCCCAGCGGCGACAGGTCGCGCCGCAGGAATTTCGACTTGCCGTTGACGAACGGCTCGCGCGATTCATAGTCATAGGTCGCGACGATGTTGCCGCTGCCCCAGCTATGGCCTGCCGTGACCGACGCGCCCCAGCTGTTGTGAAAGCGATCGAATGTGTCGCGGCCAGTGACCTCGACGCCGTTGAACTGCTTGCGCAACACATAGTTGATCACGCCCGAGATCGCGTCCGACCCGTAGATCGCCGAATTGCCGTCGCTCACCACCTCGACGCGCTCGATCGCAGCGATCGGCACCTGGATCGATTCCGTAAAGGTACTCGCGGCACCGCTGGGGACCACGCGGCGGCCGTCGACCAGCGTCAAGGTTGCCGATGTGCCGAGCCCGCGCAGGTTGATCGCGGTTCCCTGGGTCGAATTGCCGCCATAGCCGGCGGTCCCGCCTTGCCGATAGACAGGCCCCGATCCGCCGGCGTTTGGATTGTTCTGCACCTGCGGAATGGTCTGCAGCACATCGTTCAGGTTGGTAAGCCCGGTCGCGAGGATCTGATCGCGGTTGAGGGTTACCGTTTCGGAACCCACCGGCTTGACGCCCGAGATGTTAGTGCCGGTGACGATGATATCCTGCTGAGGCGTCTCTGAAGTGTCGGTAGCCTCGTCCGGGTCGGTCGCTGCCACGCTCGCAGCCGGCGTGGCGGCCTGCGGATCGGCGCCGCTATCCTGTGCGGCGGCGGGCATTGCCCAGACCGATCCGGCGATCAACGCAGCGACGCTGGCGCAATGCAGTTTGACTCGAAGAGACGGCTTCATTTTTTTCCTCCCTAGTTCGTTCCTCGGGAGGACAGCTGCCCGTCACCCCGCGAGCAGGTCGGCTTGCGCCGCTTTCAGGTCCGATATCCGCGCGCTTCGGCGAGGAGGACACGCAAATCCACCGCCGTTCGGCGTTGATTGCAGCTTGACCCTCCCTTGCCGGCGCGCTGTTGTCAGGCCGTGCTCGCCATTGTGATGAACCAACGCGTTCTGATTAAAAAATAGAATTAGTCGATAGATTGATAACCTGAGCGGATCGATGATCATTCCGGAGATCAATTAGAAATACGGATTGATCCATAAGATATTTCTCTTTGATGGATAGCTGGATCGGCGACATGATCGCCCCGCCGGCAACGGACCGGCACTGGGAGGAACAATGCTCGCGATAATCGGCGCAGTGGCGGTGTTGACGTTGCTGGCGCTCATCCTCTCCAATCGCCTTGCGCCAATCGCCGCCCTGATCCTGGTTCCGGTTCTCGCGTCGCTGCTGATCGGGCAGGCGGCGCAGATGCCGGCCCAGCTGGTCGAAGGGATCGCGCGCATCGCGCCGGTCGCGGGGATGTTCGTCTTCGCGATCCTGTTCTTCGGGATCATGACCGATGTCGGATTGCTCGATCCGATCGTGCGGCTGGTGCTGCGGCTGGCGGGACGAGACCCGGTGCGCATCGCAATCGGCACGACATTGCTCGCGCTGCTCATCCATCTCGACGGATCCGGCGCGGTCTGCTTCCTCGTCGCGATACCGGCAATGCGCCCGCTCTATGACACGCTGGGGATGGACCGGCGCATTCTCGCCTGCACCGCATCGATGGCAGCGGGCGTCAATTTCCTGCCCTGGACGGGCCCGACACTGCGCGCTTCGGCGGCGCTGCATATTCCCGCCACCGCGCTGTTCACGCCGATGCTGCCGGCGCAACTGGCAGGGATCGCCTTCGCACTGGGCGCAGCATGGTGGATGGGCCGGGGCGAAGCCCGGCGGCTGGCGCCGCTCGGCGGGACGGACAATGCCGTTGAAGCGCGCCCGCTGAATGCAGAGCCCGCCCGCACCTCGCCGCATGCACGCCCGCACCTGCTGATCGTCAACCTGATGCTGACGCTGATCGTCATCGGCGTGATGGTCACAGGCGTGGCTGAGCCCGTCGTCGTCTTCATGATCGGCACCGCACTGGCGCTGGTGATCAACTTCCGCGATTCGAAGACGCAACGCGAGCGCATCGACGCGCACGCCCCCGCCGCGCTGCTCATGGCCGGCGTGCTCTTTGCCGCTGGTGCATTCACCGGGATCATGAGCGGTTCAGGCATGCTCCACGCAATGGCGGAAGCCGCCGCGCGTCAGGTGCCCGCCGCGCTGGGCGGGCATCTGCCGGTGCTGCTCGGCATTACGGCGATGCCGCTCAGCCTGATGTTTGATCCTGATTCCTTCTATTTCGGCGTTCTTCCGGTCATCGCGAATGTCGGCGCGAGCTTCGGCACGCCGCCGATCGCCGTCGGCCAGGCGGCTTTGCTGGGCCAGATGACGACCGGATTTCCCGTCAGCCCCCTCACCCCCGCCACCTTCCTGGTCTGCGGGTTGAGCGGCATCGATCTGGCTGCGCACCAGCGCTTCGCCATTCCCTGGTTGTTCGGGGCAAGCATCGTGATGCTCGTCGCGGCGCTGTTGCTTGGAGTATTGCCGCTGTGAGTGCCGGCGAGAGAAGCGTACGTATCGGTGTCGGCGCGGGCTTTGCCGGCGATCGGATCGAACCGGCGATCGAACTGATCGAACGCGGCCGCCTGCAGTTCCTGGTCTTCGAATGCCTCGCCGAGCGTACCATCGCGCTGGCGCATCAGGCGCGACGCTGCAATCCCTCGAACGGCTATGATCCAATGCTGATCGAGCGGATGCGCGGGGTACTGCCAGGCGCCCGGGCGCGCGGCGTGCGCATCATCACCAATGCCGGAGCGGCCAACCCCCTGGGTGCGGCACAGGCGCTGGCGGCCCTTGCACGCGAGCTCG
The DNA here is from genome assembly GCF_056402635.1 of Sphingomonas sp. P3_C5. Classification (NCBI taxonomy): domain Bacteria; kingdom Pseudomonadati; phylum Pseudomonadota; class Alphaproteobacteria; order Sphingomonadales; family Sphingomonadaceae; genus Sphingomonas; species Sphingomonas sp. P3_C5. The sequence goes on from NZ_JBFUHA010000001.1 coordinate 313,546, forward strand.
GCCTGGCACCGCTGCGGATCGCCGCCGTGTTGGGAGACGATGTGCGCGCGGAAATCGCCGCCTCGCGCTATCCGCTGCTCGACGAGCCGGGCACGACCGCTGACCTGCCGGGCATGATTTCCGCCAATGCCTATCTCGGTGCCGAACCGATCGCGCAGGCGCTGGGGCAAGGCGCGGATATCGTGATCACCGGACGGGTGGGCGATCCGGCGCTGTTTGTCGGGCCGCTCGCGCATGCATTCGGCTGGCGTTTCGACGATTCCGAGCTGATCGGGCAGGCAACTGTCATAGGCCATCTGCTCGAATGCGCGGGCCAGCTGACCGGCGGCTATTTCGCGGACGGCGACCGCAAGCAGGTCGAGGGACTCGCCCGGCTCGGCTTCCCCTTTGCCGAGGTGTTCGCCGACGCCAGCGCGATTCTCGGCAAGGTGCGGGGTTCGGGCGGCCGGCTGAGCATCGCCAGCTGCAAGGAGCAACTGCTCTACGAAATCCTCGATCCCGCAGCCTATCACCAGGCCGACGTCATTGCCGATTTCACGAGCGTCACCTTCGAGGAGATCGGCGCCGACCGAATCCGCGTGCGCGGCGGCGGCGGGCGGCCGCCTTCGGGCTCGCTGAAGGTTTCGATCGGCTATGATGATGGTTTCATCGGCGAAGGCCAGATCTCCTATGCGGGGCCGGGCGCGGTAGCGCGAGGGCGCATGGCGTTCGAGATCGTGCGCGAGCGGCTCCGGCTCGTCGGCGCGCGACTGAGCGAATTGCGCGGAGAGCTTATCGGGCTGGATTCGGTCGATCGCAGCGCTGCGCCACAGGCCGAGCCGCGGGAGGTTCGGGTGAGGATCACCGGACGGTCCGCAAACGAGCGCGATGCGGCCGCCATCGGGGCCGAGGTCGAAGCGCTGTACACCAACGGCCCGGCGGGGGGTGGTGGCGCGTTTCGCAGCGTGCGCCCGGTCGTCGCGATCGCCTCGACGCTGATCCCGGCCGAGTGCGTGACGCCGCGCATCGCAATGATCGAGGTGAAGCCATGAAGCTCGGCGAGCTTGCGCATCTGCGGGCGGGCGACAAGGGCGATGTGTCGCAGATCTCGGTCATCGCCTATGATCCCGCCGACTATGAGCTGCTGTGCCGCGAAGTGACGGTCGAGCGTGTGTGCAGCCACCTCGCGCGGCTGACGCCGAGCAAGGCCGAGCGCTACGAGCTGCCCGGGCTGGGCGCGCTGAATTTCGTCCTGTACGGCGCGCTCAATGGCGGGGTGACGCGGTCCCTGTCGCTCGATGCGCATGGCAAAACGCTGAGCGCGCAACTGCTCGATCTCGAAATCGACGCGACGGGTCGTTCCGGAGGATGAGGCGCTGGGTCGCTTCTCTCGTCGGCGCCGCCGCGGCCCTGACGCCTATGGCCGCTGGCGCGCGCGTCACGCGCTTCGTCGTCGTGCAGCGGGATGCCGCACCGGCACACCCCGACTGGGTGATCCTGCGCGGCTATTATGAAGGCGAGGTCGATCCCGCCGACCCCCACAACCGCGGCATCACCGACATCGCCCTGGCGACCCGCCTGCCCAATGGCCGCGTCGGCTATTCAGCGACCTTCGCGATTGCGATGCCGCGCGATCTTAGGGCCTCGAGCGGCCTGTTGCTGTACGAGGTGCCCAATCGTGGCAATGGCGACGTCGCCGTCGATCCGCAGGGGCATATCCGGGTGGTCAGCGGATGGCAGGGCGACATCGCGGCCGCGCCCGGCCTCCAGACACTCCGCGCGCCGATGGCGCGCAACCGCGACGGTACTGCCGTGACCGGGCCGGTGCTCCAGCGCTTCACCGACATCCCCGCCGGAACAGCCAGTGTCGCCATCACCGGCGGCTTCGGTCGACCGACGCCCCGACCGCTGCCGGTCTCACTCGATACGGGCAAGGCCAGGCTTTTCCGCCAGACCGCCGATGACGCCCGGCCCGTCGACATTCCAGCGCGCGACTGGGCCTTCGCCGATTGCCGGACCGGCCCCTTCCCCGGCACGCCCGACCCGACCCGACTATGCGTCCGAAGCGGCTTCAAGCCGGCTCAGGCCTATGCTCTGGTCTATCGCGCACGCGATCCGTTGGTGCTCGGGACCGGCTTCGCAGCGGTACGCGATCTCAACGCCTTTCTGCGCTATGCCGACCGGGACGATGCCGGAACGCTCAATCCGCTTGCCGGCGCGGTACGCTGGTCGATCGTCACCGGCACCTCGCAATCGGGCAATTTCGTCCGCAGCCTGATCGCGCTCGGCTTCAACCAGGCTGAAGGCGGCCGGATCATCTTCGATGGCGCCAATCCCAACATCGCCGCCCGACAGGTGCCGCTCAACATCCGTTTCGGCGTTCCGGGCGGCGCCGCCGATCTCTACGAGCCCGGCAGCGAGGGTGCCTTGTGGTGGTCGCGCTATGACGACCGCCGCCGCGGCCGCGGCACCTCCAGCCTGCTCGAGCGCTGCACCGCAAGCGGCACCTGCCCGAAGATCGTCGAGACCTTTGGTTCGGCTGAACTATGGGGCCTGCGCATGTCGCCCAATCTAGTCGGCACCGACGCGCGGAGTGACCTGCCGCTGCCCGGCAATGTCAGGCGCTATTATTTACCGAGCGTGACGCACAATGGCTCGGCACGGGGCGGCTTTCCGGTGACGGGCGAAGCGCCGCCGCCGGGCGCCGACTTCTGCACGCTCGCCTGGAACCCCAATCCCTCCGCCGACACGCGGCGCGCGTTGCTGCAGGCACTCGTCGATTGGGTCCGAACCGGCAAGGCACCGCCCGCCAGCCGCTATCCGACGCTCGCGGCGGGCGATCTGGTCGCGCCGAATGCAAGCGCAATGGGGTGGCCTGACATCCCCGGCGCACCGGTGCCGACCGGCAAGCTCAACCGCGTCCTCGACTATGACTTCGGGCCGGGCTTCAACTATGTGGATCTGAGCGGAGTTCTCACCCGCCAGCCGCCCCGGATCCGGCAAGTGATCCCGTCGCTCGTGCCGCGCGTCAACGCCGATGGCAACGAAACGGCCGGCATCCCTTCAGTGCAGATGCTCGTGCCGCTCGGCACCTATACCGGCTGGAATGTTCGCAAGCGTGGCTATGGCGCAGGCGGCGGCTGTGGCTTCATCGGCGGGTTCATCCCTTTCGCCCGCACCAGGGCGGAGCGGCTCGCGACCGGCGATCCCCGGATCTCGCTCGAGGAACGCTATCGCGACCATGCCGGATTTGTCGCCCATGTCCGAACGGCAGCCGAGGCGCAGGTCGCTACGGGCTGGCTGCTGCGCGACGATGCCGACCGAATCATCGGCGAGGCCCAGGCGAGCGATGTCCTGCGCTGATCGCGACCGATGGATCTGCGCATCACTGATGTGAGCGCTCAGCACCATGGCGGCCGCGCGACGGCCGGACAAACAAAGGGGAAAGAAGATGAAGATGATGCACCTTGGCGTTGCGGCCGTCGCATTTGCCGGATGCGCGATCCCGGCGCTCGCACTCGCAGGGCAGTCATCCTCCGCCGCGACCTCGCAACGCGATGATCGGGCCTGGATGAATGCCAGCCTGACCCCGGAGCAGCGCGCGGCTCTACTGCTTGCGCGGATGACGCAGGACGAAAAGCTCAGCCTGGTCTTCGGCCAGTTCGGGACTGATTTTTCGTTCAGGGGCTACAAGGCGCCCGCCGACGCGCGGGCCGGATCGGCGGGCTATGTTCCGGGCATTCCGCGGCTGGGTATTCCGGCGCAGTGGCAGACCGATGCCGGCATCGGAGTCGCGACTCAGGGTGGCGCGGTCAAGAAGCGGGAGCGCACTGCGTTGCCGTCGAACCTCGGCGTCGCCGCAACCTGGAACACCGATCTTGCTTTCAAGGGCGGCGCGATAATCGGCGCCGAAGCGCGCGCTTCGGGCTTCAACGTAATGCTGGCAGGCGGCGTCAACCTGGTGCGCGAACCGCGCAACGGGCGCAATTTCGAATATGGCGGCGAGGACCCACTGCTTGCCGGCACGATGGTCGGCGCGCAGATTGCGGGCATTCAGTCGAACCACATCATCTCGACCGTGAAGCATTACGCGATCAACGATCAGGAGACTGATCGCAACGCCGGCAACTCGGTGCTCGACCCCAAGGCCGCGCGCCTCTCCGACCTGCTCGCCTTCGAGATCGCGATCGAGAAGGGGAAACCGGGCTCCGTGATGTGCGCCTACAATCGCGTGAACGGCCCGTTCTCGTGCGAAAACCCCTGGCTGCTGCGCGACGTGCTGCGACGCGACTGGGGGTTCAAAGGCTATGTCATGTCGGATTGGGGAGCGGTGCATTCGACCGCACCGGCCATCGCGGCAGGGCTGGACCAGGAATCCGGCTTCCCGTTCGACAAGGAGCCCTATCTGGGCGAAGGGCTGAAAAAGGCCCTCGCGGACGGGACCGTGACCTCCGCCCAGCTCGACACGATGGTGTCGCGGATCCTCTATGCGATGTTCAAGCATGGCGTGTTCGACCATCCGGTGATCGAGGCGCCGATGGATCTTCCCGAGGCGATGCTCGCCGGCCACGCCGCAGCCAGCCGCGCGACGGCCGAGCAAGGCATCGTGTTGCTGAAGAATGAGGGAGGCGTGCTACCGCTGGCGCGTAGCGCCAAACGGATCGTCGTGATCGGTGGCCATGCCGACAAGGGCGTGATCGCCGGCGGCGGTTCGTCCCTCGTCTACCCGAGGGGCGGAAACGCGGTGCCGGATGCGCAGCCGAAGACATGGCCGGGACCGATGATGTTCTATCCGTCCTCGCCGCTCGAGGCCCTGCGCCGCCAGCTGCCCGGTGCCGAGATCAGCTACATCGATGGCCGCGATCGCGTTGCGGCAGCGGCCCAGGCCCGCACCGCTGATATCGCGATCGTCTTTGCGACCCAATGGGCAGGTGAAAGTTTCGACGTGTCGTTGTCGCTGAAGGACGATCAGGACAGTTTGATCGACGCCGTGGCGACAGCCAATCCGAGAACGGTCGTCGTTCTCGAGACCGGTGGTCCCGTTCTCACGCCCTGGGCGGGCAAGGTCGCTGGGCTCCTCGAAGCGTGGTTCCCTGGAACAGCCGGCGGAGACGCGATTGCGGCCGTGCTGATCGGCAAGGTGAACCCATCGGGGCATTTGCCGGTGACTTTTCCGAACAGTGCGATGGAGCTGCCGCATCCTGAAAGCCCGGTGAAGGGCGATGTGCGTTACAGCGAAGGGGCCGCCATTGGCTATAAATGGTATGATCGGCAGAAAATTGAGCCGGCGTTCCCATTTGGGCACGGCTTGTCCTATACCCGCTTCGGCTATCGCAACCTGAGCGCCCGCATCACGAATGGAGCCGTGACTGCGAGGTTCAGCGTTCAAAATCGCGGCACCCTGCGCGGGATGACCGTGGCCCAGATCTATGCCTCGGCTGGCGGATGGGAAGCACCGCGCCGGCTCGCGGGATTTCGAAAGATCGACCTCGCGCCGGGTCAGTCGCGGGATATTACGCTGACGCTCGACCCGCGCCTGTTGGCTGACTTTGATGAGCAGGGGAGGTGCTGGCGGGTGACCGCCGGGAACGTTCGCCTGGCGCTGGGCGATTCCTCCGGCAACCTGCCGGCAAGCGGGACGCTGTCTCTCGCGCCCCGGGCGCTTCGCCGTTCAGATGGTCTTTGCGAACCCGGATGAGCCGGTCCCCACCCGGTTGCAATGCGCTCATGCCGGGCCACTGATAACCACCTTGCCCTTTGCGTGACCGGTTTCGACATAGGCGAGAGCCTGGCCGGCGGCCTCGAAGGGGAATATCCGGTCCAGGACCGGACGGATGATCCCGGCCTCAACGAGATCGGTGATCTCGCCCAACTGCCTGCCGTTCGCGCGCATGAAGAGGAATGCATACCGGACGCCCTGGCGTCTGGCTTTTCGCCGGATGCCTGAGCTCAGCGCGCGCATGATCAGTCGCACGATGACATTCGCGCCGATCTCCCGCCCGAAATCCGGATCGGGCGGGCCTGAAATCGAGATCAGCTGGCCGCCGGGCTTCAGCACGGCCAGCGATTTCTCGAGCACGTCCTTGCCGAGGCTGTTCAGGACGAGATCGTAGCCACTCAGGACTTCAGCGAAATCGTCCTTTTTGTAATCGATGACGATATCGGCGCCGAGGCTCTTCACCAGATCGATATTGGCTGCGCTGGTTGTCGTCGCCACGGTCGCGCCGACATGTTTTGCGAGCTGGATCGCAACGGTGCCGACGCCACCCGAACCGGCATGGATCAGGACCTTCTCGCCCTTTTTCAAGCGCGCCATTTCGATGAGCGCCTGCCACGCGGTGAGCGCGACCAGCGGGAGCGAGGCGGCCTCAGCCATTGTGAAGTTCTCCGGTTTCATCGCGACATCAGCTTCGTCCATGGCGATATATTCGGCGAACGTGCCGATGCGGTCCTTGTCCGGCCTCGCGTAGACCTCATCGCCGGGCTTGAAGCGCCGCGCCCCCGGCCCCGCGCGGACCACGACCCCGGCCACGTCGTTGCCGAGAATCAACGGCAGGCGATAAGGCAGGATGAGCTTGAACTCGCCGGCCACGATCTTGGAATCGAGCGGGTTTACGCTGGCGGCATGGACCCGGACCAGCACGTCGTTGTCGCGCAGTTCCGGCTCAGGCATGTCGCGAAGCTGCGGGCCAGGCTTGCTGCCGTAACGCTCGACGACGAGGGCCCTCACGACGCCGCGCTCAGCCGCAGCTGCTTGCGCAGGCTTTTGTCGAACATCCCCGCCGGAGCGAAGCGGCGCAGCAGGCTGATCTGCCGTGCAACCTTGCCGGCGGTGTAGCGGCGGCGCGGGCGTGTGGCGCTCGCCGCCTGGACAATAGCCTGGGCAACGATCTCGGGCGGATCGGCGACCGGCATGACATCGTGGAGGAGCGCGCGGGCGCCAGTGCGGGCCTGATCATAGACGCCGAGTGGCATATCGGGCTCGAGGGCATTCTGATCGAAGACGCTGCGGGTGAAGGCGGGCTCGATCAGGGAAACACGGATGTTGAAGACGCGGACTTCGTGATCGAGCGATTCCGAATAGCCTTCGAGCGCGTGCTTGGTCGCCGCATAATAGGCCGAATAGGGTGCCGGTATCAGGCCGAGCACTGAGCTGAGATTGATGACCCGCCCTTCGCCGCGCTGGCGCATGATCGGCAGCACTGCGTTGGTCACCCGGATGACGCCGAACAGGTTGACGTCGAACAGGGCCTGGACCTGCGCGATCGAGGACTCCTCGGCCGCGCCGACCTGGCCGAGGCCGGCATTGTTCACCAGCAGGTCGATGCGGCCGGTCTGGGCGACGACGGCCGCGATCAGGGCGTGCACCGCAGCGTCGTCGGTCACGTCGCAGGTCAGCATGGTGACGCCCGCCGGTCCGTCATTGCGCGCGCTGCGGCTGGTGCCGAAGACCTTGAAACCGGCGCGGGCAAGCGCCTCGGCGGTGGCGCGGCCGATGCCGGTCGAGGCGCCGGTGACGATCGCTGTCTTTGCCGAAGGGAGGCTTGGGGCGGTGGGGCGTGTATCAGTCATCGGGGTTCCAGACTTGCGGACAGTGCGGTATTGCATTATGATCATTTAATGACATTATGACCATAATGCAAACGGATTAATCGGGAGAGTTCTCAGTGCGCTACGAAAAAGGCCGAAAGGACGAATCGCGCCGCAGGATCGTCGAGATTGCCTCGGAGCGGTTTCGGAGCGACGGCATCGCCGCATCGGGGCTGGCCGGCATCATGAAGGAGGCGGGGCTGACCAACGGCGCCTTCTACCCGCACTTTCCGTCCAAGGCGGCGCTGGTCAGCGAAAGCGTCGCAGCCACCTTGGCGGGCCAAGCCGAGCAGATCCGCGAAGGGCTTGCCGCAGGTGGGCTTGAAGCCGTCATTGCGGCCTATCTGTCGCCGGAGCATCGCGACAATCCGGGCAAGGGATGCACGTCAGCGGCATTGTTGCCCGAGCTCGCGCGCGAGCGCGTCGAAACGCGCGAGCTTTATGCCGAGCGCTTCCTCGACATTACGCGCGAGATGGCTGCGGCATTACCGGCCGGGACGCCGGACCCGGAAGGCGTGGCGCTTGCGATGCAGGCGACCATTATCGGCACGCTGCAGCTCGCCCGGGCAGTCGAAGGGACGGCGCTTTCGGACCGTATCCTTGCGGCAGGCGCGGATGCCGCGCGAACGCTGATAAGCGGGCGCTCTCGCGTGAGGTGATAGGCGCTACTCGCCGCCTCGTACGATAGCGGGGATTGGGTGCGGTTGAATTGACCCGCCTACTCTGCGCGGAAAGCCTCGCGGATTTTCGCGATCAGGCTTTCGAGGGGCGATGCAGAGGGCGGTGTGGTGAGCGTCGTCAGGCACAAGGAGACGGCCGGCAGCGGATCGTGCATCTCCAGCGCGACGAGCGACCCTGCCGACAGCTCCTCCGCCACGGCATAGTCGGGCAGGACTCCGATCGCGTCGCCGTGGAGCACGCCGCGTTTCACGCCGTCGATGCTGCCGGCTGACTCGAAGCGTGGCGGGTGGCCGGCGCTGCCGGCCCAGCTCTTCATGAGATCGTAAAAGGCGCCTTCCGAATCGGCGAGGAGGCAGATCCGGCCTGCCAGGCTGTGACGGTCCACGCTGCTGCGGGCCAGCACATGGTGCGGCGCTACGATCAGGCAAAGCCGCGCCGGCCAGATTTCTCCGACACCATGGCGACCGCGTACCCGCTCGGCGCCCTCGATCGTCAGCGCCGCATCGAGCTCGAGCCGCTCGACGCGCTTCCTGAGATCCTCGCACAGGCCGATGGTGATCCGCACTTCGACATGAGGCCAGAGCAGGCGGAAGCCGCTCAACGGCCCGGGCAAAAGGAAGGAGCTGATCGATTCCACGGTGCCGAGCCGGAGCGTCGCCTGGCTCTGCCGCACGCCCGCGGCAAGCCCGGCTTCGGATGTCGCGATCAGGGAGCGCGCATGGGGGAGCAGCGCTTCGGCCGCCGGCGTGAGGATCGCCTCGCGGCCGGTGCGGCGCAGTGTGACGGGGGTGCCGAGAAGCCTTTCGAGCGACAGGAGCGTCTCGGACACAGTCGATTGTGCGACGCCCAAAGCGCGCGACGCCGCACCAACGCCGCCATGATCGTGCACGGAGACGAGCGCGCGGCAGTGGCGAACCTCAAGGTCCTTCGTCATCGCTCACCCCATCGGCATTTCCGATGCCTTCATCGGCGTTTTGGTGCCCCATGTCCCGACGGTCAAGTTCGCGGGCGGACATGAGGACGGCGACGCTTGAAACACCTTCCCTGGAACACAGCCCTGTTGGTGATCGACATGCAAAGGGGCTTTGACGACCCCGCCTGGGGCCCGCGCAACAATCCGGGCGCCGAGGCCAATGTCGCGAGGCTGATCGAAACCTGGCGCTCATTCGGCGCACCGGTCATCCATATCCACCATGATTCCCCGCACCCGTCCGGGCATTTCCGGCGCGGGACCCCGGGCCATGCGGCAAAGCCGGAAGCACAGCCTCGGGACGGGGAGCGGCTGTATCGCAAATCGGTCAACAGCGCCTTTATCGGCACCCGCCTGGAGGATGATCTTCGCGTGCTCGGCATCGGGACGCTGGCGATTATCGGCCTGACCACCAACCACTGCGTTTCGACGACTGCCCGGATGGCCGGCAATCTGGGCTTCGACAGCTTTGTTGCGGCGGACGCCACCGCGACCTTCGATCGCGCCGGCCTCGATAGGACGATCCGCCTCGCGGCCGACGTCCATGACGCAGCGCTGAGCGATCTGCAGGACGAGTTCGCCACGATCGTCGATACTGGCTGGCTGATCGCGACGCTCGGTGCCCCGGACTATGGGGCTGCGGCGCAGGCGGCCGGCCATGGCTGAGCGTCGCGCCAGACTCCTGGGCGCCCTGCTCGCGATCTCCGCTGCGTCCGCGGGTGCCTCGTCTCGCGATGCGCCCGGCACTGCTCCGGCGGTCGATCGCTCGATCAGGCCCGGGGATGATTTCTACGGCTATGCCAACAACGCCTGGACCAGGGCGACGCAGCTGCCCGAGGGCGTGTCGAGGATCGACACCACGACGGAGCTCCGCGCCGAGAGTGCGCGCCGGGTGCAGGGGCTGATCGAGGATGCGGCGAGGGCTGCCGCCGCGCCCGGGCGGGTGCGCGCCGATGTCCGGAAGGTGGGTGATTATTATGCCAGCCGGCTCGACCAGGCCGGCATCGAAGCGAAAGGGTTTGCCCCACTTTCCGGCGACCTTGCCGCGATTGCCGCGATCGCCGACCGGCGAGCGCTGACGGCATGGCTCGGGCGCTCAACCAGCCTCGATGACGGCACCAACCAGCAGACCGAGGGCCTGTGGGGCGTATGGGTCCATCAGGGCTTTCACGATGCTGATCATTATGCCGCCCATCTCGTGCAGGGCGGGCTGGGGCTCGCCGATCGAGACGATTATCTCGACGCGGTGCCGGAGCGAGCCGCGCACCGGGCGCTGTACCGGGCACATATCGCCAACGTGCTGAGGCTCGCCGGGCTCGATCAGCCGGGCATGCGCGCCGGCCGGATACTGGCGCTCGAGATCGCCATTGCCGGGACGCATGCGTCCCGCGCGGAGACCGATGACGTCTACAAGACCGACAATGACTGGCGCCGCGCCGATTTCGACGCCCGGGCGCCGGGCCTTGACTGGACCACCTGGTTCTCGGCGGCCGGCCTCAATCCGTCGGCGAATTTCGTGGTGTGGCAGCCAGCGGCGGTGATCGGCGGAGCAAGGCTCGTCGCCACCGAGCCGCTCGACGCGTGGAAGGATTATCTCGCCTTCCACCTCGTCGAACATCATGCCGATGTCCTTCCACAGGCAATCGGCGAGGAGGATCGCCGCTTCGGCGCGCTTTTGTCGGGAGCCCCCCTTCCCCCGGCGCCGGCCCCCGCGCAACTGGCCGTCACGGCCACCGAGACCGCTCTCGGCGACGCGGTGGGCCGGCTTTATGTCGAGCGCTATTTCTCAGCCAGCACCAAGGCGGCGGCCACGAATATGGCGGAGAATATCCGCACCGCCTTTCATGCCCGGTTGGCGCATTCAGGCTGGATGGCGCCCGAGACCAAGGCGAAGGCGCTGGCCAAGCTGGCGGCGCTGAGGATCGGGCTCGGCTATCCGGAGACCTGGATTGACTATGCGCCGCTTGCCGTCGTGCGCGGCGACGCGTTCGGCAATCTCGAGCGGGTCGAGGCTTTCGCCTATCGCCGCGCGGTGGCGAAGCTCGGCCGCCCGGTCGATCCCGATGAATGGGCCGTGCAGCTCCATCCCCAGATGGTCGGTGCGGTTCTCAACATCAGCCCGAACAGCATGGATTTCGCCGCCGGCCTGTTGCAGCCGCCCTATTTCGATCCAGCGGGCGACGCCGCTGCCAATTATGGTTCGGCCGGCGCCGGCCTCGCCCATGAGATCACCCATAGTTTCGACGAGCTGGGCAATCAGTATGATGCGCAGGGGCGGCTGGTGCGCTGGTGGGCTTCGGGCGATCTCGCGCGGTTTCAGGCCGCTTCAGCGCCGCTTGCGGTGCAACTCGACACCTGTTGTCCGGCGCCGGACGCCTGCGTGCACGGCAAGCAGGTGCTTGCCGAGAGCGCCGCCGACCTTGCCGGACTCGCGGCCACGCATGATGCGTATCTGCTGTCGCTGCACGGCAGGACCGATATCGTGAAAAACGGGCTGACGGGCGAACAGCGCTTCTTCATCGCCTTCGCGCAACGCTGGCGGCGGCTGCAGACCGACGCAGCGCTGCGCCGGCAGATCGAAACCGACACCCATGCGCCGCCGGCATGCCGAAGCGATCTGGTACGCAACAGCGCGGCATGGGCTCGGGCTTTTGATGTCAAACCTGGCGACAGGCTCTACTTTGCGCCTGGGGCGCGCACCGGGGTCTGGTGATCGCGCGGGTCTTTAGGGTGTTTTGGCACAATCGGTTCGAGACGTGAAAGGCCGCGAGCGCACCGGCTGGTCGCGCTTGCCTTGCATCGCTACACTATTGTCAAAAGCCGGAGGCGACGAGCAGCTATGAAGATCAGCGCACGCAATCAGTTCGGCGGAGGGATCACCGAAATCAAGCCGGGAGCGGTGAACGGCACCGTCAAGGTGGATATCGGCAACGGGATGATCGTTACCGCCAGTATCACCGAAGAAGCGATTGCCGATCTCGCGCTCGGCCAGGGCGGTGCGGTAACCGTCTTCATCAAGGCGAGCGATGTTCTGATCGGCAAGTAGGGTGCGTGTCGGTCGGCTGAAGCTGAAACTCCAACTGCTCTGCGGCGACGGTTTCGCGATCGGACCGGGCAAGGCCGACATTCTTGAAGCGATCGACCGCGAAGGCTCGATCTCGGCGGCGGGACGGACCTTGGGGATGAGCTACCGGCGGGTCTGGCTTCTGGTCGATGAGATGAATCGCTGCTTCCGCGAGAAAGTGATCGAAACGCAGAAGGGCGGCAGCACTGAACAGGGTGCGAGGCTCACCGATCTCGGGCGCAATGTGCTGGAGGCGTATCGCGCGCTTGAGGAGCAATCGGCCGGGCTGGCCGAGGATCCGGCTTATACGCGCCTGGTATCGGCGCTCCGCGACGAGCCGCTTCCGCCCAAGTCACAGCGATAATGATTTCCCGGATTCAAGGACTTTCGCTTGTCGTGCATCGATGTATATGGCCGAATATATCGAATGGACTGAGACAGGAACCCAGGGCCGATGCGTGAATCCTTTCTGGTGGCGGCAGTTGGTGTTCTCACGCTTTCAGGCGGATCGGCCGCTTTAGCGGCTCCCGCCGACCCAATTGAAGCGAGCCCGGCAGCCTCAACCCCGTCCTACGACACGGACATAACCGTTACGGCGCGCCTCCGCCCGGAAGATGCACAGAAGATTCCAGGATCGCTGAGCGTCGTCACGGGTGGGCTGCTCGACCGCTCCTACACGGTCAACACGTCGCAACTGTCGCAGCTGGTGCCAGCGCTCAACTACAGCTCCGCCAATCCGCGCAACACCGCCTTCACGATCCGGGGGCTCGGCAGCAGCGTCGTGGCGGTCAGCCAGGCCAATGACGGGCTGGAAAGTGGCGTCGGCTTCTATGTCGACCAGGTCTATCACGCGCGCCCGGCGACCGCCGCGTTCGACTTCAGCGACATCCAGCAGATCGAGGTGCTGCGCGGGCCGCAGGGCACGCTGTTCGGCAAGAACAGCACCGCAGGCGCGATCAGCGTCACGACGCGCGCGCCGAGCTTCGAGCGGGGCGCGACCGAGGAGTTCTCCTACGGCAATTACGATTTCGTCCAGGCAAAGGCATCGGCGACCGGCCCGCTGATCGGCGACACAGTGGCGTTCCGTCTGTCTGGACTGATCACGAGGCGTGACGGCATGATCACCAATGTCCGCACAGGCGACAAGCTCAACGGTATCGGCAATCAGGCAGTGCGTGGGCAATTGCTGTTCACGCCCAATGCGGATCTGCAAGTCCGCCTGATCGCCGACTTCACCAGTTTCGAGAGCGCGTGTTGCACGCAGGTGTATCTGCGTGTCGCGCCGACGCTGAAGTCCGCCGCGCGTCAATATGCTGCGCTCGCCGCCAATGTGCCCGGCGGCGCCTACACGCCCGCTAGTCTCAACCCCTATGACCGCAAAACCAATATCGACGCTGCGGTTGGAACGAACACCAATGAGGGGGATGTCTCCGCGATTGCCGACTGGAAGCTGGGCGGCGCGACGCTCACCTCGGTCAGCGCATGGCGGTTCTGGAACTGGGATGCCGCGAACGACCGCGACTATACCGGCCTGCCGATCCAGATCACCCAGCATATCCCCTCGCGCCAGGACCAGTTCAGCCAGGAACTGCGCCTCGCCTCGAACGGGGACGGGCCGCTCAGCTATGTCGGTGGCCTGTATTTCTTCCGCCAGCGGATCATTGGACGGCCGATCTCGGTCTATGGTCCTCTCGCTGCCTATTGGCTGATCGGGCCGACCACGGGGTCGCCCGCCGTGGCAGTGCCCGCCAACCTGCTCGACGGCTTCTCCTCGGATGGGCGCACCGATTTCCAGTCGAACAGCTATGCCGCGTTCGGCGAGGTCAACTGGCGTCCGTTGCCCGGCCTGACGCTGACAGGTGGCCTGCGCTACACCTATGAGGACAAGAGCGGCACCTATAGCCTCTTCACTTTCGGTGGTTCGGCGACGGCCAGCACCGCGCTCAACAATGCCAAACAGGGCATTCTGCGGGATCAGAGCTATTCCGGTGCGGTCAAGGGCGGAGCACTGACGGGTCGGGCGAACGTCTCTTATGCGTTCAGCGATGGCGTGCTCGGCTATGTCAGCTACGCGCGCGGCGCAAAATCCGGCGGCATCAATATGTCGGGCCTGCCACCGACCGCGCTCGACAAGGTGGTGATCAAGCCCGAGAAGAACACCGCTTACGAGGCCGGCATCAAGACCCGCCTGTTCGACCGCCGGCTGATTTTCAACGTGGATGGCTTCTACACCAGGATCACTGACTTCCAGGCCAATGTGACCGACACCGGCGCAGCGGCGGCGCTGCGGACGTATCTCGCCAATATCCCTGAGGTTCGCGTGTTAGGCTTCGAGGCGGACGCTGTTGCGGCCGTCACCCGAAACGTCTCGCTCCGCGCATCGGTCGCCTATGCCGACGGCAAATATGTGTCCTATCCGACCGGATCGTGCCCGATCGAGCGGATCGCCAGCGGTACGACAGTGTGCGACCTGAGCGGCAAGGGTCTGTCGGGCTTGCCGAAATGGGCGGTGACGGTCGGCGCCGACATGGATCAACCGATCAGCAATGGCGTGAACCTGCTTGCGCATGCCGACATGGTGACCCGCACCAGGATGTTCGGCGACCCGACAGACTCGGCATATACCGTGATCCACGGCTATACGCTGGTGAACGCCAGTCTGGGGCTGCGGCTGTCATCGGGCCTTGAGGTGGCGGTGTTTGCGCGCAACCTGTTCAATCGCAACTATATCCAGAACGTGACCATCCAGTCGGGCAATTCAGGTTTGATCCTCGGCACGCCGAGCGATCCGCGAACCTTCGGAATAACCTTTCGCGCTCGACAGTGAGTCATGCATCTGCGCGATACCGTTCCGGCGCAGTGGGCGGAAAGCTGCGGATTCAGAAGTGCCGCTTGAAATAGCGGACCAGCCATTCCGAGACCTCGCCAAGCAGGCGGCGATAGGCTCCGCCATGCCCGTTCTGCGCGGCCACCATCAGGCGGCCCCAGTCGTCCGCCGCCGCCAATGACGGCCGCTCATGGCCAGCCCGCGCCGGGTCGTGCGATGGCTTTGAGACTAATCTCGAGAGGAAGCCTGAGCTCATGAACTCTTATTCGGCCAGGGCGTGGGGCCGGTCACTTCGCTGCAAAAAAATATTTTGCCGAAGACTTGCGTCGGGCGGCGGGGCCGCGGGCACGCAGTCCAGCGCCGCCGCACCGCCACCAGCCAAGCCTGATCGGAGGCGACCGGGATCGCACTGACTCAGTTCGCCCGTAGGACCGGCGCGTCTCAGTCGATGCGGAATCTCGGTGACAGCGCATTTAATTGAGATCGCGCGAGACGAGGCACTCAACCCGATAACGTTCAGGGGATAAGTGCACTGTCGCCGAGTCTCCACCGAGTCTCCACCGAGTCTCCCGATCGCGTCCGCCTGCAACGGCAGCTTCCGCCCCAGCCGCTGCCCTATCGGCTGGCAACGGGCTATGCTCATTGCAGCCATCGAGAAAGCTTCCTAACCGCTTTTCACCACATTCGAGGGAGCGAGATGAGCAAGACTTGCGGGAAGTGCGGCGGCACCATGGCCGTGGGCGTCATCGTCGATCATAGCCACGGCAAGAGCTATCCCGAGCGGTGGCAGAAAGGCGAGGCGAGCGTCAGTAAATGGTGGGGCTTGCGGGAAGACAGGCGTGCACAGCTGGACGTCCAAACATGGCGTTGCAGCCGATGCGGATTTCTTGAAAGCTATGCGCCTGATGTTCCGTAGTCGAGAGATGCTCGACTGAGCGGGACGGGAGGTCCGCTTCCCATTGCAGACGCTAGCCAAGCGTCCCAGAAGGAGCATCTGCGTTGATCAGCAGCGGGGGGGGTAAACATGCGCCATTCAGCCTTGATGTTCCTTGGTCTGCTTGCTTATCCCTTATCCGCGGTGGCGGCACCGGCGCAGTCAGCGCCGACTCCGCCACCAATGGCGGCTCAAGCCAGCACAATCGACAGCAATGTGCGGCGCGATGTCGTCGCAAAACTCAGTGACGCCCTTCGTGACACTTACATCTTTCCCGATGTCGGCGAGAAGGCCGCGGAAAAGATCAGTGCGTCGCTTGCGGCTGGTGCGTACGATAAACTCGCGGATCCGGGCGCCTTCGCGGCACGGCTCTCCGCCGATGTCGCAGCGATCGCGCATGACAAGCACATGTCGGTCAGCTCGATGCGTGGGCCACCGCCTTCAGCCGGAGGTCCGGTTGGGGCGATGCCGCGCTCGGAAGCGGGTGTGGTTCGCGCAGACAGACTGGCCGGCGATGTGGGCTATATCGAAGTGATCGGCTTTCCGCCTCTGCCAGCATTCAAGCCGATATTGGACAAGGCCATGTCCGCCCTCAAGGGCAGCCATGCCCTGATTATTGACGCTCGCCGAAACATGGGAGGATCGCCGGATGCGGTCGGTTATTTCGTCAGCTATCTGATCCCGCCGGATCGATCGATCGAGATCAACGACATCGTCTCGCGCGTTCCGAAGACCAAGACCTTCGACCGCAAGAAATTCGACAGCGAGCCAACGGCCGTAAATTTTGCCAATATTCCGGTTTATGTCCTGACCAGCAAGAACACCTTCTCCGGCGGCGAGGAGTTTGCCTATGACGTGCAGACTCACAAGCTGGGGAAGATTGTCGGAGAGATAACCGGCGGCGGTGCGAACCCGACAGGGCCCGCCGATCTCGGCCACGGCTTCGTCGCAACCATCCCGTGGGGCCGGGCGGAAAACCCGGTCACGAAGACGAACTAGGAAGGCCGCGGCGTTCAGCCGGACATCAATGTGCCGGCGCCTGATGCTTTGAAGGCTGCGCTGGCGCGATTGGGACAGAAGCCGGCGGCCGACATCGCAACCGCTTCCCTGAAACAGGTCTTTGCGCCGCGCTCAACGCCTCTCCCTGGATCGGAGGCCGCCGCTCGGCAATTCATTGCCGGCATCGTCAGTGGAAACCCTGATTACACCTCAATGACTCCTGAGTTCGCGCGTTTCAACCGCGAGCACCTGCCCATGCTACGGCAGAATTTGTTGCTGCCGCTCGGGGAGTTGCGTTCGATCACATTCGAGGACGTCGGCATGATGGGGAGCGACGAGTACCGGGCTTCATTTGCAACAGGCGCGATCATCGTTGCCGTCACGCTCGACGCCGACGGGAAAGTTGCCGGCGCACAAATGAGACCAGCGCCTGCGGGACAGTAAATCAGGCTGGTCGCGTCCGCTTCGCACTCGATACCGGACATATCGGGGCCCAGCTGAACGAGCGGCTGCATCAGGGCGATCATGCAGCGCCCCTGAATGGCGGATTTTGGTCTATGGTGCCGTCACCGCGTCCCCTGGCCCCGCATCGGGGCCAGGTGAATCGAGCGACTGGAGAGGCGGGGCGCTACGGACGCATCATACTGATGGGAATGCTCCCGAATGGCTCGAACGGCGCGGCCGATTGTTCGAGATAGTGGTCGACCGGCGTGACGACGAAATTCGCGACCTCCCATTTTCCGCCCTCCGAGACCGGCGTCGCGAGCGCCAGCAGCTCGTCAGGCCGCAGCGCACAGCCGCCGCTGCGCCATTGTTCGAAGAGCGGCCGTTGCAGCAAATCGTCGCGGGTAGACGGGCGGGCGACCCGCTCCACTGCCGTGTCGAGAGCGAAGTCGGTCGGCAGAATCGAACCATAGGGCGCGTTCGCCAGCCACATCCTGTCGCCAACTGCGACATAGAGCATGCCGAAAACCGACGTCGCGAACAGGAGCGCGCCGGCGGGAAACCAAGTGCTCCACGCGCCCAGATCTCCCTCATTCTCCCGTACCGACGCGACCGAGAAAAAGCCGTGATCATAGCTTCCGGGAGAAATCGCCGCGAGCAGTCGGCGACCACTCTCCTGCTCGCCAAGGCGGTCAGCTACGGAAGCGGATCCGCTACCCTCCAGCGGCGGGCCGAACATCCGGGCGAAGTCATTCTCCATCCTCATATCACTAGCTTGAAATTCAATTGCGTGACGAGGCGTTCCGTCGGGCTCATCGCGGTGACGATCCCCTGAACCTGCTGGGCCTTGAGGCGGTTCTGGTTGCCGATGAAACTGTTGACCACCCCGAGCGCGGGCGCGCCGGTGGGATCGATATAGCCGGCAAGGACCTGATCGGGATTATGCGGCGCCGCCATCCCGGTACCGGCCAGGTTGCTGCGCGCGCCATATTCCTTGCGCATCGCAGCTTCCGCGGGAGGCCGGACGAGCGCCATGCCGACGGCCGGGCGCCGCGCCAGCCATTCTGCGGCGACCATCGAGTTGACGCCCGCTTCCTGTTCACGAAGCTGCCGGGTGCTCTCTGTCATGAGTGCGGCGTAGCTCGGATGGGTCGGCGGGAATTTCGGTGGAATGACATAGGTGATCGTGACCGCCGGCATCTGCCGCTTTGCCGCATTCAAGGTGATCGACATCTGGCCGATCGACACCAGCTCATATTTTGGATCGAGCGCCTGGATCGCTCGCAGACTCCCGCTGAGCGCGGTGAAGCGCGGCGCCAGGACCGACCCCGGAGTGCCGCGTTTCTGATCTTCCGAAAGGCTCTGCGCCTGATCCATTGCCATGCGGACCTGGCGCATCATGGCCTGTGCGACCGGCGCGGTGCCAAGCCGAGCCCACATCTCGAACATGGCGAACACCTGTTTCATTTTCTCAAGAAGCGGAGCCATGTTCGGCCCTTCGGGCTCCCGTGCACCGCCTCCCGCGGAGGGCGTTGACTGACTCGCCGGCTTCCCGTCCGGCCCGAGGATGACGACTGGCTTGTTGAGATCCTGAACGAGGAAGGGGTTGATCGAAACGCGCGCTTTCCAGCGGCCTTTCTCTTCGAAGGGCTCAAGCGTCGTCAGGGCATATCGTACGCGGATCGCGCCGAAGAGGCCTGAAAGGATTGCCGGCGAAACGCGGCCGGTCAGCGGCTTGGCGACCGCTACTGCCGCCGCCCCGGCGAGCTTCAGCCGCTCATTGGGATCCTGGGGAACGCCGGCCTGCGCGACGAATTTGCCGATCTTGCGGGCCTGTTCCACAATCCAGGCAACCGCCTTGTCGAGCCCCTTGTCGATCGGCGCGCGGACTTTGGCGATGAGCTTGACGACGGCATCGGAGACCTTGCCGAGCCCGGCGATCCTGGCGAGGAAGCTGATCACCAGGGTGAGCAGCCCGGCCATGGTCTGTTCGACCCGGTTGGCGGCAGGGCCGACATTGCCTGCCGCGATGGTCGCCAGCGAATCGATGAAGCTGGCCGCGACCGCCGCGATCTGCTTCAGCCGTTCGACGAAGAACATGACGGTGTTGTAGATGGCGATGATCGCCTGGATGAGCGCGCCCGCCGGGCTGAGCATCGACAGCAGCTTGGTCACCGCTGCCTCGACGACCTTGCTCTTTACGAAATCCATCACCTGCTGGATCACCATGTCCTTGAGGTTGGTGAGGGATTCCAGGATCTTCTGCCACGCCGCGGCGGGGCCTTCGGTGATGAGGGTCTTGACCAGGTCGAAGCCCATCTCGAGCGCCTTGACCGCAGTCTCGCTGGTCGCCTTGACCAGCTTGCCGCGGATGTTGGCCCAGGTGAGGCCGAGCACCGACAGCACGAACTTCAGGATTTCGCGCAGCGAGAAGCCCTGCGGGATATAGACGCCAGCCCCGCCCAGCGCCCCGGTGAGCCAGCCGACCAGCGAGGCCTTGAGGTGCGTCAGGAAGTTGCTTGCGAACTGGCGGAAGCCCTGCATCGCGGCGCGGACCAGGGTCTGCACGAAGCCGACCGGGTTCTTCAGTATCTTGTTGAAGGCGGCGCCGGCCTTGGCGATGTAGGGCATCACGCCGGGCGCCACGACCTCGACGATGATCTTGAGCAGATCGAGCACTGTACCGAGCGCCCAGCTGCCGAAATCGCCCATGAAGTTGCCGAACACCTTGGCGAGCTTGAAGAAGGCGCTCGGCAGCACCACGAAATCCATGATCTCGAGGCCCTTGAGCGCGGCCATGAATCGGCCGGGGATGCTGGTGACCAGCGCCTTCAGCCCGCCCATCGCGCCCTTGAACCAGGTCCAGGCGCGCGAGACGGCATTCGCCTTTTTGATGTTCGCCCAGAGCTCTTCCTGGCCGATCAGCGTCATCAGCCCGCCGATCACCGCGTCGGCGGTGGGCTGGACCGCTTCGCCCGTTACCGGATCGAAGCCGAGAATGACCTTGAGCAGCGGATAGCCGGCCGAGCCCTCGGCGAGCGCGGCGAGCGGGCGCAGCACGGCCTCTCGCACCATGCGCAGGATTTCGCTGAACAGGGATTTGGCGAAGGAGATGATCTTGCCGATCGGCTCAGTGAAGATCGCCTTGGCACGGCCCCACACGCCGCTGAGATTGAAGATGTCCTTCCAGCTCAGCGAATCCATGAACTTGTCGAGCGCCGCCTTGATCGATGCGCCGCTGATGCCGAGCGATTTGAGCTGGCCTTCGATCCAGCCGCCGACCTTGTCGAAAATGCCATAGCTGTCGAGCACCCGGGTGATGATGTTGCCGCCGGGCAGGAACTCGACGATCGCGCGCAGGATGTTGGCGGCGCTTGCCTCGACAGCGCTCATGTTGATCGGGTTGACCCCGATCAGGATGGTGAACATCCGGTAGCCCGGGATCGCGTTGGCGGCGTCAGCGAAGAAATCGAGCGCGTCGCTGAGGCCGAGGCGGCTTGCCTGCTGTGGGGTGCGTTCGCTGACGCGCGTCTCCGATGTATCGGCCTTGCGCTGGATCGACTCGCCCTGCTGGATGATGTGGGTCAGCTCATGTGCGAGCAGCTCGAGGCCGGCCTTGCTTTCCGGATCATAGGCGCCGCCGCCGAAGAAGATGTGATTGCCAAAGGCGAAGGCGCGCGCGCTCAGCTTGTTGGCGAGCTTGGCGGCATTGCCGTCGGTGTGGATCCTGACGCCGGCGAAATTGGCGCGGAAGCGGGGTTCGAGCAGCTTGCGCGTTTTCATCGGCAGCGGGGTGCCGCCGCTTGCCGCAGCGCGGACCTCGGCCTCGACCTTGGCATCCGTGGCCGGCACGCCCTTTGGCTTTGCGGCGGGCGCGGCCTTTCGGGAGATCGCGGGGCCACCGCGCGGCGACACAGAAGGTGTCGGATCGGGCATCGACACGACTGCCTTGGCAACGCGGTCGGCCTCGACTTCGGCTGCGTCGCTTGGTTGCGAGACGCGGAGCGAGGGCTGGATCGATTTCGGCGAGAGCAGGGTCGAGCGGCGGCCGTCGAGCGCGGCGCGGGCGATAGTCGCGTGCGCCGGTTCGCTCGCCCGCTTCACCGTGGCGGCGCTGCTGGCGGACTCCTCGGCCTTCGCCTTGCGCGCGGCCTCTGCCATGTCAGCCGACCGCCGCCAGCGGCAGCTTGAGCGGACAATAATCGCCGGTCTTGCGATATTCGCGCACCACCGCCTGGCGCAGCTCGGCATCACCGATCGGCGTGCCAGCGTCGAAGGCGAGCAGGCGGGCGTGGAGCGCGACGTTGCGCAGCTGGCCGCCGCTCAGTGGGCAGCGGCAGGCGATATCCTGAAGCAGGCCAGCCGAGACGCGGTGATCGCCGAGCTGCTGGCCCAAAATGCCGTGGCGACGGATCTCGTCGGGCGCGCGGAAGGCAAGCACTGCATCCATGCGGCGCGAGAAGGCGGGATCGATACGGTCCGCATCATTGCTGGTGACCAGCAGGATCCCGTCAAAGGATTCGATCCGTTGCAGGAGGAAGTTGGTCTCCAGATTGGCATAGCGATCATTCGAGCTGGAGACATCGGTGCGGCGGGCCATCAGCGCATCGCCTTCATCGAGCAGCAGGACGATGTTGAGCGATTCAGCCGCCGACAGTGCGCGTTCGAGGCTCTTTTCGGTTTCGCCGATGAACTTGCTGACCGTGGCGGAGAGATCGATCCGGTAGAGATCCTTATCGAGCGCGGCGGCGATGTGGCGCGCCGCCAGCGTCTTGCCGGTGCCGCTGGGGCCGGCGAACAGCGCGCGCACGCCACGACCGCCGCCGGGCTCGCCGAGCTGCTCGCGGTGGCGGCAGCGCAGCAGCAGGGCCTCGAATTCGGCCTGGTCCTGGGCTTCGAGGTGGAGCGGCTCGGGTGCGGAGAGCTGGTCTATGGGCGTCGCGAGCGCATCGAGGCCGGCGTCGCGCAGGTCGCGGAGCGCGCGCAGTACGTCGGGCCGTTCGGGCATGATACGGCCGGCGAGTGCGGCGCGGCTGGTCGCACCGGTCGCAGCGCGGCGGATATTGCCGGAGGTCAGCGACAGCTCGGCGAGCGGATCGGCGAGCGGGCCGAAGCCGATGCTGCGCCAATGCGCCGCGCGCACCGCCGTATCCGGAATGGCGAGATGGACGCCGATGGTCGGCATCGCACGGGGCGCGCGGATACCGCCGCTCATGCCGGTGACGATACCGATCGGGCCGGTGAACAGCGGATGCTGGGGCAGGTCGATCGTCTCGGCCGGACCGGGTTCGAGCTCGGCAAGCACAAGCGCGTTGCCGATATGCGCAAGCGCGCCGGCGGTTCGCCAGCGGGCGTGATCCGTGAGCAGGGCGGGGGCAAGTGCGAGCACGTTGAGCCCGGCCATTCGGGCGGCCGCGCGGAGCAGGGTCTTGCGACCATTGTTGCGCGGGCCGCGGACCAGCAGCAGCGCGTTGCGGTTGCCGGCGAGCAGCGTGGCCAGCGCCTTGGGATCGCCCGCGCCAATCCAGCCTTCGGCCTCGGGCAGCGCTGCGCAGGGTTCGAACGCGGCGCCGTCGAGCCGCGGGACCGCGCCCGACAAGAGATCGTGCAGCGGATGGGCGAGGCGGAGCTGCCACTCGATCCGCGATGCATCGGGATTGGCGACGGTGACGAGGCCGGTCGCGACCATTTCGAGCAGCAGATCGCGGATCGCGGCGCCATCGCGCATAGGGGTGGCGTCGCGCCAGAGCGCGGTGAGGCCGCCAAGCGTCGGGAAATCGCCATCGGGCTCGACGAGCAGGGCGAAGCGGGGATCCTCCTCGACCAGCGCGATGGTGGCGACGAGCTGGCGGTGGAGCGCAGGGGAGCCTGTGGCCGCGAGCCGGGCAAAGGGGAGATCGGGCCGGTTTTCCGCCCAGCGATCGACCGCAGCGGACCAGGCGGCTGCGTCGGGCGGGCTGGCCGCGCGCCATAGGGCCGCGCATTCAGCGAGATAGTCGGCGATGAAGGCCGGTCGCTCGTCGGGGGCGCAGAGCTCGGCGAGGCGCAGCACGGTGCCGAACAGGGTCAGCCGGAAATGGCTGGCCGCGCCCGGCGCGAGCGCTGCGAAAGGCGGATCGCGCCTCATTCGAAGACGAAGGCGATGGCGCGCCCCTCGGCCGGCTGCCAGCCGGGATTGCGGTCGAGGCCGGCGATGCGGAGCTGGATCGGATGGCGATCGAGCGCGAAACGCGCGCTGAGATCGAGATCGCGGGTCTGGATGCGGGCCAGCAATGCGAGCAGCGAGAGGCCGGAGCCGCATAGCAGGCGCAGGCGTGCGTCGAGATAGAGGGCGAGGCAAGCGGCCCAGCGATCCGCCGGCTTTGCCGGAAGGCGGGCGGGCGCGATCCGGGCGATGTGTGGGCGGCGGAAACCTGCGAGCCGGCGTGGGCGAAGGGGGGCGCGGGCTTGGTCTTCGTCGAGGAGCGGGAAGCCGGCTGGATGCCAGAGCGTCGCCCGGCCTTGCCGGACGGTGGAGCGCGGGGCTGCTGAGGTTTCGAAGCCGGTCAGCCATTCCGGCTCGGCGCGCCAGATGCGAGGCAGTTCTCCTGGTGCGGCATGTCCGGCAATCCATCCTGCCAGCGGATCGCGGCGATACTTTGCGCCGAACCAGAAGCGGCCGATCCGGTCCGCGAGCCATAGCGGCGATGGATCGAGGCGCGTGCCGAGGGGCTGGGTGAAATCCGGGTAGAGGCCGAGCGCGTTGAAGGCGTTGATCAGGAAGAACAGGCCGCCAAAGCAGGTTTCGAAACGCGCATCGGGTGGGAGAAACGGGGTGAGGGTTAGCTCGCGCCCGGCTGAGGCGGGCGGGACTGGCGCTGCCGTTAGTGGCGCGGGATCGGTATGGGCTTCCGCGGTTGGCGCGCGGGTCGGCGAGATTCGGTCTGGCTCAGTTGCCGGTTCGGCGTCTGCCGGCGGACTCGCGCCGCCTTTGGACGCTAGTGCCGACGGTGCGGACGACGCGCGATGCCGGGTTCGACCCTCTGTCAGGCAAGCGCCTGTTTCTCGCGGCGTAGCGCCGGATGCTTTGCCGGCTGCGGGCTGCAGCTCCTGGACCGGCAATTCCGGATCAGCGCACTGCGCTTCCGCTGGATCGGAGAAGCGGGTGACCGCCGCCGCGAGCTCAGCTGTTTGTGCTGTCGATCGAGAAGGATTGCGTGCCAGCATCACCGCCGCGAGCAGCAGCTCTTTCACGGGCGGGGGGAGGACGCGCCAGGCGTTTCCGCTTGATTCGAGCGAGGCGATCGCCTCCCGCGATGCAAGAGGCACGCGGATGACCGCGACCGGATCTTGCCGTACCTCCGGCTTCCTCTGCTGTGTGGACTGGCCCGCCACGGGCTCGAGCCGGAGCGCGAAACGCTGTTCCAGCGCTCGCTGCACAAGGGCGATCTCCGCCGGCTCGAAGCCCGCGACCCAGTGCGCCGCGCAGCCGATCTCGGCGAGGCGGGCGACGGTGGCGACAAAGGCCTCGCCGTCCCGCAATAGACCGGTTCGCTGCCATTGGCCGAGCGAGGTCTCGCCGGTCGCCGTGTGGAAGGCGGCGCGCGCCGGGGCGGAACCGTCCTTCACCCAGAGCGCGACGAGCCAGGCGAAATAGCGGCCGCGGCTGGTGAAGCGATAGGCGCGGCCGGGGGAAAAGCCATTGCCCCAGCCGCTATCGGCACCGGCAAGCAGCGCGCGCAGTTCAGCCGCGATGCGGTCCGGCATGCGCCCCGGTGCGCTGCTCTGGTGCGCGGGCACCTGGACCCGCAGCCGGGGCAGATAGAGAAATTCCTCCGGACCGAGCCCAAGCGAGGCGATCGGCACGTCCTCGAGCCAGCGCGCGACCTCGGCCCGTGTGCCGCGCCACCCAGTGGCGCGGGCACGGCGGACGGCGAGGTCGGCGCCGGCCTGGGGACGCTGCACCATCGCTGGCCTATCGTGGCTTGGCAGGCGTTGCGATGGCGGTCGTGCGGCCGGTGGTCAGCACCTCTTTCGGGTGGACAGTCAGCGGCCCGCCGGGATTTTCCGGAATACCCGGGCCGGATCCGCGCACGCTGCGCACCAGCGAGCCGTAGCTGCCCATCGGCACGCCGACGCCGAACTTTTTGCCGCCGATCGTGACGCCCATGCCCGTGTCGAGCGTGCCACGCACGATATGCATCGGCAGGTTCATGCCGAGCGGAAGCAGCACCGGCGCCTTGGCCGCGCGCAGCCACTCGAGCGGATTGCCGTCAAGCGAAACCGGGTTCGGCTGAGTCATCACGACCTGCAGCTGGAAGCCTCCGCCGTCGAACGGCACTTCCTTGGCGAAACGCAGTCGAAGCAGCTGCGCGTTGATCGGCACGAACAAGGTCGAGCCGGTGCCGATCTGGAAGGTCGTGTGGAAATCGTCGAAGGAGCCGAGCAGCGCCCCGGTGCGCGCGCTCGAACCCGGGCGGAGGCTGTCTCGAACGATTTCCGCCTTGATCTCGGCACGCTTGGCTGCCTCGTCGCTCATCCCGGCAGCTGAGTAGGGCATTTTCTTGATCGTCGCCGCGCCATCAGTGAGGAGCGTCATCACTGAGCCGCCGCGGACCGGAATATCAAAGGTCTTGCCGGCCGACATGGCAATCGGATCGAGCTTGTATTGCTGGCTGGGCAAGCTCAGCGTCGGCCCGGCCAGGATCGAGGTGCGTAGCGCCTGGGTGTCGGTCTTGAGCGAGTTGATTAGCCAGCGATGCGGGCCGGCTGGCTCGGCGCCCGCGAATTTGCTCTCCCAGGTGAAGCCAGTGCCGCCGTTGAGGAACTGCTCCTCGAGCATCACACTCTGCGCGCGCGGGAAATTCTTGCGCCACGCCCCGGTAGCGATCTGGGATTCGACGTCGAACGGCGAATTCACCGCGACGAAGTTCATATTATACTGGCGCGAGATTGGCGTGCCGCTGCCGGTATAGGCGACATCGACGCGCACGCACTGATGCGGGTGGGCCCCGAAAAACGTCTTTTCCGCCGCGCTCAGAGTCCACCCCCCCGAGGAGAAGGGCATATATTCTCGCGACTTGATCGTCTGGAGGGGCGTCGTGGGATTGTTCGAGGATGGGATGTTGGTCCAGGTCCATTGCGGATTGAGGCCAATATTGTTGATCTTGAAGGTGGCGGTGACGCCGGTCGAATCGGGCTCGGCGCCGGTGCCTGCGGGCGAATTGGCGACGCTCGCGATGAACTCGTTGTTGACGACGAGGTTATTGGCGAGCGAAATCGCGCTGGGATCGGTGCCGATATTACCGAACCCGGTGATCTGCAGGCCGGTCGGGAACAAGCTCGTGTCGAGCGTGGCATTGCCCCAGCGCGCAAGCGGCAGCTTCGCGTCGGCGAGCGAGGTGAAGATATTGTCACCGATATAACCACCCTGCGGCCAGGTATATTGCACGGCCTTTTGCTGGGACTGATCGGTCGCGATCACATCGGCGAACATTCCGAAGAAATTGTTCGCGAGGAAGGGATAGTCTGCCTTCGCGATCTTGACCTCGATCGTCCAGCGCCCCTGCAAACCATTGGGCGCAGCGTTCGCCTTGACCTCGACGCCTGCCGGAATGCCTTGGGTGAGCGGTCCCCAGGAAACGACTCCGGCCGCTTCGCTCCCTGAACTATAGCTCACATCCGGAGCGAACCCGGTAGGGGAGGATACGCAGGAAAAGGCCTTGCAGGGATAGATGAGCATGCGCTTGTAATTGTTCGATTCATTGGTCGGATTGAACGCCAGCACAACGACGTCGTCGAAGTCGAAGTCGTGGGGATCCTCGGTCTCGAAATAGAGATAGAGAAAATTGGCGTCGGACATGCCGCGCATAAAGGCGGCCGAGGCGGACGCGCCGTCCTCAAGGTAGAATTTGAAGCTCTTGCTCCACTCGGCTGGGTTGGCGAGGCCGTCGATCGTGACGGGGCTGTTGGTGACCGGGAAGCCGAGCTTCTCGTTTGCGTTGTAGTGCGCGCCGACCACCCCACCGCCCGGGCAGCCGCCAAGCATGAGCGACAATGCGCCAAGACCGGAAATCTGGCCGAGCAGGCGAGCCTTGCTGATTATGGTCGGGTTCATTGCCTTATCCTCCTGTATCTGTTTGTGAAATTTCACACCGCCCTTGCTCTAGGGAAGCGTGTCGACGATGCTGAGCTGGGCGGAGAAGGGCAGCTTCTCCACGCCGTTGCTTGATTGAACGATGAAATCGATCTGCCCGGGACCAGAGGTGAATTGGGTTCCGTTGTTCTTCTTGGGCGTGACGAGGAGCGAGACGACGCTCGACGCCCCGACAGAGCCGACATTGATCGTGCCCGGGGTCGTGCGCTGCGCGTCCCAGTCACTGGCCGGACTGGCGGCCGGCGCGCCGACCTGGAAGGCGTCGATCGACTGGAAAGTGAATTGGATCGAGAGAATGATGGCGCCCGGGCCACCCTGCGGCGTGCGTTTGATGAACAGCGTATTGTTGGCGAACTTCGCGTTGGGGCCGATTGCGACGACGGTCTTGACCGCGATCTTGTCGGTCGGCAGCTGTTGCGGCGCGGCGATGATGATCGGCGTTGGCAGCGAGCTGGCATTGTAGTTGGGGAAATTGGTGCCGTGGACATTGAGCAACAGCGTTCCCGATCCGCTGGCCCCGGTGGTGACCGTGACAACCATGACCGCCTTCACGGTGTTGGTCGCGGAGGCGGAGGTGACAGGGATCGTGCCCGCGCCTTTGTTGACCGCTAACCAACCCTGACCGCTTATCTGCGGTGTCAAAACGAACGTCTCGTCGTGCGAACTCTGGATCGAGAGTTCGAAGCTATAGTCATAGGCCTTGTTCGGCTTCAGCGCTTCATTCGGCGTAACCGACTTGAGCGCGAAGGCTATGGTCGCCTGAATATTCGCGGCAACGCCCGGTAGCTGAACATAGCTACCCTGGCCGGTGCCGGCCGGGTTCGACACCGCGAGAACGACAGTGGCACCGGTATCGGGAAGTCCGATGATCGCTGGAGCATCAAGCACCAAACGGGTGGGGCTGCTGCCGTCCTTGATCCGATCGAGCGGAATATTGGTATCGTCGACGTCGATCCGGCTCAACAGGTTGGGGTTGAGATTTTGGCCGAAGACAGTGAACTCATGGCCCGTCTTGACGAGTTGCGGCACGATCTGGGTGATCACCGGGAGATGGGGGACCTTGTCGCTCCCCCCCTCTAGCACGGCCACGCGCTGAGCGAGATCATTGACGTCGCTCAGCACCTGGTTGAACAACTCGGCAGTGATCAGATCGCCGGGCGAAACCCCCGCGGGACGCAGGCCGATCAGCTGCTCGAACAAGGCGGTCCGTTCCGCCTCGGTGAGCACGCCCTCGAGCGCGTCGAGGATGCTCGACATCGGGACCGAGATCGTGCCGGGGTCTGTGGTTGTCTGAACCATGGTTGTCCTTTCCGGCCGCGCTCAGCCGCCGCCGAGCGCGTAGTTGGCGTAGTTCCAGCGATGCAGATTGAAGCGGGCGTCGCCGCGATATGCGAGGTTCGCCGAAGCGAAGATGAGATAGGGGTCGACCTTGGTGCCGTCGGCGATCGCCCTGGTGCCGGCGATCAGGTTCTCGGCGACCGCATAGAGCCAGACGACCTCGGTGCTCGCCGTGCGGATCGCCGGGACGGCGAGGCTCTCGCGGATCAGCAGTTCGACCGTCGCGCTGTTGATATGGATGGGGCCGCGGATTTCCATGCCGCCGAAGAAATCCTTGCCCTGAGCTGGCGTCAGGCGCGGCAGCACGCCGACCGGGGGCAGATGCGGGAAATGGGTGCGGGCCTTGAGGGCGGGCGTGTTGAGGGCGCGGAGCTCGTCGAACTGGGCCTGGAACTGAGCGAGCATCGCGCGCCCGGTGGCGATGCGGCGCGGCGCGGTCGCGCTGCGGAAGGTCCCAGGCTGGTCCGCCAGCGCAAGTGGGCGGCGCACGGCCCAGCTGTCGAGCAGGGTGAGGTCGGCCGCACCCTGGAAGCCGATCAGGGCGAGCGGGATCTCCTGGGCCGAGAAACCATAGCCGGCCATCTTGTCGAGCAGTCCGTCGACCCGGGCGCCGCTCGCGAGCAGATTGGTCGACCAGTCGGCCAGCACGCCCGGGCCGAAGCAGCGATAGGCGATCTGGTTGCGGAAATCCGGCGCGGTGACCAGCAGATCGGCATAGAGCGACGAGGGGATTTCGAGCAGGCGGAACTGGACGCTGTCGATGCGGCGATCGACGTCGCACGGGGTGCCGGTCGCGCCCGACCCGTTGGAGGGGGCACGGCCTGCGGCGACTTCAGCGGGGGCGATGGTGAGCAGGTACAGCCCCTCGCCCGCGACATAGGTGCCGCCGGCCAGCGGCGTGCAATCGTCGAAGCTGCAGCCCGACGTCGCGAAGCTGGTCGAATCAGTGCGCGACAGCCGGATGCGCTCGGGCTGGCTAAGGCGCAGGATGTGCCCGGTGCGGCTGATCGCGAGGCCCGGCTGGACCAGGATGCTGGCGAGCGGGTCGCCCAGGTCAGGCGGCTGGGCTGAGACATCGAGGCCAAAGGCAATGCCGTCGCCGAGCGCCTCGCCGAGCCGGCCTTCGGAATTGCGCCGCGCGGCCTGCTCGCGCGCCATGTCGCCGCCGGTGAGCAGCCGCCCGTTGAAGAAATTGACGCTCTCGATGCCGCCATCGCTGACCGGCTGCTGGAGATCGACGAAATCCTGGAACGCGCTCATTTCACCAGCCCCGTGACATGCCAGGTACCGGCGCCGTCCGCGATCATCGACACAGCGCCGCGTACCGCGAGGACGAGCTTGTCGTTGCCATCGATCTTGTCGCTGCCAGTGACTGTAAGCGTGACGATGCCGGTTCCACCGGCCTTTACCGTCAGCGCATTGCCGAGAATTTTCGCTGCGGGCAGCTTCACCGGGATGTCGGCATCCGAGCGGATCACGGCGACACGGGTTGCTGGAGGTATGACTCCCGTGGCCGTGAAGATGACGATGGTCTTGCCAGCATCCTGGTCGTCTACCACCGCGCCGAAGGTCGATTGTGCAATGGCGGCGGAGAGCAAAACCGGCCGATCCGTCTCGTCCAGCGTTACCGCGGTCGGCTGCCCCACTGGCGGCGCCGCAACTTCCCAATGCGTTGCGACGCGGACCACAGGTACGGTGAGGCGTGCGAGCAGCAGACAATCATTGGCGGCGACGGTGTCGGCGCCACAGCGCTGCTCGGCGACCAGCGGGCGAATCCGTGTGACCCACAAGGCCCTGAGCGCACCCCGGAAACGGGCTTCGGCGGCGCTCGAGATGTGGATTTGGGCAAGGTCGGCCGGGGCAGGCGCGGGCGCGTCAGCCGGATAGACGCCGAGCGCGAGCTTGAGTTGCAGCTCGGCCCGGCCCAGCGCGATCGCGAAGGCATCTGGTGTATTGGCCGGGCCATCGAAGGCAAGCCCGGCCCAGAAGGCGTCGAGCACGGGGCCCGCCAGTGCCTCGGTCATCGGCGGTGGATCGAAGGAGAAGTTCAGCGTGTAATCGTCGGCGATCCGCGACGGCGCCATCAGATTCTCGTCGCTGCGGCAGGGCTCGCCCGGGATCGGCACCTCGGCGACGGCACAATCGACATAGCAGAGCGTCAGGAACAGCGTGAGGGTGAGATGGTCGTGATCGACCTGGAGCGCGGCCTGGGCGTTGAGCTTGTCGGCAATCTCGGTGCGCGCCAGCCATGGGTTGAACGAGCCGCATTGCTCGCGCCCGACGCAGATCAGCTGGCCGCTCGGCGCGGCGGCAGCACCAGGCGTGACGCGGACGCGCGGGCCCTTGGCATCCGGCTCGACGGTGACGGCGAGGCCAGAAAGCGTGCCATAGCCGAGGAATTCGCGGACGATCCATTTGTCGCGCGCCGAATGATAGGCAAACTCCTGCCGGTAATCATCGACGCCCAGCACCATGCCGGCGGTGAAGTTGACGTGGCGGGCGGGGTCAGCGGACGCGGACGTCGCCACCGCCGAAAATGGGCTACAGCATCCCATGAAGTTGCTCCCCGGTGAGGATTGAATGTCTCAGCATGCGATCTGACTCCTGCCGCGAGGCGGCGCGGCGGGTCCGCCGATAAAGGTGGCGCCGGCATAGGCACGGCCGAGCACAGCGGCGGGCACCAGCTCCGGTGCACGGCTGCCCTGGCCGATCGCACTGTCCAGCCCGAGCCGGGCCTCGCCGACGCGGTTCATTGCCCAGTAGAAGCGGACGTCGAAGATGGTGTGTGCCGGCTTTTCCAGCGCGACGATGCGGCGGGCGAGCGCGAGCTGCGATGCCTCGACGTCCGGATCCATATCGACCCGGCTGCGCGGCAACAGCACGCTGAAACGGTGGGCGGTACGGTCGATCGGCAGCTCCTGCCCCTCGAACATCAGCCAGTCGCGGGCCGCGGCCGGGGTGTCCGGAAGGTAATCCGGCAGCGGCACCAGGGTGATGTCGTCCCAGACGCTGTTATGCGCCGCGTTGAGCAGATCGATCGTGCGGTAGCGGGCGGCGAGGAAATCCTGCCAAGCCTGGCGATCATGGGTGGGCAGAGCGGCGTAGCGCTGCCAGGCCTCGCTTGGCGCGATGGGCAGATCTGTGGCGGGCGAGGCGACCCCGATCGAGGTCTGGAACGCCAGCCAGCGCGCGCGTTCGCTCTGGCCGAGGCTGGGCATGAAGCCGAATTGCCGCTGGACTAGGGTGGCCCAGATCGCTTCCTTGCCGGCCGGCGGGAAGAGCGGGAAGCGGCCGCCGGGTGCCGGCTTCTCTGGCCAGCGCGCCCACAGCCCGGCGGCGCCCTCCTCGGGCAGCCAGTCGCTGTCGAGGCTGCGAATACCGGGCGTCTGCGCGGTCGCCGGCGCGGGGAAGCTCCGCACGCGTGCGCGGCTGCGATAGGCCTCGACGATGCGGATAGTGCCGGGGCAGGCGCAATCCGGGCCGTCGAGGACGAAATCCGCCGCGGTTATCGTCGCATCGAGCGCGAGCTTGAGCGCGAGTTGCAATCCCCTGATCGTGCCGCGCCAGCCGAAGAACCGCGCGGCATTGGCGATGAACAACCGCCGCCGCCGCTCGTCCCAGACCGGATCGAGCGCAACCTCGTACCAGCTCGCCAGCCAGTCGAGCATCTCGACCGGGGCGGTGCGCGGATCGAAAAGCGTCTCGGCGGTGGCGATGCGGTCTTCGATCGCTGTGTTCAGCCCCTCGAAATTGGCGAGGAAGCGTTCGAGGAAGGAAGCCGAGACCGGCTCCTCGCGGTAGACGCCGGGCAGGAAGCGCTCGACATAGGAGAAGCGCGGATACCAGAGGCGAAGCGCGCGCAGGTGCGGCGTGACGCGGCCATCGCCGAGCAATGTGATCCGCAGCTGCGCATAACGCCCGGTGATCCCCTGGAGCAGGAGGCCCCAGCTGCCCTTGCCGATGCGCGCATCCGTCGCGGCGACCGCGATGGCGCGTTTCCCGGGAAGCTCGGTGCCGCTCGGCGACAAAGCGAGCATGGGCTGCGCGACCCAGCCGGTATCGGCCTGGGTGGCGAAAGTGGCGGAATCATCGGCGGCCCGGACTTCGACCAGCACTTGCGTGCCGGGCGGAATACAGCCGTCGAGGCGGATCCGGTCCCACACGCATTGCGGCGCGGCGCTGTCATAGATGGGTGTGACGAAGCTTGCCTTCTCGGCGAAGCGGCGATGCTTGACCTGGACCACCTGAACCCAGATCGGATCGGTCGCGCCGCTGTCATAATAAGCGTGGTTGCCGATCGCGACCAAGGCGCGCCCGCCGAAACGGCGGAGCGGCAACGTGGCCGAGGATGGGCGCGCCTCCCAGCGGCCGCCCCGCTGCATCAGATCGACCCGGCGCGCCTGGTTGCCGTCGGTATCGGCGAGCAGCAGGGCCGGCACCCCGCTCCTGCCGAGCGCGCCGAAGCAGGACGCGACGAAATCGAGCCGGATCAGCGGGCGGATCGCCGTCGCGCCCGGATCGACGATGAACAGCCCGGCCGGGCTTTTCTCCGGCGCATCAAGCAGCACGACGCTCCCATCGGCAAAGGTGGCGAGGCCGGCGGGCGCCGGGACGCTGGTGATGTCGATCGCCACTGGTTCGGCGGTGAAGCCCGGCGCGGGGTCAGTGCCGTCAGGCGCGAAGATCGCCGGCTCGGCCGGGACGGGGCGCGTCTCGACGCAAAGATGGCAATCGAGCTTGAGCAGGCGCGGCTTGCTCGCATCGCGCAACCAGAGCCCGCCATCTTCGGTGGCGGCGAGCGCCGCGACAAGAATGCCATCGGGAAGCCGGAGCCGTTCGGGCGGGCCGCCGCCAACCAGATCGAAACGCAACAGGCTGTCCCCGGCACCCGCGATCAGGAAGTCACTGGTGGTGACCGTGAGCCCGGCCAATGTTTCGGGCGCCGCAACATCGGGCACGGCATCCGTGAAGGCACGCGGCGCGGTGCGGCGGCGGCTGGCGGGGAGCGGCCAGAAAGGGGTGACGACGGTGTCGCCGGCCGAGCGCACGAGGAGGCCGCGCCGGTCGTCAGCGACGATGTAGAGGTTACCGTTGCGATCGGCGACTGCGTCGCGGTGGTCGGCGGCGGTGAACAGGGGCTCGCCGGGCGTGGGCGGAATCGGTTCGACAAGGGGGAGCAAGGTCAGCTGCCCGCTGTCGAAGGCGGGTGCGCCTGCATCGGTCGGCGCGTCATTCCATCGGCGCGCGAGCGTCACCGGCTTTGGGCCGACGGTGGTGCAGGCGCTCCAATCGTCCTTGCCGAGCATCAGATGGAAACGGGCGCTGTTGACGTTCATCAGCAGGTCCCCGCCAAAACCGGAACCGGCATGCGGCCGACCGCTGCAGTCGGCGTGGCGGTCGCGCCGCGCAGCACATCGAGCGGCAGAGGTGGCCCGGCAACGACTGAGAGGCCGAGAATTTCGGGCAGCTGGAGCCCCGACAGATCAACGCTGTCGACCGCGACACCGGAACCCTGAGCGAGCAGCACATCCTCGACCGAGACAATCCCGGCCGCACGCGCCACTTCGGCCTGCAGGCTGCGAGCATGGACCGCCCGGGCGAGCGGCCAGCCGCGAAGCGCCGGATCGATATCCGGGCCATAGAGCATCGGCAACTGCGGCATCGGTGTACCTGGCGCGGGCAGCGGGCTGAGGAACGCCTTGATCCGCGCCTTGACGCCCTCGACAACCTCGGCGACCGATCGCCCGCCAGCGACCTCGATACCGATCGAGATCCAGATGCCGACATAATCGGGCCCGCGCAGCACCAGCTCAGTCGTTACCAGACGGCGCGGATCGAGATAGTTGCAGAGCGTGTTGAGGAAGGGACGGTCCGCGCGCGGCGCATCGGGATAGGCCGGATCGCGCGTGGGAACGACCATCAGCGTGACCGCGCCTGGCGCCGAGCCGACGGTGATCGGCGCGATATCGGGATGGGCCGCAGGCAGCACCTCGATCCGGCCGATCGAAACGCCCGGGGTCCGCCAGGCGATCGCGCGGAAATCCTCAGCGGTCACCAGCCGGTCCCGGTGGGTGATGAAGCGCGGCACCTGGGTTTCGGCCGCCGTCACGCTCTCGGCATCGGCGCCGCCCCAGGTCGGTACCGGATTGGTCGCGGTCACGCCGGCTGCCAGCGACGGCCCCGCCTTGAGGGCGCCCGCGCCGACATTGCCCTCTGCACCGGCGGTGCAGGCATAGCTCGCATAGATCGCTTCGCCGAGCTTCGGCCGGCGGCCGGTAAAGCCATCGCCGAAGCGCAACAGCCCAGCCTCCGCGTCGCAGGAGAAGACCTCGACCGGATCGCCCATATCGGGTGCGCCGGTGATCGGCAGCTCGGGACCAGCGGCGCGGATATCGTCGATCGCGACCCAGTCGTGGCGCTCCTCATTGTCGATGCTGATTACCGCCACCGACCCGGCAAGCACCGGCGACTGGCGGAGCTGGCGAACCTGATCCGGCGTGCCGTCGCCATCGATTTGCCGCTCAGCGCTGACCAGCAATTGCTGGCGTATCTGGGCGGCGTTGATGCCGACCCAGTTGAGCTTGACGTCCGTCGTGCTGCCCGAGCGAATGCGGAGCCAGGTGACGAGACGCTTGGCGACATCGGGCGCGTCGGCGATCGGCGGCAGATCGCCGACCCCGGCCTCGAGCGGATCGAGCGACCAGAGATCGAGGCCGGCCGCGCTCGGAAGCGCAAGCTCGATGATGCCGGGCTGAGTCAGCGGATCGAAATCGGCGCGCGCCATGACGCGGACATAGGTGGGCGAGGGAGCGCCGTTCGCATCGAGTGCGATCGGGCCGGGGCTGGGCAGTTCGAAGCGGAGCAGCCCGTCGCTCAGCGCAGGCGGCGTGCCCGGGCGCGCGACGATCTGGTCGGCGCCCTGATCCGGCATCATGCCAAGCGACAGCGTCCGCCCGGCGAGCTTTTCCCGGAGATCGTCCCACCCGTCGCGGTCTTTCACCGGCACATTGTCCTGGGTGCGGCCGAGCAAGGCCACCCAGAGGCTGTGGTCGACCGTTTCGGCGAGATCGACATCGGCACCGGCCACGACCTCGACCGCCTCATACAGGGTCAGGACCGGCGGGACCGGCTTGCCATAAGAAGCATATAGCAGCGCGTAATAGTCCTGCAGCTCCTGGCTCGGCGATACGATCGGGCGGCGCACATAGAATTTCGCATCGAGCGGCAGCACGTCGAGCGAGGTCGCGGTGCGGAAGGGCAGCGTGCCCGCGAACAGCTCGGTGCCGCGCGGGACGACAAGCGATTCCACCGGTCCGCGCTCATTGGCGAAGGCGACGAGGCCGCGCGCTTCCTGCGCCGGCGCAAGCGGCACGCCGAGGAGCTGGAGGAACTTGGCGCGGTTGCGCTCGGGAATCTGGTTGGCGCGGTAGAGCAGGCTCTCGGTGATGTGCGCGAACAGCTGGATCAGCGTGACGCCGGGATCCGAATCGTTGAAATTGGTCCATTCGGGCGTGTGCGACGGGATGCGCGCGACAAGCTCGTCGACCAGCGCCTGGTAGCGGCGATTGTCGGTTACGGGCACGGGGAGTGGCATGTCTCTTCTCCCCTCAGCTTGCCACGGCCAGCGGCACGTCTAGCGTGACGCTCTGGGCGGCGCCGGTCGCGACGAGGCGATAGGCGATGGTTGCGATGGCGGTTTCGCTCGCCTTCGGATCGGCAGAGACTTGGACTGTGTCGACGGCGATGCGCGGCTCCAGCGCCTTCAGCGCTGTGTCGATGGCGTGGGCGATACGGGCATGGGTGGCGGCATTGTTGGGCTCGAACAGGAACGCGGTGAGCCCGGCGCCGAAGCGCGGCAGGCCAACCCGCTCGTTCGGATCGGTCCTGAGGATGATCGCGATCGATTCCTGGATGTTCCGCTCGCCCTCCGACCACAGCATGCGGCCCGAGGCATCGACGCGCGGCGGAAAGGCGACGCTCTTGCCAAAGGGACTGGTCATGCGCCACCTCCCTTGGCCTTGCCCTTGAGCTTCGGCACCGGGAAACAGAGGATGAAGAAGGGCACCCAGCGGAAGATGAAATCGAGCAGGGTGATGATGATGGTGAGCAGGATCAGCGCGCAGATCGTGATGATCGGGATCGAGAGCGAGCAGATCATGCCGATATCGATGCCATTGGCGTTCTTGCAGCCGCCGCCGTCTCCGGTGTCGATATCCTTGTGGAGCGGCCAGGGCAGGACCTGAAGCACCAGATCGATGAACCCCATGCCCTTGGCGCGCTGGACCTGGCCGCACAGCATATCGGACAGGACAAAGGCAGTGCCGCGGGCATGTTTGCGCAGGCCCGCCGGGCTGGTGTCCATCGGCAGGGTGATCCGGACCGGGCGCGCGGGCGCATCCGAATCGAAGAAATTGGCGAGCTCGAAGGATTCGCTGGGCTGCGACAGGGTGGGCGGATGAACCGGCCCGCAATCGGCGTTGAGATGGACGAAGCGCAGCACGAACTGGCCGGTATCGCCGACGCTGTCCTGCATGGTCTGCGCCAGCTGCTGCGCGAAGGGCATGGGACGCGCATCGCTCTCGTCGCTGGTATCGAGCGCCCGGGCGACGAGCACGGTGAGCTTTTCGACCGCGTTGATGTCAAAGGGTTGTGGCGGCGCAGCGGCATCCGGGGTGTCGGGCTCGGTTGGCGCAACAAGGGGGACTGTCAGGGCGTCGATCTCAGCATCGGGCGCGGCACCCGAGTTGGACGGCGGAAGGGTGCGGAAGCCACCTTGCGCGTCGATCGATTCACCCGCGCCATCACTGCCGATACCGGCAAGCAGGTAGTGGAAACCGGGCCAGACAGCGCGCTCGGCCAATACGTCGCGATACTGGGTCTCGACCGCCTCGAGCAGCGCGCCGACGCCGGGAGCATCGACATGGCGCAGCGCATCAGCGACGCTGCGCAGATGGGGAAGCGGCGGGTTGGGGCTAATTCCCGCAAGGTTGAAACCGTTGGCGAGCCGGTTGCTGTCAGCCTGGCTCGTCTGAGTTGAAAGCCAAGTATAGAGATCGAGCTTGGCACCGGTCAGCCCGGCTGACGCATTGTGCCGCACAGCATCAGCCACGGTCTTCAAATGGCGATCGAGGAACGCCATCAGGTCAAGCAGGAGCAGCCAGCTCTGCGACTGGAAACCGACGTTCCGTGCGCGGATGCGAGTCTGGCGCTGGGTCGTGCCCGACTTCGCATCCCGGTCGCGGTCGATATCGTCGGCCGCTTTCATCGCGGCCTGTATCAGCGCCTTCCACGGCTCGGCGAAATCCATCTTGAACTCAGTGGTGCGCGCGAGCTTCGAGTTGCGGGGCGTGGCAGGCGCGATGCCGGTGAGCGCTTCGGCCTGGCCCTCGACCAGGCGCTTCACGGTGCGCGTGATCGGTGCGCTCAGATATTGCTCGCGGCGCCCGACCGGGATCAGTCCGCCCCACAGGCTGCGCTTCAGGCCGTGCCCGTCCTGATGGGCGAGCGGGAAGGCCGGAAGCCGCTCCTCGCCGGGCGCGAGGACCGCCTCGTCGTCGTTCGAGACGCGCTGCCAGTGCGCGCCGGTGGCATCCTTCACATAGCCATATTCGACCAAAGGCGATCCCGCCGCAGCGTTGGCGGTTGCGGGCATGCGGCGGCGCAGGACAAAGCCGATCTGCTCATGGCCGCCCGCCAGCTTGCGATCGGGCAGGCCCGGGATCGCACAGGCAAGCGTGGCGCAGGCGATGTAGAAACGCTGATGTGCCGGCTGGTAAAGCTTGAGACGTGTGTTGGGGGCAGGCGTCGGCAGCGGCTTCGGCGCGCGCGCGAGCCGAGTCATCAGCCGGCTCTGCTTGAGCGGCGCCGGGAGCGGCACGCGTTCGATCAGATCCTCGGTCGCCAGCGTGCCGGGTGGCGAACGCCAGGTTTCCGGTCTGGCGACATGATCGGCCAGGCTGCCCGGATCCGTCTCGAGCATCCCGAGCAGCTGCTCCATGAACTCGTCGGTCGCGAAGCGCAGGATGGTCGGCGCGCGCCCGGGCGAGGCGCCGCCGCGCCACAAGGGCCGAGGTGCTGCCCAGGTCAGCGGATGGGCGAGCGCGGTCACCAGATATTCCCCGCGCCGGGCGTGTAGCTGGCCGAGACGATGCTGTTGCAGATCACCGTATCGGCCTGAACCACCCCTGAGAATTTCGACATGCCGGCATCGACCGTCACCATCCCCGCCGACACAGCGACCTGCGCTGCGTTGACCGTCACCTTGGCGGCGGCGGTGACGGTGATGCCGCTTGTCTCGAGCTTGACTGAGTTGCCGCTCGCATCCTCGATATCGACGGTCGGCGGCGTGTCCTTGAGCGTCACCTTCTGGCCGCCCGGAGTTTCCAGAATGAGCTGGACCTGACCGTCGGTGTCGTCGAGCGTGATCGTCACGCCCTGGCGCGACTTGATCACCTTGCGGTTGTTCTTGCCCGCGCCGTCCATGCTTTCAGGCGGAGAATCCGAGCCGTTCCACAGGCCGCCGATCACATAAGGCCGGGTCGGATCGCCATGTTCGAACGCGACCAGCACTTCGTCGCCGACATCGGGGATGAACCAGCTGCCGCGATCCTTGCCGGCGAAGAGCGACGCCATGCGTGCCCATGCCTCGTAGCGGCCGCCACCTGAATCGGGGCACCAGGGCAGCGTGACCTGGACGCGGCCCTGGCCATCGGGATCCTTGATGTCGACCACTGTCGCGGGCGCGACGCCGTACCAGATGCCGCCCCAGCCCTGCGGCATGCGCTCATCGAGCTGCATCTGGCGGCGATCGCCATCGAGGAGGAACAGGCTCATAAAGGCTTGATCCCCGGACGATTGCAGCGGAACTCAGTGCGCGCGCCGTGCTCGCTGTCGTAAAGATGCGTGACCGAGATCGCGCGGTAGCTGCCGTCGAACAGCGGCCCTAGGCCGGTGAGATCGAGCTTGACGCCAGCGCGCAGCTTGACGTCAGTCTCGCAGGTGCCCTCGCCAGTGATGAAGCCCCGCGCCATATGGCGGTAGCTTGCCTCGGCCAGTTGCTTCGCCTCGTCCGCCGAACGCGGCACGCCGTGGGCGAGCGTATCGACCCGTTCGCCAAGCGCCTGGACGAGGATGTCGCCGCCGGCGGTATCGCCGTTCAGCTCGGACTGGATGGCATCCTTGGCGCCGCGGTGGCTGACGCCCTCCTTGCCCGACACATCCCAGCCCGAGGCAATGACGGCGCTGCGCTGATTGGCGAGATCGGCCAGCACATGGAACGACCTGAGCGTTCCGGCCCAGGCGAGCGCGACGCCGTCCTGGGTCCGTGCGGGCGCTGCGTGCAGGGTCGTGCCCTGAACAAAGATATCGGCATCGAAGCGGCGGGCGGTGTCGAACAGAAAGGCGAGATCGGTCTGGTTGAGCTGCGCCAGCAAAGGCACGGTCGGCGCCTGGGTATCGACGTGGGCCTGGAGGCCATGTTCCTGAGCGACCTTGCGGACGATGTCGCCGAGCGAGGATTGCGCGAAGCAGCGCGTGCGCCGCGTCATCCGCAGATCCTGCAGCCGATCCTCGGCGAAGACAGTGATCCGCGCCGCCTCGCCTTCCGGGAAAGCGGCTGCGATGCCGGTGATGCGGCCTTCGAATAATATGCTGTCGTCGCCGACGCCGACCTTGATCGCCTTGCCGAAGTCGATCGTCTTGCGATCGAAATACTGGAAGCCCGGCTTGTCCTCACCGCCCCAATTGCCGAACACCAGCTCGGCGCGCGCCATGCCCTCGATGCTGTCGGTCAGCTCGTAGCGGAGCAGACTCGCCTCGAGCTTTGCATCGCGCCCGCCCTCGATCGCGATCGAAGG
Source organism: Sphingomonas sp. P3_C5 (assembly GCF_056402635.1). NCBI lineage: Bacteria > Pseudomonadati > Pseudomonadota > Alphaproteobacteria > Sphingomonadales > Sphingomonadaceae > Sphingomonas > Sphingomonas sp. P3_C5. Next base: position 354,362 of record NZ_JBFUHA010000001.1, read on the forward strand.
CCGCGCGGGGCGCATGGGCAGGCGGGCGACTTCAGCTGACATGTGCGGGCCTCAGCGCGGCGAAAGCCGGGCGGCGCGGAGCGCGACCATGCGCAGCCGACGTCGTGTTTCATGCGGGTGCGGCTCGCGTGGCGGCGCGCCGTCGCCCTTGGCGTCACCGGCCGGCTCCCCGCTGGCTTCGAATTCATCAATGACGACGGCCATTTCAGCTCTCCTCAATTGATCGACAGCGACGCGGAAGCGCTCGCCTCGAAGCTCGGCGGCGTGATCGACGCGCTCGCACTTGCGCCGAAGCCGACACTGGCCCCGACGCTGACACTGGCATCGAGATCGATCAGCGCCCCGGGCGACATGCGCAACGGATCCTCGACATTGTTGGCGGCGGCGATGCCCTGCCAGTCACCGCCCTTGCCGGCGGCGCCAGCCATCTGCTGCAGGCTGCCGCCCTGCGGCGCGGGCGTGAACGGACGCTGGCCGGGCCGGTTCGGAACCACGCCGCTCGAGCCCTTGAAATCGGCGACCAGGATCTTCTGCTGGCTCATCGTGACCGCAATACTCGCGCGCAGCGGCTTGCCGGCGGCCGAGAAGAATTCGAGCGATTCCTCGAGCCCCTCGACCATGCCATCAAAGATGAACGAGCCCCAGGAGAAGCGCGTTCCGGGTGGCGCCAGCTTCTTGGGATCCGAATCCGCCTTGGTTGGCGTCATGAAATAAATCACCTGTGACGTCAGGCGGCGGACGTCATCGAGCGGATTCTCGGTCATTGCGGTGACGTCGAACCACAGGGTCAGCGTAAGCTTGGTGGTGCCGGCGCCGACGAACTGGCGGCCGGCGGTCCCCGCCTTCTGGTCGCCGCCCTTGGGCTCGGCGACCTGGTTGGCGAAGGTGACCTTCATCGATTCCGGGTTGAACTGGACATCGAGCTTCTTGCCGCCGGGAAGCTCCGAGGTGAGATCCTGCTTGAGCTCGATGAGCTGCGCCTTGACGAGGACCTGCTCGCTCATGCCGCGCTCCCCAGGGCCTGGGCGAGCTGGAGCTTTTCATAGGAGAGCTGGAATTCCTCGACCGCGATCGTCCCGTCCTTGGCGTTGAATGCCGGCGCCTTGAGCTTGGCGGGCAGGCAGCGGCTGAGCTGGAAACGCGCGCGTTCCGTGCTGCCATCCTCAGCGAGCAGGACGATCTCCGCATTGGCGCGCAGGAACGGATCAGCGATCGAATCGGCGAACCAGGTCCAGAGATCGAAACTGTCGGTCACGCCGCGCTTCAGGGTGAGGTTGGAATAATTGATCACCCCGGGCACGCGATAGGCATGATCATTGGCGCCGCCCGAGCGGATCGTCTTGAAATCCTGCGTCATTTCGAGCCCGTCGCATTCAGCGAAGGCCGCCTTGCAGAGCGGCGCGCTCTTGCCGTCAGGATAGATCTCGACCGAGAAGTTGAAGGCGGTGAAGGGCCGCGGGGCGTCTGCCATCACGCATCCTCCAAGATGGTGAGCCGCGCGCCCTGCTGGACGAGAAGCACATTGAGGAAGCGGATCGCCTGGGCGGGCGCGACACCGATCTCGACGATCAGGCGGCCGCCATCAATATCGGCATCGCTTTCCTGCACCGCGACACGGTAGCTTTGCGCCGAGTTGGCGCCGGCAAAGGCGCCGCGCTGCTGGAGATCGTCGAGCGTGGCGGTGAGGCTGCGCTCGACCGCACGGCGCAGGACCGGGCCATTGGGCTCGAACACATAGGTCATGCCGCGGCGCCGCAGCGTGCGGCTGAGCAGCATCATCAGCCGGCGGACGTTGATCTGGCGCCAGTCGCGCTCGTTCGACAGAGTATCGGCGTCGCGCAGCGCGAAGCCGAGCGGCAGGCGGCGGACCATATTGATACGGGCGCGGTCGAGCGAGAGCAGCTCAGCCTCTGGAAGCGCCGGGTCGAGCCCGACAATGTCCTGGACCGGATCGTTCGCGGGCGCGATCCAGGCGCCCCGGCTCTGTGCCCGCGCCGCCATCAATCCGGCGACCGCGCCATCGGGGGGCGACGAGACCAGCCCGGCGCTGCCGCGGGCAACCAGCCAGGGGTGATAGAGTGCGCCGTAAGACAGGAGCCGCTGCTCGTCGCTGCCGAGCTGGCCGGCAGTGCCGACGCCCGTGGCGAGCGTCGCCAGCCTGGTGGCGTGCGCGGTCGCGGCGGCAGTGCGGAATTGGCGGGGCAGCGACAGCAGCACGAAGAAATCGCCGCCCGCTCCGGCAATGCGCAAGGTCGCAAGCTGGAGGCGGGAAAGGCGCGCCGCATCGACTGGCGTCGCGACATAGGTTGCGGCGCGCAGCACCACAGCGATGCTCGCATAGGAGGAGACATTGCCGTCGAGCTCAATATGCAGGCGGTAATAATGGGCGCCCTGGGCGCGGCCGGGAATGTCGAGATGCTCGACTGCCTTTTCGCGCAGGATTTCGACTGCGTCCGAGAAATCGGCACGCGCTGCCTCTTCCAGCGCGACCACGCTGCCGACTGGCTGCGGCCCCCAGGACAGAGTGAAAACGTCGGCGGCGACCGGCTTTGTCGGTCCGGTCAGCACCGGCGTGGCGAGAAGCGTCGTGCTGCTGTCGAGAAACGCGCCATAATCGGGCGTGGTCAGTGCGGTCGTATTGGCGGAGGGGCAGCCACCTGAATGTGTCCGCCAGTCGGGCATGGCTGGCGCGCCCGGCTTTGGCGGGAGCACTGCGTCGGGCGCTGCGCCGAGCTCCCAACCGGGCTGGACCGCGTCGGGAACGGCAAGCAGGCTCGGCTCGGGGAACAGATCGCCGGCGATATCGAGCGCTGCATGCACGCCGAACAGCTGCTGCTCGTCGAGATCGCGGATCGCGGCGGCGGCCTGCACCAGCGCCGGGCCACGGAGATCGGCAAGACGGGGATCGAGGAACAGCTTTTCGTCGAACCGCGAGAGCCCGTCGCGAACCAGCGAATCCTCCGCCTGAGGCAGCGGACCGACGGGCTCGCCAAAGCTTGGATCGAGGCCGATCGGCAACCAGGAGGAGCGCAGTGCGAGGCGATCGGCGGCGGTGAAATAGGGCGTGCCGAAGCGCGCGGCGATGTCGGCGAAGACTGCGTTTGCGCCGCTGCCGAGATAGCCGAGCGCAATCGCAGCACTTTCATCGCGCGAGACCGCGAAGCCGGGGCGGATCGCGGCGGTGCGCCTGGCCGGATCAGCGTAAAAGAGATCGGCGTCGACCAGCCCCTGGACCGCGCCACTCGCCTCGGGCGCCAGCGACAGCCCGGCATGGACGCGATCGTTGGCGGGGCGATGCTCGGCAATGTCGATCGTGACCCGTGCCGCAGCGAGCGCGCTGCCGGGCATGCGGGATGCGACCTGCTGCCATGTAGGGCCAATCGCCTTTTCATCCTGGATCACGTCGATGCGCAGCCAATCGGCTTCGCCCTTATGCAGGAAATGGAGCCAGCGGCCGCGCGCAAGCATGGGGATGCCGGCCGGATCATCGAGCGCGAGCGTGGGGGGCGTGCTTTCAGTGAGGGTGGCGGCGAAGCTGCCGTCCTCGCCCGCTATCCGTACATGGCCCTTCTTGATCACCGGGCTCTTTTCGGAACCGGAGATGCGCGCGAAAGAAGCAATCCACAGCGCGAAAACCTCGCCATTCGCGAGCCGCAGGACCTTGGCGTAGCGGGTGACGAAGCCATTGCCGCCGATCAGTTCGACCAGATCGCCGGGCGAGAGCACGCCCTGATCGGCAAAGGCCAGGCCATAAGGCAGGCGGCGTTGGCCGGTGATCGCAACCGGGCGGCGCGAAACCCGGGCGGCGAGCTGCATCGCATCCGACCAGGAGCCGAGACTGGCCGCGCTCAGCATGGCCGGTGCTATGACGCTGGCGCCGTCGTCCGGGTCCGGCAGGCGGCTGAGCAGGCCAGGCATCAGAAAGCTGCCCACAACGGCGGGGCGCGAGCCCGGATCGGCCACGCCGAGCGTAGCACGGACGGCTGCGAGATCATCGGTCTCGGCAAGCCGGATTGCCCAGCATCTCTTGCCGCCGTTGGAGAAGAAGCCGCGAATGGCGGCGGCGAGATTGCCGGTCAGGCGCGCGCCGCTCTCGCCATCGTAAGCGAGCGGGCAATCGCCCCCGAACACGGTTTCATAGGCAGCCGCGCTCGAGAGTGCGATCGCGCGGTGGCAGGGCCCGCGCTGGGCAAATCCCGCGAACACGGCGACGTCCATGCGCGGCAGCGCCTCGACGACCGGCGCCGGGGCGATGTCGACGCGAATGCCGGGAAGGGCGTCGCCGGCGAACATCGCTTATTGCATCTCCAGCCGCTCGTAGGCGAGCACCAGCTCCTCCATCGCGACATCAGTGCCCTTGGCGTTAAGCGGTCCGCTGGTGTGCTTGATGATGCGGGCACGGAGCAGCTTCCAGACCTGGACGTCCGCCGTATGGTCCTCGTTCTTGAGGGTGATCGTGACGGTGCGTAGCGCGCTCTGATCGCCATTGCGGATCTGATCGAGCCATTTGTAGAGATTGAGCGAACCGATGACGCCGCGCTTCATGGTGACGTCAGTCGACTTGTTCATGCCGGTGATCTTGACCACCGAATTTTCCTTGCTGTTGCCCAGCCGGTATTCGGAGACGGTCACTTCCATCCCGATACCGCTGATTTCCTGGAAGCCCGCCTGTGGGCTTTCGGGGTTGCCATCGCCCAGATCGACCAGGAAGTTGAACTGGACGTATGGGCGATCTGCTCTGAGAACTGCCATGACGATGTCCCCTTATGACTTGCGGTCGGCCGTCCACTGGCCGATACGGAAGATGACGAATTCGGCGGGACGCAGTGGCGAAACCCCGACCAGGCAGACGAGCCGGCCGTTATCGAGATCGTTCTGGGTCATGGTGGAGCGGTCGCATTTGACGAAATAGGACCGTTCCGGCTTGTCGCCGAGCAGAGCGCCAGATTGCCATTCGTTGAGGAGGAAATCCTCGATCGTGCGGCGCACATTATCCCAGAGCCGCTCACCATTGGGCTCGAACACGGCCCATTGGGTGCCCTTGTCTATCGAGCGCTCGAGATAGGCGAAGTATCTGCGAAGATTGACATATTTCCACTCTGGATCGGAGCTGGCGGTGCGCGCGCCCCAGAGCCGCATGCCGCGCCCCTCGAAGAAGCGGAAGCAGTTGATCCCTTCGGGATTGAGCACTTCCTGCTGCGCCTTGTTGATCAGCTTCTCGAAGCCGAGCGCCAGCGTGACGACCTCGTTGGCCGGCGCCTTGAAGACAGCGCGCTCGGTATCGTTGCGGGCATAGATGCCGGCGACGAAGCCCGAAGGCGGATAGAGATTCTCCTGCCCCGTCTGCGGATCGATGATCTTTACCCAAGGGAAATAAAAGGCGGCGTGGCTGCTGTCGAACTTGGCGCGATAGGCCCGGACCTCGGCGATCGACTGACCCTTGATGCTGTCGAGCACCGCGATCCGATATTGCATCCGCTCGGCATGGCTGATCAGCGCGTTTGCGACCGGCTGAGCGCTGGTAGCGGTGAAGGTCGAGCCGGGCGCCGCCACGATTGAGATGTCCTCAATGTCCTCGAACGCCGCGAGACCCTTTTTGCGGTTGGTGGTCGGATCCTCAGCGCCTTGGAATGACGCTAGGTCCGGCATCTTGCCGTCGCTGCCTTTGGTCAGGAAGAAGACCGCCTCGAAGAACGGCGCGGTGCCGGTGCTGGCGGACAGATCGGTTGTCAGGAAGCGGTTGGGCGTCCCGTTGACAGCGGTGTGATAGTCCCACACCAGCTTGGCGCCGTTGCGCGGGTTGGTGTCGTCAGTCCCGGCGGCGGTGAGCACCAGCTCGGCGGCGGCGAGCTGTTCCGTCGTAGCGGCCAGATCGGCGGCCGCCGCATCGGCATCGGCTTGCGCCAGCGGTATCTTCGCGGCCGCCGCGTCGAGCAGTATTTGCTCGTCATCGACCAGCTTCTGGGCATCCGTGACCTTCTGCGTGAGTGCGGCCGTCTTGCTGGGGTCTGCGTTGGCTAGGAGATCGGCCTTCGCCTTGGCGAGCGCGACATTCAGTGGATCGATCTTGGCCTGCTCCGCATCACGGTCTGCTTTCGCCTTTGCCAGCGCGGCGATCGCCAGGGGATTGGCGACGACTGCTTCGTCGTTGCGCTTTTTGGCGGCATCGCGCTCAGCAGTGGCCTGGACCTTGGTCAGCGTGGTGAACACGATCGGTATCGAGCGCGCGGCCGAGAGATTGGCCGGCTCAGCTGCAAAATAATCGAACAGCGAGTCATGTGCGCCCGCGGTCTTGTGGGCACGGTCAATCGCCAGGCCGGTCGCTGCGAAGAAGGGCAAACCGGGTTCACCCGGCTCGACATAGACGGTGGCGGTGATCGTACGCACCGTGGCCGTCGCGGCGAGATCCTTGAGGGCGACGTCGTCGGTACCGGTATCCTTGCCGTCCTGCGGCCTGAAGCTCCACAGCCCCTTCTGCGCGTCGAAACTGGCCAGGAAGACGCCCGTCTTGGCAGCGCCACCGCCAATATACACGACATCGCGGTCCTGCGACGCGCGGAGTTCGGGGGCGCCGGTAGTCACCAGCTTGTTCTGGCTCACCCAGAATTGCAGCCGCACCCGCGCCTCGCCCGCCTTGCCGGGGAAACGGGCGCGGATGCTGACATTGGCGGGCGGCGCCGAATCGCCGGGGACGGTGGCGCAGCTCGCTATCGGATCGCCGTTGAAGGCGCGGGCAACATAGAGCCGCTTGCCGCCTTCTTCGAAAAAGGCGCGGACAGCGTTCCACATATAATTGTCGGTCGGCTTGCCGCCGTCCTCGAATGCGAGCTGCTGGCGCCCGGCATAGACGCGCTCGAATTCGACGAGCGAGGTGATGATGTCCGGCTCGATGTCGATCGGGCCAAAGCGCGTCGCGCCGACGAACCCGGTGGTGGTGGTGCTGACACCTTCGATCGACTTGGCCCGGTAGGAGACTTCCTCCACGAAGACGCCGGGGGCGAGATATTCAGGCATGGGCAGTCTCCTCGATCAATTCGGCTTGAGGTAGAGGGTTGAAAGGCGCTCGCTCGCTGACTTCATCGAGACGAGGGTGAGCGGACGGCCGAGCGTCAGCGGTTGCGCGGGCAAGGGATCGGTCTTGCCGAATTGCTTGAGCGCAACGCGCGCCGGGCTGGAAAGCTGACCGAGGATCGCGCCGAGATCAGGCAGATCATCCGTGAGTTCGTCCCAATAGACAGCGATCTCGGCATCCCAGGTCACCGCGGCGCGGCCCTTGGCTGCTTCGACAGGAGTCTGGCTGGGCAGTGCCGGATAGCCGCCGCTTGCAGCGATCGAGCCGTTCGCGCCTGCGATGCCGAGCGCAATGATCTTACCGCCGATCGAGACGGTCATCGCCGCCCAGGCGGCCGGCTTGTCGGAGCCGTTGGCCTGACGTTCGGCGAGCTGGGCACGGACCATTGCCCTCGAGGCGGATATCGCGCGCGTCATCGACGGAAACAGCGGCAGATAATCGGGCGCATAGCCGACCGGCGCGTCGGCCGGCAGCAACGGCGCGATCTTCGCCTGATCGAGCGCCGCCGAGCCCGGCCAGACGAACCGGCCGCGTACCGGCAGCTTGGCATCGAAACGGATCGGCAGGAAGCGGCGGAACGGATCGTCGACGGCCACATGGAAGGTCCGCGCCTTGGCGGGCCAGTCGGCGGCACTCTCGCCGAGGATCGCGTCGAGGCCGGGCAGGCGCGGCGTCATCCAGGTGCTGCTCGGCGTCGGCCCGAGCTCAGCGGTACGGAAGGGCCGCGCGGCGTCCGTGATGCGGACCTCCAGCCCGTCGCCGACAAGCGACAGATCCGAGGCGTCGCGAAAGGCGAAGCCCAGGGGCACGTACCGCACGAAGCGATCGGGCGAGACGAGCGCCAGCGTCATGCGACATCCTCGGCCACGCCGACGCCAAAGCCGCGCTCGAGCACGATGCCGGTGTCGTCGAGCGCCTGGTTGCTGTCGATCAGCACCATGCGGACGAGATAATTGACGAACAGCGGATGGCGGCGAATGCGATCCCACATCGACAATTGATCGACGACGCTGAGCGGATCGCAGACCAGATCGAGATCTTCCTCGACCGTGAAGATGCCGTCCTCAGTGAGATAATCATTGAGCTGGGCGGCGGTGATCGAGCCTGCATCCTCAAGCGCACGCATCACCCAGCCGAGCATGCGCAGCTGCTTCTCCGTCGAGGAGGCGACCGGAATGATCAGGAAGCTGAGATCGAGCGGCAGCGAGGGCCTGAAGCGGCGCCCGAAGATATCGACGCGTGGAGCCCGCGCACGGCGCTGGGTATTGATCGCCACGCGCCACGGCAGGATGGCGAAGCCATCGACGGTCAGGCCCTTTTCGATGTCCTTGGCCTGATACATCTCGACCGTCAGCGTATCGAAGGCGTCGCGGGGATAGCGCTCGCGCAACAGCCCCCGGATCGCTGCGGCGACTGCGGCGATGGCTTGATGCTGTGCCATCAGCCCGTCCGCGCCACGGTGCGGATCGCATCGGCCAGGCTGTGCTGACCGCCGGCCGTGAAGCGCCAGCCCTGACGATCGACCCGGTAGAGATTACCGGCAAGGCCGTCGTCGCCGATCGCCACCACGCCGATCCTGGCGGCATCGGCAATCGCCCGCAGCGCCGGCGTGCACTCGCCGAGCGGGACCTGATGCAGGACGACGACGTCGATATCGTCGGGCGCAATCTCTGAAGGGTCAGCCTGGATCAGCTCGATATCCTCACAATCGGAAAGCGCGCCCTGGAACGCCGATTTGACCATTGCGGTGGTCGTGCCGAGCAATACGCGGATCGTCATCGCGTCCCCCGCCTCTGGTCAGGGTGTTACTGCTAGGCCTGGTGGGTGCGGCGGCGCATGAGCCGGAGGATCGGGAAAAGGGCCCGGGCCCTCATTCGGACGGCACGACCGGATCATTCGACCAGGCCAATGGCCCGGACCATATGGTCCAGGCGGGGATAAAATGGCCCGGATGGCCGGGGAGAAACATCCAAAACCCAATGTTTATCGCGAATCGCGGTTCCGAATCGGTCCGATTCGAGTATAATTCGCTCAGGTTGATTGCGGTGCTGCTTCGCTGTGTCGGAGTGTTGTCCGCAGGAAACGACGTGCAAAAACCGGGAAACTGGGTCGCGAGTTTCTTCCCCATCGAGTTGTTGACCGGGCCAGTCGAGCCGGGCGACCGATATCAAGTCCTGTACGGACAGCGGGAGTATCGCGCATGGAATTGCATCGGACTGGCGAGGCACATAGCGACACGAGACCAGTGGCAGTGGTGGTCAGCGACGTCCTGATTTATCGGGAAGGCATCGCCGCGGGTCTTGCCCGGATCGGCGACCTGCGGCTGGTGGGGGCGATCTCGTCCGATGCCCTGCCAGGGGCGCTCGCAGCGTACGCAGTCCAGATCATTTTCCTCGATATCTCCCGCACCTGCTCGCGCGACGCGGCGCGTGCGGCGCGCGCGCTTGCGCCCAAGGTTCAGGTGATCGGCTTCGGGATGACCAGCGAGGATGAGGGCCTTGCCGGCGCCGAGGCGGGCGTGACGGCTTTTGTCGACCATGACGGCACGATCGAGGATCTGAATCTCGCAGCCACCCGCGTGCTGAGCGGGCTTCCCGTCTGCCCACCGGGGCTCACCGCCCGGCTGCTGCAGCGCGTGGCGCAGCTTGCCGGGCTCGGCCGCGTGGATTCGGACGCTCACCTCACCCGTCGTGAACGCGAGATCGCGTCACTGGTCGAGGAAGGGCTTTCCAACAAGGAGATCGCCTGCACGCTCAACATCAGCCCGGCGACGGTCAAGAATCACGTCCATATGATCCTCGACAAGCTCAACCTGACGCGCCGGCGGATGATCATGCTCGACAACGCGCCCCATGCCGGCATGCGACTGCCGCATCCGCAGGGGCACGAGAGCCGGAGCCAGGCGGCGATCTGAGACTAGTTCCGGCCGTTTTCAGCCTTCGTCCCCCATCAAACGATAGCCCACGCCAAGTTCGTTGACGATGATGCGCGGGCGCGCGGGATCGGCCTCCAGCTTGTGCCGTATGTTGCGGATGACGACGCGGAGATATTCGATGTGGCGCTCATAATCATTCGCCCAAACCGAGCTCAGCAAATGCTGGTGGGTGATCACCCGGCCGGGAAAGCGGGCCAGCTCGGCAACGATACCGAATTCCTTGGGCGTCAGGTGGATTTCCTCGCCGGACCGATCGATCCGGTGATTGAGCAGGTCGATCGTGACGCCGCCGGCGACGACAGAGGTTCGCCCCCCCGCGGCGGTGATCCGGTTGCGGATCGCGGCGCGGACCCGGGCGAGCAGTTCCTCGGTATCGAACGGCTTGGTGAGATAGTCGGTCGCGCCGAGATCGAGCGCGGTGACTTTCTCGTCAGTCGCATCGCGGGCGGAAACGATCAGGATCGCGGCGCGCGACTGTTTGCCGATGATGGGCACCAGCTCCATGCCGTCACGATCCGGCAGGCCGAGATCGAGCAGGATCGCCGCCGGGTCCGTGCCGGCGACTGCGGCCAGCGCCTCACGTGCACTGCCAGCTTCAGCCACGTCATAGCCCGCGCGTTCCAGCGTACCGCGCAACAGGCGGCGGATCTGGGGCTCGTCGTCGACGACCAATATGCTGGGTCGGTTGCTCATGAAATATCCTCGCCTGAGTCGCGGACGAGCAGGGCTTCCGGAAAAATCAGGCTGAAACAGGCGCCGCGTGGATTTTCGCGGTTCGCCGCAGTAACCGACAAGCCCATTGCCTCGGCAAAGCCTTTCACAATGGCGAGGCCAAGGCCGGTCCCGCCCTTGGCCCGGTCCGATCCCTCGAGCCGGCGGAAGGTCTCGAACACCTCGTGCTCACGACCTGCAGGCAGACCCGGGCCTTCATCGATGATCGACAGAGTCAGTGAATCGGGTAAGCGGCGCCCCTCAATCGTGATCGCGGTGCCGGGATCGCCATAGCGGCCGGCATTGTCGAGCAAGTTGATCAGGCAGTGATGGAAGAGCTGCGGATCGACCCGGACCAGCGGCAGACCCGGCGACACGTCCAGTTTGATCTCACGCCCTTCGAGCGTCAGCCGGGTATCATGAACGGCGGCGGCGATTGCATCGGTCAGGTCGGTCGCCTCCACGCCCAGCCTGAGCGCGCCGGCCTCAACCCGCGCCATGTCGAGCAGGTTGGCGACGAAGCGGTTGAGCCGCATCGCCTCGCTTTCGACTGCGTCGATCAGCGCCGGCGTCGGCTTACGCCGTAGCCCCGGCACCGCCGACAGGATCGAGGTGATTGGCGTGCGCAGATCATGGCTGACCGAGGAGAGCAATGCCGCGCGCAACCGATCGCGCTCGCGAAGCTCAGCCACGTCGCGCATCTGCCCTTCGAGTTGGAGCCGCTCGAGCACCAGCGACGCCTGGTCGATCAGGCTCATGAACAAGGGCAGCTTGTCCGAACGAAGCGGCTCGCCATTGTCGCGCGCCAGCCCGATCACGCCGAGCGTTCGGTTCGCGGTCCTGAGCGGGGTGAACAGCCAGTCGGACGAGGTCAGCGTGTCCGATCCGCGACCGGCCGATACGCCTGTCTCCAACGCCCAATTGGCGGCGGCAAGATCGATCGTGCCGAGCTGGTTTTCGGGCGGATAGGCGGCACGCACTGTGGGGCCGTTGGGGGACGTCATCAGCAGGGCCGTCCGCACGTCGAACAATCGCGCGACCTCGGCGCAGATCGCCTGCATCAGCTCCTCGTCATTGCCCGTCGCGGTCAATTGCCGCGAGAAGCCGGCGATCGCTGCATTCTGCCGCGCGCTCGACGCGGCGATATCGGCCTGGACCCGCGCCCGCGCGGCGAAATGGCTGGTGACGAGCGCGACCGTCAGCAACACCAGCAAGGTGACGACATTCTCGGGGTTGCTGATGCTGAGCGTATAGGTCGGCGGCAGAAAGAAGAAATTATAGGCGAGCGACGAGACAAGACCGGCCGTGATGCCCGGCCAGCGCCCGAACATGCTCGCGGCGACCAGCACCGGCACCAGATAGAGCAGGGCGACGTTGCCGACCTGGAGGATTTGCGACAGCGCAAGGCCGATGGCGGTGACGGCCGCGATCATCAGCATCGTCCAGCCATAGGCGCGCTCCAGGCGGAACGGCTTGCCGATCCGGGGAGGAGGCGCAGCGCCTTCCATCGGTAGCACATGCACCGCGACGCCGGGTGTCGCCCGCACCACGCGATCGACCACTGAACCATGGCGCAATTCGAACCAGCGCGACCGATTCGATTTGCCGATGACCAATTGAGTCGCCCGGGCATCGGTGACGACGCTGATCAGGCCCTGCAGCACGTTCGGCGCGGACAGCGACACGACCTGCGCGCCGAGCTGGCTTGCGAGATTCATCGTCGCGGCGAGGCGGCGATGTTCCTCCTGACCGAAATCGGCGTAGCGCGGCGTCTCGACATGAACGGCGGTCCAGGGCGCGCGGAGCGAATCCGCGATCCGCTTGGCGGCGCGGACCAGCACATCAGCGCCGGGCAATTCGCTGACCGCGACGACGATCCGCTCGCTCCCCGCCCAATTGCCCGCCAGCGCGTGGCCGCGGACATAATCGAGCATCTGTGCATCGACTGCCTGGGCGGCGCGACGGAGCGCCAGTTCGCGGAGCGCGGAGAGGTTCGATTTGGAGAAGAAATGATTGAGCGCCCGCGTCGCCTCATGCGGGATATAGACCTTGCCCTCCTTGAGCCGCTCGATCAGCTCATCCGGCGGGATATCCACCACCTCGATCTCAGCGGTTTCGAGCACCCGATCAGGCACCGTCTCGCGCACCCGGACCCGGGTGAAGGAGGCGACCACGTCGTTCAGGCTCTCGATATGCTGGACGTTGATCGTCGAGAAGACGTCGATCCCGGCGGCGAGCAGTTCCTCGACATCCTGATAACGCTTCGGGTGCCGGCTGCCAGGGGCGTTGGTGTGGGCGAGCTCGTCGACCAGAACGAGCTGGGGCCGGCGCTCGATCAGACCGTCAAGGTCCATCTCGGTGAGCGTACGGCCTTCATACTCGATCTCGCGGCGCGGCATGATCTGGAGCCCGCGCGTCATCGCTTCGGTTTCCGCGCGGCCATGGGTTTCGACCACGCCGACCACGACATCGACACCCGCACGGGCACGGCCGGCACCTTCGGAGAGCATCTCATAGGTCTTGCCGACGCCAGGCGCCGCACCGAGGAAGACCTTCAGACGGCCGCGGCCCTCCTGCGCGGCGGCGCGCAGAAGGGCCTCGGGATCGGGCCGCTGTTCCTCCTCGACGCTCACGGCGCCGGTGTAGCGCCGAGTCTGTCGAGCTGTCGATTAAGGAGAAAGAGATTCACATGCTCGTCGCCGAGGAAGGGCAGGAGCGGCCGGTCGATCGCCTTCTCGACAAGGGCGCGGACCCGCGCTTCGGGCACATGCCGTGCCTTGGCGACGCGGGGCACCTGAGCCAGCGCCGATGCCGGCGACAGGTCCGGATCGAGGCCCGAGCCCGAGGCCGTGACCAGATCCGCCGGCAGCGGCCCCGCGATGCCCTGAGCCCGCACCCTGGCGACATCGCCCTTTACACGATCGCTGAGCGCCTGGCTGGCCGGGCCGAGATTGGAGCCGGAAGATGCCAGCCCGTCATACCCCTTGCCCGCTCCGGACGGCCGCGAATTGAAATAGCGGTCGCTGGTGAACGGCTGGCCGATGACGGTCGAGCCGACGACCCTGTCGCCGTCGCGGACCAGGCTGCCATTGGCGGCCGAGGGGAAGACAGCCTGGCCGATTCCGGTGAGCGCCAGCGGATAGGCGAGGCCGAGCAGGAGCGCGAACAGGATCGTCATGACGATCGCGGGGCGCAGGGAGGTGGTGAAATCATTGCCCATGATGAAGTTCCTCAGGCGATGCCGAGGCCGCTGACGGCCAGGTCGATAAGCTTGATGCCGATGAACGGCGCGAGAAGGCCGCCGAGCCCGTAGATGGTCAGGTTGCGGCGCAGCAGCGGCCCCGCCCCGATCGGCCGGTATGTCACGCCCTTGAGCGCAAGCGGCACGAGGCACGGGATGATCAGCGCGTTGAAGATGATCGCGGACAGGATCGCAGATTGCGGCGTCGCCAGCCCCATGATGTTCAGCACCGCGAGCCCAGGATAGAGGATGATGAACATCGCCGGGATGATCGCGAAATATTTGGCGACATCGTTCGCGACCGAGAAAGTGGTAAGCGCGCCCCGCGTCATCAGCAGCTGTTTGCCGAGGCCTACGATCTCGATCAGTTTGGTCGGATCGCTATCGAGATCGACCATGTTGCCCGCCTCGCGCGCTGCCTGGGTGCCAGTGTTCATCGCCACACCGACATCGGACTGGGCAAGGGCCGGCGCGTCGTTGGTGCCGTCGCCGCACATTGCGACGAGCTTGCCGTCCTGTTGCTCCGAACGGATCAGCGCGAGCTTGTCCTCAGGCGTCGCCTGGGCGAGGAAATCGTCGACACCCGCTTCGGCCGCGATCGCCGCCGCGGTGAGCGGGTTGTCGCCGGTGATCATCACCGTGCGGATGCCCATGCGGCGGAGCTCGCCGAAGCGCTCCTTGATCCCGGCCTTGACGATATCCTTGAGATAGATTGCGCCGAGCAACCGTCCGTCCCTGGCAACGGCAAGCGGGGTACCGCCTGCCCGGCCAATCTCATCGGTGATGCGGCGGAGTTCGGTTGCGGCGGGGGCGCTGCCGGCATCCGGATTGGCCTTGAGCACTGAATCGACCGCGCCCTTCTGGATCAGCGACCCGCACATCTGGACGCCCGAGATACGGGTTTGCGCAGTAAACGGGATAATGGTCGCGTCGCTGGGCAGCGCCGTCGCCGCGACGTTGAAGCGCTCGCGGGCAAGCGTGACGATCGAGCGGCCTTCAGGCGTCTCATCGGCAAGGCTGGCCAGCAACGCAGCCTCGGCGAGTTCGCTGACCTGGACTCCGCCGACCGGGCGGAACTCAGTCGCCTGGCGGTCGCCGATCGTGATCGTGCCGGTCTTGTCGAGCAGCAGGGTATCGATATCGCCTGCTGCCTCGACCGCACGGCCCGATTTGGCGAGCACGTTGAAGCGCACCAGCCGATCCATCCCGGCAATGCCGATCGCTGACAGGAGCGCCGCGATCGTCGTCGGGATCAAGGTGATCAGCAGGGCGGCGAGCATCGCGACCGGCACGCTGCCGCCGGCATAGCTGGCAAAGCCGGGGATCGTACCGACCGCGATCAGGAAGATAATTGTGAGGCCGACAAGCAATATGGTCAGCGCGATTTCATTCGGCGTCTTTTGCCGCTCGGCGCCTTCGACCAGCGCGATCATGCGATCGAGAAAACCTTGTCCGGGATTGACGGTGACCCGGACCTTGATCTGGTCCGAGATCACCCGGGTGCCCGCGGTGACGGCGGAACGATCACCGCCCGCCTCGCGGATGACCGGCGCGCTTTCGCCGGTGATCGCCGCCTCGTTGACTGAGGCGACGCCCTCGATAACCTCACCATCGGACGGGATCAGATCGCCCGTCTCGACCAGCACGACATCGCCGACGCGGAGTGCGCTGGCCGCAATCGCCTCGATGCCGGAACCGGACACACGTTTGGCGGTGAGATCGGCCTTGGTGGCGCGGAGCGAAGCGGCCTGCGCCTTGCCCCTGCCCTCGGCCAAGGCTTCGGCAAAGGTGCCAAACAGCACGGTCAGCCACAGCCAGACGACGAGCTGTGCCTTGAAGGTGGTCGCCAGGCTGTCATGCCCGATGACGAGCAGGATGGTGAGCAGCAGCGCGACACAGGCGGTGGTGAACATCACCGGGTTGCGGACCAGCTGGCGCGGATCGAGCTTGATAAAGGCGTCGCGGATTGCGGGCGCGATCAGTTCCGCGGTGAACAACGACTTGGTTTCGGCGCGAGCCATGCCTCGGGCGCTCCTTAAGACAGATGGCCGCTGATCATCCGGAGATGATCGGCGATCGGGCCGAGCGCGAGGCTCGGCAGGAAGGTGAGACCGCCCATGATCAGCACGATGCCGACGAGCAGGCCGATCCAGAGCGGTCCGGTGGTCGGGAAGGAGCCAGCCGAGGGCGGGGTGTATTTCTTCGCCGCCAGGCCGCCGGCGATCGCCAGCATCGGCACGATGATGAAGAAGCGCCCGATCCACATCGCGACCGCCAGCATGCCGTCATAATAGGGCGTGGCGGCGGTGAGGCCGGCAAAGGCCGAGCCGTTGTTCCCGACCGCGCTGGTGAAGGCGTAGAGGATCTCCGAAAAGCCGTGCGGCCCCTTGTTGAGCGGGCCGGCCAGTCCCTCCTGCAGCACCGAGCTGATCGCGGTGAAGCCCAGGATGATCAGCGGCAGCACTGCGATGGCGAGCACGGCGAGCTTGACCTCGCGGGCTTCGATCTTCTTGCCGACATACTCAGGCGTCCGCCCGACCATCAGCCCGGCGACGAACACAGCTAGGATGGCGAAGAGCAGGAAGCCGTAAACGCCGGCGCCGACGCCGCCGACCACGACCTCCCCGAGCTGGATGTTGAACAGGGGCACGAGACCGCCCAGCGCGGTGAAGCTGTCGTGCATCGCATTGACCGCCCCGCATGAGGCATCGGTGGTGACGACTGCGAACAGCGACGAGGCTGCGGCACCGAAGCGGACCTCCTTGCCCTCCATGTTCGCGCCGGCGACGCCGAGCCGGTGGAGTATGGGATTGCCCGCTGCTTCCTGCGCATAGCAGACCAGGATGCCGGCAAGGACCATGATGACCATCGCGCTGAGGATCGCCCAGCCCTGCCGCGTGTCGCCGACCGCCTTGCCAAAGGTCCAGGTCAGGCCGAAGCCGATCAGGAAGATCGACAGCATCTGCACCATGTTGGTCAGCGCGCTCGGGTTCTCGAACGGGTGTGCGCTGTTGGCGTTGAAGAAGCCGCCGCCATTGGTGCCGAGCATCTTGATCGCTTCTTGGGAGGCGACCGGCCCGAGCGCGAGCGTCTGCTTGATACCCTCGAGTGTGGTCACATTGACTGAGCCGGCGAGTGTCTGCGGCACGCCGCTGGCGATCAGGAACAGCGCGTAGACGACACAGATCGGCAGCAGCAGATACAGCGTGATGCGGGTGCAATCAGCCCAGAAATTGCCGATCGTCGCTGACTGGCGCCGCGCGAAACCGCGGAAGAATGCGAAGGCGAGCGCAATGCCCGTCGCGGCCGACATGAAATTGTGGATCGTCAGCGCGAGCATCTGGCTGAGGTTCGACATGGTCGATTCGCCCGCATAGCTCTGCCAGTTGGTGTTGGTGGTGAAGCTCACCGCCGTGTTCATCGCGAGATGCGCGGGCACTGCGGGCAGGCTCAGCGGATTGAGCGGCAGATGCGCCTGCAGCCGCAGAAGAGTATAGGTGAAGATCAACAGCACGACGTTGAACATCAGCATGTGCACCGCGTAGCGCCGCCAGCTCTGCTCGGCGTTCGGATCGACCCCCGAGAGCCGGTAGAAGCCGCGTTCGACCGGGCCGAGCAGCCTATGGAGCGGGGTTCGCCGCCCCTCATAGAGCGCAAAGAGCCAGGTACCCATCGGCTTGGTGAGTGCGAGAAGAACGCCGATGAAGGTGGCGATCAACAGCCATCCCTGGAGTGTCATGACGATGCTCCCGTCAGAATTTTTCGGGCCGCAGCAGGACCGCGACGAGATAGAAGAGGAGGCCGATCGCGGTGATCGCGGCGAGCCAGAGGTCGAGTGTCATGCCCGCCCCTCACGCATTATCGCAGAGGCGGACATAAGCGAGCGTCGCCGCGAGCAGCCCGACCGCGACCAGCAGCCAGAGAAAATCCTGCATGATAGGTTCCCATCGGAAGCGCCGCGCGGCGATGAGCCGGGGCCGGACGCTCGCTATTAAGGCGCCGCGCCATACGCATTCGAGACCGGAAGCCGGGCAATTGCATATGTTTTGCGTAAGGATTCGGCGATTTGGCGCGTGCTCCATCGCGTGTCGCCCAAAGTGTCGTTAGAATTGAATCGGTCAGACGATCGCGACGGAAGGAAGACGATGCGCTACGATATCTCGGGAACTGTGATGCAGACGGTGTCGATCGATCTTACCCGCGGCGAAACGATCTATGCCCAGACCCATGCGATGGCGTGGATGAGCGACGGCATCACCATGGACACGCATACCGGCGGCGGGCTGTTCGCCGGGCTGACGCGGGCGATGAGCGGGGGCGGCCTGTTCATCACCGATTACAGCGCCGAGCAGGCCGGGCATGTCGCGTTCGCGCCGCGCTTTCCGGGGCAGATCGTGCCGGTGGAGCTCGCATCCGGTCAGTCGCTGATTTGCCGCAAGGAGACGTTTCTGTGCGCGGAGAAATCGGTCACCCTCGAAATCGCGATGCAGCAGCGGCTCGGCGCCGGGCTGTTCGCCGGCGAGGGCTTCATCCTGCAGCGCGTCACCGGGCCGGGCACTGTGTTTCTCGATCTGTCGGGCGAAGTCATCGAAAAGACGCTTGGTCCGGGCGAGCGCCTGCGTGTCCATGCCGGGCATATCGGCATGCAGGAGCCGAGCGTCAGCACTGACATCCACATGATCCGCGGTTTCAGGAATATCCTGTTCGGCGGCGAAGGCCTGTTCCTCGCGACGCTGACCGGACCCGGCAAGATCTGGCTTCAGTCGATGCCGATCCTGAACCTCGCTGAAGAGATCGCGCGGCATATGCCCTCGAGCGAGGACAGAAGCAGCAATGTCGGCTCAATGGTCGGCGGCGGCGCGGCGGGCGCCGTGCTGGGCGGACTGCTCGGCGGCATGCTCGGCAACGAGTAGCCGCCTTGGGAGCGGGCGAATGATCGCCCCGGGCAGACTCAGTGGCTGATGGTCTGGACGATCGCGTCGATCTCGACCGCGGCGCCGAGCGGCAATGCCGACACGCCGACGGCGCTGCGGGCGTGGCGACCGGCATCGCCGAACAGCGCGAACATCAGATCCGACGCGCCGTTCGCGACCTTGGGCTGGTCCGTGAAACCGGGTGCAGAATTGACGAAGACGCCGAGCTTCACGATCCGCTCGACCCGGTGCAGGCCGCCGAGCGCCGCCTTGATCTGTGCGACGAGCATCAGCGCGCAGCGTAGAGCTGCTTCCTGCCCGTAAGCGAGATTCGCATCTGCACCGAGACGGCCGGTCATGACCGCGCCGTCCTTGAAGGGCAGCTGACCCGACACGTGAAGCAGGCCCCCTGCTTCGACGGCCGGCAGATAGGATGCGACCGGTGCTGCGGGGGCGGGAAGGCTCAGGCCAAGCTCCGCAAGCTTGCTGTCAATGCGGTCAGCCATGAGGTACGCCCTTTCTTCCATTCGTGCCGGGCCCCGCCAAGAGGCACTGGTCTTCGTCACCAGATGCAGAAAAGCCGGCCCTTCGACAAGGTCACGCGCATTCTATTTCGCCGGCAGCCCGGCCGCGAAGCGCTCGGCGATCCAGCGTTCAGCCTCGCGCCAGTCATCGATCCGCGCATGGGCGGCGGGCGCCGGCGGTACGCTGGGGGCCATCGCGGGCTCGGAGACCATGTGCAGCCGGTGGACCTGTGGCGCGTGGCGCGCGACCGAATCGTGATGCACGGCGAGATCGTCGACGAACACAGTGACGGGATCACCATGCTCGGCGACGAGCCGCGATACCGGATCGCCTTTGCCGCCCTGGTTGGTTTCGACCCGGTGATCGATGCCGAACCGCGCGAGCTGCTCGATCCGCGCCTGGCGCACATGGTCGCCGAGATTGGTGAGGATGACGATATCGGCGGTCTCGGCGAGGTTCGCCAGCGCCTCGCGGGCATGCGGCACCAGGGTCTGGCGCTCCATTTCTGCGGGGAAGAACTGATCGAGCATGCCCCACATCTCTTCGCGGCTCGGCGCGGGCGTGCCGTCACGGCGCTTCATGCTTGCAGCGAAATCGCCGCCATCGGGAGAGAAGTCGATATCATGCGTCTCGCCCAGCCAGACGCCGAAATGGCGCACCATATGGAGCAGAACCTCATCGCAATCGCAGATCAGCAGGGGTTTCATTCGGACTCCAGGGTGTGCCGCGCGGCGACCAGGGCTTCGGGCTTCACCTCCAGATCGGCGGCGCAGGCGATGAGATCGGGCTCATAGGCTTCGAGAAAGCCGAGCGCGGCGGACAGGACGACCGGATCAGCCGCACGCGCACGGAGGTCAGCCGGGGTCAGCCCGGTGACATCGAGCAGCCGGCTCGCGCGGCCCGGCTCGGCCAGCGTCCATGTCAGCGCTTTGAGGGCAAGCGCCCCGGCATCCTGATTTGTTTCTCGCGCGCGCATTGCCTATCAACGGACCTGGACCGAAGGGATTGGGTGCGCGTGGCAAAGAAGGTGCTCGTTGTCGAGGATAACGAACTCAACCTCAAACTTTTCTGCGATCTGCTCCGGGCGCATGAATATGCGGCGGAGGGGGTGCGCGATGGCCGCGAGGCAGTCGAGCGCGCTCGCGAGTTCATGCCCGACCTGATCGTGATGGATATCCAGCTGCCACATGTGAGCGGGTTCGAACTGATCGAGCAGCTCAAGGCCGATCCCACGCTCCAGGCGATACCAATCATGGCGGTGACAGCCTATGCCGGACGTGAGGATGAAGAGCGGATCCGCGCGGCGGGCGCCGACGCCTATGTCTCCAAGCCGATCGCGCTGACGCGGTTCGTCGATGCGGTGGCCGGGTTGCTGTAAACACGGAAAGAGCCGCGAGGCTTGCGCCTGCGGCTCCGGATCCCGGCCTACGCCGGGATGACCGATCGGCGACTCACGCCGCCCGCTCGGTCACTTGATCTTGGTTTCCTTGAACTCGACATGCTTGCGCACGACGGGATCATACTTCTTGAAGCTGAGCTTCTCGGTCTTGGTCCGGGGATTCTTCTTGGTGACGTAGAAGAAACCGGTATCGGCCGAGCTGAGAAGCTTGATCTTGACGGTGGTCGGCTTTGCCATGACCTGAAATCCTGTTTGCTGGAAAAGCAAAAGCGGCGAACATGCCGCCGCTCTCAAGCGCCGCCCGATGGCGGAAGCGACCCCATATGTCAAGCGCGATGGCTGTTTAGGCTGCGTTAACCTTGGCGGGCGCACCTTCTGTCAGAGGTGGGGGAACGGACATGGCACAGGCAGATGTGGTAATCGGGTCGATCCAATCGGAGCTGGCAGCACGAGTCGGCGTGATCAGCGCATTTTCGGCGCGGCGGCACAGCGAGATCGCGATCGAAATCGGCGCGATTCGGCAGATCGCCCATCGCCATGGCCTCCATCCCGCAGTTGCGGTTAGCCGGGCGCTCGAATCGGCGCTGGCGCAGGGTGAGCGGGGGGCGCTGATCCAGGGCTGGCTCTCGATCCTCCGCGACGCGATCGGCTGTGATCGCCATGATCGCGCAGCGTGCGAGACCTTTGTCGCCGCAGGTTCAGTCCGCTTCTCGGCCTGACGGCTGCATGGACGCGCTGATGGCGGCCTTCGTCGCGGCGATTCTCGCCCAGGCGACCGACCGCACCCCGTGGCTGGCCGCGATCCTTTCGACCCGATTCGCAAAACCCGGGGCGGTGATCGCGGGTACGGCGATCTCCCTGGCCGTCATCAACGCGATCGGCGCGATCGGGGGCGCCATCATCGGCCCACGAATCACCCCCAATGCGCAGAACCTGTTGCTGGCGCTCGCGCTTGTCTCGGCCGGCGGATCGGCACTGGTTGCGATCAAGGCGCCGGATCGGCTTTCCGGCTGGCGGATCGGTGCCTTCATGACCAGCCTGTTGGGCGTCGCGATTCTCGGGCTCGGCGATCGTACCCAGTTCATCACGGCGACACTGGCCGCGCGCAGCCCGACACCGGCGCTCGCTGCGGTCGGCGCGACGCTTGGCGCTCTGGTCGTCAATGTGCCCGCGATCCTCGCCGGGGAGAATGCCCGCAAGGCATTGCCGCTCACACCGGTTCGGATCGCGATCGGCGCGGTGTTCGTCATCACCGGCGCGGTGATCGGCTTGTCGGCGCTTCGCCTGATCTAGCGCGTCGATCGCACTGATCGGCATTAATCGGCAACGCCGCGGGAGCTTCCGGCCTATGGATTCGTTGTCGCAACGAACCCCATCAAGGAAGTCTGACCAATGGCCGAAACCGCCGCCGCGCTGAAAACACCGACTGACCTCAAGACCAATGCCGCGAAGACGGTTGCGCAGGCGCTGAACGGGCTGCTCGCCGATAGCTTCGCGCTCTATATCAAGACGAAGAATTTCCACTGGCACGTCTCGGGCCCGCATTTCCGCGATTATCATCTGATGCTCGACGAGCAGGCGGCCGAGATTTTCGCCGTGACCGACGATATCGCCGAGCGCGTCCGCAAGACCGGCAACACGACCTTGCGTTCGATCGGTGACATTGCGCGGCATCAGTCGATCAGGGACAATGACAGCGATTTCGTCGCGGCCGCGGATATGCTGAGCGAGCTGCGCGACGACAATCTCAAGCTGGTCGAGGCGCTGCGCGACGCCAAGGACATTGCCGATACCGCCAGGGACAATGCCACCAGCGCGATGATCGACGACTGGACCGATCAGGCCGAACGCCGCGCCTGGTTCCTCTTCGAGGCGAGCCGCCAGTCCTGAGCGCCGGAACAAGCTGGCCCGGCATTTCGTTTTACGCCCATGACTATTGGAGAATGACCATGATTCGCTGGGCAATCACTTTTCTCGTCGTCGGGCTGGTACTCGCACTGCTCGGCTTTGGCGGCATTGGCGGCGCCTTTATCGGTATCGCCAAATTGCTGTTCTTCGTCGCGATCGCGTTGTTCGTGATCTTCCTCGTGCTCGGCCTGATGGCCGGCAAGGGCATCAGTAACGCGGCCCGCTGACGGGCTTCAACGCGAGCTGGACCCTGGTCGAGGTCGCTTTTGGGCCAAGCATGACCAGCCACAGATCGGGCGGCGCGCCGTAACGTAACGGCACGCCGCTCGTTCCCAGTCCGCCAGTGACGATCGTCGTCCGCGTGCCGTCCTGGACGATGCCACAGGTATAGCGGCTCGTCGAAACCGGGCGCACCACCACACCGATGAACGGCAGCACGGCCTGACCACAATGGGTGTGGCCGGCGAGGAACAGGCCGATGCCGGACGGCAGATGCGGCGCGACATCGGGCGAATGCGAAAGCGCGATGCGTGCGCCGGGCAATTGCCTCAGCGCCACCCCCGTCGCGAACGGATCGGCATGGCCGCTGAACGCATCGCCTATTCCGGCGATGGCGAGTGGGCCTCTCTCGATTGCCTGATTGTGAAGCACCGTGATGTGAGCGCGCGTCAGCGCAGCTTCGATCGCCGTCGGGCTTGTCCATTCGTCATGATTGCCGAACGTCGCCACCACACCCAGCGGCGCGCGAAGCCCGGAAAGGGGCGCGACCAGTTGCTGGGCATAGTCACGCGCCGCGACGGGATCATGCCCATAAACGAAATCCCCCGCGATCATGACGATATCGGGCTTGAGCGCGTTGATCTGCGCAACGATTCGCGACAGGCGGGCACCATCCATCGAAGCATTGCCGATATGGATATCGCTGATCAGCGCAACGCGGATCGGTGCCGCGCCGCGCGGCCAATCCGGCAAGGTGATCCGCGTCTTGCGGACGATCGGGTCCGCCCGGGCATTGTGGAGGCCCCACATCCACAGGACGGCGGCGATAGCGCCGAGCACGAGCAGGACCTTGAGCAATCGGCGCATCGGCGAAGCATAGCCGCGGCGCTGCCGAACGCCAGCAGGATCGCTCTGGCGGAACCGCGGCGCCGCGGCCATGTTGAGGGACGATGCGGGACTTTGCTGACCTACTCGATCGGCTGATCTACACGCGCTCGCGCAATGCGAAGCTGAAGCTGATTGCCGACTATCTGACAGCCACGCCCGACCCCGATCGCGGCTGGGCGATGGCCGCGCTCACCGGCAATCTCGATCTGCCCGCCGTCAAACCGGCGATGATCCGCGCGCTGATCGAAGAGCGGGTCGATCCGGTGCTGTTCCATATGAGCCGCGACTATGTCGGCGACAGCGCGGAGACAGTGGCCTTGCTGTGGCCGACACCGAGGACGCCGCCGGAGGAAGCCGACCCGCTGACCGTCGCGCAGGTGGTCGATCGGCTCGCCACCCTTTCACGCTCCGACGCGCCGGCTGCGCTGGCGGGGATGCTCGACCGGCTCGACGCTGACGAGCGATTCGCGTTGCTCAAGATGGCGACGGGAGCGCTGCGCATCGGCGTGTCGGCGCGGCTGGCCAAGACAGCTCTGGCGCAAGCCTTCGCGCTCGATGTCGAGGCGGTGGAGGAAGTGTGGCATGGCATCGCGCCGCCTTATGCGAGCCTGTTCGCCTGGGCAGAGGGGCGCGGGAGCCAGCCGACCGCCGCCGACGTGCCGGTGTTCCGGCCCTTCATGCTGGCGCATCCGCTCGAGGATCTGCGCGTCAGCCTCGACGACTATGCGGCGGAGTGGAAATGGGACGGGATCCGCGTCCAGCTCGTCCATGTCGGTGGCGAGACCCGGCTCTACAGCCGTGCCGGCGACGATATCACCGGCAGTTTCCCCGAAGTTGCGCGCGCCTTCTCCACGCCTGGTGTGCTCGATGGTGAGCTGATGGTGAAGGGCGAATTCCAGGGCGGCGCGCTCGAGGAAGGCGGAGGAGCCGCGAGCTTCAATGCGCTTCAGCAACGGCTTGGGCGCAAGATCGTCTCCGCGAAGATGCTCGCGGACTATCCGGCTTTCGTCCGGCTGTATGACGTCCTGTTCGATGGACCTGAGGATCTGCGCGAGCTCCCCTGGTCGGCACGGCGGCCGCGGCTCGAGGCATTCGCCACGCGGCTCGATGCCGAGCGCTTCGATGTCAGCCAGGTGATCGACGCGGCCGACTTCACTCAGCTCGAGGGCATCCGCGCCGGCGCGCGTGACGCGGCGATCGAAGGCGTGATGCTCAAGCGCCGCGATTCGCCCTATGTGACGGGACGCCGCGTCGGACTCTGGTATAAATGGAAGCGCGATCCGCTGACCGCTGACTGTGTGATGATGTATGCGCAACGCGGCAATGGACGGCGTTCGTCCTTTTATTCCGACTATACGTTCGGATGCTGGACTGAGGATGGCGAGCTACTGCCGGTCGGCAAGGCTTATTCGGGGATCACTGACGAGGAGCTGAAATTCCTCGACCGCTTCGTCCGCGGGAGCACGCTCAACCGGTTCGGCCCGGTGCGGGAGGTCGAGAAGACTTTGGTGCTCGAGATCGCGTTCGATTCGATCCATGCCTCGAAGCGCCACAAATCGGGCGTCGCGATGCGCTTCCCCCGAATCGCCCGGATCCGCACCGACAAACCTGCGGCTGAGGCCGATACGATTGCTGGATTGAAGCGGCTCATCACCTGATGTTGGATAATTTCGGTAGACTGTATAGGCACGCGCTTCCCTAGCTTGTTTCGGTACCGTAACGAGCTGACCTTGCGTCGCTGAAAGCCACCCGCCATGGCCATTGCGATGCCCGTTTTCACCCTGGCTGCCCTGCTCATGATCGCCTCGGGATCGATCCACGCGATCGTCAATGCGATCGTGAAGGGCGGGCGCGACAAGGCCGCCGGGCGCGCGGTGACCGACGGCACCAGCGCCATCATCCTGCTGCCCTTCACGCTGCTGGTGCCGCTGCCGCATGGCGCGTGGGTCTGGCTGGTGGCGAGCGCCGTCATCCATGGTTTCTATCTCTATGCGCTGATCCGCGCCTATCGGATCGCCGACCTCTCCGCCGCCTATCCGGTGCTGCGCGGCACAGCGCCGCTGATTACGGCTCTGGTGACCCTTGGGTTCCTGCGCGAAAGTGCAACGACCAGCCAGATTGCCGGGATCGCGCTGATCGGGGCTGCCATGTTCGTGATGATCGCCGGCCGCCATATCGGCCGGGCAGCGCTTGGCTGGTCGCTGGCGACAGGCATGTGCATCGCCGCCTATACCGTGGTCGACGCGATCGGGGTGCGCGCCGCACCGAGCGCCAATGCCTATATCGTCTGGCTGTTCGTGACGATGGGCGCAGTCGTGGTGCTTATGTTCGGCGCTCTCTCGCGCGGCGCGATGTTTGTGGCGGCGCGGGCGCAGTGGCGACCGGGCGTGATTGCCGGCATGCTCTCGATCCTGACCTATGGGATGGCGCTGACCGCCTTTTCACTCGGGCCGACAGCGCCGCTCGCAGCGTTGCGCGAAACGGGCATGGTGACGGCGCTCATCATCTCGATCCTGTTCCTGAAGGAACGCGCGACGGTGGGGCGGATAGCGGGCGTGTTCGGTATATTGGCCGGGGCGGCCCTGATTCTGGCCGGTTGACCTCACTTCGATCCTGAACGACGCTTGCGCCATGGCCAGAAAACCGCGTCGCCAGGTCGTTAACTTCACCGGCTCTCCCGCGATCAAGATCGGCGCGCCCTCACCCCGCGCCGATATCTATTATTGGGTGATGGAGATGAGCTGGCCGGCCTTTGCCGCGCTGACCTCGGGGATCTTCATCGCGATCAACCTGATGTTCGGGCTGATCTACGCAGCCCTGCCGGGCACGGTCGCCAACGCCGAGCCGGGGTCGGTCATCGATGGCTTCTTCTTCTCGGTCGATACGCTGGGCACGGTCGGATATGGCGTGATGGCGCCGGCGAACCGGTTCGGCCACAGCATCGCCTCGATCGAGATCCTGACCGGGCTGTTCTTTTCAGCGACGATCACCGGGCTGATCTTCGCGCGCTTCGCCCGGCCGCGGCAGAGCCTTGAATTCAGCAACGTTGCGGTGATCGGCCGCTATGCGGGCAAAAAGGCGTTGATGGTGCGGGTCGGCTCCACCCGGTCCCACCCGCTTGCCGATGCCGCGGCGCAGATGTCCTATCTGCACCGGGTGCATATGCCTGACGGCCGCACCTTCAGCAGTCTGACGACGCTGCCGCTGATCCGCAACGTGAACCCGTTGCTCGGCCTCTCCTGGACCCTGGTGCATCTGATAGAAGACGACAGCCCGGTGCTCGAGGCGCTGGCGGGGCCAGACCCATTCCTTCTGACAGTGACGATCGGCGGCCTTGACACCTTACTCGCCAGCCCCTCGCAGGGCGGAGCGCGCTACACGCGGGAGAATATTCTGATCGATCACGAATTCGTCGACGTGATCTCTTCCGAGAATGGCATGATCCGGTTCGACATGACACTGCTCCACGACGTGGTGCCGATCGAGACCTGACGCTATTTCGTCCAGCTGGCGAGCCAGTCGGCGAGCGCTTGGGGGCTCATGCTGCGGGCGTCGGCGAGCGCGGTAATGTGGCCGGCATTGACCAAGCGATCAGTGCGCGGATCGACGATCAGCACCGCCGGCACGCCCTCGAGTCGGTCCTTGATGCCATAATGCGCTGGAATATCGAGATTCTTGTCGAACCGACCGACATTGACGACGGCGACCTCATATTTGGCGGCTACGAACTTGCGGAGCTCGGGCAGGTCCATCGTGCCGGCAAGCAGCCGGCAATCGAGGCACCAGTTTCCGCCGAGATCGATCAGCAGCAGCTTGTGGCGCGCCCTGGCACGGGCCTTGGCGGCGGCGACGACTGCGCTCGCATTCGCCTGTTCATCATAGGGAAGCGGGAGGGGCTTTGCGAGCTGCTCGAAGCTCGCGATCGGAATGTGCGGGGCGTCTGCGGCAGCGACCGGCGCGGTCAGCGCGAGGGACAGCAGGGCGAGGGACAGAAGCGGGGGGAATGCAATGCGCATGAGCGGTACTCCTAAATCATACTAACATAGTATGGATTAACCACGCGAGCATGTCAGCAAAGAAAAACCCGGCGTGCCGTAAAGCACACCGGGTTTTCGATTTCCCATCACTGAGGCCGAAGCCTTACGCGATCGAGGTGAGGTTCACCGCTGCATATTTGCCGCGCCGATCGACCTCGAGCTCGAACTCGAGCCGGTCGCCCTCGTTGAGGCTGGTCATCCCGCCGCGCTCGACGGCCGAGATATGGACAAAGGCATCGGGCTGGCCATCATCGCGCTGAATGAAGCCGAAGCCCTTCATCGCGTTGAAGAACTTGACCGTGCCGGTCGCCTTCTCGCCAGTCAGCTGACGCTGCGGGCCGGCACCACCGGCGCCACCAGCACCACCGCGCGGACCGCCCGGACCCGCATCACGATCACGCGGCGGGCCGCGGTCAGTGACGGGGAGAGGCTCGCCCTCGATCTTGAGATCGGTCGCCGAGATGCGGCCACCACGATCGACCAGGGTGAAGCCGAGCGGCTGACCCTCGGCCAGACCGGTCAGGCCTGCCTGCTCGACCGCTGAGATGTGCACGAACACATCCTCGCCGCCATCATCGCGAACGACGAAGCCGAAGCCCTTCTGGCCGTTGAAGAATTTTACGACGCCAGTGCCTTCGCCGACGACCTGGGGCGGCATGCCGCGACCGCCGCCGCCACCGGCACCACCGCCGAAGCCGCCACCGCCGCCGCTGCGGAAGCCACCACCGCCGCCGCCACCGCCGAAGCGATCACCG
Organism: Sphingomonas sp. P3_C5; assembly: GCF_056402635.1. Classification (NCBI taxonomy): domain Bacteria; kingdom Pseudomonadati; phylum Pseudomonadota; class Alphaproteobacteria; order Sphingomonadales; family Sphingomonadaceae; genus Sphingomonas; species Sphingomonas sp. P3_C5. The sequence continues at coordinate 382,965 of NZ_JBFUHA010000001.1, forward strand.
CCACCGCCGCCGCCGCCGAATCGGTCGCCACCGCCACCGAAGCGATCACCACCGCCACCAAAGCGGTCACCACCGCCAAAGCCGCTGTCGAATCCGCCTTCACCGCCGAAACCGTCACGCTTGTCGCGCCCGCGCCCGCCGCGATCCCCGCGGCGTCCTTTATCGAAACTCATGCCCTGTTCGTCTTCCCGGCTCGTCCAAATCGCCATATCAACACCCCCGCGCTGGACGAAAAGCGCGGGTGTTCGAACGCCAAACCAATCGCGTCACCGAGTCGGTGTAGCGTAAATCCTTTCGGGCTGCGAATAAATTCGTCGGAAATGCGGCAGGATCGGTCGAACCTTTGCCACTGTTGCAGAAACATCATGTCTTGCGCCGCCCCGAGCCAGACGGCAGACGCACTCCATGTCGATCCTAGCACTCCTTTCCGACCCCGCCGCCTGGGCGGCCCTCGCCACGCTGATCGTGATGGAGGTGGTGCTTGGCATCGACAATCTCATCTTCATCTCGATCCTCTCGAACAAGCTGCCCGAGCACCAGCGCGTCAAGGTGCGGCGCGTCGGCATTGGCCTGGCGCTGATCCTGAGGCTCGCCCTGCTGTCGACGATCGCGCTGATCGCACGCATGGTCGTGCCGGTGTTCGATCTTGGCCTGATGGGCGGCCTAGATGCGCATGGCGAGCCAAGCTTCGAGACCGCTTTTTCGATTCGCGACCTGATCCTGATCGCAGGCGGTGTCTTCCTGTTGTGGAAAGCGACCACTGAAATCCATCACAGCATGGACCCCGAAGAATCCGGCGCCGCGCTCGACAAGCACGGCCGCGCGGTGATGAGCTTCGGCGCTGCCATCGTGCAGATCCTGTTGCTCGACATGGTCTTTTCGATCGATTCGATCCTGACCGCGATCGGCATGACCGACGATCTGCCGGTGATGTTCGTCGCCGTCATCGTCGCGGTTGGGGTGATGCTGTTCGCAGCGACCCCGCTTGCCGATTTCATCGCGCGCAACCCGACCGTGGTGATGCTCGCGCTCGGCTTTCTGCTGATGATCGGCGTGGTGTTGATCGCCGACGGCTTCGGCGTTCATGTCCCGAAGGGCTATATCTATACAGCCATGGCCTTTTCCGGCGGGATCGAAACGCTCAACATTCTTGCGCGCAAGGCCCGCGAACGGAAGAAACTGGCCGATAGCGGGCATTGAGCCGGGCGGCGTTCGCGTATAGGCGAAACCGATGACTGTATATCTGCACGAAGAAGACATTCCCGCCGACCTGTTCGCAGCAGGCGCCGATATCGCCGTCGATACCGAGACGATGGGGCTGATCACGCCGCGCGACCGGTTATGCGTCGTGCAGCTTTCGGATGGCGGTCCCGACGAGCATCTCGTCCGCTTCTCGGCCGGCAGCGACTATGCCGCGCCGAACCTGCGCGCGCTGCTCGGCGATCCGACGCGCGTGAAGCTTTATCATTTCGCCCGCTTCGACCTTGCCGCGATCAAGCACTATCTGAAGGTCGATGCGGCACCGGTCTATTGCACCAAGATCGCCTCGCGGCTGGTGCGCACCTATACCGACAGGCACGGCCTGAAGGAGCTTGTCCGCGAGCTGCTTGGCCAGGAAATCTCCAAGGCGCAGCAATCCTCCGACTGGGGCAGCCCGATCCTCTCCGACGCGCAGAAGGATTATGCCGCATCTGACGTGCGCTATCTCCACCGCATGCGCGAGGAGCTCGACCGCCGACTCGAGCGCGAGGGCCGTGCGGGACTCGCAAAGGCCTGTTTCGAGTTCCTGCCTTCGCGCGCCGATCTCGATCTCGCCGGCTGGCCCGAGATAGACATTTTTGCGCATATCTGACGCCATGATGATCCCGCGCCGATCAGACGAGAATGCCCGTGTCTGAAGCGGCCGTCAGCGTCCGCTCAGCGCGGCAGATCTGGGCGGCGCCGGGCAGCAGCCATGACCGCGTTATCGGCGTGCTGCGGCTTGTGCTGCCGGTCCTGATCGGCGTGCTCGCCGCGTTCTTGGTGATGATGCCGCTTGCCGGCTCGGGCGATGTCAGCTTCCTGCTCGACAAGAACAAGGTCGAGGTCGCCAAGGAGCGGTTGCGGATTCAGTCAGCGACCTATCGCGGTGAGGACGGCAAGGGCCAGCCCTTCCGGATCAATGCCGGTTCGGCGGTGCAGAGGAGCTCGGCCTCGCCGATCGTCCAGCTCAACCAGCTCGCAGCCGAGATCGGGCTTGGCGACGGGCCGGCGAAAATCGTCGCTGACCATGGCCGTTACAATATCGACACCCAGCAGGTGATGCTTGACGGCCCGCTGCGCTTCAATGCGACGGGCGGCTATCAGCTCGACACCAATGACGCGACTGTCGACCTGAAGACGCGGAAGATGCGCAGCGGCGGGGCTGTGACCGGCACCGTGCCGCAGGGCAGCTTCAGCGCCGCACGCCTGAGCGCCGATCTCGAGCGCCATGTCGTGACGCTCGATGGCAACGCGCGCTTGCGGATCGTGCCGCGAAAGACGAGATAGGCCGCCATGGCTCATCCGACCCGCATGATCGCGCTCGCCGCTTTTTGTCTCGCCAGCGGCGCGAGCGCGCAGAACCGGCACGATTCGGGCGCACCGATCAATTTCGGCGCTGACCATATCGAGCTGCAGGACAAGGCGAATCGCGCGATCCTGACCGGCAATGTCTCCGTCCGCCAGGCCGAGATGACGCTCAACTCGGCACGGATGACGGTCGCCTATACGGGCCAGGTGATTGACGGCAGTCCGCAGGTCTCGCGGCTCGACGCGGCCGGCAGCGTGACGGTGACCCGGCCCGACCAGACCGCGCGCAGCCAGTTCGCGGTCTATGACCTCAACAGGCGAGTCATCACCATGCTGGGCGGGGTCACGCTGATCCAGGGCGGCAATACGGTGAATGGCGGGCGACTCACGATCAATCTCGATACCGGCCGCGCCGTGATCGACGGCTCGGCGGTCGGCGGCGGCGCACCAGGCACTACGACGAGCAGCGGCGGCCGTGTGACCGGCACCTTCTCGGTCCCGAAGCGGAACCAGGGGCAATAGCCGACTGATTCGCGTGAGCGCATGGCTGCGTTTCGAGATCGATTGCCGAATGGCCGCAAGCCTCCGAATCGTCGCCTTTTTTGCGGTTCTCGCCGCGTCCCGCTTTCCTTGTCGCGCGGTCTGCTGCATGAGCCTGTTCGCATTGCATGCACAAAGCCTGCCAACCGCGACAAACTAAGCTTTCGCTAACCCAATGATGCGAGCACGGGACACGTAATGGCCGATGTGACCACCCTCGAAGCACCGATGCCGGAAAGCCCGCCAATCGCCGAAGCACCGGTGATGAAGGGCCTGTCAGTCGTCTCGATCGCCAAATCCTATGACAAACGGGTCGTGCTCTCGGATGTCTCGGTGTCGGTCGGGCGCGGCGAGGTGATCGGGCTGCTCGGGCCGAACGGCGCCGGCAAGACCACCTGCTTCTACTCAGTGATGGGGCTGGTGAAGCCCGATTCGGGGCGGATCCTGCTCGACGGCGACGATATCACCGGGCTGCCGATGTATCGCCGCGCGATCCTCGGGCTCGGCTATCTGCCGCAGGAGACCTCGATCTTTCGCGGCCTCACGGTCGAGAAGAACATCCTGACCGTGCTCGAACTGGCCGAGCCGGACCCCGCGGCGCGCGCGACCCGGCTGGAGACGTTGCTCGAGGAGTTCGGCCTGACCCGGCTGCGCGACTCACCGGCCATGGCCCTGTCGGGCGGCGAGCGCCGCCGCGCCGAGATTGCCCGGGCGCTTGCCGCCGACCCGTCGATCATGCTGCTCGACGAACCTTTCGCCGGCATCGATCCGCTCTCGATCGCCGATATCCGCGACCTGATCTGCGAGCTGAAGAAGCGCGGCATCGGCGTGCTGATCACGGATCATAATGTCCGCGAGACGCTCGAAATCGTCGACCGTGCCTATATCATCTATGACGGCCGGGTGCTGTTCACCGGCTCGCCCGCCGAGCTTGTTGCCGATGCCAATGTCCGGCGGCTTTATCTGGGCGAGGGCTTCTCGCTCTGAGCCAATGAGCCTCGCCCCGCGCCTCGATCTGCGGCAGTCGCAATCCCTGGTGATGACGCCGCAGTTGCAGCAGGCGATCCGCCTGCTCGCGCTGTCGAACCTCGAGGTCGAGGGCTTCATCGCCGAGGAGATCGAGAAGAACCCGCTGCTCGAATCGGGTGCGCCCGAAGATGACGGCCCGACGCTGGAACGGGAACCGGTTCCGGAGCCCCGTACTGAACCGGCCAGCGCCGACGAGCTGCTGATGGGCGGAGACAGCAGTGGCGAGGCCTCGCTCGACGTCGATTTTGCCGTGGAAAGCTTCCACCATGACAGCGTCGCCGATGGCGGCGGCGGGATGGACGGAACGCTCGGCATGAACGGGGCGAGCGGCGGCATGGGCGAGGACGGGCCCGATCTCGACGCCTTCGCCGATACAGGGCTGAGCCTTGCCGATCATCTGCTTGCCCAGGCCGGGCCGGTGGTGGACGGCGCCGACGCCTTTATCGCAGCGCATCTGATCGATCAGATCGACGAGACCGGCTATCTGACGGTGCCTTTGCTCGAGATTGCCAACCGGCTCGGCGTTCCGCTCGCCCGGGTCGAGCATGTGCTGGCGATCATCCAGACTTTCGACCCGACCGGCGTCGGCGCGCGGTCGCTCTCCGAATGCCTCGCGCTCCAGGCGAAGGAAGCAGACCGTTACGACCCCTGCATGGCGCGGCTAATCGACAATCTCGATCTGGTGGCGCGCGGCGATCTCGCTCGGCTGAAGCGGATCTGCGATGTCGACGATGAGGACCTTGCCGACATGATCCGCGAGCTGCGCGGTTATGATCCCAAGCCCGGCTGCCGCTATGGTGGCGAGGCGATGCAGGCAGTGGTGCCCGACATCTTCGTCGCGCAGCGCAAGGGCGGCTGGGCGATCGAGATCAACGCAGCGACCCTGCCCCGGCTGCTGGTCAATCGCGGCTATTATGTCGAGCTTTCGGGCGGGCATCAGGACAAGGCGTCAAAGGCGTGGCTGTCCGAATGCCTCGCCAGCGCCAACTGGCTGGTCAAGGCACTCGACCAGCGCCAGCGCACCATCGTCAAGGTCGCCACCGAGATCGTCAAACAGCAGGAGGCGTTCTTCGTCCACGGCGTTTCGCACCTGAAGCCGATGACGCTCCGCCAGGTCGCCGATGCGATCGAGATGCACGAATCGACCGTGAGCCGGGTGACGAGCAACAAATATCTGAGCTGCGCGCGGGGGCTCTATGAGCTCAAATATTTCTTCACAAGCGCGATCCAGTCCTCGGATGGCGGCGACGCCGTGTCCGCCCAGGCCGTGAAGAGCGCGATAAAGGCGCTGATCGCCCTGGAGGAACCAAAGGCGATCCTCAGCGACGACACGCTGGTCGAGCTGCTCAACGCCAAGGGTTTCGATATCGCGCGGCGGACGGTGGCGAAATATCGCGAGGCGCTGGGCATCGGCAGTTCGGTGCAGCGGCGGCGGCAAAAAGCGCTTGAGGGGGCCGGATGAGGCGTTTGCGCCTGCTGGTCATTCTCTGCGCGATCGGCGCAGTTGGCGCGCCGGCCGTGGCCAGGGAAGAAATCACCCCGGAGCTGGCAGCCTATCAGGACATGACACTCGCTCGGGTCAGGCCCGGCGCCAAGGCGGTCTTCTACCATGATATCGAGGTCGATGGGTGCCCGGCGCCGACTGCGCGATGCCGGCGGCGCGCCTATATCGTCGCCGGCGATCTGGTCCTGATCGGCCCGACCAAGGGCAGCCTGGTCAAGGCGGCTTATAATGAACGCGGGGGCCGGCCGACCGAAGGCTGGATCCTTCGCAACCTGGTTGAGCCGGTTCCCGTCCCGCATCCCGCCCGCTCGGCATGGCTCGGAAGCTGGACCTATGACGAAGCCAGTATCGATATCACCGCCGGCGCCCGCCCCGGCCGCATCAAGGCGAGTGGCGTTGCGACATGGGGTACGCACGACCCGGAACGCGTGAAGATCGGCGGCATCAATATGGGCGATTTCGACGATGAGGCGACCATCAAGGGAGATCGGATCCTGTTCGGCGGACCCGGCGAATATGAATGCCGCGTGTCGATGCGGCTGATCAGCCCCTATCTCGTCGTGGCCGACAATGGCAGTTGCGGCGGCCTGAACGTGACGTTTTCCGGTTTTTACCGGCGCTAGAGCGGGCTGTGTTTCGACGGAAACACAGCCCGCTCTAGATTCTTTGTGGTCGCGTGCTTGTTTGCGAATAGCCGGATTCCACCTATTCGCAGCACGCTCCAGGACGATTTTCGGAGAGGAACCCCAATGACCGCGATCCAGGACATCCCGCTCAAGACCATTGCCGGCACTGAGGACAGCCTCGCCAACCATGCCGGCAAGGTGCTGCTGGTCGTCAATGTCGCGTCCAAATGCGGGCTGACGCCGCAATATGACGGGCTGGAAAAGCTTTATGCCGAGTATCGCGACCTCGGCTTCGAGGTGCTCGGCTTTCCGGCTAATAATTTCGGCGCGCAGGAGCCGGGGACCGATAGCGAGATCGCTGAATTCTGTTCACTGACCTATGACGTGGATTTCCCGCTCTTCTCCAAGATCAGCGTCGCCGGTGAGGACAAGCATCCGCTTTACGCGGCGCTGACCGCGGCTCAGCCTGATGCGATCAGCACCAATGGCGGCGGGATGCGGGAAAAGCTGGCCGGATATGGCATCACGCCAAACCCCGAGCCCGAGATCCTGTGGAATTTCGAGAAATTCCTGGTCAGCCGCGACGGCGAGGTCGTTGCCCGCTTCGCGCCTGATACCGCGCCGGACGATCCGGCGATCGTCGCGGCGATCGAGCGCCAACTGGCGGCCACGCAATGATCATCGTCACCGGAAGCGCGACTGCGCGGCCGGACAGTTTGGAGGCTTTGCGCCAGGCGAGCCTCGACCATGTCCACCGCTCGCGTGCCGAGCCGGGCTGCATCAGCCACGCCGTGCATGTCGATTGCGAAGATCCGCTGCGGCTGGTCTTTTTCGAATGCTGGCAGGACATGGGCAGGCTGAAGGAGCATTTCCGGCAGCCGGGATCGGCCGAGTTCATGGCAGCGGTGCGCAGCCTGGCAGCCTCTAGCGAGCCGATCGCGATGTACGAAGCGGGCCCTGCCTGATCCAAACGCCGGTTTCGGCCCGGCTCAGTCGTCTTCATCCTCATAGCCCGAGAGCGCCAGCGCCCGCGCCTTGATCTGCCGTGTCATGCACCAATGGCGCTGCGTTTACATAGCCAGCTGGGCGCGACGCCTCAGGGCTTTGCGACCGCCGCCTGAACGGCCGCATCGAACTGGGCCTTGGTCACCGAGACCAGCAGGCCATCCTGGTTCTTGCCCAAGGTATCGAGCCCAAGCTTCACCTTGCCACTCCCGGTCACGACCACCGCACCATCTGCGTCAACCGATTCGATCGTGCCGACCGGAACGCCCTGGATATCGGCGACCTTGCTGCCGACCGTCACGTCGGACGGCTTGGCGGGCACTGCCCTTGCCTTTTGCGTGACGTTTCGCGCGTCACGCGTACGTGACGAATCATCCTGCGCCTGCCGCGTGACCCTCATCTCCTCGGACGAATGATTCGGGTCGGCATCGGCGCCGACCGGCGGAGGAGCCGGACTGTGTGGCATCATCGCTTGCGCCGCCACCGGACCGCTGACCATGATTGCCACGACCGCGATTCCCTGATGGATTATTTTCATGAGCGTCCTCTGCCTCGCGCGGTGCCGCCGCGATTCTTGCGACGCGTGCCTGCGTGAACTTACATCGCATGTCGGGGTGCCGGCTTCAATCCGGCCCGGCCATTCTCGTTCAGTCATCCTCATCCTCATAGCCGGAGAGCGCCAGCGCCCGCGCCTTGATCTGACGGGTCATGCACCAATGGACGAGCGCCTCCTCGCGGCCATGCGTGACCCAAACCTCACGCGGCGCGATCTCGGTGAGGGTATCGGTCAGTTCGTCCCAATCGGCGTGGTCGGACAGGATCAGCGGCAGCTCGACGCCGCGCTGCACCGCGCGCTGGCGAATCCGCATCCATCCCGAGGCCATTGCCGTGATCGGATCGGGCAGGCGGCGTGACCAGCGATCGTTGAGCGCGCCGGGCGGGGCGATCACGATCCGGCCCTTGAGCTCAGCCTTGCTCGCCTCGGTGGCCGGCCGGAGCTCGCCGAGCGCGATGCCGTGCTCGACATAGAGATCGCAGAGCCGCTGCAGGGCGCCGTGGATATAGATCGGATCGTCGAAACCCCGCGCCCGCAGTTCGGCGATCACTCGCTGCGCCTTGCCCAGCGCATAGGCGCCGACCAGCACGCACCGATCCGGATTGGCGTGAAGGGCGGTGGTGAGCTTGTCGATTTCGTCGCCGGTCTCCGGGTGGCGGAACACCGGCAATCCGAAGGTCGCCTCCGTTATGAAGACATCGCATTTGACCGGCTCGAACGGCGTGCAGGTCGGATCGGTGCGGCGCTTGTAATCGCCTGAGACCACGATCGTCTCACCGCGATATTCAAGCACGATCTGCGCCGAGCCAAGCACATGGCCGGCCGGCACGAAGCGGATGTCGACCTCGCCCAGCCGGATCGTCTCGCCATAGGTGAGGGGACGGCCGGCCTGAGGGCCGTAGCGCGCCTCCATGATCGCAAGCGTTTCAGGCGTCGCCCAGACAGCGCCATGCCCACCGCGCGCGTGATCGGCATGGCCGTGCGTGACGAGAGCGGCAGGCGACGGCTGCGACGGATCGATCCACACATCAGCGGGCTTCACATGGATGCCGTGAGGTTGGGGATCGATCCAGTCGCCGAGCTTCGCCATAATACCTATATGGATGGGATGAGCCTGAGTTCCCAGTGACCGATCTCCCCGCTCCGCTCGCCAACTGGTTCGCCGCGCGCGGCTGGGCGCCGCGCTCGCATCAGATCGACATGCTTGAGGTTGCGCGGACAGGCCGGCACGGACTGCTTGTCGCCACCACCGGCGCCGGGAAGACGCTGGCCGGCTTCCTGCCCACACTCGCGGACCTGATCGAAAGCCCGACCGACGGCCTGCACACCCTCTATGTTTCGCCCCTGAAGGCGCTTGCGGTCGATGTGCAGCGCAATCTGCTCACGCCTGTGGAAGAGATGGGGCTCGACATACGCATCGAGACCCGCACCGGCGATACCCCGTCCGATCGCAAGGCACGGCAGCGGGTACGGCCGCCGCAGATCCTGCTGACCACGCCCGAATCGCTCAGCCTGTTGCTGTCCTATCCGGACAGCCTGCTGATGTTCGAGGGGCTGAAAACCATCGTCGTCGACGAGGTCCATGCCTTTGCAACCGGCAAGCGCGGCGATCTGCTCTCCTTGTGCATGGCGCGGCTGCAGCGACTGGCACCGGGGCTTCGCCGCGTTGCGCTGTCCGCGACGGTTGCCGATGCCGATGGCTATCGCGCCTGGCTCGCGCCCGATGGCGATATCGACCAGGTGACTTTGGTTCAGGGCGAGCCGGGCGCTGATCCTAATATCGCGATCCTGTTACCCGAAGGCCGCGTGCCATGGGCCGGCCATTCAGGGCGCTATGCGGCTGAGCAGGTGATGGCCGAGATCGAGACGCACAAAACCTCGATCATCTTCTGCAACACGCGGAGCCTCGCCGAGCTGATCTTCCAGGATCTGTGGAAGGTCAACGCCATGCAGCTGCCGATCGGCATCCACCATGGCAGCCTGTCGCTGGAGGCGCGGCGCAAGGTGGAGGCCGCGATGGCGGCGGGGAAATTACGGGCGCTGGTCGCGACGGCGAGCCTTGATCTGGGGGTGGACTGGGGCGATGTCGATTGCGTCGTCCAGATGGGCGCGCCCAAGGGATCGTCGCGACTGCTGCAGCGGATCGGGCGTTCGAATCACCGGCTCGACGAATCGTCCGAGGCGGTGATCGTGCCCGGCAATCGCTTCGAATATCTCGAGGCCCGTGCCGCGCTCGACGCTGTGGTCGCCGGCGAGCTCGACCCCGACATTTTCCGCGCCGGCGCGCTCGATGTGCTTGCCCAGCACATCATGGCCTGCGCCTGCGCCGCCCCCTTCCGGCAGGAGGAGATGCTCGACGAGGTCCGCTCGGCCCTGCCCTATTCGGCGCTGGAGACCGAGACGTTCGAGCGGGTGCTCAGCTTCATCCGCGACGGCGGTTATGCGCTCAAGGCCTATGACAAGTTCAAGCGGCTAACGCAGGACGCCGATGGCAGCTGGCGCGTCAGCCATCCGAGCTTCGTCGCGCAGCACCGGCTGAACGCCGGCATCATCGTCGAGGCGACGATGCTGACGGTGCGCTTCAAGAACGGCCGCACGCTCGGCAAGGTCGAGGAGGCGTTCGCTGCCTCGATGAGCCCGAAGGACACTTTTTTCTTCGCCGGCATGAGCCTCGAGGTCGAGCGGATCGACACTGAGGATCTGGTGGTGCGCGCGACCAGCCGGCCGGCGCGCATCCCGACCTATGGCGGCGCGCGCATGCCGATCTCGACCAACCTCGCTGACCGGGTCCGCGGCTTCCTGTCGCAGCGCGACGAGTGGCAGCGCTTTCCGGACGATGTGCGCGAATGGCTTGAGGTCCAGGCTTACCGATCGCGCCTCCCTGAGCCCGACCAGCTGCTGGTCGAGACTTTTCCGCGCGAGGGGCGGTATTACATGGTCGCCTACAGCTTCGAGGGCTGGAACGCGCATCAGTCGCTCGGCATGCTGCTGACGCGGCGGATGGAGACTCAGGGGCTGAAGCCGCTGGGCTTCGTCGCGAGCGATTATTCGATCGCCTGCTATTCGCTTGATCCCGTCACCGATCCGGCGGCCCTGTTCTCGCCCGATATCCTCGAGCATGAATTCGTCGACTGGGTGCAGGAATCAGCGCTGCTCAAGCGCGCCTTTCGCGAGGTGGCGGTGATCGGCGGGCTGGTCGAGCGCCAGCATCCGGGCAAGCGCAAGACCGGCAAGCAGGTCACCTTCTCGACTGACCTCATCTATGACGTGCTGCGCAAATATGAGCCCAGCCATTTGCTGCTCCAGGCGGCATGGGCCGATGCGCGCGCGAAGATGACGGATGTCGGCCGCCTCGCCCATCTGCTCGACCGGGCCGCTGAGACGATGCTGCACGTGACGCTCGACCGGGTCTCACCGCTCGCGGTGCCGGTGCTGACGCTGATCGGGCGCGAACGAATCGCGATGGGCCTTGCCGACGATGCGCTGCTGCTGGAAGCCGAGGGGCTGGCGGCTGAGGCGATGCGGATCGACTGAAGCGATATTTCATCCCTTCTATCAAACCTCTTGTTGAAGGTCCGAAACGGGCGTACCCTCTTTTCATGCGCGGAATAGCCGCCCTTTTTCTCGCCCTGACGGCCGCTCCAGGAGCATTGCCGGCGGGGCAGGTTGCGGTACCGCCCCCTCCCGAAAACATATTGGCGTTGGGTGATGCGACAACGCGCATGACCGTACCGGTCACCATCGGCAGCGCCGGACCCTATCAGTTCATCATCGATACCGGCGCCGAGCGCACCGTGATCTCGCGCGAGCTCGCCGCTACGCTCGGCCTCTCGCCGGGCCGCGAGGTTCGGCTGACGGCGATGACCGGGACGAGCAATGTTGGCACCGTCGTCATCCCCTCGCTGACGGTGAGCAGCATCGCCAGCAAGCCGATCGAGGCGCCGGCCTTGCTCTCCGTCAATCTCGGCGCACCGGGAATGCTCGGGATCGACACGCTCAGCGGCCATTCGCTGTCGATCGATTTCGAGAAAAACAGCATGACGTTGCGCCCCTCGGCAAGACGGGGGCATAGCAGTGTGCAGGGCGACATCGTGGTCCAGGCGAAGAGCGCCTATGGCCAGCTGATCGTGACCCAGGCTTTTTACCGCGGCCGGCGGATCAGCGTCGTCATCGATACCGGTGCCCAGGTCAGCATGGGCAATTCAGCGTTGCGCGCACGAATGCGCCATGAGCTGAAGAAAGTACCGGAGCAGATTATGCTCACCAGCGTTACCGGCCAGTCCGTGCTCGCCGATTATACCCAGATTGAGCGGCTGGATATTGGCGGGGTCGGCTTCAACCAATTGCCGATCGCCTTTGCCGACGTGGCGCCATTCCGGAAATTCGGACTGACCAAGCAGCCGGCGCTGATGCTCGGCATGGATGCCTTGCGCCTGTTCCGGCACGTCGATGTCGATTTCGCCAATCGCGAAGTCCGTTTCTCGCTGCCGCGCAATGCCTTGCGGGATCGCGACTGAACCACTCGCGAAAGGGCCTGGCCAGGAATAGCCTCTTGTGATGCGCGGCCCCATTCTTGTTTCCGTGCTGTTGATGCTGGGAGCTCCCGGACCATTGCCGGCAGGGCAGGGTACGTTACCACCCCCTCCCGAAAACATATTGGCGGTGGGCGATGCGGCGGCACGCATGACGGTGGCGGTCAACATCGGCAGCACCGGCCCTTACCAGTTCGTCGTCGATACCAGCGCGCAGCGAACCGTCATCTCGCGCGAGCTGGCCGCGGCGCTGCACCTGTCACATGGCCGCGATGTGCGACTGACGGCGGCGACCGGGACGGGCACAGTCGGCACCTTCGTTATTCCATCGCTCACCGTGGGCAGCGTTGCTGGCAAGCCCATCGAGGCGCCGGCTCTGTTCTTCGCTAATCTCGGCGCGCCTGGGCTGCTCGGAGTCGACATGCTCAGCGACCGTTTGCTCTCGATTGATATCGAGAAGAACCAAATGACCGTGCTGCCTTCGGAAAAAAGCGGGCAGGCCGACAGGAGGGGCGGTTACGATATCATCGTCCGGGCGAGGAGCGCCTATGGCCAGCTGATCGTGACCCAGGCCTTTTACCGCGGCCGGCGGCTGAGCGTGGTTATCAACACCGGCGCCCAAGTCAGCATAGGCAATTCGGAATTGCGTGCGCAGATCAACGAGGAGCTCAAGGCGAAGCCGCAGCAGATCAGACTGACCAGCGTCACGGGCAAGTCAGTGGTCGCCGACTATACCCAGATCGAGCGGCTGGACATCGGCGGGGTCGGGTTCAACGACTTGCCGATCGCCTTCTTTGGCGATGTCGCAGCCTTCCGCAAATTCGGGCTGACCAGGGAGCCGGCACTGATGCTCGGCATGGATGGGCTGCGCCTGTTCCGGCATGTCGATGTCGATTTCGCGAATAGCGAAATCCGCTTCTCGCTGCCCGTGGCACCGTCCGGGCCCATTTCTGAACCGCTTGCGAAAGGGCCTGGCCGGAAATAGCCTTTTATGATGCGTGGCCTCATTCTCGTTTCCGTGCTGCTGATGCTCGCAGCACCGGTATCGGGCCAGCAGGCCGCGATTCAGCCGCCGCCTGCGCAATCTACCGAAGACCGGGTCGGTTTCACCAACAGCAATGAGCGCATGTCGGTGCCCGTCACCATCGCCGGGGCAGGACCCTTCCGCTTCATCGTCGACACCGGCGCGCAGCGTACCGTCATTTCCCGCGAGCTTGCCGGTACCCTTGGCCTCGCGGCCGGCCCGACTGTCCGCCTGACGGCGATGACCGGCGCGTCCGATGTCGGGACTGTTATCATCCCGATGATCAGCGTCAGCACGATCGGCGGCACGAGGATCGAGGCGCCATCTCTCGAATCGCGCAATCTTGGCGCGGCCGGCATGCTCGGCATCGATACGCTCCAGAATACCGTGCTTTCGATCGACTTCGATCAGCAGATCATGACGGTAAAGCCCTCGGCCGCGCGCAAACGCCGCGTCGAGGCCGCGCCGGGCGAAATCCTGGTCCATGCGAAAAATCTCTATGGGCAATTGATCGTGACCGACGCCCGGTATCGCGGGCAGCGGGTCCAGGTGATCCTCGATACCGGATCGCCCATCACCATGGGCAATCTGGCGCTCCAGAAGCGGGTCGCCCGCCGCAACAAGAACATCCACCCGATCCAGCTCATCGGCGTGACGGGCGAATCGATCGAAGTGAATTACACCCAGATCGACAGTTTCGAGGTGGCCGGAGCGACCATCGGCAATCTGCCCGTCGCCTTTGCCGACGCTGAGCCGTTCCGGCATTTCGGCCTGACCGATCGCCCGGCCCTGTTGCTCGGCATGGACGTGCTCAGGCAGTTCCGGCTGGTACGAATCGATTTCCCGAACCGTGAGATCCGGCTCTCAGTCAAGCGCGACCTGGCGCATAATGGCCCCATGTCACCATTGGACGCGGTCAGACTTGGCACCTAACATGGCCCGCTGAACAATCAGGGGCTGACAATGCGGCGTTTTTACCGGGCGATGGCACGACTGACGGCTGTCTGGATTGCCGCGCAACCTCTCGCCGCGTCCGCGCAGGCGCTCCGTCCCGACCAGCAGGCGTTTTTCGAGCTCTACAAGCAGCTGATCGAAACCAACACATCGCTGTCGGTCGGCAGTTGTACCCAGGCAGCAGCGCAGATCGGCGCCCGCCTTAAAGCCGCTGGCTTTGCCGACCGGGATATCACGCTTTTCTCCGTGCCCGACCATCCGAAGGAAGGCGGTATCGTCGCGATCCTCCCCGGATCGGACAAGCGGGCCAAACCGATGCTGTTGCTCGGCCATCTCGATGTCGTGGAAGCGAAGCGCGAGGATTGGGTGCGCGACCCCTTCAAGCTGATCGAGGAAGGCGGCTATTATTATGCCCGCGGCGCCGTCGACGACAAGGCGATGGTCGCGGTGTGGGCGGATTCGATGATCCGCTTCAAGACCAGCGGATACAAGCCGAAGCGGACGATCAAGCTCGCGCTGACCTGCGGCGAGGAGACGACCTTCGCGTTCGATGGCGCGCAGTGGCTGGCCCAGAACCGCCCCGATCTGATCGCCGCCGAATTCGCGCTCAACGAAGGCGGCGGCGGACGCAGCGGCGAGGGGGGCAAGCCGCAATTGCTTGCGCTGCAGGTCGGTGAGAAGGCGGCGCAGAATTATACGTTCGAGACGACCAACCCCGGCGGCCACAGCTCGCAGCCGACGCCCGAAAACGCGATCTACGAACTCGCCGATGCCCTCCAGGCAGTGCGCACGCATGAATTCCCGGTCCGCTTCACTGACACGACGCGCGCTTTCTTCACGGCGACCGCAGCCGCGAATGCCGGCCCGGTCGGTGATGCGATCAAGCGCCTGCTCGCCAATCCACGCGACAAGGACGCTGGCGCAATGCTCAGCCGAGACAAGGCGATGAACTCAACGCTACGCACGACCTGCGTCGCGACCCTGCTGAGCGCCGGCCATGCCGAAAACGCCTTGCCGCAGCGTGCGACCGCAAATGTGAATTGCCGCATCTTTCCAGGTGAGACGGTCGAAGAAACCCTGGCAACGCTGAAGACGCTGGCCGGGCCAAAGGTGAAGGTCACCGCAAATCAGCCGATCCGCCCAACCGCGATCCCGCCGACGCTCGACCCGAAGATCGTCGGGCCGGCCCAGGCTGTCGCGGCGAAGCATTTCCCCGGATTGCCCTTGCTGCCGCTGATGTCGACCGGTGCCACGGACGGCATCTTCCTCGAGGCGATCGGCATTCCCGTCTATGGCGCGCCGGGTATCTTCGTCGACGGCGATTTCAACGGGATCCACGGTCTGAACGAGAGGATTCGGGTGAAGTCGCTCTATGACGGGCGCGACTATCTGTTCGATCTGATCAAGGCATATGCTGGGTAGGGTAGGGGCCCGTTCAGGCGCCTGCGGCGCCTAAACGGTCACCTGTTCGCCCAGCTCCAGCACCTTGCCCGGCGGGATGCGCAGGAAATCGGTCGGGTCGCTCGCATTGCGCTGCAGGAACATGAAGATCCGATCCTGCCAGAGCGGCATGCCCTGGTCGGCCGCCGGCTTGATCGTGTTGCGGCCGATGAAATAGCTCGTCTTGGCGGGGTTGAGCAGCTTGCGTTCGCCAGCCTGTTCCAGGCCGAGGTCGCGCGGCACGTCGGGCGATTCCATGAAACCATAGGTCAGCACGATCGCGCTGAAATTATCGTCGACCGGCGTCATCTTCGCGCGCTCCTCGGGCGGCACCGAGGGTCGGTCCGCCGTGCGGATGCTGACGATCAGGTTGCGCTCATGGAGCACCTTGTTGTGCTTCAGATTATGGAGCAGCGCACCCGGCGCGCTTTCCGGGTTGGCGGTGAGGAATACGGCCGTGCCCTCGACCCGCTCGGGCGGCCGCCTGGCAAGCGCGGCGGCAAGATCGGCGAGCGGCACGCTCTGGCGTTGCTCGAACGCGCGGACGATGCCGCGCCCGCGGACCCAGGTCGAGATCAGCAGGCCGATCGCCGCCGCCACGACCAGCGGCACCCAGCCGCCCTCGACGACGCGCAGGATATTCGCGCCGAAGAAGATCAGGTCGAGCGCCAGGAAGGGCAGGATCACCGCGATCGCAACCGGGCGGCGCCAGTTCCAGCGATGCCGAGCGACGATATAGGCAAGGCAGGTGGTGACGACCATCGTTCCGGTCACCGCAATCCCATAGGCCGCCGCCATCGCCGAGGAATTGCGGAACTGGATCACCAGCACGAGCACGCCGACCAGCAACAGCCAGTTGATCGCGGGAAGATAGATCTGCCCGGAATGCGACGCCGAGGTCTGGCGGACGCGCAGGCGCGGCAGAAGGCCGAGCTGGATCGCCTGCTGAGTCAGCGAATAGGCGCCGGTGATCACTGCCTGGCTGGCGATGACCGTCGCCAGCATGGCGAGGGCGATCAGCCATGGGCGTAGATTCTCGGGCGCCATCAGGAAGAACCAGTCCTGATTGGCAAAGGGGCGATGGGCAGCGGCCGCCGCCTCGAGCGCGTTGAGCGCGAACGCGCCCTGGCCAAGATAGTTGAGCAGCAGCGAGGGGAAGACGAGCGCGAACCAGCCGAGCCGGATCGGCGCGGGACCGAAATGGCCCATATCGGCTGTCAGCGCTTCGGCGCCCGTCACCGTCAGGAATACCGCGCCGAGCACGAACAAACCGGTAATGCCGTGAGTCGCGAGGAACGCCCCGCCATACCAGGGGAGGAACACGCGCAGGATCGAGGGCTCGTCCCAGATATGCCAGAGGCCGAGCCCGCCGATCGTCAGGAACCAGAGGATGCAGACCGGGCCGAACAGTTTCGAGACATGCGCCGTGCCGCGCGCCTGGATCACGAACAGGGCAATCAGGATCGCGATCGTCAGGAACAGGATCGTATCGGGACCGACGATATCGCCCGCTCCCGGAATCGTGCGCAAGCCTTCGACCGCTGACAGCACCGACAGCGCCGGCGTGATGATCGCATCGCCGTAGAACAGGGCTGCCCCGGCCGCGCCGAGCACGAGCGCGATCACCGATCGCCGCCCCAGCGCCCGCCTGGCCAGTGCGGTGAGCGCGAGAACGCCGCCTTCGCCCTGATTGTCGGCGCGCATCAGGAAGATGACATATTTGACGGTGACGACGAGAATCAGCGACCAGAGCGTCAGGCTCAACACGCCGAGAATCTCGCCCGGATCAAGGCCATCGCCCGCCGACAAGGCAAGCGCCTCGCGAAAAGCATAAAGCGGGCTGGTGCCAATATCGCCGAACACGACGCCGATCGCGCCCACGGTGAGCGCCAGCATCATGGGATGGGGACCCGCCGGATGTACTGGCGTTTCGCTGTCGGACGACATGAGTGAATTTGGCCTGCCGGAAAGGACGGCGCGCTTTACGCCTGTTGCAGACGAGCGCAAGCGCTTTTGTTGCACTGCCGCAACCTGTTTGATCTTGCCGTTGATCTGGGGTGCCGAACCCGGCATAGCAAGCCATGGTTCCCTTTTCGTTCGCTGGCCATGATCTCCTCGCGCTGCCCGAGGGCGCGCTTTTCTGGCCGGCGCGGCGTGCCCTGCTGGTCGCCGACCTGCATTTCGAGAAGGCGAGCTGGTTCGCGGGGCACGGCCAGATGCTGCCGCCTTATGATTCGATCGCGACGCTCGCCGCGCTGACGCTGATCGCCGATGGCACCCAAGCCGCCGAAATCTGGTGCCTTGGCGACAGCTTCCACGATTCTGCCGGCTGCGAGCGACTCGGTGCGAAGGCGCAGGAGATGTTGCGTGCACTGACCTCCACGAGGCGCTGGGTCTGGATTACCGGCAATCACGATCCAGTGATCGACCGGTGCGGTGGCGAAGTCTCGGAGGAGGCATTTGTCGACGGACTGGTGCTGCGCCACGAAGCCGAGCGACGCGAGACGCGGCCCGAACTGTCAGGCCATTTCCATCCCAAGCTGCGGGTGCGGGTGCGTGGGCGACAGGTCTCGAGGCGCTGCTTCGTCACGACGCCCACCAAACTGGTTCTGCCTGCCTTTGGCGCGCTCACCGGGGGGCTCGATGCCGCACATCCCGAGATCATCCGAGCCGTGGGTGCCGGGGCGGAGGCGCTCATCCCGGTCGAGGACCGGTTGCTGCGGTTCAGGCTTGCCGCCTGATAGATAGAGCCCCTCCCCTGAAGGGGAGGGGCTTATCTTTTAACGCGCCAGCGCCGGGAAACCTTCCTTGAACGCCGCAACCTTCGGCTTGTCCCACCGGACGATATAGGGGTGGCGCGGGTTCCGGTCGAAGAAGTGCTGGTGATAGGCCTCGGCCGGGAAGAAGTTGCCGCTCTCCAGCCTGGTCATGATCGGTGCGGGAAACACATGGGCCTTGCCGAGTTGCGCGATGTACGCTGCGGCGACCGCGCGTTGTGCAGCGTTCTGCGGGAAGATCGCCGAGCGATAGCTTGTGCCGCTGTCCGGCCCCTGACGATTGAGCTCGGTCGGATCATGCGCCACCGAGAAATAGACGCGCAGCAGCGTCGCGTAGCTGACCTGGTTCGGATCATAGACGATCCTGACCGCCTCGGCGTGGCGGGTCGTCTCGCTGCTGACCTGATCATAGGTCGCGGTATCGGCAGTGCCACCGGCATAGCCGGCGGTCACCGCGCGGACACCCTTCACATGCTCGAACACCGCTTCCATGCCCCAGAAACAGCCGCCCGCGAACACAGCTGTCTGCGACCCGGATGCCTTGGGCACATCCTGGAGCGCCGCCGGGATCGGGACCGCGCGTTCGGCATTCGCGACGCCACCGCTCAAGGCGACGACAGCGATTCCCGCCGCGGCGGCAGTGGCAAACAAGGTCTTGAGCATCAGTCGCCTTTCGATGGGCATCGATGGCAGATGTAGGGATTCTCGCCTGAACTGAAAGGGACGCGTCAGCGCCCGAGGTGCGCTGCCGTCGCTATATTGGTCGCAAGCGTCCTGGTCGCGGAGGCGGGCTGGAAAACCAGCAAGGCAACCGCGCCCAGCGCGAAGCCGCCCGCGAACTGCCAAAAGAATCCTGCTTTCATGAACGAGCGCATCGGAACACAACCTTGAATTGCCAAGCGGCTCTGGCCTCGTTCGGGTGAACGGGACCTGACCCTTTTTATCGTACGGCCGCGCAGGCCGTCTGGATGCGCTCGCATGCTTCGCGGAGCAGTTCTTCCGAGGTCGCGTAGCTGATCCGCATTGCCGGCGAGAGGCCGAACGCCGCGCCCTGCACCGCCGCGACCTTCGCTTCGTCGAGCAGATAGGCGACCATCGCCTCGTCGGTATCGATCAACACGCCCTTGGGGGTCGATTTGCCGATCAGCGCCGAGAATTCCGGATAGACGTAGAAGGCGCCTTCGGGGCGGGGGCAGGTGATGCCGTTCGCCTGGTTCAGCATCGACACGACAAGATCGCGCCGCGACTGGAACAGGGCGGCATGGTCCTTGAGGAAGGACTGGTCTCCGGTGAGCGCGGCGACCGAGGCGGCCTGTGCGATCGAACAGGGGTTCGAGGTCGATTGCGACTGCAGCTTCATCATCGCCTTGATCAGCCAGGGCGCGCCGCCGGCGAAACCGATCCGCCAACCAGTCATCGCATAGGCCTTGGAACAGCCGTTCGCCGTCAGCGTGCGCTCGTAGAGGGAAGGGCAGACCTGCGCGATCGTCGCGAACTCGAAACCATCATAGATGATATGCTCGTACATATCGTCAGCGAAGATCCAGACATGCGGATGGCGCTCGAACACTTCGCCGAGCGCCTTGAGCTCGGCGGCCGTATAAGCAGCCCCGGTCGGGTTCGATGGCGAGTTGAGGATCACCCATTTCGTTCTCGGGGTGATCGCGGCTTCGAGCTGCTCTGGCCGCAGCTTGTAACCCTGATCGGCACCCGCCGCGACGAACACCGGGGTGCCATTGGCGAACAGCACGACATCGGGATAGCTCACCCAATAAGGCGCCGGCACGATCACCTCGTCGCCCGGATCGATCGTCGCGACCATTGCGTTGAACAAGGTGTGCTTGCCGCCCGCGTTGATCGTGATCTGGTCGCGCGTATAGGTCAGGCCATTGTCGCGCTTGAACTTCAGGATCACCGCGTCCTTCAGCTCGGGCGTGCCGTCGACGTTGGTATATTTTGTCTGGCCGTCGCGGATCGCCTTGATGCCGGCTTCCTTGATGAACTCGGGCGTGTCGAAATCGGGCTCGCCGGCACCCAGGCCGATCACGTCGACGCCGGCGCGCTGCAGTTCAAGCACGCGAGTCGTGATCGCGAGCGTGGGCGAGGGCTTGATTCGCGCGAGCGCGGCGGATGGTTGCATGGGTAAGCGCCTTTGGGTCGGGGAGCGGCGCGGCTATAGACCCGGCTTGCTTCCGTTCGCAACCGCAACAATTGCCGGAATCAGCCCGCGAAGGGCGTTGCCGACAAAAAAACCGTCCTCGAGATCGGCCGGGGTCAGATCGCCTTCGACCGCGCGGCCTGACTCGATCAGATCGCGCCGCAATATCCCGGGGAGCAGCCCACGCGCGAGCGGCGGGGTAATCAACCTCCCATCGCGCTCGACAAAAAGCGACGTGAAGCTGCCTTCAGTGAGAAAGCCGGCGGGATCGGTAAATAGCACTTCGAAATGCCCGTTCCGTGCCGAATCGTAAAAGCCGCGATCGGTGGTCTTGTGGCAGAGGCGGAAATCGCGCGCATCAACCGGCAGCGGCACCAGCACCACCGGGACCCGTCCGGCCGGCGTTCCCGGCATGGGCGAAACCTCGATCGCGATCGCGCCGCTCTTCGCCAGAAGCAGCCGCACGCGCTTCGGCTCGCGCAGCCGGAAGGTCGCGGCCTGGAGTTCGTTGCGAGCACCGTGGCGATCAAAGGCGAAGCCGAACAGATTGGCGCTCGCCTTCATCCGCTCGAGATGGCGTTCCAGCCGCGGCAGGCCATGCTCCGGATCGAACGCCATCGTCTCGATCAGGTCGAAGCGGCGCTCGCCCGCCGTCAGAAACGCACCCTTGGCGCGTGCCTCATCCCATTCCTCCTCACCGCGCGAATCGGCGACGATGCCACCGCCGGCACCGAACATGGCATCGCTGCCCTCTGCCTGGATCGACAGCGTCCGGATCGCGACATTGAACAGCGCGTCGCCATTCGCGTCCAGCGATCCGATCGCTCCGGTATAGGCACCGCGCCCGGCACCCGACTCGATCTCGGATATGATCTCCATCGCGCGTATCTTGGGCGCACCCGTGATCGAACCGCAAGGGAAGAGCGCTGCAATCACGTCGATCGCATCCTTGTCGGGCGCGAGATCGGCGGTGACGGTCGAGACCATCTGGTGGAGCGTCGGATAGGTTTCGACGGTGAACAGGTCAGGCACCGCCACGCTGCCGGGCTGCGCGATCCGGGTGAGATCGTTGCGCATGAGATCGACGATCATCAGATTTTCCGCGCGCTGCTTGATATCGGTGCGCAGCATTGCGGCAAGCGCGGCATCTTCCGCGGCCGTGGCACCGCGACGCGCAGTGCCCTTCATCGGCCGGGCGGTGAGCGCGCCGCCCTGAAGCGCGAAGAACAGCTCGGGCGAGAAAGACAGCAGCAGTTCCGCGCCTGTCGAGACGATCGCGCCATAACCGGCGCGCGCCTGGGGCCTGAGCTGGGCGTAGAGCGCAAGCGGATTGCCGATAAAGCGCGCCTTGGCCCGATAGGTGAGATTGGCCTGGTAGATGTCGCCTGCAGCGATCAGCGAGAGCACGCGTTCCAGCTGCGCCTCATAGGTCGCGCGGTCGATTTCCGGCTCCGGCGCGCCGATCCAGCAACCGGCGGGATCGGGCAGCAGCCCGGGAACATCATCGGGCGCGATTTCGTCATAGCGCTCGAACAGACCGAACCAGAGCAAAGGCGTGCCTGTTACGGGCGCTGACTGCAGCCGGGGCTCGAATGCCGCGCCGGCCTCATAGGCCAGATAGCCCGCGGCATGCAGCCCGGCGGCGCGGGCGTCGCGGAGTTCGGCGAGGGCCGCCAGCACCGCATCCTGTCGATCGACCCGAATCGTCCGCACCGGCGCCCGATAGAGCAGGGCCGGTGCCGCGCCGGGGCGGGCATCGTCGAGCAGGACGAAGGGGGAGGCAAGATCGAGGTGCATCGGCAATCCGCAGATGCAGTCCCCGTTCGCAATCGGCAACCCCGTGCCGCCCGAAACCATGCTTGCCCGAAAGCGAGTCGGCGCTTACCTCGCGATCATGACTATTCACCCGCTTCGCGCTGCGATCGTGCCGGTCACGCCGCTCCAGCAGAATTGCACGCTGATCTGGTGCACCGCGACTATGCGCGGCGCCTTTGTCGATCCCGGCGGCGACCTGCCCAAGCTGCGCGCTGCCGCGCTTCAGCACGGCGTGACGGTCGAAAAGATCATCCTGACCCATGGCCATATCGACCATTGCGGGGAGGCCAAGCCGCTCGCCGAGGAATATGGCGTGCCGATCGAAGGCCCGCACGAAGCCGATCGCTTCTGGATCGCGCGACTCGAGGATGACGGCAAGCAATATGGCATTCGCGGCGTCGTGTTCGAACCCGACCGCTGGCTGGTCGAGGGCGACACCGTCACCGTCGGCAACCTGACGCTCGACGTCTATCACACGCCGGGGCACACGCCCGGCCATGTGATCTTCCACCATGCGCCATCGAAACTGGCGCTGGTCGGCGACGTGCTGTTCCAGGGCTCAGTCGGGCGCAGCGACTTTCCGCAGGGCAATCATCAGGATCTGCTGCGCTCGATCGTCGAAAAGCTCTGGCCGCTCGGCGACGAGACCGCCTTCATCCCCGGCCATGGCCCGGCCAGCACCTTCGCGCATGAGCGGCGGCACAATATGTTCGTCAGCGACCGCGCGATGGCGGCCTAGAGTTGCAGCTTCGCTGAGACGGCACCACCCTGCGCCGCCTTTCCAACGATGCTACGCATCGCCAGAACCTTAGGCGGCTCCGCCCGCTCCCCCACCCGGCCTCCCACAGAATAAACTGAATGGGAGGCCGGGTGGGGGAGCGGGCTGGTGCCGTCTTACTAAAACATACTCTAAGTCAGCCAGCCGGAACGACGGTTTCGATTTCTTTCGGTGCGGGATCATGTTTCGCAAGCAGCGGCAGGCTGATTGCATACAGCCCAAGGCCGATGAGCAGCAGGAAGGTCAGCACGGTGCCGAGCGTCCGTCCGCCCTTCAGGCCGTCCATTCCGAGCGGATGAGCGATTCGCGCGATCAGAAAGGCAGCGCTCGCGACCCAGAGCCAGGTCGAGGTGCCCGTGCTGAATTCGATGAGCGCAATCAGAATCAGGACGAAGGGCGCATACTCCGTGAAATTGGCCTGGGCGCGCATGCGGCAGATCAGGGCGGGATCGCCGCCATCGCCGATGCTGACCTTCGCCGCGCGCCGTGCGCCGCCCGTGCGCATCGCCAGCCAGAAGGCGATCAGCGCCGTCGCGCCGGCGGTCGTCAGCGTAATCGGCAGCAGGGTCATTCCCATCATCGCTCTCCCTTTTATTGTTGAGCGACCGTGCCAGTCCTTCGCCGTGCTTGCAACGCGCGGCCAAATCGCTATAGCGCCACGCTTCGCGATGCGTCCGGCCGCCGGTGCCAACCGCGGCTGACGGAAGCGTCGGTTGCGCTGGTGCCTGTCCGGGCGTAGTCGCGCTGTGATCCAGACAAGAACAAGGTTTCGCCGAAATGGCCGTCCCAAAACGAAAGACTTCGCCGTCCAAGCGCGGCATGCGCCGCAGCCACGACTCGATCAGCGCGGATGCGTATCAGGAGTGCCCGAACTGCGGCGAACTGAAGCGCCCGCATAACCTGTGCACCTCTTGTGGCCATTATAATGGCCGCGAGATCGTCTCGGTCGAAGGCTGAGCTCGACAGTACAGGAAAGGGGGGCCAGCCGCGTGTCGAACAGCTCCCGGATCGCCGTCGATGCGATGGGCGGCGACGAAGGGCTGGCCGTGATGCTGGCCGGCGTCGCGCGCGCGCGTCGGCGCTTCCCCGACATGCGCTTCATCCTGGTCGGGGACGAGGCGCAGATCACCGAGGGGCTGAAGAGCCACCCGAACCTCACCGCGCATAGCGAGATCGTCCACGCCCCTGAGGTCGTCGGGTCGAGCGAGAAGCCGACTCAGGCGATTCGCCGCGCCAAGACCACCTCGATGGGCGTCGCCATCGACATGGTGAAGCAGGGCCGCGCCGGCGCCGCCGTCTCTTCGGGTAATACCGGGGCATTGATGGCAATGGGATTGCTGTCGCTGCGGATGCTGCCGGGTATCGATCGTCCAGCGCTCGCCGCGATGCTGCCGACGCTTGGCGACAATGATGTCGTGGTGCTCGATCTCGGTGCGAATACCGAATGCGATGCGCGCAACCTCGTCCAGTTCGCCGTCATGGGCGCCGCTTATGCCCGCACGACCCTCGATCTCGCCTCGCCCCGCGTCGCGCTGCTCAATATCGGCAGCGAGGACCAGAAGGGCACTGACGAGATTCGTGAGGCAGCGAAGACCATCAAGGCAGCCACGCATTTGCCGCTGACCTTCACCGGCTTCATCGAAGGCGATCGCCTCTCGCGCGGCGATGTCGATGTGATCGTGTGCGATGGTTTCTCGGGCAATATCGCGCTTAAGACGGCTGAGGGCACCGCGCGATTCGTCGGCGACCTGCTCAAGCGCGCGTTTCGCAGCTCGCTCCGGTCGAAGATCGGCTTCCTGATCTCCAAGCCGGCGACCGAGCTGCTGCGCCACCATCTCGACCCTAATATCCACAATGGCGCTGTCTTTCTGGGGCTGAACGGCATTGTCGTGAAGAGCCATGGCGGCGCGACCGAGCTCGGCGTCGCGACGGCGATCGCCGCCGCGGCAAAGATGGTGCGCGACGATCTGACCCGTCGGATCAGCGACGATCTCGGCAATTTCGAAGCGAAGGCTGCATGATTCGATCGGCGATTACCGGTACCGGCTCCGCACTTCCGGTCCGGCGCGTTTCCAATGCCGAACTTGCCGAGACCGTCGACACCTCCGACGAATGGATCGTCGAGCGCACCGGCATCCGCTTCCGCCATATCGCAGGCCCCGACGAGACCACGGCGACGCTCGCCGCCGATGCGGCCAAGGCTGCCCTCGCCGCCGCCGGCCGGAGCGCGCAGGATATCGACCTGATCGTCCTCGCGACCGCGACGCCCGACCAGACCTTCCCCGCCAGCGCCACCAAGGTGCAGGCAATGCTCGGCATTGACGATTGCGTCGCGTTCGACGTCGCTGCGGTCTGCTCGGGTTTTCTCTATGCGCTTCAGGTCGCCGACAGCATGATTCGGGCCGGCGCACACCGCAAGGCGCTGGTGATCGGCGCCGAGACCTTCAGCCGGATCCTTGACTGGGAGGATCGCGGCACCTGCGTGCTGTTCGGCGACGGTGCCGGCGCGATCGTGCTCGAGGGCGAAACCGACGGTGCGCGCGGTGTTCTGGCGACCAGGCTTCATGCCGATGGGCGCCATAATGAGCTGCTCTATGTCGATGGCGGGCCATCGACCACCGGCACCGTCGGCAAGCTGAGGATGAAGGGCCGCGAGGTTTTCCGCCACGCGGTCGTCAATCTCGCCGCGGTCATGAACGAAACGCTCTCGGTCGCTGGGCTCACCACCTCCGATGTCGATTGGGTGGTGCCACACCAGGCCAATGCTCGGATCCTCGATGCAACCGCGCGCAAGCTCGGGCTCGATCCGGCTCAGGTGGTGGTGACGGTCGATCAGCACGCCAATACATCGGCCGCCTCAGTGCCGCTCGCGCTCGATACCGCCGTCCGCGACGGGCGGATCAGGCCCGGCCAGCTGATCGTGCTCGAAGCAATGGGCGGCGGCTTCACCTGGGGCGCGGCGGTCGTCAGGCTTTAGGGCGCGCCGCGAATAGGTGGAATTCGGCTATTCGCAAACAAGCACGCGACCACAATGACTCTAGGCCGAGCTGCATTCCGTCGAAACACGGCCGCTCTACCTTATTGACAAAGTCATTAAACTGTAATTTTGTTCGCCGCCCTGTTTCGAAACTGTAACAAAAGACTTTCCGGGCGCTGCCTCATTGTGTTAGCATGAATACCTGCCACCTTTGGGGAGGGGTATTATGGCGCCTATGGGCACGTTGACGAGAGCTGATCTGGCGGAAGCGCTTCACCATCAGGTGGGGCTTTCGCGCGCCGATTCGGCAAAACTGGTTGAGCAAGTCCTCGGCCATATGTGCGAGGCCCTGTCGAAGGGCGAGAACGTCAAGATCTCGGGCTTCGGCACCTTCGTGTTGCGCGACAAGGGCGAACGCGTCGGGCGCAACCCGAAGACGGGCATCGAAGTGCCGATCGCACCGCGTCGTGTGCTCACCTTCCGGGCGAGCCAGATGATGCGCGACCGCATCGTGAGCGCAGACTAACACCAAAATGGCCGGCATGGCCGACAAGGCGGCTGGCGCGTTCCGGACGATCGGCGAGCTTTCGCGCGAGACCGGGCTGCCGCAGCACATCCTGCGCTATTGGGAAACCCGCTTTCCCCAGCTCCGCCCGCTGCAGCGCGCGGGCAAGCGACGCTATTACCGGCCCGAAGACGTCGCCCTGGTGGCCCGGATCAACAGCCTGCTGAACCAGGAAGGCTATACGATCCGTGGCGTGCAGAAACTGCTGTCCGAGGAACGCAAGCGCACGGCGCCGGCCGCTGCGGCGCCGGATGCCCGGCTGGATGGCGCGACGACTATGGGGGCGGTCGGATCGGCTAATCTCGAGGCCGTCGGCGCGGTACGCGACACGCTCGCGCGGGCGCTTGCCGAGGATGCCGGTCAGGCCTGACTAGTCCCGATTCCACGCGCAAGCATCTCGGCAACCACATCCGCCACCTGATCCGGCGAAGCTTCGTCGTCCCACACGCCGTAGCGCAGGCCGAGAAAGACGTTCATCCCCATGATCGCCCAGGCATGGACGTCCGACACATCCGCGCGGATCTCACCGCGGGCTGCACCGGCCTTCAGACGCGCCGCGATACGGTCCGCCGTTGTCGCATAATGGAGCCTGAAGCTTTCGGGATCGACGAATTCGGCTTCGTCGATGATCCGGTAGATCTCCTTGTGCCCCCGCACGAACGCGATGAACTCCCGTAGCCCTGCGCGTTCCGCCGCGATCTGATCCGGCGCGGCGCGGATCGCTGGCCCGACAAAGTCGCGGACCTGATCCGACATGTCACGGACCAGCGCGCGGAACACCGCGTCCTTCGAATCGAAATAGGTATAGAAGCTGCCGAGCGCGACGCCGGCACGCCGGGTGATCCCGCTGATCGACGCCTCGTGAAAGCCGCGCTCACCGAATTCGATCGCGGCCGCATCGAGAATCGCGCGCAGCGTCTTGCGGCCGCGTTCAGTGCGCGGCGCCTTGCCTTCGCTTGCCGCTCGCGCCGCATCGCTTCCTGAAAGCCCCGAAAGCCCTGAATGCGTTGCCGATTCGACACGCTCACCCGCCATTCTCAGGTCCCCCTTCTTTCCCAAGTTGAAACCTGGTTCATGTTTCAGTATAGCGCCTTGGACTGGCGCACAACCCGGCTTGAAACCGGAACGCAATGAGCGGCGCCGCAGGAGGGGAGATCATCATGACACGCCTGAATTCCACGCGCGGCCTGCTCAAGGCGGGGCTTCACGCGGGCGCCGCGATCACCGCGCTGATGGCCGCGCCAGCCTTTGCGCAAGATGCCCCTGCCGTCGATTCGCAGGCCCAGGCCAACGCTGCTGAACAGGATGCGGCCAGCGGCGCCGGCGACATCGTCGTCACCGCGCGTCGGCGCTCGGAAAGCCTGTCCAAGGTTCCGATCGCGGTCACTGCCTTCACCGCCGAGAAGCTCGAGCGGATCGGCGCCGCCGACCTCACCGACATCCAGAACATCACCCCCAACACGACGCTGAAGGACGCGCGCGGCACCAACTCGACGCTCGCCGCCTTCATCCGCGGCGTCGGCCAGCAGGATCCGGTCCCGGGCTTCGAAGCCGGGATCGGCATCTATCTCGACGACGTTTATCTTAACCGCCCCCAGGCGGCTGTGCTCGATATCTATGATGTCGAGCGGATCGAGATCCTGCGCGGGCCGCAGGGCACGCTCTATGGCCGGAACACGATCGGCGGCGCGGTCAAATATGTGACGAAGAAGCTGCCCGACCATCTCGAGGTCAATCTCAAGGGCACCTACGGCTCCTATAACCAGGCCGACGGGATCGTCAGCGCCTCGACCCCGATCGGCGACATGCTCCGGGTCGGCGTCTCCGGGGCACGACTGACGCGCGACGGTTTCGGCAGGAACCTCAATCTCGGCATCGACAATTACAACAAGAGTGTCTGGGCCGGGCGCGGCACGGTCGAGTTCACTTCGCCCGATTCGCGGCTCTTCGTCCGCATCACCGGCGACTATACGCATGACACTTCGGCCCCCCGCAACGGCCATCGCCTGATCCCCGGCCTGCTCACCGGATCGCCGGTGCTCGCCAATGTCTATGACACCAATGCCGGGCTGGCCAATCCCAAGGAAGATATCTGGGCGGGCGGCCTCTCCATGTCGGTCAGTGCCGAGCTCACCGACCATCTGACGCTGCGCAGCATCAGCGCCTGGCGCAAGGACCGCTCCTACACGCCGATCGATTTCGATTCGACGCCGTCAGTGGATGTCGACGTGCCGGCGATCTACAAGAATTCGCAGACGAGCCAGGAATTCCAGCTGCTCTACAAGAGCGACAAGCTCAACGGCATTGTCGGATTCTACTATCTCGGCGCCAAGGCCTCGACCGGCTTCGATGTGCTGCTCTCGACGACTTTCCCGACTTTCGACGCCTATACCGCGGGCGATGTGCGCACTGAGACGAGCTCGATCTACGCTGATTTCACCTATGATTTCATTCCCGAGCTCAGCCTGTCGCTCGGCGGACGCTACACCTGGGACCAGCGCAGCTCCTATATCTTCAAGGCCAGCTATACCGGCGGCGTGACATCCGAATTCGGCGGCAACCCGACGCCCTTTGGCGCACCCTCGACCGATTTCCGCGGCGTCGCGAACTTCAAGAAATTCACGCCCCGGGCGTCGCTCAGCTTCAAGCCGAGCGAGAACCACATGATCTATGCGTCCTATTCGGAAGGCTTCAAGGGCGGCGGCTTCGATCCGCGCGGCTCGGGCACCTCGGCGCCAAAGCTCGCCACTGAAACGGTCCCGACATATCAGGAAATCTACAATTACCTGCGGTTCAAGCCGGAATCGGTGAAGAGCTACGAGATTGGCTGGAAGGGCGCAGTCTTCGACCGCCGCCTGACCTGGGCGCTCGACGGCTTCTATGCCGATTACAGCGATGTTCAGATTCCCGGATCGGTCGGCTGCATCATCGGCGGCGTCCAGTCCTTCTGCGGCATCACCACCAATGCCGCCAAGGCGAAGATCAAGGGCGTGGAACTCGAGACCAACGCCCAGCTGGCGCGCGACTTCGCCGGCTCGGGCTCGGCGATCAATTTCACCGGCACGCTTGGCTATATCGATGCCAAGTACAAAAGCTTCATCGGCCCCACCGGCACTGACGTCGCCAATGTCCGCGTTTTCCAGAACACGCCGAGCTGGACGATGTCGGGCACACTGGCGGCGATCCTGCCGGTCGGCCCAGGCTCGCTCAACGCCTCGACCGTGGTCTCCTATCGCAGCCTGACCCACCAGTTCGAGACGAAAAGCCCGTTCCTCGATCAGCCGGGCTATACGCTGCTGGATGCGCACCTGACCTACAGCTTCAGCGGCGGCAAATATTCGATCGGAGTGCACGGTAAGAACCTGACGGACGTGCGCTACAAGACTGCGGGCTATCAATATATCCGGACCGATATTGCCGGTAACCCGATCAATCTCGCAAACGCGCCGGTCCCGAATGGTCCTTATGTTCCGACCCTCGGCAAGGAGGGCATCGCCACCGCCTTTTACGGCAATCCGCGCCAGGTGTTCGGAACCTTCACCGCGAAGTTCTGAGGCACGAACCATCGTTATCGGCTAGGCAGCGCCGGGCGCCCCGCGAGAAGGGCGTCCGGCGTTTCGTTTTGAAGGCATCACCATGAGCAACGACACCGCCGCCAGCCCGATCCCTCCGCAAACCACCGGATCCGGCTATCGGGCTTTTGTGCTCGGGATGCTCCTGCTGGTCTACAGCTTCAACTTCCTCGACCGGCAGATCCTCGGCATCCTGGCCGGGCCGATCCGCGCCGATCTCAACCTCAGCAAGACCGAGTTCGGTGCGCTGGGCGGAATCGCCTTTGCCGTGCTTTATGCCGGGCTCGGCATCCCGCTCGCGCTGCTCGCCGACCGCACCAGCCGGAGCTGGGTGATTACGGGGTCGCTCGCGGTATGGAGCGGCTTCACCGCTTTGTGCGGCTACGCCACCAGCTTCAGCATGTTGTTCTGGTGCCGGCTTGGCGTGGGCGTCGGCGAGGCTGGCGGCGTTGCGCCGTCCTATGCCTTCATCGCCGATTATTTCCCGCCCAAAGAACGTGCTCGGGCGCTGGCGATCTATTCGCTCGGCATTCCGCTTGGTCTCGCGGCAGGAGCGCTGCTCGGCGGCTATATCGCGGCGACGGTCAACTGGCGGAGGGCATTTATCGTGCTCGGCCTGGCCGGCCTGATCCTGGCGCCAATCTTCCGGCTGACGGTGCGCGAGCCAGCGCGCGGCCTGTACGATAAACCGGTCCCCAAGGCACCGGCCAGCGCCGCCTTCGCCATCCTCGCGCGCAAGCCAAGCTTCTGGCTGCTCGCCCTCGGCGCCTCGATGAGCTCGCTCTGCGGCTATGGGCTGGCTCTGTGGCTGCCCTCGGTGCTCGCCACCACGCTGCATTTCGACCTGTTGACCCTGTCGCGCTTCATCGGCGCCCTGTTCCTGGTCGGAGGCTGTGCCGGCGTGTTCCTCGGCGGCTGGCTCGCCGACCGCCTCGGCCAGGCCGATCGCGGCGTCTATGCGAAGCTGCCGGCGATCGCGTTCATGATCACCGCGCCGCTGTTCGCGCTCGGCATCTCGACGCATTCGCCGGTCCTCGCCTTTCTTTTCCTGTTGCTGCCCAATGGCCTGAACATTCTCTGGCTCGGCCCGGTGACGACTGCTGTCCAGCACCTCGTTCCGGCGCCGATGCGCGCGACGGCCGCGGCAAGCTTCCTGCTGATCAACAACCTGATCGGCATCGGCGTCGGGCCGACCCTGATGGGCGTCGCCGCCGATATGATGACTCACCGCTTCGGCGGCGGCGACGCGCTTAAATATGCCACGTTAGGCGCGCTGGTTTTCTATCTCATCGCCGCGGTGCTGATGCTGCTGGCGGTGAAGCCGCTGCGCCGGGACTGGGTGGGCTGAAGGTGCCGAGCCCCGGAACGGCGCGGGCTTCGCGTTGATTCAACCGCGATCCGATTCGTCGCATTGTGCGAACCAGGCGGGGTATAAAAATCCTCGCTTCGCTCTTTCCCATGACGGTCGAAACCTCGGTGTTCCGCCTGTCCCTGTTCCTTCCCTGTTACGGGCGCGGCTCTCCCTGTTAATTCCAACATCTCTCCCTGTTATCTCCAACACGCCTCCCTGTTATTGAATAACAGGGAGAGCGTCACTCAAGCTATTGAATGAGCGCGCTAAATTTTCCGAAAAAGTCCAACAAAAGGGGCAAAATCGGGCCAAAAAATAAAATCTTCCCTGTTCTTTCCCTGTTAATTGCACGGAACAGGGAAAACCGCTCTGAATTCGGCCGTGACGTGCGACCAAACTGAATCGTCACCCCGGACGTGTTCCGGGGTCCACCGCGCCGCGAGTCAAAACTGTCTATGGGTGCGGCGCAGTGGATGCCGGAACAAGTCCGGCATGACGGCTAAACCTGATCGCGAATAACTCTACCGCTCGCGAGTCGCCGCGAATTTCACCTTGGGATAACGATCGGCAACATAGCCGACATCCCAGGCTGTCTTCGCCAGATAAACCGGGTTGCCGTCGCGGTCCTTGGCCATCGATGTCCGGTTGAGGTCCATGAAAGCCTTGAGGTCGGCCGGGTCAGCCGCCGACACCCAGCGCGCGGTATCGAACGGCGCCATCTCCAGCCCGGCATCCACCTTGTATTCGGCCTCGAGCCGCGACAGCAGCACCTCGAGCTGGAGCTGGCCGACCACACCGATGATCCAGTTCGAGCCGATCTCGGGATAGAAGACCTGGGTCACGCCCTCCTCGGCCATATCGTCGAGCGCCTTGCGCAACTGCTTGGTCTTGGTCGGGTCCTTGAGCGCGACGCGGCGCAGGATCTCGGGCGCGAAATTGGGCAGGCCGGTGAAGCGGATCGTCGCCTTTTCACTCAGCGTATCGCCGACCCGGAGCGTGCCGTGATTGGGGATGCCGATGATGTCGCCCGGAAATGCCTCATCGGCGAGCTCGCGGTTCTGCGCGAAGAACAGGATCGGCGAATGGATCGCGATCGGCTTGCCGTGGCCGGTCGGCGTCAGCTTCATGCCGCGTTTGAAAGTGCCGGAGCACAGCCGCATGAACGCGATCCGGTCACGGTGATTCGGGTCCATATTAGCCTGGACCTTGAACACGAAGCCAGTGACTTCGCCATGGTCGGGCGCAATCGGCTCTGGCTCGGCCGGCTGCGGGCGAGGTCCCGGCGCATGGGTGCCGAGCGCAGCGATCAGCTCTGCCACGCCGAAATCCTTGAGCGCCGAGCCGAAATAGACCGGGGTCAGGTCGCCGTGGCGATAAGCGGCGGCGTCGAATGTCGAATAGCCGCCCTGCGCGAGCTCGGCTTCGTCGCGCAAAAGGCGCAGGCCGTCCTCGGACAGAACCTTGTCCAGAGCCGGATCATCGAGCCCGGTGAACGCCTGGGATTTGCCCATGAACTCGCGCGACGGGCCTTCGGGCTGGCTCAGCGTGTTGGCGTAAAGGTCGTACACACCCTCGAAATCGCTGCCCATGCCGACTGGCCAGCTCATCGGGCAGACGTCGAGCTGCAGGATATCGGCAACCTCGTCGAGCAGTTCGAAGGCGCTGCGCCCCTCGCGATCGACCTTGTTGACGAAGGTAATGATCGGCACCGAGCGCAGCCGGCAGACCTCGAACAATTTGCGCGTCTGCGCCTCGATGCCGCGCGCGGCGTCGATCACCATCACCGCCGAATCGACTGCCGTCAGGGTGCGATACGTGTCTTCGGAAAAGTCCTCATGCCCCGGGGTGTCGAGCAGGTTGAAGGTCAACCCGTCCTTCTCGAAGGTCATCACCGATGACGTGACTGAGATGCCGCGCTGCTGCTCGATCTTCATCCAGTCAGAGCGGGCACGCCGGTTCTGGCCCCGCGCCTTCACCTCGCCGGCAAGATGGATCGCGCCGCCGAAATAGAGGAGCTTCTCGGTAAGCGTCGTCTTGCCCGCATCGGGGTGGGAGATGATCGCGAAGGTACGGCGGTCGGAAGGGGTGGTCATCAGGTCTCACTCGTCGCCCCGGCGGAGGCCGGGGCCGCTATGTTGCATCAGGCGCGCTGTGTCACGCGGCGCTGAAAGGTCAGGATTTCAAGGTGACGCTCATCGAGCAGGTCCAGTCGCAGCCCGGGGCGATCTCGAACACGCCCGGCTTGTCGCGGAACTCGCCGGTGAAGCCGACCGGATCGGCAATGCCATGCCAAGGTTCGACACAGACATAGTGTGCGCCCGGCCTGGTCCAGATGCCGAGCTTGGGCGTGTCGGGCAAAGCGATCTCAAGCTGCGGCCCTTCGGTCGCCCCATAGGTGACGGCTGAAGAATGGATCTTGTCCCACACCAGGGCATCGTCGACGAACAGATCGTCGCGCAGCGCAAGCACGCGGCCATCGAGCGGCGAAGCGCGCGTCTCGGCCGCGATCAGGCCGCCGCTGATCTCCTTCAGCCGCTCGGGCTCGTCAGCATTGAAGACGATGCGGTGCGCCTCGCGCGGCGCGCCATAAGGCAGCGGCCAGGCAAAGGCCGGGTGGAAGCCGAAACTCGCCGGCATCGCGGCATCGCCGTGATTCTCGATCCGTATGTCGATCGACAAGGTCGCGCCCTCGATCGTGAAGCTGACATAGAGCGCGAAAGCGAAGGGATAGACCGCCTGCGTCTCCTCATTGTCGGCCAGCCGAAACACAGCCCGCGCCGCCTCGTGCGACACCAGCTCGAACAGCTTGTGCCGCGCGAAACCATGCTGGCGCATCGCATACTCGGCACCGTCAATGCGGATGAAATCGCCGTTCGCCCGGCCGACCATCGGAAACAGGATCGGCGCATGCCCGGTCCACCAGCGCGGATCGGCATCGGTCATCAGCTCACGCCCTTGCGGGTCGCGGAGATGAGTCAGCTCGGCGCCCAGCGGATTGATCGCCGCCGAAAGGCCGGCCGAAGCGATGTCGATCAGGTCAGCCATTCAATCTTCCGAGATCGTCCGTGGCTGTGCCAATAGCCAGGTCTCGCCATCGTACCGATCCTCGAGGTCCTCGGCATATTGGATCAAGGTGCCGTCAGGGCATCCCAGTTCGGGCAGATGAAGCCGCAGCAGCGCCCGTGCACCATCGACATCGGTCGCGTCGACATCGCACACGCAGTAGAGGATCTCGCTTTCGCCATCCTCGTCTTCCTCGCTGAAAAGGGTCCCGCCGCCGACGCTGCACCCCAGCCCGGTCAGCCGCAATTCGGCATCGAGATGGATGC
The DNA here is from genome assembly GCF_056402635.1 of Sphingomonas sp. P3_C5. Lineage (NCBI taxonomy): Bacteria > Pseudomonadati > Pseudomonadota > Alphaproteobacteria > Sphingomonadales > Sphingomonadaceae > Sphingomonas > Sphingomonas sp. P3_C5. The sequence continues at coordinate 418,047 of NZ_JBFUHA010000001.1, forward strand.
TGAAGCGATAATGGCGATCGAACGGGTCAAGGTCCCCCGGCACGATGACGGTCATATACTCGACATCGTCCGGGTCCTGCATCTTCTCGTGCAGACCTTCCAGGAAGCGGTCGATCATCACCCCCGCAGCACCGCCCCAAGCTTCGCTGCCGCCGCGACCACCTTGTCAGCCACTGCCTTCAGCTCCTCGTCAGTGAAGCTCTTTTCGCCTGGCTGGAGCGTGACTTCAAGCGCGAGGCTCTTCTGCCCCTCATCGACGCCGGCGCCGGTGAAAACATCGAACAGCCGCACAGCTGTGATCGCCGCCTTGTCCGCACCCTTCACAGCCCGGACAAGCGCATCAGCTGCAAGCTCGGCAGGAACGAGGAAGGCGAAGTCGCGACGCACCGCCTGCAGCGCTGGTGGCGCATGGGCCGGGCGCATGAAGCCAGTCGAGCGCTTGCCCGGCATCGCATCCAGATACAGCTCCACCGCCGCGACCGACCCGTCGAGATCATAAGCGCGTGCCGTAAGCGGATGAACCATGCCGAACGTCGCCAGCACTGTCTTCGGCCCGAGCCGGAGCGTGCCGGACTGGCCGGGATGCCAGGCCTCGCCAGCTTCCCCCATCACCTGCAGATTCTCGACCGGCGCGCCCGCAGCGGCGAGCAGCGCGAGCGCCTCGGCCTTGGCATCGAACGCATCGAAGGGCGCAGCCTTGCCCTGCTGCCAGCCCCGGGCGCGGCCTTCGCCGGCCAGCACCACGCCGAGCGTCGGGCGTTCAGCATCAGCGAGATAACGCCGGCCGATCTCGAACAGCCGCACACTCTGCACACCACGCTTGAGGTTGCGCGCAGCAGCCGCCAGCAATCCCGGCAGCAGCGAAGGCCGCATGACCTTGAGATCCTCGCTGATCGGGTTGGCGAGGCTCCACGCCCCGCCGCCGAACGGCGCTGCCTCGGCCTCGGACAGGAAGCTCCAGGTCACCGCCTCATTGAGTCCGCGTGCGGCTGCACTGCGACGGACGCGGCGTTCGAGCTTCTGCTCGGGTGTCGCGGTCGGCTTCGCCACCCCAGGCGCGCGCGCGAGCGGAACGGTGGGCACCTTGTCGATGCCCTCGATGCGGATCACTTCCTCGACCAGATCGGCAGAACCATCGACGTCACGACGCCAGCTCGGCACCGTCACGTTCCAGCCGCTATCGACGGCGAAGCCGAGGCGCTCCAGGATCGTCTTCTGCCGATCGGGCGCGATGGCGAGGCCGCCCAGTGTTTCGGCGCGGGCCGGATCATAGGCAATGCTCCGCGCCATCACCGGCGGAGTGCCCGCCCGCGTGATCGCACTGGGTGTGCCGCCGCAATGTTCGAGCACGAGATGAGTCGCGATCGCGAGCCCGTCGTCGAGAAACGCCGGATCAACCCCGCGCTCGAACCGCGTCCGTGCGTCGCTGGTCAGGCCGAGCTTCTGCCCGGTGCGGGCGATATGATCGGGATCGAAATAGGCGCATTCGATCAGCACATCGGTCGTCGTCTCCGACACGCCCGAATGCTCGCCGCCCATGATGCCGCCGATATCGTGCACCGCCGCATCATCGGCGATCACCGTCATGGTCGCATCAAGGCTGTAGGTCTTGCCGTTCAGGGCCAGAACCTGCTCGCCATCCTTCGCCCGCCGCGCGACGAGCCCGCCCTTCAGCGTCGCCCGGTCATAGACATGGAGCGGCCGGCCGAGATCGACCGAGACGAAGTTGGTGATGTCGACCAGAACCGAGATCGGCTTCTGCCCGATCGCAGTCAGCTTCCGGCTCATCCATGCCGGTGACGCACCATTGGTTACACCCGACACAGCCTGAGCGAAGAAAGCGGGGCAGCCCGCCGGATCCTCAGTGCGCACATCCGGCGCGGGATCGCCTCCCTCGACCGGCGCCAGCACCGTCATGCGATACGCCTCCGCGAGCGGCCTGAGCGTCCCCAGCCCGGCCGCCGCGAGATCGCGTGCGATACCGCGCACGCCCATGCAATCCTGCCGGTTGGGCGTGATCGCGACATCGATTACCGGATCGTTCAGACCCGCATAATCGGGATAGGCCGTGCCGATCGGCGCATCTGCGGGAAGCTCAATGATGCCGTCATGATCGTCGCCGAGCTCGAGCTCGCGGGTCGAGCACATCATACCGTTCGATTCGACGCCGCGGATCGCCGCAACCTTCAGCACCATGCCGTTGGAAGGCACGACGGCGCCCGGCAAACCGAACACGCCGACCAGCCCGGCGCGAGCGTTGGGCGCGCCGCACACGACCTGAAGCGGGCCGTCGCCGGCATCGACCGACAGGACCTGGAGCTTGTCCGCCTGGGGATGCGGCGCAGCGCTCAGCACCTTCGCCACCTTGAAGGCAGCAAGCTTCTCGCCCGGATTCTCGACACCCTCGACCTCGAGGCCGATCCGCGTCAGCGCCTCGACGATCGCATCGAGGCTCGCCTCGGTCTCGAGATGCTCCTTGAGCCAGCTCAGGGTGAACTTCATGCCCCGACTCCCCCGCTGAGCGTGGGCACATCGAGCGCCGAGAAGCCATAATGCTTCAGCCAGCGGATATCGCCGTCGAAGAAGGGCCTGAGATCGTCCATGCCATATTTGAGCATCGCCAGCCGGTCGATCCCGCAGCCGAACGCGAAGCCCTGCCACTCGTCGGGATCGAGCCCACAAGCGGCGATCACCTTCGGGTGGACCATGCCCGAGCCGAGCACCTCCATCCAGCCGTCCGATCCGCCGATCACGCGCTTGCCCTTCTCCATGGTGTAGCCGACATCGACCTCAGCCGAGGGCTCGGTGAAGGGGAAATAGCTCGGGCGGAGGCGCAGCACGACATCGTCGCGCTCGAAGAACGCCTTGAGGAAGGTCTCGAGCGTCCATTTGAGATGGCCGAGCGTGATACCCTTGTCGATCACCAGCCCCTCGACCTGATGGAACATCGGCGTGTGCGTCGCGTCGCTGTCCGAGCGATAGGTGCGCCCCGGCGCGATGATGCGGATCGGCGGCTTCTGGTTGAGCATCGTCCTGATCTGCACCGGCGAGGTATGGGTACGGAGCAACATCTTGCGCTCGTCCTCGGGTCTTTCCGGGAAATAGAAGGTATCGTGCATCGCCCGCGCCGGATGGCTTTCCGGAATGTTGAGCGCGGTGAAATTATGCCAGTCGTCCTCGATCTCCGGGCCGGTTGCGACCGCGAAGCCGAGATCGGCGAAAATCTCCGCGAGTTCGTCCATCACCTGGCTGACCGGGTGGATGCTGCCCATCTGGACGCCATCAGCAGGGAGCGTCATGTCGAGCGTCTCGCGGGCAAGGCGCGCATCGAGATCGGCACGGTCGAGCGCCGCCTTCTTGTCGGCGATCGCCGACGTCACTGCTTCCCGCAGCCCCTGGATACGCGGGCCTTCGGTCAAACGCTGTTCGGGCGACATACCGCCAAGCGTCTTGAGCAGGCCGGTGATGGTGCCCTGCTTGCCGAGCGCGCCCACACGTACCGTGTCGAGCGCCTCGAGCCCGCCCGACGCGGCGATGGCGGCGAGCAGATGGTCGCGCAACTGGTCGAGATCGGTCATGCAGCCCTCTTCTTGGTAAGGTCGATCGCCCAGGTAATGAGCGCGCCGTCCTCCGGATCGTCGCGCGTGCCGGTCCGGACAAAGCCGTTCTTTTCGAGCACGCGCTGCGAGCCCGGATTGTCCACGCTCGTCGCGGCGGTCAAGCCGGCATGTCCATCGGCGGCGAGGATTGGCAACAAAGCCGCGATCGCACAGGTCATCACGCCGCGTCCCTCATGGGCGGGAGCGACGCCATAGCCGATCTCGTAGCGGCCATCCTCTTCGCGTTTTGTGAAGCTGGTCATCCCGACCACGACGCCATCCTCGGCGATCAGCCAGGCGACCGGCTTGTCGGTGGCCGTGGCGACCTTAGCGGTAACGCCGCGCAGCATCGACGTCACCTCGGCCGGCGCGATGCCGCCCTCGCACTGAGCAAGGCCGCCGGCGCGCGATTGCTCGCCCAGGAGCCAGGCATAGTCGCGGTCAGTCATGGCGTGGAGCGTGATCATCAGGTCGAGTCCAACGAAAAGGGGCGCGGGTGGCATTCCACCCGCGCCCCAGATTTCGGTCGCTACAGGTCGCTCAGGCGGCCTGGGGCAGAGCCGCCTTCGCCTGCGCGATGATGGCGCTAAACGCAGCGCCTTCGTGCATGGCGATATCGGCCAGGACCTTCCGGTCCAGCTCGACACCGGCCAGCTTCAGGCCGTGCATGAAGACGCCGTAGGTGAGGCCCTCGACGCGGACAGCCGCGTTGATGCGCTGGATCCAGAGCGCCCGGAACGAGCGCTTCTTAACCTTGCGGTCGCGATAGGCGTATTGCCCGGCCTTTTCGACGGCCTGGCGGGCGATGCGGATCGTGTTCTTGCGACGGCCATAATAGCCCTTCGCCTGATCGAGGATCCGATTATGCTTGGCGCGGGTGGTTACACCCCGTTTTACGCGTGCCATTCTCTAATTCCTTCCGCTCAGCTGAGACCGTAAGGCGCCCAGGCCTTCACGGTTGCGGTGTCTGCCTTGGACAGGACCGAGGTGCCGCGGTTCTGGCGGATATATTTGCCGTTGTGGCTGATCAGCCGGTGGCGCTTGCCGGCGACGCCGTGCTTGAGCTTACCGGAAGCAGTGAGCGTGAAGCGCTTCTTCACGCCGCTCTTCGTCTTGAGTTTGGGCATTTTCGTCTCCTCATATTCGCGACGATCTATGAACGGCCACGGCAGCCCATACCGGCCGGGCAGTTCCTCTTACTCGCGGAAAGGCGGGCGCATAGCCGTGCCGGCGCGCAAATGCAACCTCATGCAATAGCGGGATTCGGAACCTGCCTCGCGCGCTGAGGGTTGAAACGCGATGGATTCACCGCGCGCCCCCATGACGCCGCCCGATACCGCCGACGATCTCCCACCCGAAACGCCGGCCGCGGCCGAATCGACTCAACCGCCCGGCGCCGAAGCGCCCGAGCCCGCAGTCACGCCGCGCCGGCTCTCCCGACCATGGCGAATCGCCCGCAACGTGGTGCTCGGCATCCTCGGCGCGATCGTCCTCGCTTGGCTGATCCTCTACATCACCAAGGGTCGCTTCCTGAAGCACCCGTTCGAACGGACCGTCGCCGCGATGACTCACCGCCAGGTGAAGGTGCCGGGCGACTTCCAGCTCTATTTCGATCCGATCAACATCCACTTCGTCGCTGAAGGGATGACGATCTCCAACCCTGCCTGGGCATCGAAGCCCAATTTGTTCGAGGCGAAGCGGATCGACACCCGCATCTCGACCTTCCCGCTGATCTTCGGCGATCGGCGGGTGAAGTGGCTCGACATGCTGAACGGGGCGGTCGATCTCGAATGGAGCAAGGACGGCAAGACCAATACCTGGACCTTCAGCGAGAAGAAGGGGAAGCCCTTCGAAATGCCGCTGATCCGCCAGGCGACGGTGGCCGGCACGACGCTGCGCTATATCGATCCGAAACTGCGGCTCTCGGTCGATCTCTCGTTCAAGACGATCAAGGCGACCGACACCCACTTCGCCAGCTCGATCCAGTTCACCGGGAAGGGGACCGAGCGCGACACGCCCTTCACCGTGAACGGCGAGATGCTGACGCCGAATGCAACCGTTGTCGGCGGCAAGAACCAGCTCACGCTGCACATCAACGCGGCGCGCACCGCAATCGACGTAGCCGGCACGCTCGACGCGCCGACCCGGATCGACGGCGCAGACCTGAAAGTGACTGCGCGCGGCAGGAACATCGCTGATCTGTTCAGCATCATCGGCGTCGCCGTGCCCGAAACGCGCGCGTATCGGCTCAATTCGGCGCTGACCAAGACAGGGGACGAATATCGCTTCACGCACCTGCGCGGCCATTTCGGTGACAGCGACATTGCCGGCAAGCTGACCGTCCGACTTCTCGAGCCTCGATTGAAGATCGACGCGGTGCTCGCCACCCGAACGCTCGACATCGTCGATATCGCGCCCTTCATCGGCTATAATCCCGATGCGGTCGCCGCCCAGGGGAAGGGCGCGATCGTCAAACAGGTCAACGGCACGCCGCGCCTGCTGCCGGATGCGCCGCTCCGGGTCGATGCACTCAGGAATTTCGATGCCGATCTTCATTACACGGTGCGCACGGTCCGGGCGAAGAAGCTGCCTGTTTCGAACATCGATCTGACGCTTGGCCTCGACAACAGCCTTTTGACGCTCTCGCCGCTAACCTTCGACATGGCGCGCGGGCATGTCTCGTCGGACATAAAGATCAACGCGCGGCGTCCGGTCGTCCACACCGATTACGACATCCGCCTGTCGCCAACGCCGATGGGCGTGCTGCTCGCCGGTTACGGCGTTGACGAGGCAGGCACGAGCGGCACCCTCAAGGCCCGGATCCAGCTTACCGGCGATGGCAACACAGTCCATGAATCGCTGTCGACCGCCAATGGTCGGATCGCGATCATCATGCCCGCCGGCAGTTTCTGGACCCGCAACGTCCAGCTGTCCGAACTCGACATCGGCACCTTCGTCCAGAAGATGTTCGAGCATAAGCTGAAAGAACCGGTGCAGATCAATTGCGGGCTGATCGCCTTCACCGTGCGCAACGGCATCGGCGCGGCTGATCCGATCCTGATCGACACGAAGAAGAATGTCGTCGTCGGGCGCGGCGGCTTCAGCTTCAAGAACGAATCACTCGATTTCGCGGTGCGCGCCGATGCCAAGACCTTCAGCCTGTTTTCGGCGCAGTCCCCAGTCGGCGTGACCGGCTATTTCGCCAAGCCGGGCATCGATGTGATCAGCCCCGACCTGATCGGCCGGGCAGGCGCCGGGCTCGGCCTGTCAGTGCTTGCTAGTCCGCTCGCCGGCATCCTCGCCTTTATCGATATCGGGGATGCAAAGAGCTCGCAATGCGGCCCGGTCCTGGCGGGCGCGACGGCGCGGGCGCAGCGCACCACCAAGGGCGAGCCCCGCGACGATGTCGGCCACGGCACCACCGCCAAGGCGGAAAGCGGCAAGAAATCTCCTGGAGAGCGCAAGGACCAGCGCAAGCGGTTCCTTGGGATCAAGCTTTGATCCCCAATTCTGCTTAGTGTCCCCGGCAGGCGAGCGCCTCGAGGATATCCTCGATCCGCGCCGGATCGCCCGCGGCGACCACTTCGCCGACGCTGTCGGCGGTGAGCGGATCGCCCGCCCAGTCGCACATCCGCCCGCCCGCGCCCTCGACGACCGGCACCAGCGCTGCGAAATCATGGAGCTTGAGGCCGTCCTCGACGACGATGTCGAGATAGCCCGAGGCGAGGCAGGCATAATTATAGCAATCGCCGCCCAGCACCGTGCTCATCACCGCGGCATCGAGATGCTCGAAGGCATGGAGCTGATCATCGCCGAACAGAGCCGGCGACGTCGTCGCTAGTAATGCCTGGGCAAGATCGGGGCAGCGCCGGGTCGAGGTGGGCGCGCCGTTGAACAAGGTCGGCCGCCCGATCACGCCAAGCCATCGCTCGCCGAGCACCGGCTGGTCGATGATCCCGAGCACCGGCCACCCATCGGCGACCAGCGCAATCAACGTGCCGAAGATCGGCCGGCCCGAGATGAACGCCCGCGTCCCATCGATCGGGTCGAGCACCCAGGCACGACCGCTGGTCCCCTCGCGCACGCCATATTCCTCGCCGATGATCGCATCGTCGGGGAAGCGCGCTTCGATCGCGGCGCGCATCGCCTGTTCCGCCGCGCGATCGGCGAGCGTGACCGGCGAGGCATCAGCCTTGGCCTCGAGCCCGTGCGGGCGGCGGAAATAAGGGCGGATCGCCGCACCGGCGAGGCCGGCAAGGGTTTCGGCGAAGGCGATCTCGGCATCGGTAACACGCATGACGCCCGCCTAACCGTCCCGTCCGGATACTGCCAGCCCGATCCGCCCGCTAATTTCGACTCGTCTCCGAAACATTGGCCTGCCATCACCGCGCCGATGCGCATCTTCACTCTCTCCGTGGGCGCGGCCATGCTTGCCTTTGCCGCTCCAGCCGCCGCCCAGCTCCGCCCGCTCGTCGAGCCCCCTGCTTCCGCCGAGGCAGCGAAACAGGGCGTTGACGTCTATCTGGTCAATGACGGCACCCAGCCCGCGACGCAGGCGCCAGCACCCGTAGAGATTCGGGCAGCTGACGGGACTCAGCTGACCCTGACGGCCGTTGCGGCCGATCCGGTGACGGTACAACCCGGTGCCTTCGCCAAGGTCCGGTACCGCCAGCTCGTCGAAACCGCGGCAGCCTCACCGGCGGTCGCCGCCAAGACCGAAACCATCACGGCCGATTCCTCAGGATCGTCGAGCGGCTTTCTCGATCGCCTGCGCCCCCATGAGCCGATTTATGGCGCGTTCGGCGCTGACGATGCCGGCGGCAAGCTTCAGCTGAGCTTCGCCTTCCGAGCACTCGGCAGGGCGGACGGCCCGAACCTCAATTTCGCTTATACCCAGACGATGTTCTGGGCACTCGAGAAACCGTCAGGACCATTCCGCACCACCAATTACAGCCCGGAATTGTTCGTCGATGTGCCGCTCGACCGCACGACTCTGCTCGGCTTCGGCTATCGCCACGACAGCAATGGCGGCGGGGTTACGAATTCAGTCGATATCAATCGCGCCTTTATCCGCGCCTCAAAGCGGGTCGCCCTGGGCGACGACTGGAATCTCGACCTCACGCCCCAGGCCTGGTTCTATTTCGGCGAGCACGGCATTGCCGACGATATCGCCCGCTATTGGGGCTATACCTCGCTCACCGCTTCGATCGGGCGCGCCGACAGTTTCAAGCTCGCGATCACCGGCCGCGGCAATCCCGGCACCGGCAAGGGCGCGGCCGAGGCATTCCTATCCTATCCGCTCAGCGGCATCTGGGATGGGCTGCCGCATGTCTATATCTTCGGCCAGGCCTTTACCGGCTATGGCGAGGCGCTGAGCGACTATAAGCGCAGCGCCACCCATGCGCGGCTCGGGATAGCCTTTACGCGCTGAGGCGAAACCTGGTTAAAATTGTGTGAGAGATTGCGCCAAAGATTGGTGAAAATTCCCAACCTCTTCCGCATTTCTTCAGCATATTTTTGATCCGCCAAATCCACAATGCAGCAATATCAATGCGTTGCTGGATTGGCACGCTCCCTGCAATCACCTTGGCATCGGCGGCCCGGATGGTCCGGATCGCCAAGTTCAGGGATTAATACCATGTCACTCCGTTTCGAAAATGCCCAGCGCCTCGCTTTCTCGGTCATCGCCGCATTCGCTTTCACCGTCGTGATGTTCAGCGCAGCGGTTTCCGTTGGCCCGGTCGCCTGACCGGGTCACACTCCAGGACATCCGAGAGACTCACCATGACCCGCACCATTGCCATCGGCGTCGCTTCCTTCGCGACGACCGCGTTTTTGATCCTCGGCCAGTACGCCATGATTGGCGCTATCGGCTGACCCACCCGCCCCGGCCTGGCGCCCGCGATTTAAGCGGGCGCGGCGCGGGGGAACAGTGTAGCGTGCGATCGGGCACAACGCCCTGAGGATCGCCGCCATGGCCAAGAGCCAGAAGAAATCGAACAAGGAAGTCCGCAAGCCCAAGGCTGAAAAAGCGCCGAAGCAGAATGCTTCGAACCCGTCGAGCAAGGGCAAGGCGGTCGATATGACCACGCTGAAAAACTAGACCGCGATGACTGACGACGAGGACTTCGTCTATGACGAAGCAAGCGGCGAATGGGTCAGCGCGGCCGACGCTCGCGCCGCCGCCACTGGCGCCGAGACGATCGAGGTGCGCGATTCAGTCGGCAATCTGCTCGCCGATGGCGATCAGGTGACGCTGATCAAGGACCTGACCGTCAAGGGCGCCGGCCAGACGCTCAAGCGCGGTACGCTGATCAAGTCGATTCGCCTCACCGGCGATGCGCAGGAGATCGATTGCCGCTACGACGGCATCAAGGGCCTGGTGCTGCGCGCGGAATTCGTCCGCAAACGCTGAACGCCGGAGGCTGGAGCGCCAGCCGCAACGAAGTGCGCGCTTCACGGTTATTGCTTTGGATCAGCACGATTTTTCGCGGATTTCTGCACCCGTACGCTTTATCTTGTTGCTATTTTGTTCTATGGTCGTCAGACCATGCAGCAAAGCTTCGATTTCGTTGCGTCCGATATCGCGCAGTGGCGTGACCGACTGATACCGGTCACCGATCGCATCCCGTTGCCGCGCCGAAGGCCGGTCGGGCAGCTCGTCAAATCGCTGATCAGCGGGCGTACGCGCGATCCGGTGTCGCTCGCGGCGTATCGCCGGCTTCGCGACCGCTTCGGCTCAGCAGCGGCGATCGCCGGTGTGCCGCCGGCGTCGATCGAGCGGGCGATCGCTGATGTCACCTTTCCGGAGATCAAGGCAAGGTGGCTCGCGGCGACATTGCGCCGGATCCAGAGCGAACGGCCCGATTTCAATCTGGATTTCCTCAGCGCATTGCCGCTTGAGGCGGCCTTGGCATGGCTGGAGCGGCTGCCCGGCGTCGGGCGCAAGGTCGCTGCCTCGGCGCTCAACGCGAGCACGCTGGCGATGCCGGTGCTCATCGTCGACAGCCATGTGCACCGGGTGCTGGAACGGCTCGGTTTCGTCGCGCCGGGTGCCGAGGCGCAGGTCGCGAGCGAGAAGGCGACAGCCGCGATACCCGATTGGGACGCGGACGATTTCCTGCATTTCCATATCGCGATGAAGCGTCTCGGCCAGACCGTCTGCCGGTTCGAGGCACCCGATTGCACCGCCTGCCCGCTCGCTATGGATTGCCCGTCACGGCGCGATTGACAGCCGGCGCTCGGTTCGGACATGCCGGGCGCGAAAGGCGGCCCATGAGCGACAGCGTCAAATTGCATCCGAGCTGGCTGGAGCCGCTGCGGCCGGAATTCGACAGCCCCTATATGGCGGCGCTCCGGGCCTATCTCGTCGCCGAAAAGACAGCCGGGAAACGGATCTTCCCCAAGGGGCATGAATGGTTCCGCGCGCTCGACCTGACGCCGCTCGAAAATGTCCGCGTCGTGATCCTCGGGCAGGACCCCTATCATGGCGAGGGCCAGGCGCATGGCCTCTGCTTTTCCGTGCGCCCCGAAGTCCGGCCGCCGCCAAGCCTCGTCAACATCTACAAGGAAATGGCGAGCGACCTCGGCATCCCGCCAGCGAAGCACGGTTTTCTCGAACATTGGGCACAGCAGGGCGTGCTGCTGCTGAACGCCGTGCTCACGGTGCAGACGGGCATGGCCGCTTCGCATCGTGATCGCGGCTGGGAGCGGTTCACGGACGCGGTGATCCGCCTCGTCAACGCCAGGCCCGAGCCCGTCGTGTTCATCCTCTGGGGCAGCTATGCGCAGAAAAAAGCCGCGTTCGTCGACAGCGTCGATAAAGGCGGCCGCCACCTCGTGCTCAAGGCACCGCACCCTTCGCCGCTATCGGCGCATGCCGGCTTCTTCGGCAGCAAGCCCTTCTCCAAAGCCAATGCGTTCCTGCGGGAGCATGGCCAGAAGCCGATCGACTGGGCGCTCCCGGCTCTGACTTGAAATGCCTTGAAGTGGCCATCGATCTAGCACGATGTGTTCCGTTCTGCCGACACGGCTGTGGATCAACAGGAACTCCTCGATCATCCAGCTGATGATGTCGATTTCCCGGTCGAACGGCTCACCGTTTCGATACAGTAGCGTGACGTGCGGGCTGAATGGTCCGCGCCTCTCGGCGAGCAACCCGGATCGTGTTATGCCGGTGACGAGGTGTCGTCTGAGACAGTAGAGGGGTTCGATCCGTTCCTCAGGCCGCAACGCGACCGATTTTCGGGTGCCGACCATCCGGCCAAGTGCAACGCGAAATTGGCTGGCTGCTATCGACGCCCCGATCTCGCGCATTATCGCCAGGGCACGAGGTGACAGGACTGGGAAGTCGGCCATGCCAAGTGTGATGTGGAGATAGTCTTTTCGAACTAGCCTGCCTCGGCCCAAACGCGCCTGCTCCTCAGCCATATATTCGGCTATGCCGGCAGGTGGGCGCAACGCGAAGAGCAGGCGATCAAAATTGTGGAAAGGCATCGACTCGACTCGGCTATGTTCCTTTTATGTTCCACGCCGGTAGCCGAGTCGATATGGCGCGTAAATGCCAGTTATGACGGAAACCAATCCCGATCTCTCCCGCTTCCTGTCCGCACAACGCGACGTCTATGCCCGCGCACTGGCCGAGCTTCGCGCCGGCACGAAGCGCAGCCACTGGATGTGGTTCATCTTCCCGCAGATCGCCGGCCTTGGCCGCAGCCACACGGCGCAGCTCTACGCGGTCCGCGATCTTGACGAGGCGCGGGCCTATCTCGCGCACCCTTTGCTCGGAGCTCGGCTTCGGGAATGCGTGGCGGCGGTGCTGACGCACGCCGACAGCCGCACCGCGGAGAAGATTTTCGGCGGGATCGATTCGATCAAACTGCGATCCTCAATGACCCTGTTCGAGACGGCCGGCGGCGGTGAAGTGTTTGGGCGCGTGCTCACCGGATTCTTCGCCGGCTCCCGCGATCAGCAGACTCTGGATCTGCTTCGACCCCGTTGACTTGGCGCGTCAATCGGGGACGATAAGGCGGGACAGGGGACAGGCATGGACGTCAAGCGATTGCAGCGACGCCTGGCGGATGCCGGCTTTTATCACCAGACGATCGATGGCGGCCTTGGCCGTGGCACCTATGCTGCCTTGTTCAGCTATATGGCCCGGGTCGATCTCGGCGCGAAAGGCCTTGCGATCGCCACCGGATGCGTCGCCAATCTTGCCGGCGCAGCCATCAATACCGAGCTGCGGCTCGCGCATTTCCTCGCCCAGACAGCCACGGAGACCGGAGGCTACAAGACGCTCGAGGAGAATCTGGCCTATTCGGCAGAAGGGTTGATGGCGATCTTCCCGAAATTTTTTCCAACCGAAAAATCGACCATCGGCTTCGTGATGAACCCACGCGCCGTCGCGCTGAAAGTCTATAGCGACCGGCTCGGCAATGGCCCGGCCTCGACCGGCGATGGCTGGGATTACCGCGGGCGCGGGCTGATCCAGCTGACCGGCCGCGCCAATTACGAAGCGCGCGGCGAGGAGGCGAACGTCCCGCTTGAGTCCATGCCCGAACTCGCCGCCGATCCGGCCTTGTCAGTCAAGCTCGCCTGCCTGTTCTGKGCGTCGCGTAGGATCAACGCCGCCGCAGATGCCGACGATCTCGTCAGGGTCCGAAAGCTCGTCAATGGCGGCACGACCGGGCTGGACGACGCGAAAATCCACCTGGCGCGGGCAAAGAAGATCCTGTTGCCCTGAGCCGGCCGACGCGACGCGCTATTCCGCCGCCACCGCGTCGCTTTCCTCTTCGCGCTCCTGCGCCTGCCGGTTCCACATCTCGGCATAGAGGCCGTTCTGCCGCAGCAACATCGCATGGCTGCCGCGCTCGACCACCCGGCCCGCCTCGAGCACGACGATCTCATCGGCATGGACGACCGTCGACAGCCGATGCGCGATCACGATCGTGGTGCGACCGCGCTCGATATCCTCGAGCGTGTCCTGGATTTCGGCCTCGGTGCGGCTGTCGAGCGCGCTGGTCGCTTCATCGAGGATCAGGATCGGCGGATTCTTGAGCAGGGTCCGCGCGATCGCAACCCGCTGCTTCTCGCCGCCGGAGAGCTTCAGCCCCCGCTCGCCGACCCGGGTCTCATAGCCGAGCGGCTGGCGCTCGATGAACTCGGCAATCGCCGCCCCTTGGGCCGCGCGCACGATCTCCTCGGACCCGGCGCCCTCGCGGCCATAGGCGATGTTGTAGCCGATCGTATCGTTGAACAGCACCGTATCCTGCGGCACGATGCCGATCGCGGCGCGGAGCGAATCCTGGGTCACCTGAGCGATATCCTGCCCATCGATCGTGATGCGTCCGCCGGTCAGGTCGTAAAAGCGGTACATCAGCCGCGCAAGCGTTGACTTTCCCGCACCCGACGGCCCGACCACCGCCAGCGTGTGGCCGGCCGGGATATCGAGATCGATCCCCTTGAGGATCGGCTGGCCGGGATCATAGCCAAAGCGCACATCCTCGAAACGAATATGGCTGGCGCTGACGACGAGCGGCTGCGCACCCGGCGCATCGACAATCTCCGACGGGGTATCGATCAGGTCGAACATAGCGCCCATGTCGATCACGCCCTGGCGGATGGTGCGATAGACCATGCCGAGCAGATCGAGCGGGCGGAACAGCGAGGTCAGCAAGCCCGCGACGAAGGAAATATCGCCAGCGTCGAACCGCCTATGGCTCCAACCCCAAACTACCAGCGCAAGCCCGCCGGCCATTACCAGGCTGGTGATCAGCGATTGCCCGATATTGAGCCAGGCGAGCGAATTCTCGCTGGCCGTCGCTGCGTTCGCATAAGCCGCAATGCCGTTTTCATAACGCCGCGCCTCACGCTCCTCAGCGGCGAAGTATTTTACCGTCTCGAAGTTTAGGAGCGAATCCACCGCGTGCGCGACAGCGCCGGTGTCGAGATCGTTCATCCTTGAACGGAGCGCAGAGCGCCAGTCCGTGATGATGCGCGTAAACACGATATAGGCCACGACCATGACGATCGTCCCGGTGACCAGCCAGGGCCCATAATATTTTTCGAAAAAATAAAGGACACCCACGAGCTGGAGAACGGTCGGCGCGATGTTGAACAGCAGGAAATAGAGCATTGTGTCGATGCTCTTGGTGCCGCGCTCGACTACCTTGGTGACCGCGCCGGTCCTGCGTTCGAGGTGGAAGCGCAGCGAGAGCTGGTGAAGATGGCGGAACACGTTCGACGCCAGGCGCCGCGTGGCCTCCTGCCCGACCCGCTCGAACACGACGTTGCGGACATTATCGAACAGCACGCCACCGAAGCGGGCCGTCGCATAGCCAATCACGAGCGCCATAATGAGCGTGGAGGCGCTGCGATCCCCCTTAGCCATGCCGCTGATCGCGTCCTTGAGGGCAAATTGCGCGCCAAATCCGACCACTTGCGACGCGACCACGAGCGTCATCGCAATGACGATGCGCGCGCGCAGCCGCGGCGCGTCGGCCGGCCACAAATAGGGCAGGAAGCGACGGAGCGTCGGCAGCAATGGGCGTTCGACGCTGGGGGTTTCAGTCAATGGGGGCATCGTCGCCCCATGTAGGGGCGACACCTGCGAACTGAAAGCATTTCGCGGAACGAATAGGGCGTCTCGTCGATTGATACCTTGACTGGAGACGAAGCATGGAACCGCTCTATTTCGTCATGGCGATCATGGGTTGCGGCGATGGCACTGCGAACTGTGCCGAGGCGCGGGTAGAGCCGGTGCATTATGCGACCGTCCAGCAATGCCAGGCGGCAATGCCGGCCGCTTTGGTCCGCAACAGCGACATCGACTATCCGGTCGTCAGCGCAGCATGCCGTTCGGTCGGGCAGCAACTCGTCCAGAACCGCCAGGATCGCCGGCCCGGCTAAGGCCGCTGGCGCTTTTCGTACCGCCAACTAAGGTCCCGTCGGAAACGGCGTGATGAGCGGCGTAACGGGGGTACGATGCGCAAGGTCCTGGGTATCATCATTGGCGCGGTTGCCGCCCTCGCCATCTTCGCAGCGCTCGGCTGGATCAGCGACCAGTTCTACCCGCCCACCCTCGATATCGACATCGCCGACGAGACGACGCTCGCCAGCATTATCGCCGACAAGACAATGGTCGAGAAGCTGCTCTGGATCGCGCCATGGCTGTTCGCCTCTTTCGGCGGCGCCTGGCTCGCGCTTCGGATCAGCGACTGGAAATGGGCCGGATGGATCGTCTCGGCTCTCATCCTCGTCATCGCAGTGATGGGAATTCTCGATCTGCCCCACCCGCTCTGGATGCAGGTCTGCGCCGTGGCCCTGCCGATCCTGGGCGGCTGGCTAGCCGCGCGGCTCCATCGCAAACCTTATCCGGGCGAGCCGCTGCTCGGTTGAGAGAGGCGAACCCAGTTTGAGCTGAATCCACTCCTTCCGTTCGCCCTGAGCTTGTCGAAGGGCCTTCTTTCTCGTCGGCGCGAGAGCTTCGGCAAGGGGGCTTCGACAAGCTCAGCCCGAACGGGAGGATGGAGATTCGTCCTGGCGAGCCCGCGTCCATAAAGCCGCAGAGCGGGGGGCCGGTGGATAGAGCGAGCGCCGCCGCAGCGCCTCGACCGCAGCCCGCACGATCATGCCGATCTTGGCTGTGGCAGAGGTCGAAACCCGGCTGTCCCAGGCCCGTTCGCCCCGCGTCGCCACTTCGCGCCCGATCGCGCCATAAATCTCCGCCGCGGCCAGCACTGCCCAGGCCGACCGAAATGACAGTTTCGGCGTGCCGAACCGCGCGCTCGCCTCGAACGCGGCGGCGCGATCCGCCAGCCGAGACCCAAGCACCGCCAGCTTTTGCCGATGGGCCGGGTTCATAAGCTCGCCCACCGGGATATCCATCTCGGCCAGCCAGTCGGCGGGAAGATAACAGCGCCCGACCCTGTTATCCTCGGCCAGGTCGCGCGCGATATTAGCGAGCTGGAACGCCATGCCGAGATCGCAGGCACGATCGAGCGTTGCTTCATCCTCGGGCGAAACGCCCATCACCACCGCCATCATGCAGCCGACCGCGCCGGCGACATGATAGCAATAGGTATAGAGATCATCCTCGGTGCGCGGCCGCCAATCCTCGGCATCAAGCGCGAAGCCGGCGATCAGATCGTGCGCGAAGTGCGGCGGCATCTTCGTTTCGGCGGCGACAATCCGGAGCGCGTCAAAGGCCGGATCGCCGACCCAGCTGCCTGCCAGCGCCACCTCGGTCATCGCTGAAAGCAGCTCCAGCCGCGCCGGCGCATCCTTGACCATGGTCATGCCATGGCCATGCTCCTGACCGTCGGCGATATCGTCGCACCGGCGACACCAGGCATAGAGCAGCCAGGCCCGTTCGCGGGTCCTGCGATCGAACAGCCGGCTCGCGGCGGCAAAGCTCTGCGATCCCCGCGCGATCGATTCCTGCGCCGTCGCGACAATCGCGTCGCGGCTCGGGAGCGCCGAACCCGCAGCTCCCCGGCTCACAGGTCCTTTGCGCTCATCTTGGTGATCGTCTCGATCGGCACATGGCCCGCCATCTTCGCGAGCAGTCCGTCCAGCGCGTCGTCGACGATCAGGATGCCCTGATGCTGGGGCCGGAGGAAACCGACCTCGCCCATCTTCGCGTAAAAGGCGATCAGATGATCATAATAGCCCGCGACATTGAGCAGCCCGACCGGCTTGGCATGATAGCCGATCTGCGCCCAGCTCAGCGCTTCCCATAACTCATCCATCGTGCCGGTGCCGCCGGGCAGGTTGACGAAGCCGTCCGAGAGATCGGTGAAGGCCTGTTTGCGCTGGTGCATTGTGTCGACGACATGCAGCTCGGTCAGCCCGCGATGCGCGACCTCGGCATCGACCAATGCCTGGGGGATGATCCCGATCACTTCACCGCCCGCCTCGAGTGCACTGTCGGCAATGGCGCCCATCAACCCGAGCCGCCCGCCGCCATAGACGACCCCGATCCCGTGCTCCGCAAGCGTCCGCCCTACGGCGCGCGCCGTCTCGATATAGACGGGATCCGATGGCGTGGCCGATCCACAATACACGGCAAGTCGCTTCACTTCGGTCCTTCCAGCATCAGCGCAGCAGTCGCCTTCGCGCTCCCGACCACGCCCGGAATCCCGGCGCCCGGATGCGTGCCCGCGCCGACAAAATAGAGGTTCGGGATATGGTCATCGCGGTTGTGCACGCGGAACCAGGCGCTCTGGGTCAGAATCGGCTCGAGGCTGAAGGCGCTGCCGAGATGCGCGTTCAGGTCGCGCTCGAAATCATTCGGCGCGTAATGGAATTTGGTCACGATCCGCTCATGGATGTCCGGGATCAGCCGCCGGCCGACCTCATCGAGGACGCGCTTTTCGAGGATCGGCCCGATCTCTTCCCAATCGACCGGGAATTTGCCGAGATGTGGCACCGGCACCAGCGCGTAAAAGGTCGAATGCCCCTCCGGCGCCATCGACGGATCGGTGACGGTCGGGTGGTGGAGATAGATCGAGAAATCCTCCGGCAGCACGCCGGTATCGTAGAGGTCAGTCAGCAGCCCTTTATAGCGCGGCCCGAACAGGATCATGTGGTGCGGGATGCCCGGCCAGGTGCCCTTGATGCCGAAATGGACGACGAACAGCGACGGCGAATAGCGCTTCCGCTCGAGCTTCGCCTTGGTCCGCTGCGCCGTGCGCGACGTCTTCAGCAGGTCGCGATAGATGTGCATGACGTCGCCGTTGCACGCGACCATATCGGCCTTGCCCTCCCAGCCCGATGCCGTCGTGACCCCAGTCGCCTTGTCGCCCAGCGTTTCGATGCTGGTCACCGGATCGCCAAGTCGCAGCACCCCGCCGAGCCGTTCGAAATGCGTGACCAGTCCGGCGATGAGCTTGCTGGTGCCGCCCTTGGCGAACCACACGCCGCCATCGCGCTCCAGCTTGTGGATCAGCGCATAGATCGCGCTTGTCGTCATGGGGTTGCCGCCGACCAGCAAGGTATGGAAGCTCAGCGCCTGGCGGAGATGCTCGTCCTTCACGAAGCTCGACACGATCGAATAGACTGAGCGCCACGCCTGATATTTCGCCAGCGCCGGCGCTGCCTTGATCATCGACGCGAAGTCGAGAAAGGCGACATGACCGAGCTTCTCATAGCCCTCGTGGAAAACGCCCGCTGAATATTCGAGGAACCTGCGATAGCCCGCGACGTCCTCGGGATTGAGCTTGGCGATCTCCGCCATCAGCACGCTGTCGTCATTGGTATAATCGAAGCTGGTGCCGTCCATCCAGTTGAGCCGGTAAAAGGGCAGCACCGGCTCGAGCGTCACGTCATCGGCCATGTCGCGCCCGGTCAGCGCCCAAAGCTCCTTCAGGCACGGCGGGTCGGTGATGACGGTTGGGCCGGCATCGAAGGTGAAGCCGTCCTTCTCCCAGACATAAGCGCGCCCCCCGGCCTTGTCGCGCGCCTCGATGATGGTGGTTTCCACGCCCGCCGATTGCAGCCTGATGCCGAGCGCAAGCCCGCCGAACCCGGCGCCGACGACAATCGCCTTCCGGCTCATACCGGGCTCCTGCGTGCCAGCGGCCTGATCGCAGAGAGCGCACGGCCGACCGGGACTGGAGGCTTGCCCATCAGAAGCCGGGCCTTGTCGGTCATGGTCGAACGTCCTGCATAGAAACGGCCTATAAGGCCGGGATCGAGCCGATAGAAGCGCTCGAGAATGCGATAGCGCTCCGCAGGCTCGGCTGCCTTGAACAGCATCTTGTCCAGCATGCGGTAGAAACCCCGCCGGCGCCACAGGCTCCGCGCAAAACCATGCGTCAGATCGTGCAGCGCCGCGCCCGACAGGTCGCTGGCCTTTGCGACCAGCGATGCCGTCCGCACCGCGTCGGGCAGCGAATAGCCGGTGGTCGGGTGGAATAGGCCGGCACGCATCCCGGCCTTGGCGACCTTGTTGCCGCCCGAACGCCAATATTCCTCGAAATCGCCGCCCATCGCAACCGGCAGCACACCGCTTTCCTCGCGCGCGACGGTGCCGACCTGCCAGCCGCGCGCAGCCGCATAAGTGTCGATCCGCCCGCTCAGCGGCGCATGGTCGAGCTCGGGCGTGTCGCTGTAATAGGTATCCTCAACGAACATCCGCGTCGCCGCGAGCGGCAGGCAATAGACGAAACGATAGCCGTCGATCTGCTCGACGCTCGCATCCATCACCATCGGCCGCGGATTTTCATGCGGCTCAGTGAGATGGAACTCGCGGCCGAGGAATTTCTGCCAGCCAAGATCGAGCAGCCCGAGATCGCTCGGGCCCCGCGCATCGATCACGCCCTTGGCCTCGACCCGGTCGCCGTCGGCTAGCACCACTGCGGTGGGGCTTGCGCCCAGCACTTTCCGGCGCATCATCAACGCAGCTTCCGGCAGAGCGCCGCGCACCACCGCCTCGAGCCGTTCGGATTCGACCGAATAATAGGACGCGCTCAGCGTGCGGGCATGGCCCGGAAAGGCGACGTCATAGCCGGTCCAGCCATAGCTGATCAGCGGCGCGATGATCCAGCGGTCGGCATCAGCCACATCGCTCGCGAAGAAGGACCAGAGATGATTGCCGCCGATCCGGCTCGACGCCTCGATCAGCTTGATGTCGAGATCGGGACGCTTCTTCTTCAGCGCGAGCGCCAGCAGCCCGCCCGCCAGCCCGGCACCAACGATCGCGATGTCGCACGGGATGACGGCGGGCATGCCAATTCACTACCCGATTCGCGGTAATGCGCAAATCGGGCAGGAGTGCGGGGCTCAGGCCGCCTGGCGGAGCGGCATCTCGGTTGCCATCGCCTGGGCCACCGAAGGCCGGGTGCGCGTCTTCGCGCGCCAGGCGGCAAGCACCGGCCAGTCGCTGAGCGAGACCTTCGCATATTCGCACCAGTTGAGCACGCTCAGCAGATAAGCATCGGCGACGCTGAAGCTGCCGACCAGATAATCCTGCCCATCGAGATGCGCAGAGAGCAGCTCGAACCGCTTCGCCGCCTGGCCGAGCGCCCATTCCCGCGCGCCCTCGCTCGACTTGCTGCTCATCAGCGGCGCGAACACGGCTTTATGCAGTTCGGTCGAGATGAAGTTGAGCCAGCGCAGCATCTGATAGCGCTCCTCGGTATAGGGCGCCGGCGCCAGCACGCCCTCGGCCGCGAGATCGGCGATATAGGTCAGCACCGCCGGCCCCTCGCTGAGGGTCAGCCCGCCCGCCGTTTCCATCGCCGGAACATAGCCCATCGGGCTCACCGCGGTGAATGGCCGCCCGTCGGGCAGTTTCTCACCCGGCACGACCTGGACGAACTCGGCATCGAGCTCTGCCTCCTCGATCGCGATACGGGTGGCGAGCGAGCAGGCGAACGGAACGAAATAGAGCTTCATGATCGATCTCCCTGGGGTGAGGTTGATTTCCATACCGTTTCGCATAATATCACGTCAATGATTCTTTGCGAACTGGTATAAAATTGTCCACCGACCTGCCTGCCCGCGCACGCGGCCGTCCGCGCAGCTTCGATACCGAGACCGCGCTCAAGGCCGCGTCGGAACGGTTTCGCACGCGCGGCTTTGCCGGCACCTCACTCGACGACCTCGCCGAGGCGACCGGGCTCGCCCGGCCAAGCCTCTACGCAGCGTTCGGCGACAAGCGCGCTTTGTACCTCGCCACCCTGTCGCGGCTGCACCAGCGGCTCGAGGGGCTGTTCGACGGGCTCGCCGCCGCTCGCCTCCCGCGAGAGGTGTTGCTCGAGACAATCTTCGCGCGGACGATCGACGGCTATCTGACCGGCGAAGTCGCGCCCTCGGGCTGCCTGGCCGTCGCCACCGCAACCACTGAAGCGACCAGCGACCCGGACGTCCGCGACGCCTTGCGCGGCATCATCACCTTGCAGGACGAGCGCATGGCCCGCCTGTTCAAATCAGCCGGCATCGCGAATCCGGAGCCGGCCGCGCGGATCGTGATGTCAGTGCTCCACTCGCTCGGCGTCCGCGCCCGGGCCGGGGTGCCACGCGACGAGCTCGACCAGATTGCCGCCGAGTGTATCGCGATGATCCTTTGACATTGCGGGACTTTGCCGCGCGCCACCGCGTGGCCCTGGTCGCGCTGGCGCTTGTCATGCTGGTGGGCGCCATCGAGCTGCTGAACGGCCGGCCGCCGATCTGCCCCTGCGGCCGGATAAGCCTGTGGCAGGGCTCGGCCCAGTCACCCGAGACCAGCCAGCAGATCGCCGACTGGTACAGCTTCAGCCATATCATCCACGGCTTCCTGTTCTATGGCGCAGCGCATCTCGTCCTGCGCCGCCGCCCGGGATGGCGCGCCTGGGCGCTGCCGATCGCCGTGCTGATCGAGGGCGGCTGGGAGCTGCTCGAAAATTCGCCATTAATCATCGATCGCTACCGCGAGGCCACCATCGCGATCGGCTATTCGGGCGATTCGATCCTGAATTCGCTCTGCGACATTGGCTGGATGGCATTCGGCTTCTGGGCGGCGGGCCGACTCCCCGCCTGGGCGACGATCACGCTCGCGATCGGCTTCGAGCTGATGACGCTCGCCATCATCCGCGACAATCTGACGCTCAACGTCCTGATGCTGGTCTGGCCGATCGACGCGATCCGGATCTGGCAGGCGGGATAGAAAGCTGGTTCGCCCTCCACCAATCTCCTAGACCGCATCTGTGACGATCGCGCTCGCCCTCCTTGTCTCAGCGCTGGCAATGACGGCGATCGTCGGCATCCGCTATCTGATCGTCAGCGGTGCCTTTGCGGCCGCCACCCGCTTCCGACACCCCGGCCTGTACACCGGCCTCGATCCGCAGATCCGCCGCGAGATCGGCTGGAGCCTCGCCTCCGCCGCCATCTACGGCGCGCCCGCCGGCATTATCGCCTGGGGCTGGCAGAATCGCGGCTGGACGCTGATCTACAGCGATCTCCACGCCTACCCGCTCTGGTATTGGCCGCTGTCGGTGCTGCTCTACCTCGCCGCCCATGACACATGGTTCTACTGGACGCATCGCTGGATGCACCGCCCGGCGCCGTTCCGCATCGCCCATGCCGTCCACCATGCTAGCCGCCCGCCCACCGCCTGGGCGGCAATGGCCTTTCATCCGATCGAGGCGATCACCGGGGCTGTGGCAATTCCGCTACTGGTGTTCGTGATTCCGATCCATGTGTCGGCGCTGGCTGTGGTGCTGAGCGTGATGACGGTTATGGGTGTCACCAATCATATGGGCTGGGAGATGTTTCCGGCTTTCATGTGGCGGGGGCGGCTTGGCGCCTGGCTGATTACGGCGAGCCATCACCAGCGGCACCATGAGCAATATGGGGGAAATTATGGGCTTTATTTCCGGTTCTGGGACCGGCTTTGCGGCACCGATCGGGGGATCGGCGACTTCACCCGCGAGCATTCTCGCAAAGCGTCTGGCGCTGGCCGCCGTCGCGATGGCGCTGCTGGCGGGGGCGACGCCGGTCTCTAGCCTTACGCTAGACGTCACCAGGCTCCGCTCGACCCGTGGCCTGATCCGCATCTGCCTCACCACGACGCCGAAGAATTTCCCCGCCTGCGGCAATAGCGCGCTGGCGGTCACCCGTTCAGTGCCGGCAACCGGCCATGACGTCAGCTTCGAAGGGCTGCCCTATGGCACCTATGCGATGGCGGTGATCCATGACGAGAACAGCAACGGCAAGCTCGACACCTTTGCCGGCATCCCGCGCGAGGGCTTTGGCTTCTCGCGCAATCCAGCGATCACCTTCGGCCCGCCAAGCTTCAACGCAGCCCATTTCACGCTTGCGACTGATGCCAATGCGCAACAGATCACGATGCGCTACATGTTGTAACACACCGCAGCGGACCCAAATCGAACTGCGCCGCGTTCCCGCCGGGAACACCCTCTTCAAGCGTCCGGAGCCCCGATCCATGACATCGACCTTTCGTTTCCTGCCGCTGCTCGGACTGTCCGCGTTCCTCGCCTGCGCCGCGACGCCCGCTCTCGCGCAGGATGCGAAGACCGACGCCGAGATCGAAGCCGATCACAACAGCCTGACATTCGGTGTCGGCGGCGTCTATCTGCCGAGCTATGAGGGCTCGAACGACTATATCCTGACGCCTGCGATCGCCGCCCGCGGCAAGGTTCATGATTTCAGCTTCTTCACCCGCAACACCC
Source organism: Sphingomonas sp. P3_C5 (assembly GCF_056402635.1). NCBI lineage: Bacteria > Pseudomonadati > Pseudomonadota > Alphaproteobacteria > Sphingomonadales > Sphingomonadaceae > Sphingomonas > Sphingomonas sp. P3_C5. Next base: position 441,817 of record NZ_JBFUHA010000001.1, read on the forward strand.
AGCTCTATGTCAACGCGATCCCCAACCAGTCGGGACCAGGCATTGATTTCGAACTCGGCCCGATCATCGGCGTCAATTTCAACCGCCACACAAAGCTGGTCGATCCGCAGATCAAGGCACTCGGCAAGCGCAAGCTCGCGGCCGAAGCGGGCGGGTTCATCGGTATCGGCAAGACCGGACTGATCACCAGCGACTACGACAATCTCACCGTCCGCGTCGCCTATGTCCATGACATCAGCGGCATCTACAAAAGCTACGTCATCACCCCGCAGATCCAGTACACCACCCCCCTCAGCCGCAAGGCCTTTGTCGGCATTTCGGCCTCAGCCGATTACGCCGGCACCGGCTATGCCACCGCTTATTATGACGTCGATGCCGCTGGCGCGCTGCGCAGCGGCCTGCCGGTGTTCACCGGCCGCAAGGGCTGGAAGCAGGTCACCTTCGGCATGATCGGCGGCCATTCGCTGACCGGCGATCTGCTCCACGGCCTGGGCCTGTACTTCACCGGCTCCTATAGCCGCCTCCAGAATGATTTCGCCGCCAGCCCGGTGACGCGCATCGCCGGCAGCCCGAACCAGTGGTTCGGCGCGGTTGGGTTGGGGTATAGTTTTTAAGCGCTGAGTAGCGGCCTCAATATCGAGAAAGCCGCCTTTTCGCCCGAATCGACCGTTAACGGTTGTTGAAGTCGCCCCCGCACATCGGCTACCCGGGGTTCAAATCCGGTCGCGCTCGACTTGCCCTTCAATCGCAAGTGGTTGGGACCGGCCTAATTTCCGTTCGCGCGGAAGCCATTTCAAGGAGAGGTCACGTCCATGACCGACGACCAGCAGCTGATTGAGGCTCCCGATTCGGGTAGCACGGCCACCACAGAGGGCCGCAACGAGCGCCGCGAATTCTTCCGCGCCGCGCTCGGCGCCGCGGCGGTGACGGCGGCGGGCGCATCGGCGCTGGCCATCGCGACCTCGGCCTCGGCCGCGGTGATCGCCGATAACGACATGCTGCGCTATCTGGTTCAGCTCGATTATCTCGCAGCGCAATTTTTCAGCTTCGCCACCACCGGCACCGGCCTTCCGGACGCGCTGCTGACAGGCCAGGCCACCGGCGAGACCAAGGGCGATGCAACGGGCGCCCGCAAGGCGACCTTCACTGATCCGGTCGTCACGCAATATGCCGCCGAGATTGCCAGCGACCTGCTCGCGAACGTCAAATGGCTGCGCAACCAGCTCGGCGCTGAAGGCGTCGTCGCCCAGCCGGCGATCGATCTCAGTGCCACAGCGACCGGCGCGTTCAGCAAATTCGCCCAGGCAGCCAAGATCGTCACAGCGCCCGCCGCGTTCGATCCCTATGCCAACGACGAGAATTTCCTGCTCGCCGCCTTCATGTTCGAAGATGTGCTTGTCACCGCCTATATCAACGCAGTCCCCAACGCCGTCGACAAGACCATCCTCGCGGGCATCAGCGGCATCCTGGCGACCCATTCCCACCATGCCGCGGTGATCCGCGCCCTGCTCTATGCCAAGGGCGTGGCCACGCCGGACCTGCGCAAATTTGCCGATGCGATCTCGGGCGTGCGCGACAATCTGGACGGCGTGCCGGACATTGACGATCACGGCATCTCGCCAGTGACGATCAGCGGCAATATCGTCTCGAACATCGCGCCGGTCGCCGCCAATGGCAGCATCGTCGGCCGGTCGCCCGGCACGGTGCTCAACATCCTCTATCTGAGCAGCACGGCGGCGACCTCGGGCGGCTTCTTCACGGCTGGTCTCAACGGCACGCTCAAATCCAGCAGCGCGCACTGATCGCGCCTGGCCTCTAGGGAAGAATTCACGATGATCGATAGCGAAACCCTGATCCAGGTTCTCGAAGCGAGCGAGCGCCGTCGCGAGGAGCGCCGCCGCTTCATGCGTCTCGCCGGCGGCATGACCCTCGCCGCAGGCCTCGCCGCCTGCAGCGGCAGCGGCAACACGCCGACGCCGACCCCAACGCCGACCCCCACGCCGACTCCGACGCCCACGCCGTCCTCAACGGTGGCGCTCGATGCGGATTATCTGAACTTCGCGCTCAACCTCGAATATCTCCAGGCGCAATATTTCGTCCGCGCGACGACGGGCTCGGGGATCGAAGCGATTGCGTCCTCGGACGCGGTCCCCGGCGGCGGCGCTGCATTGCTCACCGGCACCGGCACGCAAGGGACGGTGACGGGCGGCGCCCAGGTGACCTTCAGCACGCTCAACGGGCAATATGCCCGCGAAATGGCGCTCGAAGACCTTGCCCATGTCGGCTTCCTGCGCTCGATGATCGGCGCTTATGCCGGCGCCCAGCCGGCGATCGATCTCTCCCCCGCGACCGGCGGTTTCACGAAGATCCTCCGCACCACCGGCGTAATCGGCGCGGCCGCGACCTTCGACGCCTTCGCCAATGAGCAGAACTTCCTGCTTGGTGCCTTCCTGATCAAGGATGTCGCGGTCAGCGCCTATATCGGCCTGATTCCGAAATTCGGCGGCACGCTCTACAGCAACGCGGTGGCAGGCATTCTCGCGGCTGAATCGCATCACGCAGCGCTTATCCGCAGCCAGCTCTACATGATGGGCGGCACCGCGGTCATAACCGCCGGGCAGATCAGCGACGCGCGCGATTCTCTCGATGGCACAAGCGATGACGATCAGGGCGTTGTCATTGGCGGTGCCGCGAACATCACCCCGACCAATCCCGACGGCATCGTCTTCGGCCGCACCACGGGCCAGGCGCTCAACATCCTCTACGACAACCATGCCGTGGCCGCTGGCGGCGGCTTCTTCCCCGCCGGCATCAACGGCTATTTCCTCACGTCGAGCGACGCCAACTAGGCTTCGCGCTTCTCGCAGTCTCCCGGCCGCGCGACCAAGTGTCGCGCGGCCTTTTCTTTGCCCGCTGACCGTCCTAGGGTCGGCCTTTCCCCGGGGGGCCGCGCGCAGGCGGCTGAGAGGTGGCTGAAGCCACGACCCGCCGAACCTGATCCGGTTGAGACCGGCGGAGGGAGGGAGTGGTTTTCGCACCGAAAGCCCGTCCTCGCTCCGCAAATTGGAGCGAATCACATGGCCGACATCCCCGCCCGTACCGAAATCGGCGTCACGACAGGCGCCATCCGCGGCAGCCGCAAGATCCATGTCGCCTCGCCCAATATCCCGGGCGTGAAGGTCGCCATGCGCGAGATCATGCTCGAGCCGAGCTGCGGCGAGCCCCCCTTGCGCGTCTACGACACCTCGGGCCCCTATACCGATCCCAAGGCCCGCATCGATATCCAGGCCGGCCTGCCCTCGCTCCGCCGCGACTGGATCATCGGCCGCGGCGACGTCGAATCCTATGACGCCCGCGAGACCCGCCCCGAGGATAACGGCCTGTCGGGCCCCGATCGCTCAGCCGGCGTCCCGCAATTCCCCAATGTCGTGAAGCGCCCCTTGCGCGCCAAGCCCGGCATGAACGTCAGCCAGATGCACTACGCCCGCAAAGGCATCATCACCCCCGAGATGGAATATGTCGCGATCCGCGAGAATATCGGCCGCGCCGCCGCCAAGGAGGCGCTGATCCGCGACGGCCAGGATTTCGGCGCGTCGATCCCCGATTATGTCACCCCCGAATTCGTCCGCGACGAGGTCGCGCGCGGCCGGGCGATCATCCCCAACAACATCAACCACCCCGAATCCGAGCCGATGGCGATCGGCCGCAACTTCCTGGTGAAGATCAACGCCAATATCGGCAACTCGGCCGTCGCCAGCGACGTGGCGAACGAAGTCGACAAGATGGTGTGGTCGATCCGCTGGGGCGCCGACACGGTGATGGACCTCTCCACCGGCCGAAACATCCACGACACCCGCGAATGGATCATCCGCAACAGCCCCGTGCCGATCGGCACCGTGCCGATCTACCAGGCGCTGGAAAAGGTCGGCGGCGTGGCCGAAGACCTGACCTGGGAGATCTTCCGCGACACCCTCATCGAGCAGGCCGAACAGGGCGTCGACTATTTCACGATCCATGCCGGCGTCCGCCTCGCCTATATCCCAATGACCGCCAAGCGCGTGACGGGCATCGTCAGCCGCGGCGGCTCGATCATGGCGAAATGGTGCCTCAGCCACCACAAGGAGAGCTTCCTCTACGAGCGCTTCGACGAGATCACCGAGATCATGAAGGCCTATGACATCGCCTACAGCCTCGGCGATGGCCTCCGCCCCGGCAGCATCGCCGATGCGAACGACGAAGCGCAGTTCAGCGAGCTCTACACGCTCGGCGAACTCACCCATCGCGCGTGGAAGAGCGACGTCCAGGTGATGATCGAGGGCCCCGGCCATGTGCCGATGCACAAGATCAAGGAGAATATGGACAAGCAGCTCGAGGTCTGCGGCGAGGCGCCCTTCTACACGCTCGGGCCGCTCACCACCGATATCGCGCCGGGATACGACCACATCACCAGCGGCATCGGCGCCGCGATGATCGGCTGGTACGGTACCGCGATGCTTTGCTACGTCACGCCCAAGGAGCATCTCGGCCTCCCCGACCGCGACGATGTGAAGGTCGGCGTCGTCACCTACAAGCTCGCCGCCCACGCCGCCGATCTCGCCAAGGGCCATCCGGCCTCGAAGATGCGCGACGACGCGCTGAGCCGCGCAAGGTTCGAATTTCGCTGGCGCGACCAGTTCAACCTGTCGCTCGATCCGGATACCGCCGAGCAATATCACGACCAGACGCTCCCGGCGGAAGGCGCCAAGACAGCCCATTTCTGCTCGATGTGCGGCCCCAAATTCTGCTCGATGAAGATCACCCAGGAGGTGCGCGACTTCGCGGCGAAGCAGAATGCGCCTGCCGATACCTTCATCGCCGCCGATGCGCCGTCCGAGGGAGATGCGGCGCGTTCGCTGTTCGCCAACCCGGTTTCGGTCGCCGAGGCCGAAAAGGGCATGGACGAAATGAGCGAGAAATTCCGCGAAAAGGGTGGAGAGATCTACCTGCCGGCCGCCGAGTAGCCGATGGGCCGGCGTCGCTTCCGCCTGACGGTGATCGTGGCGGCGGTGTCAGTCGCCTCCGCGTCAAGCGCCGCCGCCCGGCGGGATGATCCGCATGTGCCCGTGCCCGGCTATCGCTGTGATGTCGGCAAGCCGTTCGAGGGTGACGTGTGGGGGGAGCGGATGCTCGACGCGTCGGGCACGCAAATCTCGGCTGAGATGGAGTGGCGCAAGGGCAGCGACGTCTGGCAGCCGCGCCTGAGTGCGCTCTGGGCGGTTCAGGGCGCCGAGCCGATCAGGATTGAAGACGGAGCGTTCTTCCTGTCCTGGAATCTCAGGGAGGAGGCCCAGAGGCGGCGTCCACAGCGTCTCACCCTTGGGATAACGACGGTAGCGCGTGCCCGGTCCTGGCCCAATGCCTTCCTGGTCGGCTCGCCGGACGAGACCTTCCAGCACGGGCTACAGGGGGCCTGGGCAGATATGCTGGCGCTGGCCCGCGGCGCCCACGAGCTTTTTGCGGTGCTACGCGACAAGCACGGTGCGTTGATCGCGCAGGCCGGGATCGACCCCGCAATCTTCACGCAAGGCGCCCGCGCGATCGCTGACGCGCAGGACGAGCTCGAGGCGAAGAGCAATGACTTTCGTCATCGCTGCACCCCTGTCGATGATGTGAACCCGGACATCATCGTGACATGAGGAATGCTGCTGTTCCTGCGGAAGGCGGCTGCCTCTGCGGCGCGGTCCGCTACCGCGTAAGCGGCACGCCTGTCGCGCGAACCCTGTGCCACTGCATCTCCTGCCGCCGCGCAACAGGCGGCGTCAGTGTCGGCTGGGCGGTCTTCGACAAAACAGATTTCGCGCTGCTCACCGGCGAAGTACGCGAATACAGCTCCTCACCCGGCATATATTGGGGCTCCTGCGCCACCTGTAGCAGCCTCGTCACCTATCGCCGCGACACCCGCCCCGACCATCACGACATCACCACCGCCACGCTGGACGACCCCGACGCCTTTCCCCCCACGGCGGAAATCTGGGTCGGCGAGAAAATCGCCTGGGAAACGCTCAATCCATCGTTGCCGCACAAGCTGCGCAGCACGTTGAACGAGTAAAGCAGCGATGATCGATGATATCGTCCTCCGCCGACTGATGAGCGCGATGGCCTCGGGTGACGGCCCGGCGGCGCTCGGCATGCTGAGCGCATCTCCCGCTCTCGCGACGGCAAGTCTGAAGCAGGGCGCGACGCGGTCAGCGGCAACGGAGAATTTCCTGACCGAGATCAGCCGCCATATCTATGCCGGCGACACGGCGCTTCACGTCGCCGCGGCAGCCCATCGCCCCGAGATCGCCCGCACGCTGATTGGCCTTGGCGCTGACGTCGCCGCGAGGAACCGACGGGGTGCGACGCCGCTCCATTATGCGGCAGATGGGAGTCCAGGCTCGCACCGGTGGAACCCCGCGCACCAGGCCGAAACGATTGCCGTGCTGATCGCCTCAGGCGCCGACGCGAACGCCGGCGACAAGAATGGCGTGACGCCCTTGCACCGCGCCGTCCGAACACGCTCCGCCGCAGCGGTGAGCGCCCTGATCGACGACGGCGCGGACGCGCGACGCCAGAACGGGAATGGCTCGACGGCCATCATGCTCGCGACGCGACAGACCGGCCGTAGCGGCAGCGGTTCGCCAGAGGCAAAGGCGCAGCAGGCGGAGATCATCCGACTTTTCGAGCGCCACGGCACAAGCCCCTAGAACCGACATTACAGGCGCCGCTGCGCCACGGGCGGTGCCAGCGTCGGCTGGACCATCTTCCACAGGAATGCCGCAATTAAGAGGGGTGCGAACAAGATGATCGAGAAATGTCGCGCGAGAGGCGGGAAAATCTGCCGGCAGGCCGTCAAGTGAGTCTCTTCCGCCGGAAGCCGCCACTGTCCGCGCTCGAGACCCTGCGCGGCGGGCGCTGGAATTGCAGTTCCTGCGGCATCGCCCACCGAGGAATGTTCGACCTCGCGGCATTCGCTCCCGATTTCTGGGAAGGACCGCAGAGCTATGAACACAATGGCGCCATCCGGCTTGACGGCAATTTCCTCTCGGAGGATTTCTGCGTGGTCGACGGCGAGCACTTCTTCGTGCGCTGCGCGTTCCGCCTCCCTGTGCACGGCCTCACGGAAACATTTGGCTTCGGTATCTGGTCGACACTCTCACGCGCCAATTTCGACATTTACCTCAATGCCTTTGACAACGGCACCTATGCGAACATGGGGCCATGGACGGGTTGGTTCTCCAACCGGCTCGAGCTGTTCGAAGACACGCTGAACCAGGGCTGCTGGGTCCAACCCCGTCTTGGCCGCCAACGACCGCTTGTCACCCTGGCAAACGAGGAACACGAACTCGCGCGAGCACAGGAGGACGGCATTACGCCGGACCGGCTGCTGGAATTATATGCGGCGTATGGTCATGTTATGGGCTGAGTTTGAGTGGTCGACTCAACGATAAGTTATGTGCTGATACACTGGAATCTTGCCGGGGAGATCGACCTCCCGCCAGAATAATCGCTACATTGCCAAACATCTTCCGTTCGATTAGTTCTCATAATGTTCCTTTAGGGGCTGGCGGAAATGAGCATCACAACGCAAGAATTTGGTAGCGCACATACGGAGAGAAAACTTCAGGCGGTTCAGAAATACCTTCATGCTTTCACGACTGCTTTGAAAAGGCAGTCCTTCGAGTTGTTGTACGTCGATGCCTGCGCAGGATCGGGGGCATCTACGTCGAAGAGGGCTAAGGAGCAGGGGCAATTGCTTGACGTCGATGATGTCACTGCGGGATCGGCTGTCAGGGCCCTGGAGATCGCTACACCGTTCGATCGCTACATCTTCAATGACACCAAACTGAAAAATGTGCGATCACTGTCCACGATCGTTGACGAACGATTTCCGGCGCTCAAAAATCGGGTCACGATCCTGCGGTCTGATGCGAACGACGCCGTCACCGAGTTAGCCAGACAGACCAATTGGAAGAAAAGCCGCGCGGTCGTTTTTCTCGATCCGTTCGGGCTGCAATTGAAGTTCTCCATGGTCGAACAACTGGGCCGCACTGAGGCTGTGGATCTTTGGTATCTTGTTCCTGTCCTGGCAATGAGCCGCCAAGTCCGTGGCGATGGAAGCGTTCTCGAGGCGGGTGGCGCGCTTATCGACGACCTCCTCGGCACGAAAATATGGCGGGACGGGGTCGCTGCCGAGCTGGTTGGAGATACCGAAACAGATCTGTTTGGCCCCATTGGACCCGCGATTGCGAAGGTCGCAAACGCTGCGTGGTTCGAGCGGGTGGCGATAGATCAGCTCAAATCAGTCTTCGCGGGTGGTGTCTTGGACACCGCCTTGCCTCTCGGTCGTGGCGGTCTCCACGAGTTTTCGCTTGTGTTTGCCTGCGCCAACCCTAGCCCTATTGCCAACACGCTTGCGAAGCGGCTCGCCGAGGCTGTGCTGAAATAATGTCTGGTAACTCCGAGATCGAATGGACTGACGTCACGTGGAATCCCGTCGCAGGCTGTAATATCGCCTCGGCAGGTTGCACGAATTGTTATGCAATGCGGATGGCAGCTCGTCTTCAGGCGATGGGCCATGATAAATATCATGGCACCACGCGCAAGAGCGGCGGCCGCACGGTTTGGACGGGTCGCGTCAATATCGACCCGACAAGCTTAAATGATCCCGTTCGCTGGAAACGCGGCAAGCGAATCTTCGTCAACTCCATGTCTGATTTGTTCCATGAAGCCGTCCCGACCTCTTTCATACAGATGGTATGGGCAACAATGGCGCAGTGCCCGCAACACCAATTTCAGGTGCTTACAAAGCGGCCTGAGCGAATGGCAGCCATGTTCTTGGCAAAGGAGCTGCCTGTACTCTCCCACGTTTGGATTGGTACGTCTGTGGAAAACGAGGCAGTCGCGGATCGGGTCGGGCATCTTATTTCGATCCAAGGGATGACGCGCTTTGTCTCGTTCGAACCGTTGATCGGACCAATTGGACCAATTAGCTTGCGTGGCGTGCATTGGGCAATTGTCGGGGGTGAATCTGGGCCAAGCTCCCGCCCGATGATGGTCGACTGGGTCGAGCAGATCGAAAATGAATGCCGTCGCGCGGGCACCGCTTTTTTCTTCAAGCAGTGGGGTGGCAAAAACAAGAAAGCGGCTGGACGTAAACTTCGCGGTCGGACTTTTGACGAGTATCCTCACGAGCTGGCAGCTTAATATCGGGTTGACAGCGGCGGGCTCAATCTCCGCGTTGGGGAAAGACTCCTTTTATCTCCGAGCATAGTACCAGCACCGGTACGATATCACGCTCGACACCTGACCAGCTTGCGAATCCCCACCCTGCCTGCTACCAGCCCGCCACCATGGCCCGCCACGAGCTCTTTACCACCGCGCGAATTACCCCCTTCACCAGCTGAGGGGAGGGTGTTCGCGCGCGCTGCCCCCAAGTGGTGCAGTGTAGCTCAGTGGTAGAGCAGAGTCCTGATAAGGCTAAGGTCGCCGGTTCGATCCCGGCCACTGCAACCAGTCTCCATCACGGGCCCGAAGCACTCCAAAGCCGGAGTAGCTCAGAGGTAGAGCGGCGAGTTGAAGACCCGCGCGTCGGTGGTTCGAGTCCACCCTTCGGCACCAATGCCCACTTGCTCGCAAGCGCATCGCGCCGTGCACGTAATTCGCTGCGCCACCAATCAACTATGATACCGGCACTGCGCAATCTCCAGCGCCCGCGCCTCGCCATCCCCAGTTACCCGGTACACCAGCCGATGCTCGCGCCCGATCCGCCGCGACCACCAGCCGCTCAGCCGCCCGCGCAGTGCCTCGGGCTTCCCCATTCCCTCGAACGGATCGCGCAACGTCTCCTGGATCAGCGCATCGATCCGCGCCTTCATCTCCGGATCCTGCGTCTCCCAGGCGCGATATTCGGCCGCGGCTGGCGCTGAAAAGACGAGCTTCACGACGCAGCCGATCCGCGCGCATCGAGCTCGGCGATGCTCTCCGCCAGCCGCCCGGCATTGTCGGGCGATTGCAGCAGGTGAAGCGTCTCCTCGATCGCCGCCCATTCGCTGGCCGCGACCATCACCACGCCCTCGCCCCTTTGCCGGGTGATCATCACCGGAGCACGATCCTCCGTCACCCGGTCCATCAGCGCCTTCAGATTGGCGCGGGCATCCGTAAAGCTGATTGTTCGCATCATTGGTCCTCCTGACACGACCTGTACAATGTTCTGTACAGATTGGAAATGTCAGTGACCCCTCATGACATTTCCAACAGGCGGATGATGATCATCGGTCGTTGTACCGGGTGCCTAGCCTCGCAGCCTCATTGCAAAAAGGCCCCGATAGGCATGACATAATTATCCAACGCCGGCGCTCGTTTCCCGAGCTTTCCCCTCGTGAAAGCCCGTCTTCACGCCGAAACCAGCGCCGAATTATGTCACACTCTCCAACATTCCCGCTACGGGTGAGCACCCTCGATTCAACCGGTGCCGCAAGTCGGCCATAGCGAGGTTGCGGATCGTCAAAAGCGCTACGCTTTGCTCTTTCACATGACTGGAATGATGGACTTCGCGGCGTAGCTCGGCGCGATCGGCGGTGCCGGGTCCGCCTTGCCTGATCCCACCCATCCCTTATGCTGCCATCAACCGCCGGGGAGCATCTCGACATGATCAAACGCTTGATCACCGTCATCGTCGCCGCCTGCATCCTGTCGATTGGCGGTTCGGGAGCAACGCAAATGCCCAGGGACGATACGGCCCGCGACTATTCAAACATCACATCTCGTGAAATAGCCGAGCAGCTCGTCGCACAGGGAAAACTTTACAAAATCCTGCTGTTCCCGGCCGAGTTCGGCGGCGAGGAGAGGCCGGAGAATATCACCTACGTCCCGCCGGGAATCCCGGAGATCAAGGACCAGCTCACCGGTACGCTCATCCGCTCCACCAGGGACGGGTTGATCGATAACCTTCGCGTCACGCCAGAATATAAGGGCAACAGTTTCGTGCCCGCCCGCATCAGGATGTTCGCGACCCACAAGACGAAAAAGGGATCGTTCAATCCGGTGATCGAGATCTGGTAGCGGCGCGGAATCCCAAAGGCGAAAAGGGGCCGCATCCTCGCGAATACGGCCCCGTCCCGTTCAGCACTGGCAGCTCTTGCAGGTGCAGGGATTGCAGCGGCAGCCCTGCTGAGTCTCGGGCTTCGGTGCTGGCTTGGTCACATGGGTCATGGTCTTCATCCTTCTTGCCCGGGAGCGGGCACACACCATATGGCATCCGTACCATGGTACGGAGTCAAGCGGTGAGAGACGTGACGATCGCAGGCCTCGCCCGCACTGCCGGAGTCGGGGTGGAAACGGTCCGCTATTATCAGCGGCGCGGCCTGCTCTCCGAGCCGCCGCGCACCGGCGGCACCGGGCTCGGCGGCGGCATCCGGCGCTATGACGAGCACCATGTCCGCACCCTGCGCTTCATCCGCTCCGCCCAGGCCGCCGGCTTCACCCTCGAGGAGATCGCCGAACTGCTCGCCCTCGACGCGTCGGAGGATCGCGCCCGAGCCCGCGCGCTTGCCACCAGCCGGCTTGAGGCGCTCGATGCGAAGATCGTCGAGCTCGAACAGGCCCGCACTGCGCTCCGCCGCCTCGCAGCGAGCTGCGATGCCGGCACGAAAGGCCCCTGCCCGATCCTCCAGGCGTTCGATCCGGCCTGATTTGCCAGCCGACAAAGGCCGGACTAGCCTCGCCCGATCAGCTCATCGTCGGGGAAGGACTGCCCGTGTCTCAACGCTATACGCTGCTCCAGATTGCGCTCGTCCTGTTCGGCGCGACATCCTGCCTGGTCTATCCGCTCGCGATCGTCTGGCCTTCGGGCTGGGCGTGGCATGCGGGGGCGCCTGCCGCCTCGCAATATTTCATGATGATCGTTGGCATCTATGCGACGCTCGGCGTCTTCCTGATCCTTGCCGCGCGAGATCCGGCGGCAAACCGCTCGCTGATCTGGTTCGCTGTCTGGTCAAGCCTCGTCCATGCGGGAATCATGGCGGTGCAGTCTTTCGCCAGCCCGATGCATGAAGGCCATATGCTCGGCGACGTGCCCGCGCTTCTGCTCATCGCGATCGTGCTCGGCGGGCTGATGATCGTCCAGCCCCCGGCGCCCCGCGGATCGGCCTGAGACGCAAAAAAAGGGGCGCCCGAACCGGACGCCCCTCTCTTGATGATCGCCTCTCTTGACGATCAACGCGATCAGAAGCGGAAGCCGACCCCGGCCACCGCATGGCGGCGCTGCAGATTGACGCCGAAGAAATCGCCATAATCGCCATAGTTCAGCTCGATCATGCCATAAACATTCTTGCTGAAATTGACGTCGACACCAAGCGCGCCCTGAACGCCATCCTTGCTGGTCGAGCCAGTGGCGAACGCGGTGTTCGCGGTGAAGCTGATCCGGGCATAGCCGGCCTTGGCATAAACCAGCACCGTCGGCGATACGACGACGCCAACGCGAGCGCCGACACCCAGATTGCCGTCTTCCTTGATGCAATCCGGGCCGTCGCACAGCTTGACGCTGGAAAATTCATAGGTGGCATAAGGGCCGGCCACGACTTTCTTGCCAAGCTTGAGATCGAAACCGAGCTCGCCGCCATAAGAGGCAGCGCTGCCGATCTTGTAGATCTGGCCATTGCCGCTGACCGTCGGCGTCTCATAGCCGAGACGCGCTTCGGCGCGCACGCCGTCGAAATCGTCATTGGCGTTCTGAGCCGCGGCCACACCCGGGACGCACGCAAACATCGCGGCGAGCGCGAGATAGATTTTCATAATTCCCCCCGAAAGATGATAAACAAGAGATGAACTCGCTCAACAATATCTACTTGATATCATTGGCAAAGCGCCCCTAGTCGTCGGGCACGCGCGCGTCCAGTGCGTTTTTGATCCAGATCCGATGCAGTTTCTTCGAGCGCTTTGAAACGGCCGTCTCGCGGGCTTCGTATCGCCACCGAAATCATCTGGCCAATTCCGCGCTGCAGCGTAAACTGCTTTCAACTGGGGAGACAGATGATGATTCTCGGCCTGTCCATCGCTGCTTTCACGCAACTGCACACGCTCATCAGCCTGATCGGCATCGCCGCCGGACTCGTCTTCCTCATCGCTTTGCTGAGAGGGCGCTGGCTCAGCGGTTGGAACCTGTGGTTCCTCGTCTTCACCATCCTGACCAGCGTTACCGGCTTTCCCTTCCTGCTGGTGCGGCCGACGATCGGCCCGCCGCATATCGTCGGCGTTATCTCGCTGGTCGATCTCGCGATCGCGCTCATCGCCCTGTACCAATTCAAGCGCGTCGGCATCTGGCGGCCGATCTACACCATCACCGCCGCCTTCGCGCTCTACCTGAACTGCTTTGTCCTGGTGGTGCAGGCATTCCAGAAAATCCCCTTCCTCCACCCCCTAGCCCCAACCGGATCGGAGCCGCCTTTCGCCATCGCCCAGGGGCTGGTCCTGATCGCCTTTCTCATCGCCGGCATCGTCGCGGTGCGGCGGCCGGTCGGCCCGATTTGAGCGCCCGAGTTCGAGTGACCGCCTGAACCATGCAACAGTCGCTTGCCCATATCGCCCTCGTCGTCCGCGACTATGACGAGGCGCTCGCCTTTTATATCGGCAAGCTCGGCTTCACGCTGGTCGAGGACAGTTACCAGCCCGAGCAGGACAAAAGATGGGTGGTGGTCGCCCCGCCCGGCGCCCCCGCCGGCAGCGCCATGCTCCTCCTCGCCCGCGCCGCCACGCCCGAACAGGCGGCGTTCATCGGCAATCAGGCGGGCGGCCGCGTCTTCCTGTTCCTGCGAACGGACGATTTCGAGCGCGATCACAAGGCGATGGTCGCGGCCGGCATCTGCTTCGTCCGCGAGCCGGCGCACCAGCCTTATGGCATTGTCGCTGTGTTCGAGGATCTTTACGGCAATCTCTGGGACCTGATCCAGTTCACTGACGGCCGCTGAAACCGCCTTTGATTCAAAGACTCTCGCCGTCTGTGGCATCACAGGGTAACAGGCCGCTATCGTGATGCTCGATCCTCTTCCCATTCTGCAATCCACCTTTGGCTTTCCCGAATTTCGCGGGGTGCAGCGCCAGGTGGTGGACCGCGTGCTGGCCCGCGAGAACACGCTCGCCGTCATGCCGACCGGCGCTGGCAAGTCGCTCTGCTATCAGCTCCCCGCCGTCGCGATGCAGGGCACCTGCGTCATCGTATCGCCGCTGATCGCGCTGATGCACGATCAGCTCCGCGCCGCCGAAGCGATCGGCATCCGCGCCGCGACGCTGACCTCGGTCGACACCAACCAGGCGGAAACGATCGCGCGCTTCCGCGCCGGCGAACTCGACCTCCTCTATGTCGCCCCCGAGCGCGCGTCCGGCGAAAGCTTCCGCAACCTGCTCGGCCAGGCGCCGCTTGCCCTGTTCGCGATCGACGAGGCGCATTGCGTCTCCGAATGGGGCCATGATTTCCGACCCGACTACCGGCTGTTGCGGCCGCTGTTCGATCATTTCCCCGAGGTGCCGCGCCTCGCGCTGACCGCCACCGCGGATGCGCATACCCGCGCCGACATCCTCGAGCAGCTCGGCATCCCGCGCGCCGGCATGATCGTCGCCGGATTCGATCGGCCCAATATCCGCTATCTGATCTCGCCGCGCGACAACACCACGCGCCAGATCGCCGATCTCATCGCCGAGCAGCCCGGCCCCGGCATCGTCTATGCCCAGACCCGCAAGGCGGTGGAGCAGCTCGCCGAAAAGCTCGCCGCGACCGGGCGTTCGACCCGCGCCTATCATGCCGGGCTCGAACCCCATATCCGCTCGAAGAACCAGGCCGATTTCGTCAAATCGGAAGACATGGTGATCGTCGCCACGGTCGCGTTCGGCATGGGGATCGACAAGCCGGACGTACGCTTCGTCGCCCATGCCGGGCTGCCGAAATCGATCGAGAGCTATTATCAGGAAACCGGCCGCGCCGGCCGCGACGGCGATCCCGCGATCGCCCATCTCTTCTGGGGTGCCGAGGATTTCGCCAAGGCCCGCCAGCGCATCGGCGAGGTAGAGCCGCATCGCCAGGCCGGCGAGCGCACCCGCCTCAACGCGCTCGGCGCTTTGGTCGAGACGGCTGCCTGCCGCCGCGCCGTACTGCTCCGCCATTTCGGCGACGATCCGCCCGAGACCTGCGGCAATTGCGACAATTGCCTCAATCCGCCCAGCGCCGTCGATGCGACGGAGGTGGCGAGGAAATTCCTCTCCGCCGTGTTTCGCACGGGCCAGAGCTTTGGTGTCGGCTATATCGAAAGCATCCTGACCGGCGCGTCGAGCGAACGCAGCCTGATGAACGGGCATGAAGCGCTCTCGGTGTTCGGCATTGCCTCAAGCCCCGAGGAAGCCGCGCTGATCAAGCCGGTGGCGCGTGCGCTGCTGCTCCGCGATGCGCTGCGCGCGAATGATTTCGGCGGGCTCGAATTCGGCCCCAACGCAAAGGCGATCCTGAAGGGCGAGGCCGAGGTCGCGCTGATCCTCCCGCCCAAGCGCGAACGCCGCCGTCGCGCCGGCACTGCACCCAATCCGATCGGCGATCCGCTGTTCGAGGCCCTGCGCGCCAAGCGCCGTGAGCTGGCCCAGGAAGGCCAGGTGCCGCCCTATGTCATCTTCCACGATTCAGTGCTGCGCGAGATGGCGACGGTGCGTCCCGCCAGCCTCAGCGCGATGGCGCGCATCTCGGGCGTTGGCGAGCGCAAGCTGCAGGCCTATGGCGATGCTTTCCTCAATGTGATCCGCGAGGCAGCATGATCCGCCCCATCGACGACAAAATCTCAGTCGCCCCGCAGATCTCGGTCGAGGAGGTGGCGGATATCGCCGCGGCCGGCTTCGTCGCGATCATCAACAACCGCCCCGACGGCGAGGATCTCGGCCAGCCGACCGGCGCCGAGATCCGTGCTGCGGCTGAAGCCGCCGGCCTCAGCTATACCGAGATCCCTGTCACCCATGCCGGTTTCTCGGGCAATCAGGTCGAGGCAATGGCCGCCGCGCTCGAAGCCGCGAACGGCCCGGTGCTGGCCTATTGCCGCTCGGGCACGCGCTCCTGCAATCTCTGGGCGCTGGCCGAGGCAAAGCTTGGCGAGAACCCCGACCGTTTGATGGCAAAGGCGGCGGCGACCGGTTATGATCTGACCGGAATCCGGCCCCTGCTCGACGCGCTCGCGAGCGGCAAATGAACTGGACCCAGCTCGCCGGATCGATCGTCGCGATCATGGTGCTGGCGGGCGTGGCGCGGCTGTTGCGGCTCGGCGAGAGCCGGATCAACACGGCCGAGGATGCGCGGCGGATCGCCGAGGAGATGCTCGCGGGGTTCGATGCCCATGCCGCCCTGGTCAGCCAGGACGGCGGCGCGGCTCTGGTCGCCGGCAATGGCGCGATCGCGGTGCTGAAGCGCCACGGCGCCCAGGTCGCCGCCCGCCGCCTGTTGCCGCCGCTCCGGGTTTATCCCGCAGTGGAAGGCGTCACGGTGGAGACGGGCGAACGGCTGTTCGGCAACGTTACCCTGCTCGGTGTGGTCGACAGCGATGTCCGGGGGCTGGAAGCGTCACTGACAAGAGTGTAAGCAGTGGACATGGAACTGCCCAATCCAGTCGATTATGCCGTTCCCGGGTTCATCCTGCTCGTGCTGATCGAAATGATCGTCGCCTGGGTGAAGGACCGCAAACGCTATGAGCCGAAGGATACGCTGACCTCACTCGCACTCGGCACCGGCAGCTCAGTCGCCGGCGCCCTGACCACGGGCCTCCTCTTCGGTCTGGCGACATGGCTATGGCAGTTCCGCCTCTTCACCATCAGCTATGCCTGGTACTGGTTCGCGCTCTGCTTCGTGATCGATGACTTCGCTTATTACCTGTTCCACCGCTCGGCGCACCGCGTCCGCTGGTTCTGGGCCAGCCATGTCATCCATCATTCGAGCCAGCATTATAACCTCTCGACCGCGCTCAGGCAGACCTGGACCGGCTTCATCTCGATCGCCTTCCTGTTCCGCCTGCCCCTGTTCCTGGTCGGCTTCCCGCCCGCGATGGTGTTCTTCGTCGGGGGGCTCAACCTGATCTACCAGTTCTGGATCCATACCGAGGTGATCGGCCGCATGCCGCGCTGGTTCGAGGCAGTGATGAACACGCCCTCGCACCACCGCGTCCACCACGCGACCAACCCGCGCTATCTCGATCGCAACTATGCCGGCGTGTTCATCATCTGGGACAAATGGTTCGGCAGCTTCGAGCCCGAGCGCGACGATGATGCGCCACGTTACGGCATCGTCAAGAATCTCGGCTCGTTCAACCTGCTCTGGGCTGCGTTCCACGAATGGATCGGCATCGCGAAGGATGTCTGGGCGGCGCCGACATTGCGTGCCAAACTGGGCTATCTGATCATGCCGCCGGGCTGGAGCCACGACGGCAGCCGCGATACGTCCGAGACAATCAAGGAACGCTGGCTCGCAAAAGAGCAGGCACGAGAGGGGGCCGAGTGGAAGAAGCCGACATCGTCGTCGTCGGAGGCGGATCGGGCGGAGCGGCGGCAGCAGGCCGGCTGAGCGAGGACGGCCGCTGGTCGGTCGCCCTGCTCGAAGCCGGCGGCCGCAACACCGGCCTGCGCACCCGCGTGCCCGGTTTCATCGCCTTTCAGACCGACAAGACCAACTGGGCATTCGAGACCGTCCCGCAAACTGGCCTGAACGGTCGGCGCGGCTATCAGCCGCGTGGGCGCGGCCTTGGCGGATCGAGCGCGATCAACGCGATGCTCTATCTGCGCGGCAATAAATGGGATTACGACAATTGGGCGGCGAATGGCTGCCCCGGCTGGTCGCATGACGAAGTGCTGCCCTGGTTCAAGCGCAGTGAAAACAATGCGCGCGGCGCCGATGCCTGGCATGGCGGCGAAGGCCCGCTTCACGTCAGCGACCAGTGCGATCCGCACCCCGGCTCGATCGAGTTCGTCGAAGCCGCGCGCCAGCTCCAGATCCCGGTCAATGAGGACTTCAACGGCGCCACCCAGGACGGTGTCGGCATCTATCAGGTGACTCAGAAGGGCGGCGAGCGCTGGAGTTCAGGCCGCGCTTATATCGAGCCTGCCGCCAGGCGCGAGATGCTCACGGTGCTGACCGGGGTCATCGCCGAGCGCGTGCTGTTCGACGAAGGCCGCGCCTGGGGTGTCGCCTATCTCCAGGATGGCCAGGAGAAGATCATCAAGGCGCGCCGTGCGGTCGTGCTGGCGGGCGGCGTGTTTGGCACACCGCAATTGCTGATGCTCTCCGGGATCGGGCCGGGCGGCCATCTGCGCGAGCACGGCATCGCGGTCCGGATCGATCGGCCCGCCGTCGGTGCGAACCTTCAGGACCATGTCGATTATGTCGCCGGGTTCGAGACCAAGGGCGGCTATTTCCTGGGCTCGACCTTTGCCGGTACGCTCAAAATGGCCGGCGCGATGGTCCAGTGGATGCGCCACCGGCGCGGCACCATGACCACG
Organism: Sphingomonas sp. P3_C5; assembly: GCF_056402635.1. Classification (NCBI taxonomy): domain Bacteria; kingdom Pseudomonadati; phylum Pseudomonadota; class Alphaproteobacteria; order Sphingomonadales; family Sphingomonadaceae; genus Sphingomonas; species Sphingomonas sp. P3_C5. Next base: position 460,348 of record NZ_JBFUHA010000001.1, read on the forward strand.
CCTTTTGCCGAAGCGGGCGGGTTCATCACGGTCGATCCGACCTCGCCCGCGCCCGACATCCAGCTCCATTTCGTGCCGCTGGTGCTCGAGGATCACGGCCGCACCAAGGTGAAGAGCCACGGCTTTTCCTGCCACGCCTGCGTCCTGCGCCCGGAGAGCCACGGCACCGTCCGGCTGCAATCGATCGACGCCCGCGCGGCGCCACTGATCGACCCCGCCTTCCTGACCGATCCACGCGACATGGCGTTGCTGAAGAAGGGCGTGCGGGCAATGTACCGCATCCTCGAGACCCCGCCCCTCGCCAACCACAAGGGCCGCGATCGCAATCCGATCGACCTCGATAATGACGATGCGCTCGAACGGCTGATCCGCGCGCGGGCGGACACCATCTACCACCCTGTCGGCACCGCGCGGATGGGATCAGACGACATGGCGGTGTGCGACCCGAAGCTGCGCGTGCGCGGGGTAGAGGGTCTGTACGTCGCCGATGCCGCGATCATGCCCAAGCTGATCTCGGGCAACACCAACGCGCCCTCGATCATGATCGGCGAGCGCTGCGCCGATTTCGTGAAGGCCGATCTCGCCGGCTGATCGCCCCGCGTTTTTCCAGCGCACGTTCAGCTTCGTCAGTGTAGCGACGCGTGATGGACAGAAAGACATTGAACCGGGTCGGGCTGGCAGCCGCAATCCTGCTGGTGCCGGGTGGCCTAATCCTCGGCGCGGGCCTCGCTGCCCGGCACTATCGCAAGCGGGCAAATGAGGGCGCGGAGCCAGCGAAGGCCGAGCGCGAATAGCCGTTGCCCCGGGCTAAGGCCGGGACCGCTCCGCTCCTGAGCGCAACCGAGCACAAGAGATCCTCGCCTTAAAAAAAGGGCCGGTGCGTTGCCGCACCGGCCTTAGGTCGTCCGCAGGAGGAACGAGGTGAGGGGCCGGCCGTGAAGCCGGCCCCAATTCTTCAATAATGGTAGGCACGCTCGCCATGTTCGGAGATGTCGAGGCCTTCGACCTCTTGCTCCGCCGGGATGCGCATGCCCCAGGTCTTGTCGATGAGGAGGAACAGGACCAACGCACCAACGCCGGACCAGATCAGTGTCATGCCGACGGCCCAGCACTGGGTCATCACCTGGGTCAGCATGTCGTAGCTGCCCGCAACCATGGTGCCCGGCTTGCTCGCATAATCGGCGATGCCCTGGCCACCTAGATTCGGACTGACGAGGATGCCGGTCGCGATCGCGCCGGTGATGCCGCCAATGCAATGGACGCCGAATACGTCGAGCGAGTCGTCGTATTTGAACATCGACTTCACCTTGCTCACGAAGAAGAAGCAGATCGGCGAAACGATGAGCCCGAGCACGACCGAGCCCATCGGACCCGCAAAGCCGGAGGCCGGCGTGACGGCGACGAGGCCGGCGACGACACCCGAAGCGGCACCGAGGAGCGACGGCTTGCCGCGGACCAGCTGTTCAACCAGCAGCCATGACATACCCGCAGCGGCGGTTGCGACGAAGGTGTTGATGAAGGCGACGGTGGTGACGCCATTGGCTTCGAGGTTGGAACCGGCGTTGAAGCCGAACCAGCCGACCCACAGCAGGCTGGCGCCGATCATGGTCATGGTCAGCGAGTGCGGCGGCATCGGCTCCTTGGGGAACCCGATACGCTTGCCGAGCAGCAGGCACATCACCAGGCCGGTGATGCCGGCATTGATGTGAACCACGGTGCCGCCGGCGAAATCGAGCGCACCCCATTGGAAGAGCTTGCCCGCATCGGCGTTGACCGCGTCGAGCGCTGCCTTGCCGGTGATTGCGGCTTGGCCGATCGCGTCGGGGCCATCCCAATACCAGACCATGTGGGCGATCGGGAAATAGACCAAAGTCACCCAAAGCGCGGTGAACAGCATCAGCGGCGAGAATTTCACCCGCTCGGCGACGCTGCCGATGAACAGCGCCGGCGTGATGCAGGCGAAGGTCATCTGGAAGCAGATATAGGCGTATTCGGGAATATAGACGCCGTTGGAGAAGGTCGCGACCGTCTTCGACGCATCGACGCCCATCAGGAATGCCTTGCTGAAGCCGCCGAAATACGGCGCAGTCGCGCCGGTGCCGCTCGTAAAGGCTTCGCTGTAGCCGTAAGTCACCCAGATCACCGCGACCATGCAGACGATCATCAGAACCTGAGTCAGCACCGACAGCATGTTCTTGGTGCGGACGAGGCCGCCATAGAACAAGGCCAGACCCGGTACCGACATCATCAGCACCAGCAGCGAGGATGTCAGCATCCAGGCTGTGTCGCCCTTGTCGACGGTGGCGGCGGGGATTGGCGAGGCGGCGGCCGCGGCCTCCTGCGCCCAGGCTGGTAGAGCTGCGAACAGCGCAGCCCCGAGACCGGCGATGCCGGCGTATTTCAATGCGTGCTTCATCACTGCCCCCTTACTCACAGCGCGGTTTCATCGGTTTCGCCGGTGCGAATGCGCACCGCCTGCCCGACATCGAGAACGAAGATCTTGCCGTCGCCGATCGCGCCGGTGTTGGCCGAGGCCTGGATCGATTCGACCACCTTGGCGGCAAGATCAGTCGAGCAAACGACCTCGATCTTGATCTTGGGCACCATGTTGGTGCTGTATTCCGCGCCACGGTAGATTTCAGTCTGGCCCTTCTGTCGGCCAAAGCCCTTCACCTCGGTCACGGTCATACCCGCGATGCCGATCTCGGTGAGGGCCTCACGGACCTCGTCGAGCTTGAATGGCTTGATGATGGCAATGATGAGTTTCACCGGCGCCCCTTTCGCTATTTGTCCCGAGGGACCAGACAGCAATGGTCGTGCCAGAGTCGAAAATACGCGTTTCCGCGCCGTTTCCCGAAAGAAAATGTTACTTAAAAGTGAATTTTTGTGCAGCCGCGAACGGCTGCCTAAGATTCGGGCAGCGCCGCAATGATGCGGCGGGCCGCCGCCTCATCCTCGTCATCGACCATGACGCGGACTGGAATCAGGAAATAGCTGCCATCGGCAATGCTCGCATTTCCGTCGAGCGCGACGGCGAGGATGCCCTCGGACTCGAGCAGGCCGATCAGGATATGGGCCTCGTTTCGGTTGAAGCGCCCGATCTCGACCAGGCTCACGCACAAGCCCCCATCAGGAGATGGTCCGGGTCGGGTTACGGACCGGCAGCCCATCGATGCTCTGCGTCCGCACCGCATATTTGGCGAAGCGTATCTCATCGCCATGTGTCTCGTGATATTTGCTGAGCGTCTGCCGTTCGCGCTCGAAGTTCATATGTGGCACGCCCCAGCCACAGCTGGTCTGGACCTGATCGATCGCAACCTCGAAGATCTGCCGCGTGCCCGGCAGCAAAGTGAAATGCGGGGCAAGCGCCGTCCAGCCATCATCCTGCGGCAACACCGCAGCCCCGCGACCATAGATGCGGAAGATCAGCGCCGGATTGTCGAAAGCGCAGAACATGATGGTGATGCGGCCGTCGGCAGCGAGATGCGCGTTGGTCTCGTTGCCGGAGCCAGCGACATCCAGATAGGCAACCCGCTTGTCCCCGAGCACGCGGAAACAGTCCATGCCCTTGGGGCTGAGATTGACCCGCGCACCCGGCGCGGTGGTGGCGACGAAGAAAAGCGGCTGGCGCGCAATGAAGGCGCGGTGCTCGTCGGTCAGGGCATCGAAGAATTCGGCCATTTCCCACTCCGTCCTGCCGGCTTGAGCCGGCGACGATTGGCTTTCGGCGTCGTGACGCTGAAAGGCAAGCCTCGAAGCCTCAAACCACGCGCGGCACACGCGGTCGGCCGAGCGGACATTCGAGACTGGCCCGATCCCATCTGCCCAGATCAGCAGCGGCATCATAGGTCGACTGGCAGAAAGCCAGCAAAGCGGCGTCGGGATCGACTGCGGTGCGCACCGCCTCATAGGGCAGGATGAACTCGCCCAGCCCCGCATCGTAAGTGGCGGCGTCAGGCTCGACCTTTGTGTCGGCATAGCCGGCGGGCGCGGGATAGGCATAAGCGTAGAAGGCCGCATGTGGATAGGCGTCGCTGCCTGGCCAAAAGCCGACGCTCGCCTCCTCATGACTATAGGCCTCGCATGTCACTGCATCGGGCAACCCGGGCAAGCCGCCCGGATGGCGTGGCGCAATCCGACCGGAAAAGCGCGTCGCGGCGAGATCGAAGCTGCCCCAGAAGAAATGGATCGGGCTCGCCTTGCCGAGGAAACCGGTGCGGAAGGTCCCGAACACGCGCTGCACCTGGATCAGCGCGCGCCAGAAACAGCGCGCGGCCTCGCCGTCATAGGGCCGGTCGAGATGATCCTCGGCAAAGGGCAGCGCGCCAGGCATCTCGCTTGGCTTGCCATCGAACGACGCCGCAATGCCGAGGTCGGCCAGCGCAGTCACCACTGCGGTGTGGAACTCGGCGATGCTGCCAGCGCGAAGCGCAATCGTTCGGACATCACCATCGCTCGTGGCGAGAACCACCAGTTCGCCAAGCAGGTCGAAGTTGATCTCGAGGATCCGATCGCCGCACGGGATCGGCGATGTCGAAAATCCGTTCCAGCTGACATAGAGCGGAACATGCCAGCTATGGTTGAGCCAGGGCGTCAGCGCGAGGCGGACCTTGCCAATGATCTGCGCGCGAAGCTGCAACCCGATCGCGGTTTTGCGCCACTCAGGCCAGTCGAGGGTAGGCCAGGATGCGGATATTTCCATCATGATAGCCTAGCAGTCGCCTCCCACCTGAACTAGCATACCGGCCAAAGGGGCAGAATATTGATTTTCTGGTGGCAAGGCAGGGGGTTTCTGACGCTGTTGATCGTGGTAGCGTCGGCAATCATCGTCGGCATGATCGCCGACGCAGCGCATTGGCGGTCCTGGACGCCGCTGTTCTGGACCGGACTCCTGCTCGTTGCCGCGCCGGTCAACTGGCTGGTCGGCGTGCGACTGAACGCCAAGCGGCGCGGCTACGCCCCGCCCGCCAGACTTCTGCGGCGCTTTTATTATCGAGCGCCGCACAAGTTCATGTCGTTGCCGATGGAAAGCTGGTCGATCCTGATGGTGATCGCTGCGGCCGCCTTCGCTCTCCAGTCAATCCTGGTCGGCTAGACCGCAGTACCGCCCACGGTCAGCCCGCTGACCAGCAAAGTCGGCTGCCCGACCCCGGCCGGCACGCTCTGTCCGCCCTTGCCGCACATGCCGACGCCCTCATCGAGCGCGAAATCATTGCCGATGCCGGTCACCTTGGTCAGCACGCTCGGGCCGTCGCCGATCAGCGTCGCGCCCTTGATCGGCGCGCCGAGCTTGCCGTTCTCGATCAGATAGGCCTCGGTGCAGGAGAAGACGAACTTGCCCGAGACGATATCGACCTGCCCACCGCCAAAGCTCTTGGCGAAAATACCATTTTTGACGCGGCTCAGCAGCTCGGCAGGGTCGTCCCGTCCAGCGCGCATGAAGGTGTTGGTCATGCGCGGCATCGGGGCATGGGCAAAGCTCTCGCGCCTGCCATTGCCGGTGGGCGCGACACCCATCAGCCGGGCGTTGAGCCGATCCTGGATATAGCCTTTGAGAATACCGTCCTCGATCAGGATATTCTCCTGGGTCGGCGTGCCCTCGTCATCGATCGAAAGCGAACCGCGCCGGTCAGCGATCGAGCCGTCATCCACCACGGTAACACCCGGCGCCGCGACGCGCTCACCGATCCGCCCCGAAAAGGCGGACGTGCCCTTGCGGTTGAAATCGCCTTCGAGCCCGTGCCCGATCGCTTCGTGCAGCAGGATGCCGGGCCACCCCGGACCGAGCAGCACTGTCATGTCGCCGGCAGGCGCCGCGACTGAATCGAGATTGACCAGAGCCTGGGCCAGCGCCTCATCGACCGCCCGGTTCCACGTCTCGGGCTGCATCAGGTCATCATAGAGATAACGGCCACCCATGCCGAAACTTCCCGTCTCGCGCCGGCCATTCTGCTCGACGACGATCGACACGTTGAGGCGGACGAGCGGGCGGATATCCGTCGCGACAAAGCCATCGGCGCGGACGATCTCGACCACGCTCCAGCTGCCCGCCAGCGAGACTGAAACCTGTGCGACGCGGGGGTCGCGGGCACGGGCAGCGGCATCGATCGTCTGGCAGAGATTCACCTTGTCGGCGAACGGCACCAGATCGAGCGGGTCGGCGTCGGTATAGAGATGACGGTTGGTAGCGCGCGGCGGCGGCGCCTTTGCACTCGCCGAAGGGTCGATCAAAGCCATCGTCTCGGCTGCGCGACCGATCGCCGCGGCGCTCAGCTCGTTGGCGTGGGCAAAAGCCGTCGTCTCGCCCGACACAGCGCGCAGACCGAATCCCGAATGCGTGTCATAGGAGGCGGTCTTCAACCGGCCATCGTCAAAGCCGAATGCTTCGGACTTGCGATACTGGAGATAAAGTTCGCCATCATCGGCCTTGGCGAGCGCTGACGCCGTGAGGCGTTGCGCCTCGCCCGGATCGAGCTGGCCATCGTGATAGAGAAAGGAGCGAGGGTCTGCGGGGCTGGTCATACCCGCAATATAGGCGGCTTAAACGCTCGCGCCAGCCGGATGATCAGGAAGAGTCGATTGATCGACACCGTCGGCCGGTCCGCCGATCAGCACGAAACGCCGATCGCAATAGCCGCAATCGACATAGCCATGCTCATCGATCTCGAGAAAAACGCGCGGATGGCCGAGCGCGGCACCGCCGGGAATGTCGCTGGCGCCATCACATACGACGCGGCTGTGGCTGACACGGAGGGTTTCTGGCGGGGCGATCATGGCGATGGCGGATAGCAGCAGGGTGGGCGGCGCACAATTCCCTCTGTCCCGGCATGCCTTCGGCAAAACTTGTCCATGCCTTCGCGCTGTCGCCGGATCACCATCGCGCCACGCTCCGCTGGTTGTTGGCGGAGCAAGCCGGGCAGATCGGCGATCGATTCAAGCCCAGCACAGGTTCAGGCAAACCGTCGCCATGATCGCCTCAGCTATAGCCCATTGTTGCCCAAGGGCTTGGCGCACGCCGGTGCCGCGCCTAAGGGCCGTCGCATGACCGAAGCAGCGATTGCAATCGAGGGTCTGTGCAAGACCTATAAGGGCGGCAAGCGCGCGCTCGACGATGTGTCCTTCGAAGTGCCCCGCGGCACGATATTCGGCCTGCTCGGCCCGAACGGCGCGGGCAAGTCGACGTTGATCAATATCCTTGCCGGCCTCGTCAACAAGACCAGCGGCAAAGCCACGATCTGGGGCTTCGACACGGATCAGCACCCGCGCAACGCCAAGGTGTCGATCGGCATCGTCAATCAGGAAATCCTGTTCGATCCCTTCTTCACGCCCTTCGAAACGCTCGAGATTCAGGCCGGTCTCTATGGTGTGCCCAAGGCGAAGCGGCGCTCGATGGAACTGCTCCGCGCCGTCCATCTCGAAGACAAGGCCAAAGCTTACGCGCGTACCCTGTCGGGCGGGATGAAGCGGCGGCTGATGGTCGCCAAGGCAATGGTCCATTCACCACCGGTGCTGGTGCTCGATGAACCGACGGCCGGCGTCGATATCGAGCTTCGCCAGCAGCTCTGGGCTTATGTCCGCGGCCTCAACGAGCAGGGCGTCACTATCGTGCTGACGACGCATTATCTCGAGGAAGCCGAACAGCTTTGCGACCGCATCGCCATCATCAACCATGGCAAGGTGATCGCCAACAAGCCGACCCGCGAGCTGGTCGGCATGGCAACCGAGAAGCTGGTCGAGGTGACGGTCGATCGTGACGTCGGGGCGCCACCCCAGGCAAGCTGTTTCCAGAAGATCGAACTGAAGGGCACGCGCACCCTCGCGATCACCTATGCCAAGGACAAGGTGAATGCCGGCGAGGTGCTCGCCGCAGTCCAGGCCGATGGCTACGGCATTGTCGACGTCTCGACCCGAGAGGCCGATCTCGAGGATGTGTTCCTGAACCTGACCAGAGCATCGAATGGCTGACAAGATCATGCTTTATCGTGCGTTGACCATAAGCGCGGGGCTGGCGCTGGCCGCTGCGCTCTGGTGGCTCGTCACCATCCTGAATCTCGATATGGTCGCCGCCCAGCTCGACGCGACGCCGGAATGGCCGGCCCTGATCCTCATTCACGGCGCTGCGATCGTGACGATCGTCTTGTTGGGAATTGCCGTCGTCCGGTTCGGACGGCGAGGCTTCGCCACACGATGAGCGGCTCTCACCAATCCGACGTCCTGATCATCGGTTCGGGCGCAGCCGGGCTCACCGCAGCGCTTAACCTGGCCGACCGCTTCAAGGTGACAGTCCTCGCCAAGGGCGGGCTCGCCGAAGGTTCGACCGCCTGGGCACAGGGGGGCATCGCCGCGGTCCTGGAACCAGGCGATACCTTCGAGAGCCATATCGAGGATACGATGATCGCCGGTGCGGGGCTCAACGACCGCGCCACCGTCGAATTCGTGATCGAAAGCGCGCCGGCGGCGATCGAACGGCTCGCAAAGCTTGGCGTCCCGTTCAACATGGACGGGAACGCCCCGCATCTGACCCGCGAAGGTGGGCACAGTCACCGCCGGATCGTCCATGTCGATGACGCCACGGGCTGGGCAGTTCAGGTCGCGCTGCAGACGGCCGCGGAAGCGCACCCCAATATCACCCTGGTCCCGGACATGGTCGCGATCGACCTCGCCACCAGCCGCCACGAGGAGCGCTATTCCGGCGCGGGCAATGTCTGGGGCGTCTATGCCGTCAACCGCGCGACCGGCCGGGTCGAGTTGTTTACCGCCCATGCAACCGTCCTCGCAACGGGCGGCGCAGGTCGGACCTATCTTTTCTCAACCGCCCCGCGCGGCGCGACGGGCGACGGTATCGCCATGGCGTGGCGGGCCGGATGCCGTGTCGCGAATATGGAATTCATGCAGTTCCACCCGACCTGCCTCTACAATCTCGACGTCAAGAATTTCCTTATCACGGAGGCGGTCCGCGGCGAAGGCGGGCACCTGCTGATCCCTGAGACGGGCTATCGCTTCATGCCCGATTTCGACGAGCGCGCTGAACTCGCGCCACGCGACGTGGTGGCGCGCGCGATCGACCATGAAATCAAGCGGCTCGGGCTCGATTACGTCCATCTCGACATCAGCCACCGCGGGCCCGATTTCGTGAAGGAGCATTTCCCCAACATCTACGAAAAGCTGCTCGGCCTCGGCATCGACATGACGAAGGAGCCGATCCCGGTGGTGCCGGCCCAGCACTATACCTGTGGCGGTGTGGTGATCGATCTCGACGGCCGGACCGATCTGCCTGGCCTTTATGCCGCCGGCGAATGCAGCGAATCAGGCTTGCATGGTGCGAATCGCCTCGCCTCCAATTCGCTGCTCGAATGCTTCGTGTTCGGGGAGGCCACCGCTCGCCACATCATCGCACATTGGGACCAACTGCCGGCACCACCGCCGATCCGGCCCTGGGACGAAAGCCGGGTCGGGGATTCGGACGAGGAGGTGGTCATCAAGCAGAACTGGACCGAGATCCGGCGCTTCATGTGGAATTATGTCGGCATCGTCCGGACCACCAAGCGACTCCAGCGCGCGCAACACCGGATCAAGCTGCTGACCGGCGAGATCGAGGATTATTACGGTCATTTCCGCGTCACGCCCGATCTGATCGAGCTTCGTAACCTGCTCCAGACCGCTGACCTGATCGTCCGCTCAGCGCTGCACCGCCACGAATCGCGGGGACTTCATTACACGCTCGATTATCCCGCCCTTCTCCCCGAAGCGATCGACACGATTCTCGTGCCGTGACGACGGCACTGCCGATCCGCGATCGGGCCTTATGGACAATCGTCGGCGCCGCGCTCTTGTTGCGTGTGGCGGTCGCCTGCTGGCCAGTGATCCACCATCCCGACGAGCTCTGGCAATATCTCGAGCCGGCACATCATCTGAGCGTTGGTCCCTGGGTCCAGACCTGGGAAGCTCGGGCCGGCGCACGCTCCTGGTTGCTGCCGATCCTGTTCGCTGGTCCGATGTGGGTCGGCCATATGCTTGCGCCGATGAGCATGCTGGACATCGTCCTGCCGCGGCTGCTGTGCGTGCTGATCTCGCTGGCGGCGATCGTCGGTGCCGCGGGGCTGGGCTTTCGACTGTCACGCCTGCACGGGCTGATCGCTGCGTTCGTTACCGCAATCTGGTACGAGCTGACTTATTTTGCACCACGGACTTTGTCGGAACCGATTGCGACCGCCTTTTTCCTCGCAGCTGCATGGATGTTGCTCGGCGAAAGGACACCGCGACGCACCATGATCGGCGGGCTGCTGCTCGGGCTGTGCGTCGTGGTGCGCTTTCAATATGGGCCAGCGGCTGTGGTACTCGCGGTCGCCGCGTCCGGCCTGAGGTGGCGCGACTGGGCGCATCTCACGGCGGGTGGGATTGTGGCATTGCTGGCCAGCGCGGCTGCGGACGCAGCTGCGGGGGCGATGCCCTTCGCGTGGATCGTCCGCAATGTAACGCTTAACCTGGTCGCCAACCGTAGCGCGGGCTTCGGCGTGAGCCCGGCTTCTGGCTATGTAACGATAATCGCGGCCCTGTGGGGCTGGGCGGCGATCCCCATACTGGCACTGGCAGCGCTTGGCGCGCGACGCTATCCGGCGCTGCTGGTCGCCGCACTCGTCAATCTCGCGGTGCATTCGGCCATTCCCCATAAGGAATATCGCTTCATCCTGCTGACCACCGCAATTTTGGTGGTGCTCGCCGCGCTCGGCAGCGCCGACATCCTGCGCCGGTTTCGCTCGCCACGCGCACCGGTCTTCCTGGCAGGCGGATGGCTGCTGTTGTCGATCGCCTGCGGGGCGTTCGGCTCGTCGGCGGCGCAATGGGGCCAGAACGGGAAGCTGATCAAAGCCTGGCGGATCGCCGGCTCCGAACCGGATGTTTGCGCGGTCGGGGTCTACCGGATCAGACAGGCGATCGTCGCGAGCTATACCCTGTATCGACGCGACACCCCTATATACCAATATGCCGATAGCGAAGCGGGCGCCGCGCAAGCGTCGCGAGCATTCAATGTGGCCATCACGCCGTGGGACCATGGCAGCGAATTGAGCGGCTATCGGCTGGTCGGTTGCGGCGACTCGAAACAACGAAATTTCTGCGTCTACAAACGCCCCGGCACCTGCAGCGTGCAAAAGGGGGACGCCGGCTTCGAGATCAACCAGGTGCTTATGCGCCACGATAATTGATTGACCCGCGCCACTTCCCAAGCCGGTATCGAACTCCGAATGAAATCAATGCACTGCGGCGGGAGCTTCGCAAAGCCGTTTACCGTGCGCCGTGTCCGCTTCGTCGCAAGCCTTGCCAGCTAGGGATTCCTCAAGGAGATTCTGCGTATAAGGTCCATGATCGGGGGCGGGGTCCAGTTTTGGTGGCGCAGATTTTACCGTATCATTTTCCAAAGCCAGCAGCGGCAATCATGCTCGCGGCGGCGCTTTGCGCTTGTGTCCGTGATACGCGTGCGCCTGTCGCCATTGCGCCGCCGCCACCGCCTCTCCCAATCGCACCGCCGCATTATCAGGTCGTGGTCCAGGTGCCGCCGCCCGCGCCCAAGCCAAAAGCCCCCGAGGCGCTGACCGCCGATATCGCCGCGCTAGGCCGGAACTTCGATGGCCGGGTCGGTATTGCGGTACGCAGCATCGACCAGGGATGGATGGTCGAAAGCAATGGCGATGTCCGCCTGCCCCAGCAAAGCGTGAGCAAGCTGTGGGTGGCGATGACCGTGCTCGATGCGCGCGATGCAGGGAGGCTGAGTCTCGACGATCCGATCGTCCTGACCCGGGATGATTTTACCATCTTTCACCAGCCGGTCGCGGCTCTGATCAAGGGCGACGGCTATCACACGACGGTCGGCGAACTGCTGCGCCGCGCGCTGACGATGAGCGACAATACCTGCAACGATCGGCTGCTCCGCTATGTCGGCGGACCCGCGGCGGTGCGCGCCTTCATCCTGCGCAAGGGCCTGGGCGACATTCGTTTTGGCCCGGGCGAGAAGCTGCTCCAGAGCCGGACCGCCGGACTCGAATGGAAGCCCGAATACGCCTTTGGCGACGCCTTTAGCCGTGCCCGCGCGCGCCTGCCCCAGACTGCCCGGATCGAGGCGTTCGAGCGCTATGTCGCCGATCCGCCCGACGGCGCCGCGCCGATCGCCATCGCCGGCGCGCTCGCGAAGCTCAAGCGCTATGAATTGCTGTCGAGAAGCTCGACCGATCTTTTGATCGGCACGATGGAAATGTCGAAAACCGGCAAGCAACGCATGCATGGCGCTGTGCCGGGCGACTGGAGCTTCGGGCACAAGACCGGCACCGGTCAGGATCTCGCTGGGCGCACCGCCGGCTATAATGATGTCGGCCTGTTGATGGCGCCTGACGGCCGTAGCTATGCGGTGGCGGTGATGATCGGCGATACGCCCAGGCCAATCCCCCAGCGCCAGGCGCTGATGCAGGCAGTGGTGATGGCGGTGATTGCCAGCCATGAGGGCCGGGCCCAGTCGTCGCTGCCGGGGCGCAGCGGGGGCCGCTGAGCCGCGATCGAGCGGAATTCATCGAGACGGGCTTGGGGGGAACGCCGCACGCTGCTATCCCCTGCCCGATGGCGTCAAACCACCTCTATCTCGTCGACGGCTCGGGCTATATTTTCCGCGCTTATCATCGACTTCCACCGCTGACGAATGTGCACGGCGAGCCCGTCGGCGCAGTCTATGGCTATACCACCATGTTGTGGAAGCTCGCGGACGAGCTCCACAAGGCGGATGGCCCGACTCATATGGCAGTGGTGCTCGACAAATCGAGCCACACTTTCCGCAACGACCTGTACGCTCTGTACAAGGCGCAGCGACCGCCACCGCCCGAAGACCTGATCCCGCAATTTCCGATGATTCGTGACGCCACCCGCGCTTTCTCGCTACCATGCATCGAGGAAGACGGGCTGGAAGCCGATGACATCATTGCGAGCTATGCCAAGGCCGCGCTGCGCGAGGGATGGTCGGTAACGATCGTCAGTTCCGACAAGGACCTGATGCAGCTGATCGAGCCGGGACTCGACCTTTACGACACAATGAACAACCGCCGCCTCGGCCCCGAGCATGTCATGGAGAAGTTCGGCGTGATGCCTGACCGGCTCGGCGACGTGCTCGGCCTGATGGGTGATAGCGTCGACAACGTCCCGGGCGTGCCGGGTGTCGGCCCGAAGACTGCCGCCAAGCTGATCCAGGAACATGGCGATCTCGAAGCCGTGCTCGCCGCCGCCCCGTCAATGAAGCCGGGCAAGCTGCGCGACAATCTGATCGAGCATGCCGACAATGCCCGCCTCTCGCGCGTGTTGGTGACGCTCAAGGACGATGCGCCGTTGACGGATGCGCTCGAAGACCTGGCGCTGCAGGGTATTCCCGAAGCACCCTTGCGCGCTTTCCTCGAACATCATGGCTTCAAATCGCTGCTCGCCAAGCTTTCCGCGGTGGCGGACGCGCCAGTCGAGGCGCCGAAGAGCGTGCCGCAGGAAGAAGACCCCCCTTGCGATCATGATGGCTATGAGACGGTCGTTGACGAAGCAGCGCTCGACGACTGGATCGCGAAGGCAAAATACCAGGGCTGGGTCGCGATCGACACCGAAACCACCGGCGTCGACGCGACACGCGCCGAACTGGTTGGCGTCAGCATGGCGCTTCAGCCGAACAAGGCCTGTTATGTGCCGCTCGCCCATGGCGGCACCGGTCTGTTCGCCGAAAAGCCGATCCAGCTTGCCTCAGCGGTCGCGCTCGAGAAGCTGAAGACTTTGTTCGAAGATCCGGCGGTGCTCAAGATCGGGCATAACCTCAAATATGACATGATCGTGCTCGGCCGGCTCGGCATCGACGTCGCGCCGCATGACGACACGATCCTGATGAGCTTCGACCTTGATGCCGGCCTGCACGGGCACGGCATGGACGAGCTGGCCGCGACTCATCTTTCGCACAGCTGCATCGCCTTCAAGGACGTTGTCGGCACCGGCAAGAACCAACTGCAATTCAACGAGATCGATCTCGCTGCGGCAACGCGCTACGCCGCTGAGGACGCCGATGTGACGCTGCGGCTCTGGCGCCGCTTCAAGCCCAGGCTCCCCGCCGAGGGCGCGACCCGTGTCTATGAGATGGTCGATCGCCCGCTCGCGCCGGTGATTGCGCAGATGGAACGCCACGGCATCAAGGTCGATCGCGAAAAGCTGGCACAGCTCTCGACCGAGTTCGCGCATTCGATCGCCGGGCTTGAGACCGAGATCCACGGGCTGGCTGGCGGCCCCTTCACGATCGGCAGCCCCAAGCAGCTTGGCGACGTGCTGTTCGAGCGGATGGGCATCAAGGGCGGCCGCAAGGGCAAGTCCGGCGTCTATTCGACTGACGTCACCGAGCTCGAGCGCATCGCCGCCGACAAGGACTCACCGGGCAAGATCATCGCCGCGCGCGTGCTCGACTGGCGTCAGCTCTCCAAGCTCAAATCCACCTATACCGATGCGCTCCAGGCGCAGATCAATCCCGAGACTGGCCGGGTCCATACCAGCTACTCGCTGACCGGCGCACAGACGGGGCGGCTTTCCTCCACTGATCCGAATCTCCAGAATATCCCGATCCGCACCGAGATCGGCCGCCAGATCCGCGATGCGTTCGTCGCCGAGCCCGGCAATGTCCTGCTCGCCGCCGATTATTCGCAGATCGAGCTCCGCCTCGCCGCGCACATGGCCGATGTGCCCGCGCTCAAGGAAGCCTTTGCCAGCGGTGCGGACATCCACAGCATGACGGCACAGGAATTGTTCGGTGAGGTCAATCGCGACACCCGCGGCCGCGCCAAGACGATCAACTTCGCGATCCTTTACGGCATCTCCCGCTGGGGCCTCGCTGGGCGGCTCGACGTCACGGCGGACGAAGCGCAGGGAATGATCGATCGCTATTTCGAGCGCTTCCCCGGCATCAATCACTATATCGTCGAGACCACGGAGAAGGCCCGCGACAAGGGCTATACCGAGACCCTGTTCGGCCGGAAAACGCATTTCCCGCGGATCAAGTCGAAGGTCCAGCACGAGCGGCAGGGCGCCGAGCGCGCCGCTATCAACGCGCCGATCCAGGGCACCAGCGCCGACATCATCAAGCGCGCCATGGTGCGGATGGGCCCGGCGCTTGCCGAAGCGGGGCTGCCGCATGTCCGGATGCTGCTCCAGGTCCATGACGAACTGGTGTTCGAGCTCCCGGAAGGCGATGTCGAGGCAGCGCGGCCGATCATCGAACGCGTCATGGCAACCGCCGCCGAACCGGCGGTGCAGCTCAGCGTCCCGCTTGGGATCGAGATCGGCGTCGGCCCGAGCTGGGGCGCCGCGCATTGACCGACGCGGTTCCGGAGGACCTCAACGCCCTCGCCAAAGGCGGGCGGACCAATATCATGGGGTTCCTGCTGCGGCTGGCCGCCCGCCTGCCTTTCCTGTTCATCGCCGGGCGCATCTACAAGCCTGAACTGGTCGGGCGCTTCGCGCTCGCCGTCGTCGTCGTCGAGCTTGCGGCATTGCTGGCAACGCTCGGGCTGAAACGCGGACTGGCGCAGGCCCTTTCGTCCGCCGAGCGGCCCCACGCGCACGTCGTCGCTGACGCGATGGTCGTCGCATTCATCGTGTCGATCCTGCTCAGCGCGCTGCTGATCGCCTTTCCGCAGGTGATGTACCCGGACAGTAGCATCGAGGGGATGGAGCGATGGCTGCCCTGCATCATCTTCGCAGTCGCCTGGTCCGATGTGAGCCTCGCCGCGCTCGCCTATCGCCGCAATGTTCAGGCGACGGTCACGGCGCGGGCAATCGTGGAGCCCTGGACGATCAGCGCGGGCGCCTGGATTTTCTCGTTCATCTCGCTGCAGGATGGCCTGATCCTCTCTTATATGTGCTCGATGGGCGCGGCATTGATCGCGTCGCTCATCCCCTTCTTCCGCAGCTACGGCTTGCCGCGTGGCTGGACGCCGCATGCTGGCAGGCTTTTCGCGCTCGCCCGCCGCAACGCGCCGCTGGCCGGCGCCGACGCAATCGAATGGGGCACGCGCAACGTCGATCGCTTTATCCTCGGGGTGATGTTCGAGCCCAAGATCGTCGGCATCTATTATATGGCGCAGCAGGTCGCCTCGATCCCCGGCAAGCTCAAGACAAGCTTCGATCCGATCCTTGGGCCAGTCATCACCTCGAGCCTCGCACGAGGCGACCGCGAGGCGGTTGCCAACCAGGTCCGCCAGGTCGGTTTCTGGATTATCGCGGCCCAGGTCGGGCTCGCGCTGATGGGGTCGATTCCCGGCGAAGGGGTCATGGGCGTGGTCGGGCCACAATTCGTGGCCGGCACCGCGGCGCTCGGCTTCCTGCTGTCGGCCGAGGCGGCGGCGTCGACTGGCGCGGTTTGCGAGTCGGCGCTGGTTTATATCGCCCGAGTCCAGAATTTGATGATCTCGGTGGGGATGCTGAGCTTCCAGATCGGCTTGAGCTTCGCGCTGATCCTGGTGATGCGCGGCATGGGCTTGTCGAACAATTATCAGGCGGCCGGGCCGGCTATCGCCCTGTTCACCTCTGTCGGCATTACGTCGATTATCAAATCGACCTATCTGTCGCGGCTGCTCCACGCGCGGGTCTCAGGCCTTCGCCTGCCTTTGCTCTGGGCGGCTTTGGCCGCGATCGTGGTCGGGACAATCTTCACCTCACTGCCCAAACGCCTGGAATGGGTCGAGTTGCTGATCGGCATTCCGGCGATTGGCGCCACCTATCTCTCGATCCTGTACCGCTGGGCGTTCGGCCCCGAAGATCGGGCGCTGTTCGGCAAGATCCCGTCGGTTGAGAAAGCGGTCCTGCCCACCTGAGGCTGATGCCCGTCAATGCCGGAAGTGCCGCATCCCGGTAAAGACCATCGCCAGCCCGGCTTCATCCGCTGCTGCGATCACCTCGTCGTCACGGATCGAGCCGCCCGGCTGGATCACCGCCGTCGCTCCAGCCTCAACTGCCGCGAGCAAGCCATCAGCGAAGGGGAAGAAAGCATCGGACGCCACGGCGGAGCCGATTGTACGCGGCTCGGCCCAACCAGCTTTCTCCGCCGCGTCCTTCGCCTTCCACGCCGCGATCCGCGCGGATTCGAGTCGGTTCATCTGCCCCGCACCGATGCCGGCCGTCGCCCCATCCTTTGCATAGACAATCGCGTTCGACTTGACGTGCTTGGCGATCGTCCAGGCGAAACGACAATCGGCGAGCTCGCGCTCAGTGGGTGTGCGCTTCGTCACCACCTTGAGATCGGGCATCCCGCCACCGTCACGGGTCTGGACAAGCCAGCCGCCGGCAATCGACTTTGCCGTCAAGCCCTGGCGTGCGGGATCAGGCAGGTCGCCGGTCAGCAACAGCCGCAGATTCTTCTTGGCTGCAAAGATCGCCAGAGCAGCCTCATCGGCATCGGGTGCAATCACCACCTCAGTGAAAATGCCGGAAATCGCCCGCGCGGTCGCCTCATCGAGCGACCGGTTAAGCGCAATGATGCCACCAAAGGCAGACACGGTGTCGCAGGCGAACGCCTCGGCATAGGCCTGTTCGATCGTCGCCGCGGTCGCGACCCCGCAGGGATTGGCGTGCTTGACGATCACTACCGTGGGCGCCTCATCGCGGAACTCGCTAACCAACTCGAGCGCCGCGTCGGCGTCATTATAATTATTGTAGCTCAGCTCCTTGCCCTGGACCTGCCGCGCCTGGCCGATACCGCGCGCCTGGGGTCCCGTCGCTGTGTAGAAAGCGGCCTGCTGATGGGGGTTCTCGCCATAGCGCAGGGTTTGACCGCGCTTGAGCGTGATCGGCAGCGTCTCGGGAAACGCTTCGTCCTGATCGGCAAAACCGAACCAGCTCGCGATCATGCCGTCATAACTCGCCGTCGCGGCAAAGGCGCGCGCCGCCAGCCGCTTGCGCAGATCAAGCGACGTCGTGCCGCCACCGGCATCCATCTCGACGATCAGCGCGGGATAATCCGCCGGATCCGTGACGATCGCGACGAAGGCATGGTTCTTCGCCGCCGAGCGCACCATCGACGGGCCGCCAATATCGATATTCTCGATGATCTCGGGCCGATCGGCCCCTTTCATCACCGTCTGCTGGAAGGGATAGAGGTTCACCACCACCAGATCGATCGCGCCGATCTCATGCTCGGCCATCGACGCGACATGCGCCGGATCGTCACGCACCGCGAGCAGTCCGCCATGCACCTTGGGGTGAAGCGTCTTCACCCGCCCGTCCATCATTTCCGGAAAACCAGTCAGGTCGCTGATGTCGCGCACCGCCAGGCCAGCCTCACGGAGCGCTGTCGCGGTGCCGCCGGTCGAGACCAGCTCCACGCCGTGCCGCGCAAGCGCCTCGCCGAGCGCGACGATGCCGGTCTTGTCGGACACCGACAACAAAGCGCGGCGAATGGGGATCTGGGTCATGGAAAACTCCGGGGAAGCGGTCGCGCGTCCCCCTGCCCGCTCAGGTCGCGCGCTTCAAGGCCCAGCTGACGCTTGCGCCACCGGCGGGCGATTCGCCCGAGACGACGAGCTGGTGAGTCGATTGCGGCCGTCCCTCGCCATCGATCCACAAACTGTCCTCGATCGCGAGCGTGCCACCACGGCAGCGGAACTGCCACAGCGACCCGCCGGGCAGACGGAGCAAAGCGGCCATGCCGTCCGCGGTCGGCGATACCGTAACGCCCTGGCCAAGATGGAAGCGGATCGCAAAAGCGGTCGTGGCCAGCTTGCGCCGCTTGCTCGCCGGCAGCAGCATATCCTCGCCGCGCAGTTCTCGGCCATCGCCCGCCAGCACGATCTGGCGGCGATGGACAAAGCCATAGCGCCGGGCATAGCCATCATGGCTCGCCTCGATCCGGCTCGAACTCTCGCTTTCCTGGCGCGCGAGCTCAACCTCGCCGACGCCGCGCCCAAGCGTGCCGTCAGCATGGATGGCGGTCGAATTGCTGTCGCCGACGGTGAGCGTGGAATGCGCCGCAGTGGTGCGCAACCCGTCAGCAAGGGCCGGCGGCAGCTGCGCCAGCGCGGCGCGCGCGCCGCCGCAATTGACGATCAACCGGTTCGGCCCATCCGAAAATTCAAAGGCAAGCGTCGAGGCGCAGCCGCCCTCGACCAGCCGCGCGACCGGCGGCGGTGCCGCATCCATGATCAATATGGCTGAACCGGCAGCGAGCCGCTGATAGCCCCAGTCGCGCGCCTGGCGCAGCGGTCGGGCGCGCACGCCGGTTGCCGCGATGATCTGGTCGATCGTCTCGCCGGTCACCGGACCACCGCCCTGCCAGCTCGAAAGCCCATGATCGCCGTGGCAGACACCAAGCAAAGCCGGCACCATCCGCACCAGCACCGCGCCGAGCGAGGCCGGCTCCTCGAGGCGACGCGAGGCATAGACTTCGCGCAGCATCGTCAACAGCATGATGATGTCGAGCTGAGCCGCCGGCGAGCGCGCCACGCTGCCGCCATCCTCGAACACGGAGACCGACAGCGCCTTGGCTAGTGCGGCTTCAGTCGCCCCACGCCGGGCGTCGCCGCCGGGGATCAGGATTCCTGCCGCGACCACGCCGCACAAGGCAGCGACGCGCGGCGCACCGGGCGCGAGCTTGTCAGCACCGCGATCGATATGCCGGGCGCCGCGTGCCAGCGTGTTGAGCACAAGCGAGCGATAGACGAGGTCAGTGCTCGACAGGATGAGCGGCGCATGCGCTGTCCAGAACAGGATCCGCCGGCCCCAGAGATCCGCCCGCCAGGCCGGCTCATTGACGTTGTCGGCATGCGCTGCCAGCCAGCGCCGCATGAGATGTTCGGCGACAGGCGTCGCCTCCGGGCGGGCCGCTGCGCTGGACAAATCGCGCAGCCACGCGAAACTATGATACCAGTCGCTAAACGCCTTCGAGACATTGGGTTTGGCGAAATCGAACTCGGCGAACTTGCGCCGTTCGCCCCGAAAGCTGAACTCGCCGTCGAGCAATGCGTTGCCGCGGCGCGGATCGCCGAGAAAGGGATCGTCGGGCACGGCGATCAGCTTCAGCGGATGGCGTCCCTTCAGCCGCATGCCATGAATCGGCGTTCTCCAGGTAAGGCGGTGAAAGCGGTCTGCCAGGCGTTCAGCAAGCGACAATCCCTTGTCTCCTCCGAGACGGATCAGCCTCTTTCCCTCTTCGATGCCGTCGGCGCCGGAATCGCGGCCGTCGCCGGTCACCCACCCCTCAGGGCGCGGATATTAGCCGCATAGGCGTCAGCGCCTCCGCGGAAAGTAGCGGTACCGGCGACCAGCGCATCGGCACCGGCCGCTATCGCCGTCCGCGCTGTTTCCGGGTCGATGCCGCCGTCAACTTCGAGATCGACGGCGAGACCCGCCTTGTCGATCATCTTCCGGACGCTCTCGATCTTCCGCAGCGCGCTTGGAATGAAGCCCTGCCCGCCAAAGCCGGGGTTGACGCTCATCACCAGCACCAGATCCACCTCTTCGATCAGATAATCGAGCGCCTTGGCCGGCGTCTGCGGCGTCAGCACCACACCCGCGCGTTTGCCAAGCTTGCGGATATGCTGGAGGCTGCGGTGCGTGTGCGGCCCCGCCTCGACATGGATACTGATGATGTCGGCACCGGCCTCTGCGAACTGGTCGAGAAACGCATCGACGGGTGCGATCATCAGATGCACGTCAAGCGGCTTGGTGGTGTGCGGGCGGATTGCCTTCACCACCATCGGCCCGATGGTGATGTTGGGCACGAAATGCCCGTCCATCACATCGACATGGATCCAGTCGGCCCCCGCCGCATCGACTGCACGCACCTCCTCGCCGAGGCGTGCGAAATCGGCGGAGAGGATCGAGGGCGCGATGCGGACTGGCTGTTGCATGACGAATCCTTAGGGTCGACCGAGTCGCGCCGCAAGGCTCAGAGGGCGCGCTTGAGCCTTACGATGAAGAACCCGTCACAGCCGCCATCACTCCCGAGCATTCCGGGCAAAGTGCGGACCCAGCCGCGCTGGTGCGGGGCGATACCGGCGGGCAATTCCTCCGCGGCGACCGAGTCGATCGCAAAATCGGGCTGCGCGCCGAGAAATGCCATCAGCTGCTCCTCGCCCTCAGCGCGCTCGAGCGAGCAGGTCGCGTAAACCAAAAGGCCGCCCGGTTTCACCCATTTTGCGGCGCGGGCAAGCAATTGCGCCTGCACCCGCGCCATCTCGGCGATCACCCTGGGGTTCACCCGGTGGAGCACATCAGGGTGGCGGCGGAAAATCCCGGTTGCGCTGCACGGCGCATCGAGCAGCACTGCGTCAGCCGGCTCCGCCGGCGACCATTTGAGCAGATCGGCTGCAACCACCTCAGCCGTCAGATGGGTGCGCTCGAGATTATCACGAAGTCGCGCCAGACGACTTTCCGAGGAATCGACCGATGTCACCGTCCAGCCCGCGCTGGCGAGCTGCATCGTCTTGCCACCGGGCGCCGAACAGAGATCAAGCGCAGTGCCCGCACCCTTGCCGATCAGCCGCGCGGGCAGCGAGGCTGCGATGTCCTGGACCCACCAATCCCCTTCCTCGAAGCCGGGAAGCTCGGGAACATGCGCGCCCGCAAGGCGGATATGACCGGGCAGCAACGACATGCCACCAACCGCCTCAGCCAGCGCCGCGGTTTTCGCGGGATCAGCCAGTGTGAGGTCAAGCGGCGGCGGTGCGGCGATCGCCTGTTCAGCAGCCGCGACCTTCTCTTCGCCCCAGGCATTCTGCCAGCGCGCCTCGACATCTTCGGGGAGCGTCGGGAATTCGTCTAGGCTGGCATTGCCGCGCATCAGCGTACCGAACACCCCGTGCACCAGCTTGCGCGGACCGCCATCGACCAGAGGCAGCACAGTGGAGATCGCAGCATGCGGCGGCGTGCCGAGCGCCAGCGCCTGGACAAGCGCAATCCTGAGGGCAAAGCGCGCTTTGGCGTCATCGGGCAGGCGGCTGCGCGTCGCCGAATCGATCAGCGCGTCGAGATCAGGCAGGCGGCGCAGCGTCTCGGCCGCGATGGCGTGGGCAAGCGCGCGGTCATCGCTGCGCTCAATCCCCTGGGTGGCTCGGTCGAGCGC
The DNA here is from genome assembly GCF_056402635.1 of Sphingomonas sp. P3_C5. Classification (NCBI taxonomy): domain Bacteria; kingdom Pseudomonadati; phylum Pseudomonadota; class Alphaproteobacteria; order Sphingomonadales; family Sphingomonadaceae; genus Sphingomonas; species Sphingomonas sp. P3_C5. Next base: position 482,456 of record NZ_JBFUHA010000001.1, read on the forward strand.
AGACTCGAGCGGCAGGCCCTGACGGAGCACCGCATCGAGCAGTTTCAGCGCGGCGCGGCGCGTGGGAACGCCGGGCGCATCGTCGGCGCGAGAACCGGAACGATCGGGGGAACGGTTAGGGGGTCGGGTCAAAGCACTTGAACTCATCTCGTTGCGGGAGGATGGCGTGACAGCAGCATCCAGGATGAACCGCCATGGGCCGCCGCCCGCCACATGTGAAGCCACCAGCCTATCTTTCGAAGAGCACACCGGTGCCCAAACCCGATCCCGGGAACGATTCCGGCCAGGTTGAAAATGCCGAGGGCGATCCGCTGGGCCTGGATCCGACCCGCTATGGCGACTGGGAGCTCAAGGGCATCGCTGTCGATTTCTGAGACCTTGAGCGCTACGCCAGCAGATCCCTCAGCTTGCCCACGGTATTCCAGTTGCGCATCGTCGCCAGCTTCGGGAATTTAAGCTTCGCCATCGCCGGACCCAGCTTCGAATGGCCGACATCCTCGGGATAATCGATGTAGAGCTCGCGCCCTATCGCCTTCAGCCGCTCCGGCCCGTCATAGATGTCGGGAATCTTCTCGATCAGCCCGCCCGGCACCGGATCACGGTGGAACGATACCAGCAGATGATTGGGATGTTCGCATGCCGCATCGGGAAACGGGTTGCCGTCGATCACAGCTGTCAGTTCGGCATGGTTGCGGACGACCACGTCCGTCTTCAATCCATAGGCCGCGAGCGCCGCCTCAATCTTCTCCTCCAGAGCAGCCCCTTTTTCCGCGTCGCAGCTGAAGACGACATTGCCGGACGCGAGTAGCGTTTTGACGTCGCGATAGCCGAGATCTTCGACCAGAGCCTTCAGCTCGGTCATCGGGATCTTCTTTCCTCCGATATTGATTCCCTTGAGCAAAGCAGCCCAGCGCATCAGCGATCCTCCCGAGTAAGTGGACGGGCGAGCAACGCCTCGACGACAGCCCGCACGTCCATGCCTTTGAGCAGGGCGCAAACCGCCTCGGTCACCGGCATATCGACACCCGCTTCCGCCGCCGCTTCGCGCAGCACTGGCGCGGTGAAAGCGCCTTCGGCAACGGTGCGGCGATCCGCAAGCAGCTCACTCGCGGCCTTGCCCTGGCCAAGCCCGACACCGAGCGAGAAGTTGCGCGAGCTGGTCGAGGAGCAGGTCAGGACGAGATCGCCCAACCCCGACAGCCCGGCGAGCGTCTCGGCCCGCGCGCCGCGTGCCAGCCCGAAGCGAGTCATCTCGGCAAAACCACGTGCGATCAGCGCGGCGCGGGCATTCTGGCCAAGCTCGGCCCCCTCGACCACGCCACAGGCGATCGCGAGCACATTCTTGACTGCCCCGCCAATCTCGGCGCCGACCACATCATTCGATGCATAGGGACGGAAGGTCGGACCAGCGAGACGATCGGCGAGCCGCTCTCCTATCGCCTCATCGGCGCAAGCGAGCGTCACCGCCGTCGGCTGGCCGGCGGCGACTTCATGGGCGAAAGTGGGGCCGGAGATGACCGCGATCGGCGCGGCCGGCTGAACCTGATGCGCGACCTCGCTGATGAGCAGCCGAGTCCCGGCTTCGATTCCCTTGGCGCAAAGCACCAGCGGCGTGTCGCCGGCCGGAAGCTCGGAAAGAGTCGCACGAACGAACTGCGCTGGGGAGACCACCAGCAATGCCTCGCAACTTGCAAGATCGCTGATTCTGCCGGTCGCCTGAATCGAGCGGGGCAGGGGCACGCCAGCGAGAAACAAGGGATTCTCATGGACAGCATTGATCGCCTCGACCACCTCGGGCTCGCGCGCCCAGAGCAGCACCGGCTCGCCATCACGCGCCGCAACACTGGCGAGCGCGGTTCCCCATGCACCGCCGCCAATGACGCCGATCTTCATGCCTTCACTCCCGCGCCACGCACTGCCTCGGCATCCGGATCGAGCGGCCAGCGTGGCCGAGCCGGCACGTCGAGCGGATCCGTCAGGCCGGCGGCGAAGCGCTCGGCGCCCGCCCAGCCTATCATCGCCGCATTGTCAGTGCACAGCCACAAGGGCGGCGCGACGAAACGCAGGCCATGCGTCTCAGCCAGCGCCTGGAGCGCACCGCGCACTGAGCGGTTGGCCGCCACCCCGCCGGCAACCACCAGAGCGGTTGCACCATCGGCGCGCGCCAAAGCCCGTGTCGTGCGGTCGATCAGGCAATCGACGACTGCCGCCTGGAACGAAGCCGCAATGTCCTCGGCTGACCAGGTTCCCGCGTCGCGTGCCCGGGCAACCGCGCTTTTCAGCCCGGCAAAGGAGAAATGCGGTTCGTCGGAGCCCTTTAGCGGCCGTGGCAAGGGCACTGCTTTTGGATTCCCCAGTTCGGCAGCGCGCTCGACAGCGGGTCCGCCAGGAAAACCAAGCCCGAGCAATTTGGCGGTCTTGTCGAACGCCTCGCCGGCGGCATCGTCGATCGTCGTCGCAAGCCGGCGATAGGAAGCCACGCCCTCGACCAGCAGCAATTGGCAATGCCCGCCCGAGGCGAGCAGCAGCAGATAGGGAAAGGCGAGATCAGGATCGAAAAGCCGTGGGGAAAGCGCGTGGCCCTCGAGATGATTGACCGCAATGAGCGGCTTGCCGACCGCATGCGCCAGTGCCTTGCCGGTCACCAGCCCCACCATGACGCCACCAATCAGCCCCGGCCCCGCCGTCGCGGCGATCGCATCTATCTCAGCCAGGCTCACCCCAGCATCGGCCAATGCTCCCTCGACCAGCGGGATCAGCGCCTCGACATGCGCGCGCGCCGCAATCTCGGGCACGACACCACCATAAGGCCTGTGCTCCGCTTCCTGCCCAAGCAGCCGGTGCGCAAGGACGCGCCGGTCGCTGGTCACCAATGCCGCCGCGGTTTCGTCGCAGCTCGATTCGAGGCCGAGGATCAAACTCATGATGCGAAACCACTAGCCGCTCGCCCCGAGCTTGTCGAAGGGCGGCCCGTTCTTCTACAGCAACCTGGAGTTTTGAGTTGATCCAGCCCATCCGTTCGCCCTGAGCTTGTCGAAGGGCCATTCTTCTTAGTGTTGGGAGAGGTGTAGCAGGGGCTTCGACAGGCTCAGCCCGAACGGAGTTATTGCGTGGCCCAACCTTTCCTCCGCCTTGGTACCCGCGGTTCGCCGCTCGCCCTTGTCCAGGCGCATATGGTGCGCGACGCCCTTTGCGCCACGCATGGCTGGGCGGAGGCCGACGTCATGATTGTGAAGATCAGCACCACTGGCGACCGCGTCCAGGACCGCGCGCTCGCCGAGATCGGGGGCAAGGCACTGTGGACCAAGGAGCTCGACCGCGCCTTGCTCGACGGCGAGATCGACTGCGCGGTCCACTCCATGAAAGATGTCGAGACGATCCGCCCCGATGCAAACCGGATCGCGGCGATGCTGCCCCGCGCCGATGTCCGTGATCGGCTGATCGGCGCCGCGAGCATCGCCGCCTTACCGCAAGAAGCGCGAGTCGGCACCAGCTCGCCGCGCCGCGCAGCACAATTGCGCCGGTTGCGGCCCGATCTGCAACCAATGCTGTTCCGCGGCAATGTCGACACCCGCCTCGCCAAGCTCGCCGCAGGCGAAGTCGATGCCACCTTGCTGGCGGCGGCAGGGCTAGATCGGCTCGGACGCCCGGAGATCGGCGCTGCGATCCCGACCGACGTCATGCTGCCCGCGCCAGCTCAGGGTGCGGTTGGGGTCGAGGCGCGCGCTGGGGATGCACGGGTTCTCGAATGGCTCGCGGCAATCAGCGACAGCCAGACGCTTGCCTGTGTGCTGCTCGAACGCGCCCTGCTTGCGGCGCTCCAGGCCGATTGCCATTCGCCGGTTGCCGGTCTGGCGACACTTGAAGGCGATCAGGTGACGATCCGCGCCGAACTGCTCGCTGAAGACGGCAGCGCTCATGTCGCGGGCGAAATGCGCGGCGACATTGCCGATTTCAGCATTGCTCAGACGCTGGCGCAGGATCTGCTGACACGCGCGCCGCCATCAGTGCGCCGGCTGTTTGCTGCATGATCAGGCCGCTCGCTGTGCTTCGCCCCGAGCCGGGGAACACGGCGACCGCTGATCGCGTCGAAGCGCTCGGACTTCAGGCGATCCGCCTGCCGCTGTTCGCGGTTCGCGCGCTCAGCTGGACCCCACCGGACCCGGCCGATCATGACGCGTTGCTGCTGACCAGCGCCAACGCTGTCCGCTTTGCTGGGCTCGATCTCGCCGACCTCCTGTCTCTGCCGGTTCTCGCAGTCGGCGAGAAGACTGCGGAAACCGCTCGCCTCGCTGGATTTGACGTCATGGCGGCAGGCAATGCGGACGCCGCCGCAATGCTTGCGCTTGCTTCAGCGCGCGGCCTGTCTGGGGTGCTGCATCTCGGCGGCCGCGATCGTGCGATTGAGCCGCATGGACCAGTCACGCGCGCCATCCCAGTCTATGTGAGCGAAGAAGTGCCGGTTGCGGCCGAATGGATTGAGCGCCTGCGGGGCGCGACTGCCCTGCTCCATTCGGCGCGCGCGGCGGCAAGGCTTGGCGCCCTCGTCAATATCCACGGGATCGCACGATCTGAAATCGCCATCGCCGCGTTGAGCCCCGCAGTCGCCGCAGCGGCGGGCACAGGCTGGGCAACGATCGCTATCGCCGCTGCCCCAACTGATGCCGCGCTGATCGCCGCTGCGTGCGCGCCCGATTGACCGACCCGGCACAGGCGAAGATAAGACGGGGATGGACGCTGACCCGCAGATCGTGACGACACCCGCCGTCGAACCGGCTCCCGTCGACCTGGCGCCTCCCGAGGCTGCTTCTCCGACGGCGGCGTCCCCAAAGCCTGCGCCCCTGTCACCCGTGTGGCGCAACGCGGCGATCCTCGGCGCGGTCGCCTTCTTCGCCGGGCTCGGCGTGATGGCGTTCATCCTGCACAATTATGCCAGCTGGTTCGCACCCAAGCCAGTCGCGACCGTTACCCTGCCGCTGGCGACGACCGCAGGCGGCAAGCAAACGCCGGTGGTGATCGTGCCGGGCAACAGCGGCACGGCAGCACCGGCGATCGACCTTGATGCCTTGTCGGTACGCGAGAAGGACCTCTCGCTCCGGCTTGCCGATCTCGAAGCCAGGACGGCGAATGTGGGCGTCGAGGCGCGGGTCGCCTCGAGCTTCGCCACCCGCGCCGAGGGGCTGATGGTCGCCTTCGCCGCACGACGCCAGATCGACCGCGGCCAGCCGCTTGGCTTTCTCGAAGAGCAGCTGCGCGCGCGTTTCGGCACCAATCAGGGCCAGGCGGTCGGCACGATCATTCAGGCCGCCGGCGAGCCGGTGACCATCGAGGATTTGCGCGCCGGACTCGACGTCATAGCGCCCGAACTCACCACCGGCGTCACCAGGGACGGATGGATGGGGAGTTTTCGGCGCGAGCTTGGCAATCTGATCGTATTGCACCGTGCCGATACGCCCTCGCCGCTCCCCGCAGACCGGCTGACCCGCGCCCGACGGATGCTCCAGAATGGGCAGGTGGAGGCGGCGCTTGCCGAAGTCGCGCGAATGCCCGGCGCAACGCAGGGTGGCCGCTGGATCAACGCGGCCCGGCGCTATATCGGCGCGCGCCAGGCGCTCGACGCGATCGAGACCGCCGCCATCCAGGGTCAGGCCAGCGCGCCGGCACATTGAGCCGCCCGGCCTTAGGCTGATTCAACATCTGTGCGGATTGTTGCAACACCGCGCGGGACGAAGCTCGTCAGGCACCGTCCCGCTCTTTCTCATCGTTGCAGAAAATGACGCTCATCTCGGGCCGCTGTTCCGATCAATAACAGCGATGGCCGCGGCTGTTCCACCGCTGTTATTTCCAACTTTCACCGCTGTTATTCGAAAACAGCAAAACTGCCTTCAACCCATTGAAATACCTAGTTGAATCCAGCTGAAAAATCCGCGTTAACAGCGGAAGAAAAAATTTCCGCGCAGAACAGCGGATAACAGCGGCGAAAGGGCATGCCAGCGGGCGCGAATCGGGCGCCGGGTCAGCCTGCCTTCAGCCGCTCGATCAGCGCCATCGCACCGGCCGGCGCCCGCACCTTCGCGCCGTTGATAAAGAAGACAAAGGTATCGCGCGGCTTCTTCGCCGGGACGGTCTCGTCGGCATAGGGCAGGCCTTCCGGCTGTCCTCCGCTCGCCCAGGTCCTGGCCGCCGCCACCCAGCGATCGATCTCAGCGGGCGTATAGCCGGTCGGCTCATGCTCGACCGCGTTTTCGAGCCGGGCATAGACGAAATCGCCCGTTACATCGGCGATCGCGGGATAGGTCGCTGAATCGGCATAAACGATCGCAACCCCCGCCGCCCGCGCCATCTCTACAAATGCCGGCACCGCAAAGCTTTCGTGCCGCACTTGGATCGCATGGCGAAGCGCGACGCCATCGTGCGAAGCCGGGAGGAGCTTCAGAAAGGCGCCGAAATCCTCGGCGTCGAATTTCTTGGTGGCCATGAACTGCCACAGGATCGGCCCCAGCTTCTCGCCCAGCTCGACAATCCCCTGGCCCACGAACTTCGCGATCGACTCGCCTGCCTCCGCCAACACCTTCCGGTTGGTGCAGAAGCGCGATGCCTTGACCGCGAAGATAAAGTCCTCGGGCGCTGTCTTTGCCCAGCCGGCAAAGGTCGCGGGTTTCTGGCTGCTGTAATAAGTCCCGTTGACCTCGATCGCCGTTACGGCGCGGGACGCGAACTCCAGCTCCCGCTTCTGCGCAAGACCCTCTGGAAAGAACACCCCGCGCCAGGGTTCAAAGGTCCAGCCGCCGATTCCGGCGCGAATCATGCCATTGCTCATCAGTGTATCCTAATCGGAGAGCCGGCTTTCGCGAAGAGGGGTGAGGCTGCTATCGTCCGCTGGCAGGGGCGCGAGGAGTGACGATGGCTGCTGAACGGACCGAGATCGACCCGACCGATCCCCTCGAACGCGAAGCCCAGACCTTTCCCGTCCTCAGCGAGGAGATGGTGGCACGAATGATGCCCTATGGCCGCGAGGAAGCGGTGGCGCGGGGCACGCCACTCTATACGCGCGGCGAACGCAGCGTGGACTTCTTCGTCGTCCTCGAGGGATCGATCCAGGTGCTCGACACCGACGAGCACGGCGTCGCCACGGTCTTCACCACGCACCGTGCGCGCCAGTTCACCGGCGAACTCGATCTGTTCAACGGGCGTGCGATCCTCGTCAGCGGCCGCGCGGGTGAAGATAGCCGGGTGCTGCGCGTCAGCCGCGCCGAATTCCGCCACCTCGTGTCAGCCGAGGCCGATATCGGCGAACTCATCATGCGCGCCTTCATCCTGCGTCGTGTCGGCCTGATCCGCCACAGCCATGGTGGCGTCACGCTGATCGGATCAGGCCATGCGGCCGATACGCTCCGGCTGCAGCGCTTTCTGGAGCGCAACGCCTATCCGCACCGCTTGCTCGATATCGATGCCGATCCCGACGCGGGCGGCTTTCTCGACTGTTTTGCGATCACCCCGGATCAATTGCCCGTGGCGATCGCGACCCGCCGCTGCGTGCTCCGCAATCCCACGACTGCCGAACTGGCTGATGCACTTGGGCTGACCGAGACGCTTGACCCCGAGCGCATCCATGACGTCGTCGTGGTCGGCGCCGGGCCGGCCGGGCTCGCCGCAGCGGTCTATGCTGCGTCCGAGGGGCTCGACACGATCGTCATCGAGGGCCTCGCGCCGGGCGGCCAGGCGGGGACCAGCTCCAAGATCGAGAATTATCTCGGCTTTCCCACCGGGATATCGGGTCAGGCGCTGGCCGGCCGCGCCCAGGTTCAGGCACAGAAGTTCGGCGCGCGGCTTGCCATCGCGCGGCCGGCGGCGGCGCTTGATTGCAGCACCGCCCCCTATGTCGTGACGCTCGAGGACGGCCAGCGTGTCTCAGCCCGCGCCGTGGTGGTCGCGAGCGGCGCGCGTTACCGCAAGCTCGACGTGCCCGATTATGCGAAGTTCGAGGGCCAGGGCATCCATTATGCGGCGACCGCGATGGAAGCGAGTCTCTGTAACGGTGAGGCGGTGCTGGTCGTCGGTGGCGGCAATTCGGCCGGCCAGGCGGCGGTGTTCCTGTCGCGTGCCGCGGCGCATGTCCATATCCTGGTCAGGTCGCGCGGGCTGGCGGAGACGATGTCCGACTATCTCGTCCAGCGTATTCACTCGTCAGCACAGATTACGCTTCATACCCATAGCAGCGTCACCGGGCTGGAGGGCGACAGCTATCTGCGCCACGTGACCTGGACGAATGCCAAGACCGGCGCTGAGCAACGCCACGCCATCGGCAACATGTTCGTGATGATTGGTGCCGAACCCAATACCGACTGGCTCGACGGCTGCCTCGCGCTCGACGAAAAGGGATTCGTCCAGACCGGCCCCGACGCCGCCGGCGCTGCCTCGCCCTATGCGACGAGCAAGCCCGGCATCTTTGCGATCGGCGACGTCCGCTCGGGCTCAGTCAAGCGAGTCGCCTCGGGAGTCGGCGAGGGCTCCGTGGTCGTCTCGGCGGTCCACCAATATCTGCATCCGGTGGTATGACGCCGCTCAGGCGTGCTCGACAAAGTCGTATCGATCACGGATGCGGCGGTTGAAGAAGCCGCCCTTGGAAATGGTGCGCTGCATTGCCGCCACTTCCTCCACCGGCACGTCGAGATAGCTGTAGCGCCGGCCGCTCACGAACTCGATCTCGAGCCGGCGCTCGGCCTCGTCATAATGGTAGGAGCGGATCACGCTTGAGGGCATGCGCCTTCAACGCGGCAAGCCCGATGCGTTTCCGGAGCGTTGATCCCCGCCTCCGCGAATGCGAAAGGCGAGAGGATGATCGATCCGGCGCCCGGCCTTCTCGATGAGGTGCGTGCCTGCACCGTCTGCGCGCCCTTCCTGGCGTCAGGCCCGAGGCCGGTCGTGCAGTTCAGCACCAGCGCGCGCATCCTCATCATCGGCCAGGCGCCGGGCACCAAAGTCCATCGCAGTGGCGTTCCCTGGGATGACGACAGCGGCAAGCGCCTGCGCGAATGGACGGGAATCCCAGGTGAAGATTTCTACGATCCCGCCAAGGTCGCGCTGATGCCGATGGGCTTCTGCTATCCAGGGAAGGGCACGAGCGGGGATCTGCCGCCACGCCCTGAATGCGCACCTTTATGGCACGACCGGATCCTGGCACTGCTCCCGGCGGACCGCCTGACATTGCTCGTCGGACACTATGCCCAGGCCCGCTATCTGCCCGGCAAGCTGACGATGACTGAACGAGTACGGGGATTCGCGGCCGTTGGGCCATCGCTCATCCCGCTGCCCCATCCGTCCTGGCGCAGCATCGGCTGGCAGAAGCGCAATCCCTGGTTCGAGAGCGATCTGCTGCCGGCGCTGCGCGCGGCGGTGCGGCTCCGGCTTTAGGAGGCCGCGTCCGCCCGGTGCGGCAATTTCCAGCCGGGGCGAACGAAATGACAGGTATAGCCGTTGGGCAAACGCTCCAGATAATCCTGGTGCTCGGGCTCAGCCTCCCAGAAATCGCCCGCCGGCGTCACCTCGGTCACGACCTTGCCAGGCCAGAGGCCGGAAGCCTCGACATCGGCGATCGTGTCCTCAGCCACCGCCTTTTGCTCGGCGTTGGTGTAGAAGATTGCCGAGCGATAGCTCGCGCCCACATCATTGCCCTGGCGATTGCGCGTCGTCGGATCATGGATCTGGAAGAAGAATTCCAGCAGCGCGCGGTAATCGGTCCTGTCGGTATCGAAGACGATCTCGATCGCTTCGGCATGGTTGCCGTGATTGCGATAGGTCGCATTCGGCACTTCGCCGCCGCTATAGCCGACTCGGGTGGAGACCACCCCCGGCAGCTTGCGGATCAGATCCTGCATGCCCCAGAAGCAGCCGCCGGCGAGAATTGCTGTTTCCTGGCTCATGCCACTTCCTCCACCTGGTCGAGATAGGCGCCATAGCCCTGCGCCACCATGTCATCACGGTGAACGAAGCGCAGCGACGCCGAGTTGATGCAATAGCGCAGCCCGCCGCGATCGCGCGGCCCGTCGTCGAACACATGGCCAAGATGGCTGTCGCCATGCGCTGAGCGTACCTCGGTGCGGACCATGCCGTAAGCGGTATCGGTCAGTTCGCTGACGTTCGCTGGCTCGATCGGCTTGGTGAAGCTCGGCCAGCCGCAGCCGGAATCGAACTTGTCGGACGAAGCGAACAGCGGCTCGCCCGAGACGATGTCGACATAGATGCCCGGCTCCTTGTTGTTCAGGAGCGGTCCGGTGCCCGGCCGTTCGGTGCCGCTCTGCTGGGTGACGCGATATTGTTCGGGCGTGAGCGCGGCGACCGCTTCATCGGTCTTGCGATAGATGGTCATGGTGAATCTCCCAATCGCGCTTCAAATGGGTATGCGATCACGGCTTGTCGAGTGAGGCTGGCGACACCGCCTCCATTGGCGCCATAAGGTCCGGCCCATTATTCCGGAAGGAACACGCGATGACCGAGTCGCCCGCGACCCCCGACATTCACCCCGAGATCATCCTGGTCGAGGAGACTGGTGCAGGCCGCTATCAGGTCGAAGTTCATGCCGGCGCGACGACCTTTCTCGTGGACGAACCACGGGCTTTTGGCGGGCTCGGTTCGGGCCCCAATCCCTATGACCTGATCTGCGCAGCGCTCGGTGCCTGCACGGTTATGACCGTCCGGCTCTATGCCGAGCGCAAGGCATGGCCAGTCGCGCATGTGAAGTCCCGGGTCTATCATGTCCGTGGCACGCTCCAGTCGCGCGACGTGTTCGAGCGGGAGATCGAGATCGCCGGCGCGCTGGATAGCGCCCAGCGCCGCCGGCTGATGGAGATCGCCATGCGCTGCCCAGTCCATCTGCTGCTCGAGCGCGGCGCCGATGTCCGTACCACCGAAGCCCAGCTCGAAGGGCCCCAAGCCGCGACCGACCAGCATCTGCGCCACATGGTCGAGGCTTGCACCGAACCCGCAGCTGCGGGATAAGCTCAGAAGGAGCGGGAACCTATCCCGTCTTCAGTGCGAAACGCTCCCATCGGCTCGGACCAGACGACTGACGAGTCCTTCGACACCTGCGCGACCGCGGCCTCGATCGCGACATCTGCCGGCACGCGCATGACATAGCAGTCGACGCCGACCAACGGCATCGGCCAGCCATCGACCAGTTCGAGCCGGTTCCGATGCGCTATACCTAGCGCGATCCGCCGGCGTGCGGTGCGCGAGGTGCCGTCACCATAATCGCCGCCATAGCCTGAGTTCGGCCGATAATGCGGGGGAGCAAGCCGCAACATCACCAGGATCTCGCGATCAGCACCTGGACTGTCTGTGCGTATCTGCGCCTCAAGCGGCACGGCTGGGATCAGCATCGCGAGCGCGACAGAAAGAAGGATAACTCCCCGCCGCAGGACGCGGCTTGGGTTCATGGCTGATCGCCGCGGTCGATCGGCTCGGCGAGGACGATCCCCGGCGTGGCGCGGAGTTGCTTCAGCGCGGCGTCTCGTTTGTTCCCATCGACACGCAGCACATAAGCACCGCTAACCGTGGGTCCGTCAACCACGCGCGAGCCGGCACGCATGAAGGCGCTGCGCATGTCGCCCTCGGTGACATCGGGCTTGAACTGGATGACGAGATTGCCCGGCGCCGCAACCGCCGCCGTGCCAAGTGCGTGATAGGCGGCATCGGTCGGCGCATGGCGCGCCGGCAGCGCGATGGCGACGATCAGCGCCGCGGCGGCGAGCTGCCCCGCCACCGCCCAGCCGATCGCGACCGGCCGCCGCAGGAAGCGAATCGGCGAGGCCGATCGCCGCTGCGGTATAGTCTCCATCCTCGCCCGCATCGCTGCCCAGCCATGCTCGACATCCATCGACAGACCCGCAACCTGCCGGCCCAGCGCCCGATCACTATCGAGATCCGCGCGGCAATCGGCACAGCTTGCCAGATGCGCCTCGACCAGAGCCGCCTCGGCGGGATCGAGCGTGCCGTTGACGTACCAGGGCAGCAGGCTCTGCGCCGCGCCATGGGGATCGTCATGCAGCTGAATGATATTGCCCATGATCTTTCCTATACCCAATCCGCAAGCTCGCCCGCCAACCGGCGTTTCAAATGGCGTCTTGCATGAAACATGCGTGTCTTCACGGTATCGACCGGGCAGCTCATGATCTGAGCGATCTCCCGATACCCCATTTCCTGATAATAAGTGAGCTCCAGCACGGCGCGGTGGTCAGGCGAAAGCTCTTCCATCGCGCTCTTCAGCAAGAGCTGGCTTTTGTGCGCGCCCAATTGATCCTCGGGGCTCGCATCAAGCGACATGCGCTCTTCCGAGTCGCGGTCCTCGATCGGCTCGTCCTGCCGGTTGATCGCCTTCATCGCCTTGCGATAGGCAATGCCGAAGATCCAGGTGGAAAGCTTGCTGGCACCGTGGAAGCTGTCGGCACGCTCCCAGACCACCATCATGCTGTCGTTCAATACCTCCTCGATGATGTGCGGACGACGGACGAATTTGAGGAGGAAGCGCGTCAGCCGGGGGTGATAGAGCCGGTAGAGTTCCTCGAAAGCCTGCGCGTCTCCAGCCCGCACAAGCGCGAACAGCCGCAGATCCTCGCCGCCGCTCGACCTGTGCGGCGCCGGTGCCTGTCCGGCTGCCATGCCCGCTTCGTTCAATAGAGTCCGTTCAATTGATATGGTCCGTGTCTGATGCCCGTTGGTGCCGAGCCACAGATACAAGGTTCAAGCCTGTGCTGGAACAGCCGCTATTTTCCACAATCTGCACATCTCGATGCAGCCACAATGGTTCGTTTACCACACTGCGCTACGATGGCCTTCAGACAAGGATCCGGAGGGGTGCCACAAATGACCGAAGCCGCATTAACCCAGCAGGGCGGGACTGATATCGCGCTCAGCGCAGCGGCGATTCAGGAACGAGTCGAGGCATACGACGTGAAGGGCGCCTTCAGCCGCGAACTTCGCGACCTGTGGGACCGTTGCGGCGAAGATCTCGTCAAGACGTCGACCGATCGCTGGACCAAGACGAGCGCCTCCGTCAAGGGCAAGAGCGCCGCCGAGATTGCCGCCTATGCGACACGCATTTCGGACAGGCAGCGGCAAGCATTGCGCGGGCCGGTTGATGCGCGCTGGATCAGCGACCTGGCGAGTTGGGCGACACAGCTCGTCGACAACCAGTTGTCCACCGCCGTCGTCGTTGTCACGGTGACCGCGATGGGCGATGCAATGCTTGATGTCATTCAGAAGAAGTTCGCGGATGATCCCAAAGTCCTTCGCGCGGCCGAGCGGACGCTGCGCCAGATGGCCTGTATCGAGATCGAGGTGCTGTGCGCCGAAGTCACCGAACGCCTCAAACTGGTCTCGGCCAGCAAGCGCGGCAGCGACGGCGTCGTATTCCGCGATCAGGTCCAGTCGATGCTGGGATCGACACTCGCCGATTCGTCGATACTGCGCGATCAGACCGCCCAGGCCTCGACCGCAGCGCGCGGCATGATGAGCAAGACATCCGAAGTGGCCGCCGCCGCCGAACAATCAGCCGTTGCGATGCGCGAAGCCGCGCAGACCGCCGCCGGCCTGATCCGCGCCATCGAGGCGGCGCGCAGCGAAGTGGAGGTCGCGACCGGCGTCGCCGTGCGTGCCGCCGACCAGTCGGCCCAGGCTGTGGCAGTCTCCGTCGCCCTTTCCGGCCATGCCCAGGCGATCGAATCGATCCTCGACCTGATTCGCGATATTGCTGGGCAGACCAACCTGCTCGCCCTCAACGCCACCATCGAAGCGGCGCGCGCCGGCGATGCCGGCCGCGGCTTCGCGGTGGTCGCACAGGAGGTGAAGAGCCTTGCGTCGCAGACTGCGCGCGCAACCGACGACATCGCCGGCAAGATCGCCGCGATCCAGTCCGCCAGCCGTCAGACACTCGATGTCAACGGATCGATTCGGGATATCGTCGGGGAGGTGCAGGTTTCGGCACAGCGCATTCGCGAGGCGATGGAAGCCCAGGCGCTGACGGTGAACATGATCACCGCCGCCGTCGACGAGACCGCGCTGACGGCCGACTCGATGTCCGACACGATCGCGTCGATCCGGATCGACACCGAGACGATCACCGCCGATATCGATCGCCTCGAATCAGGGTTCCGCGCGGTCGACGACAAGCTCGCCCGGCTCGAGGTGACGACGAGCGACTTCGTGGAGCGGGCCGCCGCAGCGTAGAGAGTCCTTCAGCACGACAACGGCCGAAGCGAGACTTGCCAAGCGCGCACCGGGTACCGAAATTGCCGGGAAAGCGCAGGAGAGTATGTGACCCGGCCGGTACCCCGCTACAGGCTATTCGAGACTGCCCATGGCGTCGCCGCGATCGCTTGGCACACGGGCGGCATCGTCAGCTTCCGTTTGCCTGCGGCGGGGCCCGAGGCGACCGAGCGTGCCGTGCTGCGCCAGCTGCCGAACGCGATTGTCGACGAGCCTCCATCCGAGATTGCCGCGACCATCGCAATGGCGCGGCGCTATTTCGACGGAGAGCAAGTGGACTTCTCCGGCGTGGCGATCGACCTCGGCGCGCAGCAATCCTTTTTTGCTCAGGTCTATGAGACGGTGCGGCGACTCGGCTGGGGGCAGACCACAACCTATGGCGCCGTGGCCAGGGAACTCGGTGCGGGGCCGGAGGCGGCACGCGACGTGGGCCAGGCAATGGCTTCGAACCCCATACCGCTGATCATCCCGTGCCACCGCGTGCTGGCGGCGGGCGGCAAGGTCGGCGGCTTTTCCGCGCCAGGCGGATCGACGTCCAAGCTGAAGATGCTGGCGATCGAAGGGATCGACCTGTCGCCGCCCGAACCAGCCCAACAAGGTTTCGGTTTTTAAGAAAGAGCCGCTCCGCCGCGGCGGCCAGTATCAAAGATGTGCTTTGAAAACTGGAGCGGGCGAAGGGATTCGAACCCTCGACCCCAACCTTGGCAAGGTTGTGCTCTACCCCTGAGCTACGCCCGCTCTGGCGCCTGCGCCGATCAGCTAGACCGGGCGGGTAAGGGGGCGGCCTCTAGCATCGGCCTTTCCACCCGGCAAGCCCTTCTCTGCCGCCGGCAAACAACCATTGTTTCAGGAATCGGCCAGGCCCGGTCGAGCTTGAGCGCGCGGCCAAGGTCAGCCTCGGCTGCGAACTTTTCTTCCTCGATCGCATGGGGCCAGCAATCCGATGGTGCCACGATCTGGACTCGCGCGCGGGACGCTTCGGATTCTCAAGCAATGGCGAGTCGATGAAAAAACTTGGCTTGAGGGCATGAGCGCCCACATAAGGTGAGCGCGCAAATCTGATCTGTGACCTTTGGGAGTGAGACTTGGCCAGCCTTGGAATGACCGCCACTGAACGTGAAGCCGTCGAGGCGTTCCGCCGCGACGTTGTCGAGCCGTCGATGAACGCGCTCGTCATCATCGATTTCTGGGCGGAATGGTGCGGGCCGTGCAAGGCGCTGTCGCCAGTGCTTGAAAAGGTCGCCGCCGATTATGCCGACAAGGGCGTCATCCTCGCCAAGATCGATACCGACAAGAACCAGTTCATCGCGGCGCAATTCCAGATCAAATCGATCCCCACCGTCTATGCGATGTTCCAGGGGCAACTGGTCGCCGACCTGACCAGCGCGCGGACCGAAACCCAGCTGAAGGCGATGCTCGACCAGATCCTGAAGCAGCTTCCGGTGGAGAGCGAGGCCGCCCAGGCCGAGGCCGAGCTCGAACCGCTGATCGCGATGGGCGAGGAAATCCTGGCAGAGGGCGACGGCGAGCGCGCGCTTGGCGTGTTCGACCAGATCGCCGAGATCGCACCCGATCACCCGGCTGTACTGTCTGGTCGGCTGCGCGCCCTGGTCGCCGCGCACCGGATCGACGAGGCCGATGCGGCGATCGCAGCCTTGCCAGAGGAGCTCGCCAAGCTGCCCGAGATCGAGCGCGCGAAATCGGCGCTTGCGTTGGCGAAGGAGGCCAAGCCAGTCGATGATCTCGCCGGCCTCGCCGCCGAAGTCGCCGCCAATCCGGACAATCTCGACAAGCGCTTCGAACTGGCAGGCGGCCAGATGGCCGCGGGCGACCGTGACGCCGCCGCGGATTCGCTGCTCGGCATCATCGCCGCCGATCGCGACTGGAATGAGGGCGCGGCGCGACAGCAATTGCTCAAGCTGTTCGACGTGGTTGGCCTCGAGGATCCGTGGGTTTCCGCGCAGCGGCGGCGGTTATCGGCTATCCTGTTCGGATGAGCGACGCACCGGAAACCACCACGCCGAAAACGACCCGGCTGTCCGTGTTTCCGCTGCCCGGCGCGCTGCTGTTTCCAGGCATGCATTTGCCGCTGCACATCTTCGAGCCCCGCTACCGCGCGATGATCTCCGATTCGATGGCGCGCGACCGGCGAATCGGCATGATCCAGCCCCGCCCCGGCCCGCTTGCGACCGGCGAGACACCGGCATTGTTCACGATCGGCTGTGTCGGGCGGATCGCCGAGTTCGAGACGAGCGAGGACGGCCGCTACAATCTCGTGCTCGAGGGCATTGCCCTGTTTCGCATCCTGCGCGAGCTCGATGTGACCACTGCCTTCCGTCAGGTCGAGGCTGAATTGCTGCCGGTGCCCGACGAGCCCGAAATCCTGTCCCTGTCGCGCCGCTCATCGCTCGAGATGGAATCCCGGCGCTTTGCCGACGCGCAGGGCTATGCGGTCGACTGGGAAGCGGTGAACCGGCTCGACGACGAGGCGCTCGTCAACGGCATCGCCCAGATCGCGCCGTTCGATATCGCGGCGAAGCAGGCATTGCTCGAAGCAAGCGGCATCGAGGACCGGGCCGAGCTGATCATCCAGCTGATGCAGTTCTTCGGCCGGCATGACGGCGAGGAATCGGTGACGCTGCAATAGCAGGCTGTGCCGCCGCTTCAGGGACCTACGTGAAATCCGTCGGTCGGCGCGACCCAGATGACCTTCTGATCCATGGCAGGCTGTGCCTCGCCGTCGATTGTGGCTTTCGCGATCAGTTGCGCGCCGTCGGGCACATAGGTGGTGCAAATCCGCTTGCCGATCAGGAATGCCATCCCCGTAGCGATCTGTGACCGGACCGCTACCGCATCCGCATCGGACATCTTCTGTCCGCTGACCGAAATAACGGCGGTATCGATATCCTGTTTCCGGATCGCTCCGCATACTGCCCCAGCCTCGACCGTGACCGGCGTCTCGGTTTCCATGATCACAAGCGGTGAAGGCGAAAGCATGATCGTTGCGGCGTTGTCGTAGCTACCGTCAGCGCGTTTGCGATAGCCTGCCAGTGACTGACAGACGTGCTTTGCCACGTCCGGCGCATAGCATTGCAGCATTCCCGAAGCCGCTGGCCCGAGCGGATCGAGTGTCGGGACGGCTTGGGTCGGCAGTGCTGCTGCCGTCAGCATCAGGACAAAGCTCATCGATCCTGTCTCCTTTTGGCGGTCAGACCGTCAGCCCCTGCAGCAGCTTGGGCACCTCGCCGCTTTCCCCGCGCGCCTCAGCCATGAAGCGATCCTTGAGGGGCGGCAGTTTCTGCACCGCTGACAGGCCGAAGCGGCGAACGGCCGAGGCGGTGCGGCCGGGGATGCCGAACAGCCGGGTCAGCCCGTCAGTCGCCGCGGCGACCATGAAGGTGTCGAGGCTGCGCCAGCGCTCGTAGCGCGCCAGCAATTGCGGATCGCCGAGATCAAGGCCGAGGCGTTTGCCGTCGACCAGCACCTCGACCAGGGTAGCGACGTCGCGAAAACCTACATTGACGCCCTGACCGGCGATCGGATGGATGCCGTGCGCGGCGTCCCCGACCAGAGCGAGGCGGTTGGATGTGATCGTCGCTGCGTGGTGGAAGCCGAGCGGGTAGCTCGATCGGCCACCGAGCGGGCCGAGCCGGCCAAGAAAGCCACCCATCCGTTTCTCGGCTTCGGCCAGGAAGCCGCGATCGGAAAGCTTGAGCATGCCCGGCGCCTCGTCGCGACGCACCGACCAGACGATCGCCGAGCGGTGAAGGCCCTGTGCATCGTCGTTGAGCGGCAGGATCGCGAACGGGCCCTTTGGATAGAAGATCTCATAGGCGATGTTCTGGTGGCTGTGCTCATGATGGAGCGAGGTCACCAGTGCTGCATGATCATAGGTCCAACGCGCGACCTTCAGGCCGGCGGCGTCGCGGGTCGGCGAGTTGCGCCCCTCAGCCGCGATCAGCAGCGGTGCTTTGACCGTTGCACCCGAATCGAGTGTCGCCACCACGCCATGCTCGCCGCGCTCGACCGACACGGCGCGCGTCTTCATCCGCACGTCGACTCCCGGCGCTGCCCCGGCTGCCTCCATCAGGGCCCGGCGAAGCTGGCGATTCTCGAACATATGGCCAAGCGCGCCGCTATCGGCATCAGGCTCGAAGTCGAGCGCGCCCGGTTCGAGCCCATCGCTTACCCTGATCCCCTGGATCGGACAGCCAAGCCCGGCGAGCCGGTCCACGACGCCAATCGTCTCGAGCATCCGGTACGGCGCGCTGGCGATTGCCGAGGCGCGTCCGTCAAAGCCGGCGGCAAGGATCACTTGCGGATCGGCGATATCGATGACGATTGCGGTCAGCCCGTGCGCGTCGAGCGCCACGGCCAGCGCGCTGCCGACAAGGCCGCCGCCGAGGATGATGACGTCTGCTTGGTCCATACCCCACTCTAGCGTCTGGCTGGCTTGCTGCCAATGCGCGCGCCTTGACGTCGGACTCCGCAAGCGCGATGATTCGCGAGCACAGACAGCGAACATTCCAAGGACTGAGACGATGGCGAGCCGGGCGCAGACGCCCCTGTGGCGCGAGACGATGAAGGCGGGCGCAGCACGCAGTGGCGCGCTGATCGGCGCGATCGCCATCATGATCGGCGCGATCCTGATGTTGATCGCGCTCGCCACCTATCATTCAGGCGATCCGTCGCTCAACACAGCCTCGGGTGGGCCCACCCAGAACTGGCTGGGCGAACCCGGCGCCTGGCTCGCCGATATCTGCTTCCTTCTGTTCGGGCCCGCCATCCTGTTGGTGCTGCCGATCTCGCTGATGATCGCGCTGCGGCTCTGGCGCGATATTCCGGTCGGGCGCTGGCGGCTGATGCTGCTGGCCTCAATCGGCGGCATCGCGCTGATCGGCACGACTTTCGCCCTGATTTCGAGCTCGGCGATGCGTGGCCTGCCCGCCGGTGCCGGGGGTGTCGTGGGCATCGCCGTTGCCGACCTGCTCCATTGGGCAATCAGCCAGATCGGCGATCCGACCGCGATGCTCTGGACGGCACGTGGTGTCGGTGCCCTTACCGGCCTTGCCGGCATGGGCATTTGGGCGTCCAGTTTCGTGATCGACATGGGCGATCGGCAAAGGCGGCCTCAGCCGGCGAAACTCAAGGCAGCGAAGGCCGAGCGGCGCACTCCCGAGCAGGAAGTGCTGCCCGCGGAGGCGGCGCGCAAGCCACCCGTGCCGCGCGCGGTGGCGATGCCCGATGCCCGGCCCGGCCCGGTGATCGCCGAGCGGTCGCTCGCAGCCTCAGTGGCGAAACCCAAGGCCAAACAGGCGTCGTTCGATCTCGGCGACAATTCCCAACTGCCGCCGCTCGACCTGCTCAAGCCGGCACCGCCCGCACCCGGCGGGCCGGTCGACAAGGCAGCGCTGGAGCGCAATGCGCGGCTGCTCGAATCGGTACTCGATGATTTCCACGTCAAAGGATCGATCATCAACATCCGCCCCGGCCCGGTGGTGACGATGTATGAGCTCGAGCCGGCATCGGGCATCAAGGCCAGCCGGGTGATCCAGCTTGCCGATGATATCGCCCGCAACATGTCGGCGATTTCAGCCCGCGTCGCGACGATCCCCGGACGGACCGTGATCGGCATCGAGCTGCCCAATGCGCGGCGGGAAACGGTGGGGCTGCACGAGCTGATTGGATCGCAATCGTTCGACGACCAGTCAGCCTCGCTGCCGCTGGTGCTCGGCAAGAATATCGCTGGCGATCCCGTCATCGCTGATCTCGCGCCGATGCCGCATCTCCTCGTCGCGGGCACGACCGGATCGGGCAAGTCGGTCGGACTGAACTGCATGATCCTCTCGCTGCTCTACCGGCTGCGGCCGGACCAGTGCCGGATGATCATGATCGACCCGAAGATGCTCGAGCTGAGCATGTACGAGGATATCCCACATCTTCTCTCACCCGTGGTGACCGATCCGGCCAAGGCGGTGCGCGCGCTCAAATGGGCGGTCGAGCAGATGGAAGAGCGCTACCGGATGATGTCGTCGGTCGGCGTGCGGAGCCTCGCGAGCTTCAACGAGAAGGTGCGCGCCGCGCGCACCAAGGGCCAGCCGCTCGGCCGGCGCGTCCAGACCGGCTATCATCCCGAGACCGGCCAGCCGGTCTATGAGGAGGAGACGCTCGACTTCCAGCCGCTGCCGCAGATCGTGGTGATCGTCGACGAGCTTGCCGACCTGATGATGACCGCGGGCAAGGAGGTCGAGTTCCTGATCCAGCGCCTAGCGCAGAAGGCACGCGCGGCGGGCATTCACCTGATCATGGCGACACAGCGCCCTTCGGTCGACGTCATCACCGGCGTGATCAAGGCGAACCTGCCGACGCGGATCAGCTTCCACGTCACCTCCAAGATCGATTCACGCACCATCCTGGGTGAGCAGGGCGCCGAGCAACTGCTCGGCAAGGGCGACATGCTCTATATGCCGGGCGGCAAGGGCATCGTCCGCGTCCATGGTCCCTTCGTCTCCGATGACGAGGTCCGTGCGGTCGCCGATCACTGGCGCGCCCAAGGCCGCCCTGATTATATCCAGTCGGTCACCGAGGAACCCGAGGACGGCTTCGCGCTCGACGGCGCGCCGATGGGCGAGGATTCGGCTGAGGACCAGCAATATCGCTCGGCGATCCAGCTGGTCGTCGAAAGCCAGAAGGCCTCGACCTCGTGGCTGCAGCGCCAGCTCCGCGTCGGCTATAATTCGGCCGCACGACTGATCGAACGCATGGAGAAGGACGGCATCGTCAGCCGCCCCGACCATGTCGGCCGCCGCGACGTCTTGCGCGACCGCGACGGGAACCCGCTATAGGACGGGCGGTTCAGAGCAGGTTCAACCCTGACCGTGCAGCAGCCCAGGCTGTCCCGGGAGAATAACGTGACCTTTCGTATCCCCTCCGCGCTGGCGCTGCTCGCCATGCCCGTTATCGCCATCGCG
Source organism: Sphingomonas sp. P3_C5 (assembly GCF_056402635.1). Classification (NCBI taxonomy): domain Bacteria; kingdom Pseudomonadati; phylum Pseudomonadota; class Alphaproteobacteria; order Sphingomonadales; family Sphingomonadaceae; genus Sphingomonas; species Sphingomonas sp. P3_C5. The sequence continues at coordinate 503,689 of NZ_JBFUHA010000001.1, forward strand.
GCCCCGGCGCCCGTCACCGGCGATCTCGCGGCTGTGCAGCATCATCTGCAATCGGTCGAATCCATGACCGCATCGTTCACCCAGACCGACCGCGCCGGCAAGGTGCTCACGGGCACTCTGACGCTCAAGAAGCCCGGCAAGATCCGCTTCCAGTATCAGAAGGGCGTGCCGATCCTCATCGTCGGCGATGGCCGTGCGCTGACCTTTATCGACTATTCAGTGAAGCAGGTGCAGCGCTGGCCGATCGGCAATTCCCCGCTTGCCGTCCTGATCGACCCGACCCGCGTGAGCCGGGTGGCGAAAGTGGTGACGACGCCCGACCCCAAAATGGTTGCGGTAGAGGCGTATGACCCCAAGCATCCCGAATATGGTCGCATGACGCTTTTCTTCCAGCGCAGCGGCGATGCGCCGGGCGGTCTGATGCTGCAGGGCTGGATCGCGATCGATTCCCAGAACAACATGACCAAGATCCGCTTGTCGAATCAGCGCTTCAACGCGCCGGTGAGCGACAGGACGTTCTCGTGGAACGATCCACGTCGCAATTCTCCCAAAAATTGAACGTCCGTTCATAGTGGCGACAGGTTTCGGCCCCTAGAAAGAGGTCGCGGATGTGGAGCGGTTCGGGATTTTCCCCCTGTTGCCCGAACGGACCCACTTCCCGCCTGCGTGACGAACGCTAGGTCGGCCCTCGCTCCATGCCCCCGGAGCGGGGGCCTTTCCTTTGGACCTCTGCGGCTTCAGCCCATGTCGGGCTGCAAAGGGCGATTTCCTGCGCTTCGGTGCTCACGTACCTGAAGTACGCTGCGCTCCGATGCTCGGAAATCACCCTTTTCGCCTCGACCTGAACTGAATCCGCAGAGGTCCAGGCCGTCACAAGCTGTACTGGCGCGCGCGCGCGGGGGTGGCTACATCGCCGTGATGGCTAGTCTCAAGATCGTCTCATGGAATATCAACTCGGTGCGGTTCCGCATCGAGATCGTCGAACGCTTTCTGCGCGAGGTTTCTCCGGATATTTTGTGCCTGCAGGAAACCAAGGTGATCGACGGGGACTTTCCCAGCGCACCGTTCCGCGCGCTCGGCTACAACCAAATCATCCTGCACGGGCAGCGGATGCACCACGGCGTTGCGATCATCAGTCGCGTGCCGCTGGTCGAGGACGACCGGTTCGACTGGCAGGCGAACCGCGAGGCGCGGCATGTCGGGGTTCGGCTCGACAACGGCATGCGGATCGAGAATGTCTATGTGCCCGCCGGCGGCGACATCCCCAATCGCGACGTGAACCCTAAATTCGGCCAGAAGCTGGATTTCGTCGAACGGATGACGCGCTGGTCGGAGGGCCTGCGCGTGCCGACCCTGCTGGTCGGCGATTTCAACATCGCGCCTCTCGAATCCGACGTCTGGAGCCACAAGCAGCTGCTCGACGTGGTGAGCCACACGCCGATCGAGGTCGCGGCACTCGATGGGCTGAAGGCATCCAACGACTGGGTCGATCTCGGTCGCCATTTCGTGCCGCCGCCCGAGCGGCTTTTCACCTGGTGGAGCTACCGCGCGAAGGACTGGCTCGCCTCAGATCGTGGGCGCCGGCTCGACCATATGTGGGCGACGGCGGATATTGCCGCCAATGCGGTTTCACACTGTGTGTTCGAGGATTGCCGGAACTGGCTCAAGCCGTCAGACCATATCCCGATCATGACCGAGTTTCAGGTTTGAACGAGCCGCGCCGCACCGCGAACGCGATCGACGCGCTTCGGCGCGGCTGGCCGATCGCCATTGCCGGCGATGACGGCACGCTGGCCTTGTTGCCGATCGAAACCGCCGATCCCGAACGGCTCGCGGCATTCGATCCGGCCGGCACGGCACCGGTGCTCCTGACCGCAGGCCGTGCAGCGACGCTCAAGCTCGCCAATCAGCGCGAAGCGGCGGTGCCGGATTCGCCAGTGTTGGTCGAGCGCGCGCCCTGGCTCGATTTCGCTACGGCCACTGCGCTGGCTGATCCGCAATTCGACCTGCGGACGCCGATGAAGGGCCCGTTCCGCGCCATTCCGGTGCAGGCGCGGGAGGCGGCCGAGGCGGCCTTGCGGCTGGCCCGCGTTGGCGGCGTGTTGCCGGCCTTCTTCGCAAGCACCGAGGCGCAATCCAATCTGATCCTGACGCCGGGCGATATCGATGCGCATGAGGATGCCGTTCGCCTGACGATCGCAACACGAGCGCGGCTGCCGGTTTTTGGAGCTGAAAACACCGAGATCGTCGCCTTCCGCACGCCTGAAATGCCTGGCGAGCATGTCGCCCTGCTGATCGGTGCGCCGGACGGCCAGCCGCCGCTCGTCCGGCTGCACAGCGAATGCCTGACCGGGGATGTGCTCGGCAGCCTGAAATGCGATTGCGGGCCACAGCTCCACGCTGCGGTCGAGGCGATCGAGGCAAGCGGCTGGGGCATCCTGCTCTATCTGCGCCAGGAAGGCCGCGGCATCGGGCTGATCAACAAGCTGCGCGCTTATGCGCTGCAGGATCAGGGGTTCGACACGGTCGACGCCAATACGCGGCTCGGCTTCGCAGTCGATTCGCGCAACTTCGCGGTAGCGGGGCGGATGCTCGAGCTGCTCGGCCAGCGATCGGTACGGCTGCTGACCAACAATCCGGAGAAAGTGGCTCAGCTGGAAGCGGCAGGGATCAATGTGATCGAGCGGGTGCCGCATATCCTGCCGTCGAACCCCTTCAACGAGCGCTATCTCGCGACCAAACGCGACCGCACCGGGCACCAATTCTAGGCGATCAGCCGGGCGACCTCGTCGAAGCTGGTCGCGATATCCCGGACGCCGATCGTCCTCAGCCGATCCGCATGATCGGGACCGCAATGGCTGCCGCCGACAAAACCGATGACGTGCGCGCCCGACGCAACCGCTCCGGTCGCACCTACGGGCGAGTCCTCCAGAATCGCACACCGTGCGATGTCGACGCCGAGCGCAGCCGCGGCGTGGAGATAGAGATCAGGCTCGGGCTTGCCGCGCGTGACGTGCTCGCGGCCTGAAAAGATCATGCTGCCGAACGATTCGCGGATTCCGAGATTTTCAAGATGCCGCTCGATCCATGCCGTCGAGCTCGAGGAAGCGACGGCGCGCGGCAGCGAGGGCGGCAGGCTGCGGACGAAAACCACCGCGCCCGCGACCGCTTCGAGCCCCTCGCGCATCGCCCGCTCATCCTCGAGCTTGCGCGCGACGTGAAAATCATCGGGCAGCACCCGGCCGATCCAGCGTTCGAGCGCGGCGAGGAAGTCATGGCCCGCCAGCCCCATGAAATTGGCCATGGATTCGGCCGGCGTAGTCGGATGGCCGATCGAGGTCAGATATTCGGCGATCTGCTTGTTGCCGGCATATTCGCTTTCGAGCAGCACGCCGTCGAAATCGAAGATCAGCGCGTCGAACTTCATGTGCGTGCCCCGAACAGCGCGGTGCCGACGCGGATATGCGTCGCGCCCAGCGTGATCGCGGTCTCGTAATCGCTCGACATGCCCATGCTGAGCCCTTCCAGGCCATGGTCGCGTGCGATCTTCGCCAACAGCGCGAAATAGGGCGCGGCTTCGACCTCGGCTGGGGGTACCGCCATCAGGCCGGCGACTGGCAGGCCGGCAGAACGCGTCTCGGCGAGCAGCCCGGGTAGCGCATCGATCGCGCAGCCGCCCTTTTGAGGCTCATCGCCGATATTGACCTGAAGAAAGCAGGCCGGCCGCCGGTCCTGCCGTTCCATCGCCCGCGCCAGCGCTGCGACCAGCGATGACCGATCGACCGAGTGGATCGCATCGAACAGGGCGACAGCTTCCTCGGCCTTGTTCGACTGGAGTTGGCCAACCAGATGCAGCACCGTCTCAGGCCATGCCTCGCGGAGCGCCGGCCATTTCGCCTCAGCCTCCTGTACGCGATTCTCGCCGAACGCGGATTGGCCGGCAGCGAGCAATGGCGCGATTTCGTCAGCTGACCGGGTCTTGGAGATCGCGATCAGCGTCACGGCTTCAGGCTTGCGCCCGGCAAGATGGGCGGCGCGGCCGATCGCTTCGCGTATCTCGGCAAGACGGGTTTCTGGGCTGGTCTCGGGGTCGTCGCGGCGCATCGGCAGCGCTATAGGCAGGCCTGTGCCCCACCGCCACCCCATGCGCCACGCGCCAACCCCGACATTCTGGCTGATGACCGACGAGCGGATGGGTGATTCGCTGTTCGCGGCGATCGAAGCGCTGCCGCGTGGCGCGGGAATCGTTTTTCGCCATCATGCGACAAGCCAAACGGGGCGGCGTGCGCTGTTCGAACAGGTTGTGCGCATGGCGCGGCGCAAACAGCTGGTGTTGATTCGCGCTGGGAGTGAGTGGCTCGGGCGCGGTGAGGCGGGCGTGCATGGGAAGGGCCTTCTGACCCGCCCCGGCCTGCGCACCTTGTCTGCCCATTCGCGCGCGCAGGCGATTGCCGGAAAGCGCGCCGGGGCGGATCTGCTGTTCGTCTCGCCGATCTATCCGACCCGCTCGCATCCGGGCGCACAAGCGCTCGGGCCGCTCAGGGCAGCAGGGATTGGCCGAGGCCTGGGGCTGAACATCATCGCGCTCGGCGGAATGGACTCACGCCGCTTCCTGCGCCTGCGCGGTCTGGGTTTTCGGGGTTGGGCGGCGATTGACGCCTGGCTACCTGCTCAGAACTAAGCCGATCAGAAGCGGAAGGCGGTCCCGACATAGACTGCCTGACTGTCGCGACGATCGTCGCTCAGCTGGGCGAGCCGGTCACGCTCAGCCTTGTAACGCACGCCTGCCGTCACATCGAGGTTGCGGGTCAGGCGATAGGAGCCGCCCACGTCGAGCGAATAAGCAGGTGCTTCCTCGATCAGCTTGGGTGCGTTGGCCACGGGACGGTCCGCAACAGCCTTCACACGGCCGGTGAAACGGTGCCCGGTATAGCTGACCCCGACATCAACTGCCTCGCGGCTGCCGGGCATGCCGGCGAGATCGACCTTGGAGATATCGCCCGACAACGCGAATCGGCGCCAGCCGACCGCGACGCCCAGATTATAGGCGATCGGCGCAAGGCTAACCGAGGCGCCCGAATCGGCCAATGAGGACGAGCGTTCAGCTGCGAGCGCGGTGCGGGTCGAGCGCGCCCGGACCGCCACCGTCACCGCGCGGCTGCCGCTACGGCGCGAATCGGTCGGGGTGAAGCGGAAGCCGCTGGTATCTAGACCGCTGCGCGCAAACGCCGCCGCAAGGCGAGGATCAGCCGCGGCTGGCGTGAACGAGCCGATGCCGTAAACGCTGACCGGCGCATGCTTCGTATTACGTGGGTTTTCGCCCGGTGCACCGATCGCAGGCGCCATGGCGAAGCCGGCGGCGACAAGCGCCCCAACTCCGATTCCGGACAGCAAACGACCTGAAAACACTGTGCAACCCCTCTTCACGCTGGATTCTGCGTATTATCTGATAATGGACGTAACACGATTCAATCCGTGCCTGCCACCGTCTTGACTCATTTTCTGCGGAAGTGTTGCAAGCGGCACACAGAGGGTGCGTGGCCGGCACGCTTGCGGCGGCCGCGAGACCATCTATAGATGCCGAGACTTTCATGAAACCGTCCAGGAAAATGCCGATGATCCGCCCGTTGCGCACCGCGATCGTGGTTTCGCTCGCCCTCTCGCTCGCCGCCTGCCACCATCGCGGCAACACGCGGCCACAGGCCGATCTGGCGGCGTCCAAAGTCACCACGATCGGTGTGAACAGCTATTTGTGGCGCGCCAGCCTCGACACGCTGAGCTTCATGCCGCTGCTGCAGACCGATTCGAACGGCGGCGTGATCGTGACCGACTGGTATGTGAACCCCCGCGCACCGACCGAGCGGATGAAGGTGACTGTGACGATCCTCGACCAGGATCTCCGTGCTGACGCAGTCCGTGTGGCCGCGCTTCGCGAGGTCAATCAGGGCGGGCAATGGGTCGCGTCGCCGGTGCAGGCAGCGACGGTCCAGAAGCTCGAGGACATCATCCTGACGCGGGCGCGCGATTTGCGCCGTGCCGCTATCGCTGGATAGGATTTTTTAAAAAATGGCGTCCCGCTTCAATGCGCTGAAGGCGGACGCGGCATGGCAGGCGGTGTGGGACGAGCGCCGCACCTTTGCCGCGCGCGACGATTCGCTGAAACCCCGCACCTATGTGCTCGAAATGTTTCCCTACCCTTCGGGGCGGATTCATATGGGGCATGTCCGCAACTACACGATGGGCGACGTGCTCGCGCGCTATCGCCGGATGACCGGGCATGAAGTGCTCCACCCGATGGGGTGGGACGCGTTCGGCATGCCCGCGGAAAATGCCGCGATGGAGAAGGGCGTCCATCCCGGCGGCTGGACCCGCGCGAATATCGCGACGATGAAGGCGCAGCTGAAGCGGCTGGGTTTCGCGCTCGACTGGACGCGCGAGCTCGCGACCTGCGAGCCCGATTATTATGGCCATGAACAGGCGCTGTTCCTCGATCTGTTCGCGAACGGCCTCGTTTATCGCAAGGAATCCTCGGTCAACTGGGATCCGGTCGATATGACCGTGCTCGCCAACGAGCAGGTGATCGACGGCCGTGGCTGGCGATCCGGCGCTTTGGTCGAGCGGCGCAAGCTCAGCCAGTGGTTCCTCAAGATCACCGATTTCGCCGACGAATTGCTCGAAGGGCTGGATGGCCTCGAGCATTGGCCGGACAAGGTGAAGCTGATGCAGGAGAACTGGATCGGCAAGAGCCAGGGCCTGACCTTCACCTTCGCGCTGACCAATGGCGGCGAGGTCGAGGTGTTCACCACCCGGCCCGACACGATCTTCGGGGCGAGCTTCGTAGCGGTGGCGGCCGATCATCCGATCGCGCAGGCGATTGCCGAGGCGAATCCGGCGGCGGCGGACTTCATCGCGCTGTGCAAGCGTGGCGGCACCACTGCGGCCGAGCTCGAGACCCAGGAGAAGCTCGGCTTCGACACCGGGCTGCGTGCGGCGCATCCCTTTGACCCGCTTGGCGAACTGCCCGTCTATATCGCCAATTTCGTGCTGATGGATTATGGCACCGGCGCTGTGTTCGGCGTGCCGGCGCACGACCAGCGCGATCTCGACTTCGCGCGCAAATATGATCTGCCGGTGCGCCGTGTCGTCTCCGAAGGTAACGAGACCGACCAGGAGTTCCACGGCAACGAGGCTTATACCGGCCCAGGCACGCTGGTGAACTCGCACTTCCTCGACGGCATGGACGTCGAGGATGCCAAGCGCACCGTGATCCGCCGTGCCGAGGAGGAGGACTGGGGCAAGGGCTCAACCGTGTTCCGCCTGCGCGACTGGGGCGTGTCGCGCCAGCGTTACTGGGGCACGCCGATCCCAATTATCCACTGCGACGCCTGCGGCGCGGTGCCGGTGCCGCGCGACCAGTTGCCGGTCGTGCTGCCCGAGGATGTGACCTTCGACATTCCCGGCAATCCGCTTGATCGTCACCCGACCTGGAAAAATGTCGAGTGCCCAAGCTGCCACGGCCTGGCCCGGCGTGAGACCGACACACTCGATACGTTCGTCGATTCGTCCTGGTATTTCATCCGCTTCGCCAGCCAGCCCGGCAATGTGCCGTTCGACCGTGTCGCGGCCGAGAAATGGCTGCCGGTCGCGCAATATATCGGCGGCGTGGAGCATGCGATCCTGCATCTGCTCTATGCCCGCTTCTGGACGCGCGCGCTCAAGCATATCGGCATGCTCGATATCGCCGAGCCGTTTGCCGGGCTGTTCACCCAGGGAATGGTGACTCATCCAAGCTACTATGTCCGCCCGGAAGGCTCCGATCGCCCGACATATTTCAATCCGACGGAGATTTCGCACCGGGGAGATGGAACAGCCTACCTCACCGCGACGGGAGCCGACGTGATCGTTGGTCGTGTCGAGAAGATGTCGAAGTCGAAGCAGAACACGATCGACCCCACTGAAATCGTCGACCAGTACGGCGCTGACGCGGTGCGGTGGTTCATGCTCTCCGATTCGCCGCCCGAGCGCGACCTGCCATGGAGCGAATCGGGTATCGAGGGCTGCTGGCGCTTCATCCAGCGCCTGTGGCGGCTGTTCGACGGGCTCGAAAAGGGTGAGGGCAGGGACACCCCGCTCGACCGCAAGACTCACCAGACGATCGCTGGCGTGGCTGCCGATATCGAGGCGCTGTCGTTCAACAAGGCAGTCGCCAAGCTGTACGAGCTCGTCAACGCAATCGAACGCGCTGCGCCTTCGGCTTCCCGCACCATGGCGATCCGCACGCTGATGCGGCTTGTCTCACCGATGGCGCCGCATCTGGCCGAAGAGGCCTGGGCAGCGACTGGCGGGGAAGGGCTGATCGCCGACGCAGCCTGGCCAGAGGTCGACCCGGCGCTGCTGGTCGAGGATGAGGTGACGATCGCGATCCAGGTCAATGGCAAGCTTCGCGACACAGTGACGGTCGCCAAGGGGACGGCACGCGAGGCAATCGAGGCGATTGCCTTGGCAAATGCCAACGTCCAGCGCATTCTGGAGGGCGCCACCCCGAAAAAGGTGATCGTCGTGCCCGATCGACTCGTGAATCTCGTCGCATGAAGCGGATCGCCGCTCCCCTGATCGCGCTTGCCCTTGCCGGCACGCTTTCGGGTTGCGGACTGCATCCGCTTTACTCCGGCGGCAGTTCAGGCGTGGTGGCGACGACGCTGACCCGGATCCAGGTCGCGCCGATCGAAGGCAAATCAGGCTGGCTGATGACCAACGCGCTCAACGACCGGCTGGCGGCTGATGGCGCGGCGCCGCTGTACCGGCTCGAAGTAAAGCTCGACGACAAGATCATCGGGCTTGGCGTGCGTGCCGATGACAGCGTCTCGCGCGAACGGCGGTCTCTCCGCGCGCGCTATCAGCTGATCGATCTCGCGCATGGCACCGTGCTGCTCGACGCGACTGCAGGTTCGGATGCCGGCATCGACGTCGTCAATTCCGAATATGCGACGATCGCGGCGGAAAATACCGCGCTCGAGCGGCTTTCGGGGATCGTCGCCGACCAGATCGTGTCGCGCGTCGCGCTCTACGCCCAGCGGACGGCCGCCGCGCCGGCCAAGTGAAGGTTCCGGCGTGAAGGCAAACGCCAACCAGATTCGCGCGGCGATCGATGCTGCGAGCCCAGATATCCGCCTCTATCTGCTTCACGGGCCCGATGAATCGGGCGCGCAGGAGATTGCCGCGCGGCTGGCGCGGACGATGGGGCCGGATGCCGAACGCGTCGATCTCGAGCCGGCCATGCTGAAATCCAATCCCGGCCGGCTCGCCGACGAAGCGGCATCCATGTCGCTGTTCGGCACTGCGAGGCATATCCGTATCGCCGGGGCGGGCGACGAGTGCCTCGAAGCCGTCACGCTGCTGCTTGAGACTGAGCGGGCAGGCAATCCGGTGGTGGTGATCGCCCCCTCGCTCAAGGCGACGTCGAAGCTGGTCAAGCTCGCGCTCGCTGCACCGCGGGCGATGAGCTTTGCCTGTTATCTGCCCGAAGGCGGTGATGCGGAGAAGATCGCGGTCGCGATTGCGCGAGAGCAGGGCCTGCGGACCACCGGCGACACCGCGGCACGGCTCGCGAGCGCAAGCGGGGGCGACCGGGCGGTGATGACGCGCGAGCTGGAGAAGATCGCACTCTATCTCGACGCGGCGCCGGAGCGGCCACGCGAGATCGACGATGCCGCGCTCGATGCGATCGGGGCTGATCTTGGCGATTCGGAAATGGGCCGGGCGATCGATGCGGCGATCGACGGACGCGCCGATCTGCTGGGCACTGAGCTCGCGCGGCTCGAAGAGGCGGGCGTGTCGCCGATTCCGGTGCTGCGCCAGCTCGTTCGACGCCTGATGACGCTCGCTGAGCTGCGGGCGGAGGTCGATGGGGGTGCGAGCGCGGGCCAGGTGATCGAGCGCGTCTTCTTTCGCGAGCGGGCGGCGACGGGACGGGCACTCCGCACCTGGTCGGCACCGAAGATCAGCGAGGCGATCCAGCGGGCGCGGCTTGCCGAGCGTGGGGTGATGAGTTCGGCGACGGCCGGGACCGTATTGGCGCAATCAGCGCTGGTGGCGGTGGCGCGGATGGCAGCTCGGCAGCGACAATAAAGACCGGTCGCGGCGAATTATGTCACACCCCTAAGGGGTTTTTACAGCCTGGGTGACGACAGGGTGCAATTATTATCGCCGTCTATCAATAGTTTGTCTCGGCGCCAAAATTGCGCGGCTCGCCACGTGTCTGACATAAGTCTCGGCTAATGGATTGGGCAGCGCCCGCTTCAAGAGCAGCGATGGCTGCCCCAGCATCGTCGAAACAGCGCTAAATCCGCTCGCCCGTCAGTCGCTGGCAGAGCATGTCGAGCTGATCGAGCGTCGAATAGGCGAGCGTCAGCGAACCGCCCTTGGGGCCATGGGCGATACGGACCTGCAGGCCGAGCAGATCAGCGAGGTGATGCTCGAGCGCAGCGAGGTCGGCGTCCCGGCCGGCGTCGCCGCTGCGGATCCGGGAGGTTTCCGGCTTTGCAGCACGGGCGAGGCGTTCAGTGTCACGCACCGACATGCCCTTGGCGACGACCTGATCCGCGAGCCGCTCGATATCGGGGGCACCGATCAACGCGCGGGCATGCCCCATGGTCAGCACGCCCTCGACCACGCGGTCTTGCACTGACTTTGGAAGTTCCAGCAATCTCAATAGGTTAGCGATGTGGCTGCGCGATTTGTGGACCAGTTTGCCGAGCGCATCCTGGGTGTGGCCGAAATCGTCGATCAGCCGGTTATACGCCTCGGCCTCTTCGATCGCGTTGAGATCCTGGCGCTGGATATTCTCGACCAGCGCGACTTCGAGTGTCTCGGCATCGCTGAATTCGCGAACGATGACGGGCACTTCGTGGAGCCGTGCCCGCTGGGCCGCGCGCCAGCGCCGCTCGCCGGCGACGATCTGATAGCCCTTGCCGTGCGGCCGCACGACAATCGGCTGGATCAGCCCGCGTGCCGCGATCGACTCGGCAAGTTCCTCGAGCGCCGCTTCGCTGAAATGACGGCGTGGCTGGCCCGGATGGGGCGTCAGCGAGCCGACCGGCAATGTCCTGACTCCGGTGGACAGCGATTCGCCGGTACCGACGGGCTCTTCGCGAGCGATATCGCCCATCAAGGCGTTCAGCCCACGGCCGAGGCCGGAGCGGGGCTTGGGACGCGGATGCTGCGCTGAATGGTCTGCGTTCGGTTCGGTCATGCGGCCTTGGCGGGTCTGGTGGTGAGACGGGGAATCATCTCTCGGGCCAGCGCGATATACGCCTCGGAGCCCGGGCAGCGATAATCATAGATCAGCGCGGGCAGACCATGGCTCGGCGCCTCGGAGAGACGGACATTGCGTGGGATCACCGTGTCGAACACGACGCGCCCCAGGACAGCGCGGACGTCGGCCGAGACCTGATCGGTCAGGCGATTGCGGCGATCATGCATGGTCAGCGCAACCCCGAGGATGGTGAGGCCGGGGTTGAAGCGCTCACGAATCCGCTCGACCGTGCTGAGCAGCTGGCTGAGCCCTTCAAGCGCGAAGAATTCGCATTGCAGCGGCACCAGCAGCGAATTGGCGGCCACCATTGCGTTCAGCGTCAGCAGGCCGAGCGAGGGCGGGCAATCGATCAGCACCACATCCCAGCGCTGATCAGAGCGTTCGAGCGCCCGGTTCAGCCTATGGGTGCGCTCCTCATATTCGACCAGTTCGATCTCGGCACCCGAGAGATCGACGGTGGCCGGCACGATCTCGAGCTTGGGCACGCAGGTGGGGATCGCCGCCTCAGCGACCGACATCTCGCCGAGCAGGATATCATAGCTCGATTTGCCACGGTCGGACCGGCTGATGCCCAGCCCAGTGGACGCATTGCCCTGGGGATCGAGGTCAATCAGCAGCACCCGGAGGCCGGTCGCCGCCAGTGCAGTACCCAGATTGATTGCGGTCGTGGTCTTGCCCACGCCCCCCTTCTGGTTCGCTACCGCAATGACATTCATCGGCGAGACACCCCTTTGGCGAGGACGATGAGCGAGTTCGGATCAGTCACGCTGTGTTCCACGTGAAACACTCCATGCCATGTCTGTTGCGCGGTTGCTATCTCTTCCCGCGCACTTTGACCTTTTGGCAGGATCCATAATGTTTTGCGACGGCTGCATTGGATGGCAGAGCCGAAAAGCAGCGTCAGCGCTGAGACGGCGCGGGCGGAAATGACCGCTGCGCTCATCGTGACCCCTTCAACTTTCGCTGCAACCACAGTAACCTGGCTCGCAATGCCGAGGGCCTCTGCAGCGTCGGAGAGGAAGGCAGCACGTCTTCGCCTCGGCTCGACCAAGGTCACGGCGCGGTCGGTCAGGGCGGCCACCACCAGCCCTGGAAAGCCGGCACCTGTCCCAATATCGAGCCAGTCGCCCTCAGATTCTGCCGCAAAACCGATGAGCTGGGCGGAATCCACGATGTGCCGGGACCACATGGTTGCAAGGGTGGATGGGGCAACCAGGTTCTGGCTGACCGCTTCTCCGGCCACCAGATCCGCCAGGATGTCCATGCGCGCCTCACCAGGCTCGCCGAAGCGCTCGCGCAGCCAATGCCGGGCTTCGTCCTCGGTCATGCGGCACGGCGGCGTGTGTGGAGCAGGATGGCGGTTAGCGCGGCAGGGGTGATCCCCCTTATACGACCGGCGGCGCCGAGGGTCGCGGGGCGCGCGCGATCGAGACGCTCTACCATCTCGGCGGACAGACCTGGCACGCCGGCATAGTCGAGCGCATCGGGCAGGCGGACGGCGTCGTTTGCACGCAGGAGCGCCACTTCGTCGTCCTGACGACGCAGATAGGGGGCATAGCGCGCATCCTCTGCGATCTCGGCGACGAGTCCCCGATCGAAGTCTCGGCTCAGCCCCGGCGCCACATGCTCGATATGGACGCCAGCAAATCGCAGCCACTCAGCACCGGTTCGTCGCTGGCCGTCGAGCGGCGTGGCTACGCCATTTGCGACGAGCGTGGAGGCGGGCAGGGGCCGGGCCAGGATTTCCTCAATATCGCGCCGGGCAATAGCGCGGGCCGCGTTGCGTGCGATCCGCGCGGCGCCAAGGCAGCCCGCCGCTTCAGCAATCGGACCGAGCCGCGTCTCGGCATTGTCGGCGCGAAGCCGCAAGCGATATTCGGCGCGGGCGGTCAGCATGCGATAGGGCTCGGTGATGCCTTGCAGCACAAGATCGTCGATCATGACGCCGAGATAGCTGGTGGCACGGTCAAGGGCGATCGGGTCGAGGCCCAATACGGTTGCGGCGGCATTGACGCCGGCGATCAGCCCCTGGCCTGCAGCTTCCTCATAGCCGGTCGTGCCGTTGATCTGCCCACAACAGAACAGGCCTCGGATCGCGCGCACCTCGAGCGTCGGCTCGAGAGCGCGGGGATCGATATGATCATATTCGACCGCATAGCCCGGTGTGATGATCCGCGCCCGCTCGAGGCCCGGGATCGAGGCGATCATCGCCGCCTGAACATCCGCCGGCAGCGAGGTCGAGATGCCATTGGGGTAGATCGTCACATCGTCGAGGCCCTCGGGCTCGAGGAAGATCTGGTGGCCGTCGCGATCGCCGAAGCGGTGGATCTTGTCTTCGATCGATGGGCAATAGCGCGGGCCCGGGCCGGCGATTGCGCCGCCGAACAGCGGCGACCGATCGAGCCCGCCGCGGATGATCGCGTGCGTCGCCTCGGTCGTCCGGGTGATGGCGCAAAAAAGCTGGGGCAGGTGTCGCCGTGGTGTCAGCGGAGACATTGTCCAGGGATCTGTGTCGCTTGGCTGCTCTGGCAGCCCGCTCCATTCGATCGTGCGGCCATCGAGGCGGGGCGGCGTGCCGGTCTTCAGCCGCGCCATCGGCAGATTTGCCGCGCGCAGCTGGACCGCGAGCTCGGACGCGGCAGCCTCTCCGATGCGGCCGCCGGTGAGGCGTTCCTCACCGCAAAAGATGCGGCCGCCGAGAAAAGTGCCGGTTGCCAGCACGACGGCACGCCCGGTGAGGGCGCGTCCGCCTGCCAAGGTTACACCCGCGACAGCGCCATTTGAATCGAGCGACAATGCCGCAACCTCGCCCGGCACGACTTCCAGCCCTGCCTGGGCCGCAATCATATCCTGAATGGCGCGCGCATAGAGCTTGCGATCCGCCTGCACTCGCGGACCTTGCACCGCGGCGCCCTTGCTCCGGTTGAGCATGCGATAATGCACGCCCGCCGCGTCGGTGGCGCGCGCGATCAGCCCGTCAAAGGCATCGACCTCACGGACCAAATGGCCTTTGCCAAGCCCGCCAATCGCCGGATTGCAGGACATCGCGCCGATCTTCGACGGATCGAAGCTGACAAGCGCCGTCCGCGCCCCGCGACGCGCAGCGGCCGCAGCTGCCTCGGTCCCGGCGTGACCGCCGCCGACAACAATGACATCGAATTCCATGCTGCGTCGCTAGGTCCGCATCGCGCGGCTGTCAAAACTGTTCCACGTGGAACATCACTTGCCGAGGCAGAAGCGCCTGAACAGCGCATCGAGCATAGCCTCGACATCGCTACGACCCACCAGCGCATCGAGCGCGGCCATCCCCAGACGGAGATCCTCAGCGACAAGGATCAGATCCTCCTGTGCTGCAGCGGATCGCGCGGCCGACGCACAGGCCGCGATCAGCGAACGCTGGCGCTGATTCATTGCCACCGAATCCTCGCGGGGGAGGAGGTTCGAGGCTCGCACACACAGCGCCTCCCAAAGTGATGCCATACCAGTTCCGTTCGCCACGGAGATCGCTACATCGGCACTCCGCGGCGCGACCTCCCGACCCCTGATATCTGCACGCGCGTGTACCTTGATCATATCAGGGAAGGGCGGTGCATCATCGCCGAGCCACAGCACCACATCAGCAGACTGCATTGCCTCTTCGGCGCGACTTATCCCGATGCGTTCGATCGGGTCGGATGTTTCGCCGGCGAGACCAGCCGTATCGGTGAGGACATAGGCAATCCCATCACGCACAATGGACACCTCGATGCGGTCGCGAGTCGTGCCCGAGATCGGCGACACAATGGCGGCGTCGCGTTCTGCCAGGGCATTGAGCAGAGTCGACTTGCCGCTGTTGGGTGGGCCAGCGATCACCACCCGCACGCCGTCACGCAGGCGTTCGACCGGTGGGGTGGCAAGCGTCAGGTCCATCTCGTCCGCGAGGGCGATAAGCGCGGCCGTGATCGGTGCCAGCGTATCGAGCGTGACATCATCCTCATCGGCAAAGTCGAGCTGCGCCTCGACCCGCGCCGCCAGCGCGAGCAGCCTGTCGGTCCAATCCTCCGCGCGCTGGCGCACCGCGCCCTCAGCGACCAGCAGAGCCGCGCGACGCTGCGCCTCGGTCTCTGCGGCGAGCAGATCGCCAAGACCCTCCGCCTCGGTCAAATCGATCCGGCCATTCAGCAATGCCCGTCGGGTGAACTCCCCCGGTTCAGCGCGGCGAAGCCCCGGCATCACTCCAAGCGCCGCTTCGACAGCGCGCACCACCGCTCGGCCGCCATGCACGTGCAGCTCGGCGACATCCTCCCCGGTGGCGGTATTGGGGCCGGGAAAGACAAGCACCAGCGCCCGGTCGATCAACAGGCCATCAGCGTCGAGCAACGCGCAGAGCGAGGCCCTGCGCGCCGCCGGCAGCCGGCCCACAAGCGCCGTCACCGCATCAAAGGCGGAGGTTCCGCTGATCCGCACGATCGCAATCGCCGCGGGCGGTGCGCCGCTCGATACGGCGAAGATCGTGTCCATAAGGCCTGCCGCTTATTTGCCCGACGATTCGAACATCTTCCGCCAGAAATTCATCCCGGCATCACCCATCGGCGCCCAGCTCTTCATGACATTTTCGAGCATCTCGGGCGCGACAACGCCGTCCATCGCACCGAGCAGGCTCTGGACATATTTCTCATGGACGGGCGTGAAATCCGGCAGGCCCATGACGCGGCGGGCTTCTTCAGGCGTGCATTCGACTTCGACATTGATCTTCACGGGCGTTCTCCGCTTGAGCGGGCGACGGCCGCGCTGCATAAGCTTGGCACCATGTATGCGCGCGACACTACCCTGATCGCAACGCCCATCGGCGGTATCTGCATTTCAGACGTCACCAAGCTGATCCAATATTCTCGCGAGGACCTGGTATGACCGGCATGATTTCGATCGAACCACTTGATGGTGTGGGCAGCTTCTCGGCCTATTGCGCCGAACCCGCCGGCACGCCGCGCGCCGCGATCATCGTGATCCAGGAGATTTTCGGTGTGAACGCCGGGATCCAGCGCAAATGCGATGTGCTGGCGGAAGCTGGCTATCTCGCAATCGCGCCCGATCTTTTCTGGCGACTCGAGCCCGGCATTCTGCTCGACCCCGACGTCCCCGAGCAATTCCAGCAGGCGCTCGCCTGGATGGGCAAATTCGATCAGGACGCCGGTGTGCGGGATATCGAGGCGACGATCCGCGCGGCGCGAGCGCGACTGGGGGAGGGCGGCAAGGTCGGCGCGGTCGGCTATTGCCTGGGCGGTCGGCTGGCGTTCATGACGGCGAGCCGCACGGATGTGAATGCGAGCGTTGGCTATTACGGCGTCGGGATCGACAATCTCCTCGGCGAGAAGCACGCGATTGCGCACCCCGTGCTGCTCCACATTCCGGAAGAGGATCATTTCGTCGACAAGGCCGCGCAACAGCGGATGCATGAGGGGCTCGACGATCACCCCAAGGTCACGCTCTACGATTATCCCGGCGTCGACCACGGCTTCGCGACGGAGTTCGGCAAGCGCCGGTCCGATGAATCAGCGAAACTGGCCGACAAGCGGACGGCGGCATTTTTTGCGGAGAATCTTAAGCTGTAGAAAACGCCAACTCATGCTGTAGGGGTGGCAGTCCCAAGCTATCTCTTAATTCCGCACGCAATTGTTCAAGGTCAACGATAAACGAAAATACCAGCTGCCCTTTTCTGGATAGATCCACCAGCACCTCGGGATCGCGCGCAAGGAAAACGCTATCTTTGCTGGCAACCAAGTAGCGGATTACGCCCGACGCATCCTCCATTGTAACGGGGTCAGCGGACCAGTTTAGCTTTTGAAATTCCGAAAGAGCCTTTTTTAGATTAGCAACCGAGGCTCCGGAATCCAAAAGGCGCTTGATAGCTTTCAACACAAGTAGATCGCGAAAAGCGTATTGCCGTTCACGCCCTCGACCACGCGCGCCCTTTCGGCCCAAGGGGCAAAACACGCCCGAGCGCTGAAGATAATCAAGCATCGCCACAGAACCGAAGCCCACAAGCTTGACCGCTCTCTTAGCGTTGTATGACTCTAAAATAATAGTCATGCTCAGTTCTATACTTTTATACTCAAGAAAAAACTATGAATTTTCCGGAAACCACGGCCACTACAAAATGTTGTGGTCTCGGCGCCATTGCGGCACACGATATAGGGGTGGTAGCCGAGTACTTGCGGAGCCAATTCCGCAAATACGAGGACCAGAAGATGTACTATCAGAAATATCAGCAAGGTAATCAGTGGCGCTGGCGTCTCCGCGCGGCGAATCACGAAATCATTTCGTCAGGCGAGTCGTATGTCTACGAGACGGACTGCGATCACGCCATCAACCTGAACAAGGGGTCGTCATCGGCCCCCGTGCATAAACTGTAGTTGACTTGGCGGACGCGCCACCTGTGGGCTCCCGCTTTCGCGAAGCGGGAGCTTTACTACATCAAAAGCTGAAGAACACCAACATCACGATCGATAATACCGTGGTAAATCATTGACCCGGCTACATAAAGTATGACAGCCAGGCCAATATAGGCGATCCAGTGATAGCGCTCGATCAGCCGGGCTATATAATTTGCGGCGACTGCCATTAACGTCACCGACAGGGCCAGGCCGAAGAACAGCACGGCGGGATGCTCCCGCGCGGCACCGGCGATGGCGAGGACATTGTCGAGGCTCATCGACAGATCGGCAATCGCCACGGAAACCACGGCTCGCGCGAAGCTCTTGGGCTTTACGCCCTCGATTTCGGGGGTCTCAGGATCATCGACCGCGACCGGAGCATGTTTCGGGCGCAACTCACGGAACAGCTTCCACGCCACCCAGAGCAGCAACAGGCCGCCGCCGAACAACAGGCCGACGATGTGCAGAAGCTGAGTCGCGATCAGCGCGAAGCCGATCAGGCAGACAAGCGCGATGATCACGCCATAGCCGAGCACCTGTTTGCGTTGTTTCGGGGGCAGGCCGGCGGCGAGCGCGCCGAGCACCATCACATTGTCGCCCGCGAGCATCAGGTCGATCATGATGACCTGGCCAAGCGTCGCGAGGCCCGCTGGCGTCAACACATCGGCGAAATTGATCACGACGTACCCTCGAAATAGCTGATGATCGGCATTGGATCATAGAAGCGGTGGAGCAAGGCGCGCCAGTGCTCGTAACGCTCAGACGTGCGGAAACCGTCGCGGTGGCTGGCGATATCGTCCCATTCGACCAGCAGCAGATAGAGGCCGGGCGTTTCGCAGGATTTGCGGACCGAGATCGAGCGGAAGCCTGGGGAGGCTGCGATTAGCGGGCGGGCTTCGGCCATGGCGGCTTCGAAGGCTGCGGATTCGCCGGGTTTTATCGAGAGGAGGGCGTGTTCGAGGATCAATGGTCTTCTCCTCGGTCAAAGGACGCGGGCAAAGCCCACGTCGTCGGTCTGGGCTTTGCCCCGCCGGCCGGACCGAAGCGAGTCCTGCGTTAGCGCCGCTAACGCAGGCCGCTTTCGGTCACTGATTCATCGAATCGAAGAAATCCTCGTTGGTCTTCGAATCCTTCATCTTATCGAGCAGGAACTCCATCGCGTCGATGGTGCCCATCTGCATGAGGATCCGGCGCAGCACCCACATCTTGGAGAGCTTGCCCTTGTCGACCAGCAGCTCTTCCTTGCGGGTGCCGGACTTGCCGACGTCGAGCGCCGGGAAGATGCGCTTGTCGGCAACCTTGCGGTCGAGGACGATTTCCGAGTTACCGGTGCCCTTGAATTCCTCGAAGATCACTTCGTCCATGCGGCTGCCGGTATCGATCAGCGCTGTCGCGATGATCGAGAGCGAGCCGCCTTCCTCGATGTTGCGCGCCGCGCCGAAGAAGCGCTTCGGGCGCTGCAGGGCGTTCGCGTCGACGCCGCCGGTGAGCACCTTGCCCGATGACGGGACGACGGTGTTGTAGGCGCGGCCGAGGCGGGTGATCGAGTCGAGCAGGATCACCACGTCTTTCTTGTGCTCGACGAGACGCTTGGCCTTTTCGATCACCATCTCGGCGACCTGGACGTGGCGCGTCGCGGGTTCGTCGAAGGTCGAGGAGACGACCTCGCCCTTCACCGAGCGCTGCATGTCGGTCACTTCCTCGGGCCGCTCGTCGATGAGCAGCACGATCAGGAATACCTCGGGGTGATTGTCAGTGATCGCCTTGGCGATGTTCTGCAGCAGCACCGTCTTGCCGACGCGCGGCGGCGCCACGATCAGCGAGCGCTGGCCCTTGCCCTGCGGGCTGATGATGTCGATCACCCGCGCCGACTTGTCCTTGATCGTCGGATCCTGGGGATCGAGCGTCAGCTTCTCGTCGGGATAAAGCGGGGTAAGGTTGTCGAAATTGACGCGGTGGCGGACTGCATCGGGATCGTCGAAATTGACGGAGGTGAGGCGGGTCAGCGCGAAATAGCGCTCGCCATCCTTGGGCCCGCGGATCTCGCCCTCGACCGTATCGCCGGTGCGCAGACCGAATTTGCGGACCTGGTTGGGCGACATGTAGATGTCGTCCGGGCCGGCGAGGTAATTGGCTTCAGGCGAGCGCAGGAAGCCGAAGCCGTCGGGCAGTACTTCGATCGTGCCGAGCCCCATGATCTGCTCGCCATTTTCGGCCTGGACCTTGAGGATCGCGAACAGCAGGTCCTGCTTGCGCAGCGTCGAGGCGCTCTCGATGCCGAGCTCCTCAGCCATCGCGACCAGCTCTGCCGGCTTGTTCTTTTTAAGGTCTTTCAGATGCATTTTGGGCGTCCGGGCATGAAATGATGCTGGGAAAGCGTCGGTCGGCGAAGGAACACACGACGATGCTGGAGAAGGATGCCGCGGCCCGAGCGAAACCCATGCGCTACGACACCGTGCGACCTAGGTGCGCTCCGGGTTCAAGTCAAGGGACAAGCACGGCGCTAAAGCGCGATTCAGAAGGGGCGGACGATCACCAGCAGCACGATGAAAGCGACGAGGATCGCCGGGATTTCATTGAGCATGCGCAGCTGTTTGCCGGTCAGCGTCGGTTTTCCGGCCGCGAGCTTTTTCGCATAGCCTACCGCCCAGCCATGATAGCCGCTGAGGATCAGCACCAGCACCAGCTTGGCATGGAGCCAGCCAAGCCCGCCTTGACCTGAAAACAGCCCGGCATTCACGGCGAGCGAGATCCCGAGCACCCAAACCAGGGCCATCGACGGGGTCAGGATGATGTTGCGGAGCTTGGTCTCGCGCTCCACCCAGGCCTGCGCCTCGGCCGAGCCGGGCTTCGCTTCCTGATGATAGACGAGATAGCGCGGCAGCATGAACATGCCCGCCATCCAGAAGATCACGAAAATGACATGCGCCGCTTTCACCCAGAGATAGGCGTTACCGAGGAAATTCATGTCGCTCTCCGTACATGCGCCAGCAGGCGCTCGACATGGGCGATCGGCGTGTCCTGAAGGATGCCGTGGCCCAGATTAAAGATATGCGGCCGATCGGCGAACGCCTCAAGGACAGTCGTTGCCGCCTGGTCGAGCGACTCGCCACCAGCAATCAGGGCAAGCGGATCGAGATTGCCCTGCACCGGCAGACCCGCCGGGAGATTGGCGTGCGCCCATATCGGATCGACTGTTTCGTCGAGCCCGATCGCATCAGCACCCGTCTCTCGCGCATAGGCAGGCAGTTTGCCGCCGGCACCCTTTGGAAAGCCGATCACCGGGATATCGGGGTGCAGTTCATGAAGCGCTGCAATGATGCGGGCCGTCGGCGCGATCACCCAGCGCTCGAACTGCGCCGGCGAAAGGCTGCCCGACCAGCTGTCGAACAATTGTACCGCCTCGACACCAGCTTCGATCTGCCGCGACAAATAGGTGATAGTACTCTCAGCGATCGCGTCGATGATCTCGCCAAACGCCTTAGGGTCGGCATAGGCGAAACGCCGTGTCTCGCTCTGGTCCCGGCTGCCATGGCCAGCGACCATATAGGTCGCCACTGTCCAGGGGCTGCCGGCAAAGCCGAGGAACGTCACCTCAGCTGGCAGCATGCCTGCGACGCGGGCGACGGTCGCATAGACCGGATCGAGCCGCTCAGGCACCGCCTGGAGCCCCGCCAGCGCATGATCGACCAGCGCCGGGCTGAGGGCTGGACCTTCGCCCGCACCGAAGCTCAGCGCCTGTCCCAGCGCCCAGGGGACCATCAGGATATCGGAGAACAGGATCGCGCCATCGAATGCGAAGCGGCGGATCGGCTGCATCGTCACCTCGGCCGCTGCCTCGGTATCGGTGGCCAGTGCGAGGAAGCCGCCCTTTTCGGCCCGGAGCGAGCGATATTCAGGAAGATACCGCCCCGCCTGACGCATCAGCCAGACCGGCGGGACATCCTGCCGCACACCCTTCAGCGTCGCGAGCAAGGGCTTTGAAACGGGCGCGAGAGTCGCGATCGGACAGGTCCTTCTTCTGATAAGGATAGAATCTAGAAAAGGGTGAAGTAGCTGTAGGCAGGTGAATGCCGGGGCTTATGCGTTCATCCCGAAAATGCCAACAGCTTGACGGGGCGGGACCGCCTGACTCCGTCGAGTCGGTGCCATTCATCCCCATTATCCACAGACTGTGCGTGGAACTTCGGCCTGTTTACGAATTTGTGGGCAACCTGGCATTTCTCCACAGCCGGGGATCGCTTTCCGGAACGGCAAAGTTGCGCTAGCGATTTTCCGGATGTTTTCCACAGCCCCATCCCCAGGTTGTTTTTGATGCGGCTGCACCTGCATCTCCTCTCCGATTCCACGGGTGAGACGCTCGAGAATATCGCGAAGGCGGCGCTTGCCCAATATGATGACGTGGAAACGATCCGCCATTTCTGGCCGATGGTACGGACTGAGGCGCACCTCGAGCGCATCCTCCAGGAAATCGCGCAGAATCCAGGACTTGTGCTCTTCACCCTGGTCAACAGCGCGACGCGTCGCACGCTAGAAACACGGTGCCGCGCGCTCGGCCTGCCGGCGGTGGCGCCGCTCGATCCGGTGACCGGAGCGCTGTCAGGACTGCTGGGGCAGCAGGCCAAGGCCCGGCCAGGCCGCCAGCATGTGCTGGACGCAGCCTATTTCGCGCGGGTCGATGCGATCCAGTTCACCATGGCGCACGATGACGGGATCGGCTGGGAGGATTGGGAAGAGGCCGATATCGTGCTCGCCGGCGTGTCGCGCTCCTCGAAGACGCCGACATCGATCTATCTCGCCAATCGCGGATACAAGACCGCCAATATCCCGATTGTGGTCGAAAGCCCGCCGCCGCCCGAGCTCTTCACGTTGGTCCATCCACTGGTCGTTGGACTGACCACCAGCGCCGACCGGCTGATCCAGGTGCGGCGCAACCGTCTGCTCTCGCTCAACCAGACGCCCGAGACCGCCTATGTCGATCAGGAGGCGGTGACGCGCGAAGTCGCTTATGCGCGGCGGATGTTCGCTGACAATGACTGGCCGGTGATCGACGTCACCCGCCGTTCGATCGAGGAAACCGCGGCGGCGATCGTCGCGCTGATGGGCGAACGTGACGGCGAGGGGTCGGGCGGCGAATGAGACTGGTGCTTGCGTCCAAAAGCGCATCGCGGCGCGCAATGCTGACGGCCGCCGGCGTGTCGTTCGAAGCGGTCTCGGCCAGCGTTGACGAGGAATCGGCCAAGGCAGCACTCCGGGCCGACGACGTCGCGCCACGCGACCTCGCCGACGCGCTCGCCGAACTCAAGGCGCTGCGCGTCTCGTACCGCGATCCCGAGGCGCTGGTGCTCGGCAGCGATTCGATCGTCGCGCTCGAGGATGGCTCGATGCTCGACAAGCCGGCCGACCGCGAGGAAGCCGCCGCGCATCTTCGCCGCCTCTCGGGCAAGCGCCATGAATTGATCAGCGCGGCGGTGATGGCGGTCGGCGGCAGGCCGGTCTGGCGTGTGGTCGATCGCGCGAAAATGCATGTCCGCCCGCTTTCCGACGCCTTTATCGAGCAGTATCTCGATCTCGAATGGCCCGAGATTTCGAGTTGTGTCGGCTGTTACCGGATTGAGGGGCCCGGCGCACAGCTCTTCACCCGAGTCGAGGGCAGCCAGTTCACTGTGCTCGGCCTGCCTTTGCTGCCAGTGCTCGATTATCTGCGGGTTAGGGGGGTTTTGGCGTCATGACGTCAGTCTATGCCGAGGTGATCGGCGATCCGATCAGCCATTCGAAATCGCCGCTGATCCATGGCTTCTGGATCGACGCGCTAGGTATCGACGCCGCGTACCGCGCGCATCATGTCACGCCGGAAGCACTGCCCGCCTATTTCGCAGAGCGGCGCGACGATCCAGCCTGGCGCGGCTGCAATATCACTATCCCCCACAAACAGGCAGCGCTCGATCTGGTCGAGGATCGCGGCGGCGTCCGCGCGACGATCGGCGCGATCAACCTGGCGCTTCGGGCCGAGGATGGCGCGATCATCGGCACCAATACCGATGCCGGCGGCTTTTACGCGCCGATCGCCGACGTGCCGCTCGAAGGCGCGACGGTGGTGGTGATCGGCGCCGGCGGTGCGGCGCGGGCGATCCTGTTCGCCTTGTCGCGGGTCGGGGTCGGCGAGGTCATCATCCTCAACCGCAATGTGCTGAAGGCAGCGGCTTTGCTCTCGTCCTTCGGGCTGAAGGGCAAGGCGTTGCCGCTCAGGTCGCCGATCCCGGCCGCGGCATTGCTCGTCAACACCAGCGCGCTTGGGATGGCCGGGCAGCCTCCACTCGAGATCGACCTGTCGCCGCTCCCTGAAGACGCCATCGTCTATGATATCGTCTATGCTCCGCTCGAAACGCCTTTGCTGAAGGCGGCGCGCGACCGGGATCTGGAGACCGTCGATGGCCTCGAGATGCTGATCGGTCAGGCCGGGCTCGCCTTCGAGCTGCTGTTCGCCGCCGAGCCGCCCCGCGACCGCGACGACGAGTTGCGCGCGCTGCTGACATCATGATTACGGCGCCATGATCACTTTGGGCCTGACCGGCTCGATCGGCATGGGCAAATCGACCGTTGCGGGCATGTTCGAGGCGCTCGGGGTACCGGTATTCGACGCCGATGCGGCGGTTCACCGCCTCCAGGGCGAGGGTGGCCGGCTGGTCGCTTCGATCGAGGCGATGTTTCCCGATACGACCGGACCGAAAGGCGTCGACCGGACCCTGCTCGGCGAGGCCGTACTTGCCGACCCGCGCGCATTGAAGCAGCTCGAGGCACTGGTCCACCCGGCGGTGGGCGAGGAGCGGGCGGCGTTTCTCGCCGCGCACAGGCACGCGCCGCTGGTGGTCTTCGATGTGCCGCTGCTGTTCGAAACCGGCGGCGAAAGCCGGGTCGACAAGGTCGCGGTCGTATCCGCCCCAGCCGATATCCAGCGCGCCCGCGTGCTGGCCCGACCGGGGATGACGGAGGCGCGGCTCGACGCGATCCTCGCACGGCAAATGCCCGATGCCGAAAAGCGCGCCCGCGCCGATTTCGTCATTCCAACGGGCGGCAGCATCGCTGAAACCCGCGCCGCGGTGGCTGCGATCCTGGCTTGTCTCACCGCATCCTAATCCCGATATAGAGGGTCATGCGCGAAATCGTCTTCGATACCGAGACCACAGGATTCAGCTTCGCCGATGGCGACCGGATGGTGGAAATCGGGTGCGTCGAGATGATCAACCGGGTCGAGACCGGCCGCACCTTCCACGCCTATTTCCATCCCGAGCGCAGCATGCCCCCCGGCGCCCAGGCGATTCACGGACTGAGCGACGCTTTCCTGTCGGACAAACCGCTGTTCGCGCACGGCGTGGATGATCTGCTCGAGTTTCTCGGCGACAGCCCGCTCGTCGCGCACAATGCCAGCTTCGATTTCGGCTTCATCAATGGCGAGCTCGGCCGCTGCGGTCGCCCGCCGATCAGTCTCGATCGGATGGTCGATACCATCGTCCTTGCGCGCACGCGTCATCCCGGCGCCAAGCACAGCCTTGATGCGCTGTGCAGCCGTTATGGCATCGACCGCAGCCACCGCACGCTTCACGGCGCGCTGCTCGACGCGCAGCTGCTCGCCCAGGTCTATGTCGAGCTGACCGGCGGCCGCCAGATCGGGCTCGGTCTCGTGTCGGAGACGATCGAGGTGCAGACCAGCTTCTCCCCATCCGCGCCGCCGGCAACGATCCGGCCGCCGCGCATTTTCTCGCCAAGCGAGGAGGAACTCGCCCGCCACGCTGCGTTTATGAAGAAGGTGGTCAATCCACTTTGGGCGAGCGAGTCGCCCGGTTGACGTTGGTGCCGGGGCGGGCCTAGCTGGTTCCGCTCCCTTTTTGAAGGAGACTGCTCATGGACATTCGGATTTCGGGCCACCAGGTCGCTACCGGCGACGCCTTGAAAACCCATGTCGAGGCTCGGCTTCAAGCGATTGCCAACAAATATTTCTCCCGCGCAATTTCTGCCCATGTCACTTTCGGCAAGGGGCCCCATGACAACGGATTTACCTGCGATATCATAGCGCATGTCATGCAGGGCGTTGTGCTCAAGGGCAGCAATGACGGCATGGACGCGCACGGTGCGTTCGACGGTGTCGCCGACAAGTTCGAAAAGCAGCTCCGCCGCTATATGCGCCGCCTGAAGGATCGCAACGCTGGGCAGGTCAGCCCCCCGATCGAGAACGGCGCCTATGATGACGCGGGCTATACCGTATTCCGCGAAACCGATGACGAATTCGCCGAGGATTTTCCGCCGATCATCGCTGAGACGCGAGTCGATGTGCCCGACGCCACCGTGTCGGATGCGGTGATGATGCTCGATCTGCGCCACACCAACGCGCTTCTGTTCCGCAATGTCGGATCGGGCGCCTATAATATGGTCTATCGCCGGGGAGACGGCACGATCGGCTGGGTCGAGCCGCAGCGCGCCGCCTGACTCTGGGCCTGACGCTGGCCCCGGCGCGCATTCGGCGCTATGGGCGCGCGCCGGGGTGCGGGTTCCTCAAGGATGAAGATGACCGATTTAAGCGATCTGTTGCTGCCGGAAACCGTGCTCGAACGGCTTCCGGTAGCCAACAAAAAGGCCCTTTTCCAGCAGCTTGCGAGCGTAGCGGCGTCAGCCTACGGCCTTGATGCGGCGACGATCGTCGAGCGGCTGAACGCACGGGAGAAGCTTGGATCGACCGGCTTCGGTGCCGGTGTCGCTGTGCCCCATGCCAAATTACCCGGCCTGAACCATGTCGTCGGCGTGTTCGCCAAGCTTGCGCAGCCGATCGACTTCCAGGCAGTCGACGATCTGTCGGTGGATATCGTGTTCCTGTTGCTGTCGCCGGTCGATGCGGGGGCAACCCATTTGCGGGCGCTGGCACGCGTGTCCCGGCGGCTGCGTGAACGCGGCTTTGTCGACAAGCTGCGCGGCGCCGGTTCGCCTGACGCGCTCTACGCGTTGCTGACTGCCGACGAAGCTCGTGACGCTGCCTGAAGGGGCCCCCCAAATTCAAGCCCCGGCTCAGGGCGAGGAAGCGCATTTCCGCGCACTTGAATCGCTTTACGCTGCGGCACCGATCAACCGGCTGTTCGAATCCACCCTCGAAATCTCGGCGCCCGGCATCGCCCGAATCCATTTCACGATCGACGAACGCTATTTCCACGCTGGCGGTGCGGCGCATGGCACGAGCTATTTCAAGATGCTCGATGACGCTGCCTTTTATGCGGCGAACAGCCTCGTCACCGATCGCTTTCTGCTCACCACGGCGTTCAACCTGCTCTTCACCAAGCCGCTGAAAGCCGGCCCGGTGATCGCCGAGGGGCGGTGGGTCAGTGGCCAGCGCCGCGTGTTCGTCGCTGAGGCACGGCTGATCGACGGCGAAGGGGAAGAGGCGGCACGCGGCACCGGTACTTTCATGCGCAGCCGAATCCCGCTCGCCGGCCTGCCTGGTTACCGACCGGCATGAGCGCCAATTCATGATTGGGCGCCTGCCGAGCGGGGTGCTCGTCGGGGCGATGTTGCGACGGGTGAACGACGCCGGCGGGATCGGGACGATGCTCGCGCGTGGTGACGATCAGGCAGGCGCTATCCTGGTCATCACGCTGGAAAGAGGGATTAATCCTCAAGCGTGGGAACGCGGAATCGGCCCTTCCGGCGCGTCAGAACTCATCAGGGTAGGACCACAAGCCACTGATAATATTGGAGAAGTTAACGATTACTGGCAGCGTCGGCGTATCCGTGATCCGGATCTATGGGTGATCGAGCTGGATATCGCGCAGGCGGAACGATTCGCCGCAGAAACGATGTCCGAGGGTTGACTTCGCTGCGCCGCACAAAGAAAGGCACCCGCATTGTCACGCGCGTTGTGCCGTGCCGGGTGCGATCCGGCTAGGTTACGCAGTCGGGGGGCAGTCCAGCTGATCATCCTTTTGGGATCACGATCAGGTCTGCACGCCAACCGCATAGCTCGAAGTATTAATGACGTTTTTCAATCGCGCCGCAGGCATCGCGGCGATGGCACTCAGCATCACTGGCATGATTGGCGCCAGCACACCGGGCTTCGCACTTGAGCTCGATAAGTCAGTCAACGTACCGACACTGCTTCCGGTTCCAAAACCGACAGTAACCCCAGCGGTGGTAGTCACCCCTGTCCAGGCCGATACGACCCGGACCGACACCCCCGATCCCGCTGTCCAGACTGATGGCGACGACGATTCAAATCCCGAATATGCAAGCCTCTCCGCCGCAGTCGCTGCGCAGGATGATGGCGAAGCGCTCGACCGCGAGCTCACCTGCCTGGCCGGTGCGGTCTATTTCGAATCCAAGGGCGAGCCACTGGCGGGCCAGCTCGCTGTCGCGGATGTGATCATCAACCGCACCAAGTCCGGCCGCTTCCCGGCCTCGATCTGCTCGGTCGTCACGCAACGTGGCCAGTTCTCGTTCGTGCGCGGCGGCCATATCCCGACCATCGCGAACAGCCGCGCCTATCGCACCGCGGTTGCGGTGGCACGCGTCGCACTGGCGGATGCGTGGGAGAACCCCGCCGGCGACGCCATGTATTTCCACGCCCGTCGCGTTTCGCCCGCCTGGCGGATGCAGAAGGTCGCGTCGATCGGAAATCACATCTTCTATCGTTGAACGATCGCGTCGCTATTTGACCTGTTCGTGAAATGTTCTAGATCGGGGGGATGCTGCAGCGTCCCCCCGATTCGTGTCTGGATGCGCCGGAGTCGGCACTCTGCGCGCTCGATGTCGCGCGCGGTACTGTCCGCATGCTGCTTCGGCATGATCTCATCGCCATGGCCGAGGTCCCGCTCGATGGCGGCCGCCGCGCCGATCTGATGGCGATCGATTCGCGCGGCAATATCGTCATCATCGAAATCAAGGTTTCGCGCGCCGATCTGCTCGGTGATGCGAAATGGACTGATTATCTGGGGTGTTGCGATCGCTTCTACTGGGCGATTCCCGCCGGCTTCGATGCGCGGCCGCTCGATGGCGAGGCATTCCTGCCGGAACGCACCGGGGTGATCATCGCTGATCGCTATGATGCAGCGATCGTCCGCGAGGCCCATACCGCACCACTCTCCACAGCCACGCGCAAGCGCAACACCCTTGCCTTTGCACGACGCGCCGGCAGGCGGCTGATCGGTCTGATCGATCCCGACGCTGGGGCGCTACTCTAGAATTTCGGTCCGGAGACTGCCCGGCGCGGCTTTTTCGGCGTGTCAGCCATCAGCTTCGCCATTGCTGGCGACCGCGTATCGTCGGCCGCATAGTCGCGCGCCGACTTGCCGGCGAGCACATCGGGCTGGTCGGGATCGGCCCCTGCCGTCAGCAAGACCCGAGCGGTCGCCAGATCGCGGTTCTGCACAGCGCGGATCAGCGCGGTCTCGCCGCTTGAATTGCCGAGATTCACATTCGCGCCCTTGGCCAGCAGGAACTGAATCATGTCGGTCTCGCCAGTGGTCGCGGCGAGCAACAGGGGCGTAGTGCCCTTATTGTCCTTGATATTGGGGTCGGCGCCCTTGGCGAGCAGGAACTGGAGATAGGTCATGTCGCCACGTTTGACGACGATGTGGAGGGCGGTCTCGCCGGTCGAATAATCGCGCGTGTTGACGATGGTCGTGCCCGGCTGGTTCAGGAACTTCATCACATCGTCGCCCTTGGCGTCGCGGATGGCCTGCAGGAATCTGTAGCTGTCCGATCCGCCGATTTGTGCCGAGGCGGGGGCGGCAGTACCGAGCAGCGCCGCCGCGAGCGCGGTGCCGATAATACGTGCGAACATCGTGCGACTGATCCCTGGTTCGATTGTGTTTCGGGGCGACCTTGCGTGGCGGAGCGTAACAGATCATGGCTGGCGATGCCATGAACGAAACCCGCGCGCCGCGCCGGCATCCGATCCGCGCCCTTTCCCTGATGTTCTGGGCCGCGCTCCCCCTCACTGCCTGTTCAGGCCCGGCGGCACCCGACAGGGCGCCGCTCGAGGGCGCGAAGATCGGCGGCCCCTTCACCCTGATCGACCAGGATGGGCATAAGGTCACCGATCGCGATTTCGCCGGCAAATACCGCATCATGTATTTCGGTTACACCTTCTGCCCCGATGTCTGCCCGACTGACGCCCAGAATATCGGCGCCGGGCTGCGGCTGCTCGAGAAAAGCGATCCGGCGCTTGCCGCCAGGATCGTGCCCATCTTCGTTTCGGTCGATCCGGCGCGCGACACGCCCGCAGTGCTCAAGGCCTTTGTCGGCGCCTTCCATCCGCGCATGGTCGGCCTGACCGGCAGCCCCGAGGCGATCGACGCCGTCGCGAAGGAATTTGTGGTCTATTATCGCAAGCAAGACGCCGCATCCGGCGGCGGCTATATGGTCGATCACAGCCGGGTTGCCTATCTTATGGATCCGCAAGGCAAGCCGCTCGCGCTGCTGCCCGAGGATAAGTCGGGGCAGGCAGTCGCCGACGAAGCAAGGCGCTGGGTGAAATGAGTGAGCGTTTCTGGGAAAATACGCCGATCGAGGCGCTCGACCGCGGTCAGTGGGAGGCGCTGTGCGATGGTTGCGGCAAATGCTGCGTCCACAAGCTTGAGGATGAGGAAACCGGCGAGCTGATGGCGACCAACGTCTCGTGCCGGTTGCTCGACCGCGCCACCGCGCAATGCTCGGATTATCGCCACCGTCACGCTTATGTCAGCGAGTGCGTGCGCCTCACTCGCGACAATGTCCGCACGATCGACTGGCTGCCGGCGACCTGCGCTTATCGCCTGCGCGCCGCCGGGGAGACGCTGCCGCGCTGGCATTATCTGGTCTGCGGCGATCGCGACGCAGTCCACCGCGCCGGCGAATCCGTGCGCGGATGGACGATTTCCGAGGATGACGCAGGCGATCTGGAGCATCATCTGGTCGATCGCGAACTGTGAGCTCTCCTGTCGAGATTATCCGCAACGCTCGCGCGCGCCGCGCCAAGCTGTCGGTCGATCCGGCGAGCGGCCGGGTGCGGCTGACCTTGCCGACCCGCGCGCCGGTCAAATCGGCGCTGCTCTGGGCCGAGGGTCAGCAGGCGTGGATCGCGGCGCAACAGGCACGCCTGCCCCGGCCGCGCCCGTTCATACCGGGCGGCACTATTCCCTTTGGCGATTCGGAACTGGTGATTGAATGGCGCGGAGCGGAGTCGCGCCGGATCGTCCGTGAGCGGGACGTATTGCGCTGTGGCGGTCCGCGTGATGGCCTGGCGCGGCGAATCGAATCATGGCTGAGGCGCGAGGCGCTGCGGGTGCTGAGTGCCGAAACCGCTGAATTCGCCGCCCGCGCGGGTGTGGCGGTGACCAGGGTCGCGATCGGCGACCCGCGCGCCCGCTGGGGAAGCTGCGCCTCAACGGGCGCTATCCGCTATAGCTGGCGGCTGATCCTCGCGCCCGATTTCGTGCGGCGCGCCACTGTCGCGCATGAGGTCGCGCACCGCATCCATATGAATCACGGGGCCGAGTTCCACGCCCTGGTCAAGCAGCTCGACGAAAACGACCCTGCCCGCTCGAGCGCCTGGCTACGCGCCAATGGCGCGGCGCTGCACTGGATCGGGCGCGAATAGGGCGGGATCGAGCTACGTTTGCATCTTCCCGCGGCGAAGGCCGAGGACCAATTAAGAAGGTAGAAGTAGCAGCGGGGAAACTTCGTCACCGCCGTTCCCGGCGAGTTATTCCGGCGGGCGGTCGCCCGGCCGTTCCGGCGGCAGGGTAGCGGGCGGGCGATCCCGTGGTTCGGGCGCCCGTCCCGGTGCCCGCTGCGGCCGCGGCGTATCGCGGCCAAGGACATGGTCCATCCAGTCCTGGTCTAGTCTTTCGGGACGGGCGGCGGGGCGACTATCGCCCGGCGGCAACGGATTGCCGTCGGGGTCGACCAGCTGGTCTGGCGGCGCATCGCCGCCCTGCGGGATAGGATCGCCATTCTCGTCGACGAACATGCCATTGTCGGGCTGGCCGAATTCCTCGTCAGGCTCGAGCTGGAAATCTGGCAAGGTCACCTGGGTTTCGAACTGTTCGATGGGGCGATTCGCGGTGGCGGGCTTCATGAACGCGGCAAAGGCGCGCGCCGGCGCGGTGCCGCCATGCAGGCCGGGGATAGCCTTGGCGTCGTCGCGGCCCATCCACACGCCCGTCGTCAGCCCGCTTGAAAAGCCGAGGAACCAGCCATCCTTGCTCGAGGAGGTCGTGCCCGTCTTGCCCGCAACTGGCCGGCCGATCTGGGCTGCCTTGCCGGTGCCGGTGTTCACTGCGGTCTGGAGCAGGTCGATCATCTGCGCGGCGACATAGGGGGCGACCAGCACATGGCTGCGATCGATCTGCTGCTGATAGATCACCTCGCCATTCGCGGTCACCTTGGTGATGCCATAGGGGTTCACCGCGACACCCTTGTTGCCGACGCTGGCAAAAGCGCGGGTCATATCGATCAGATGGACATCGGAGGAGCCGAGCACCATCGAGGGATAGGTGTTGATGGGCGTAGTGATGCCGAAGCGACGTGCCATGTCGGCGACCGTGCCGAAGCCGACCTGCTGGCCGAGCTTGGCCGCGACTGTGTTCACCGAATAGGCGAAGGCCGTGCGCAGCGTCATCTGCCCTGAATTGTGCCGGGAATCATTATGCGGGGTCCAGCCGTTGATCGTAATCGGCTCGTCGACCTCGGTGTCGTCGGGTTTGCGGCCAGCCTCGAGCGCGGCGAGATAGACGAACAGCTTGAACGAAGATCCCGGCTGCCGCTCAGCCCTGGTCGCCCGGTTATAGTTGGACGTCACATAATCGGTGCCGCCGACCATCGCGCGCACGGCGCCGTCTCGATCGATGCTGACAAGTGCGCCCTGTGCCCCGGCCGGCGCATTGGTGCGGATCGCCTCATCGGCGGCGCGTTGCATGTTGAGGTCGAGGGTCGTCCACACTTCGAGCGGGCGGCTCGTCTCGTCGATCATCGTGTCGAGCTGCGGCAATGCCCAGTCAGTGAAATAGCGGACGCTATTCTGTTTGGGCTCGGGCGCGAGGGTGATCGCCTTGGGGTTGGCCGCAGCGGCTTGCGCCGGGGTGATCTTGCCGGTCTCCACCATCAGCTGGATGACGACTCCGGCGCGGCCGACCGCTGCATCGGCATCGGCCGTCGGCGAATAAATCGACGGTGCTTTTACGAGGCCGGCGATGACCGCGGCTTCGGACAGGCTCAGATGATCAGCCCCGTGCCCGAAGAATTTGCGGGAAGCGGCATCGATTCCATAGGCGCCGCCGCCGAAATAGACCTTGTTGAGATAGAGTTCGAGGATCTGGTCCTTGGTGAATTTGCGCTCCATCGCGAGGGCAAGCAGAGCCTCGCGCGATTTGCGGCCGACATCATATTTGTTCGACAGGAAGATCGTCCGCGCGACCTGCTGGGTGATGGTCGATGCGCCCTGGATGCGCTTGCCGCTGCCGCGATTGGCGATGGCGAGCTTGACCGATCGCGCCAGACCGATCGGATCGATGCCGATATGCGAGCGGAACCGGCGATCCTCGACCGCGACCATCGCGTCGCGCATCACCGGCGGAATCTTGTCGAAGCTCAGCCATTCGCCATAGCTCGGCCCGATCGAGACGATCACCGTGCCGTCCGCTGCATGGACGCGGATCATCTGGCCGTTGGGCGAGGATTTCAGTTCATCGAAGCTCGGCAGCTGCGATTTCTGGATATAGACCGCAACGACCAGCGCGATCAGTCCGAGGACGAACATCACACCGAATATGCGCAGTGCCAGCCTCAGCCGGCGGCGCCATATCGGGGGCAGGGATGGCAGGAAGCGGGTGGCCATGGGGCGAGTGCGGGATAAGCCCTATCGATTGAGCAAACAAGACGTCGGCTTTGTGCGCTTTTGGTGCAGAGCCGATGGACAGGAAATGAACCGATCTGCGCTCAGGCTGCGGATTCACCATGGCTGTCAGTGCCGCGCGCCCGGAAATCGAGGCTGAGCGAGTTGATGCAATAGCGCAAACCAGTCGGCGGCGGCCCATCGGGGAAGACATGGCCGAGATGCCCGTCGCACCGCGCACAACGCGCTTCGGTGCGGGTCATGCCGTGGCTGACATCGCTATGCTCGGTCACATGCTCCGGCGCGATCGGCCGGGTGAAGCTCGGCCAGCCCGATCCCGAATCATATTTGTCGGCGCTGTCGAACAAAGGGTTGGCGCAGCCGGCGCAGCGATAGATCCCATCGGCCTTGTTGTTGTCGTAACGCCCTGAAAAGGCTGGCTCGGTGCCCGCCTCGCGCAAGACATGATATTGCTCGGGCGAAAGCTTCTTCCGCCACTCGGCTTCGGAAAGGGTCAATTGGTCCATGCCCGCCAGCTTTCCAGCCGTGCGAGCGGCTGGTCAAGGTGAGAATGGTTGATCCGGGTCAGTCTCGCGACGGCATCGATCAAAGCGGGGATGCGCCGGGCGACCGTAGTCGCACCCCGCGCAAGGCGCGGACGCTCCGCACCGGCCCGAATCAAGCCGGCGATCCCGATCGGCCGTGCAAGGTCGCGGGCGAGCCTGGCCTGAAAGGGAATCGCCGCTTCCACACCGCCCGCCGCATAGGCATTGGCAGCGCGGATACCACTGGCGATCGCAATGCCCATGCCTTCGCCCGCCAGCGACGGAATTACGCCGGCCTGATCGCCAAGCCGGAACAGTCGCGCCTCGCCGGCACGCACACGCCAGCCATAAGGCACGTTCGCGACTGCATCGATTGCCTCGCTGCCGCTACGCTGCGCGAGCCGTTCACCGAGCTGCGGGCATTCCCGCGCCAGCGCATCGAGCAGGCGATCGGTGCTGCCCGCCTCAGTCAGCCGCGAGCGATGGACCGCCATGCAGCAATTGGCGCTGCCGTCCTCCTGCAGCACCACGCCTGCATAGCCGCGATCGAACAGATGCAGCTCGATCGCATCGCCAACCAGCCGATCGAGCGTTGGCGAAGCGCCGAGCCGCACGCGTAGCCCGAGCGCAGGATCGGCGCCCCGCGCCTCGGCGGGCCGTGCTAGCCCGCGGACATCATGCTTGCCGCTGGCCAGGAACAGCGCGTCGCCGGCGAGATCGGCGCCATCCTGCAACCGCGCGACATTGCCTTCGATCGCTTTCACAGTGACGCCGCGCTCGATTCCCGCCCCGGCCTGTGCTGCCTGCGCCAGCAGAACGGTATCAAGTCGGTGCCGCGATACAGCCAGTGCCGGGCGCGGCAGGGCGGTTTCGGCCATATGGCGGCCAGCAAACAGTCTGACTCTGGTCACGTGCGCTTGGCCAAGCATCTCGGGCTCGACGCCAAGGCTGCGCAGTGAATCGAGCGTGCGCCAGCTCAGGAAGCCGCCGCACAGGGCATCGCCGGTCTCGTGGCTCCGCTCCACCAGCAGATGCGGCAGTCCGGCCCGGGCGAGCAAAATCGCAGCGCTCGCCCCAGCCGGCCCGCCGCCGATAATCAGCGCAGCGCTTCGACGCATAGTCGAAACGGGAAGGCGCGGTAGACCCGAGCGGAGACATGCGCCTCGACCAGGATCGGCGGCCATTCATCGGGGCGATAGGAGCGGGCGATCGAGAGCGTGCCGTCGTGCCGTACGATCGGGTGCCAGGCGGCGATCCGCGCCAGAATCGGGAAGCCCCAGTGCGCAAAGCCGTGGCGATGGAGATCGTTGACCAGCCACCCACGCCGCGCTTCAGCGTCCACGAAGCGCAGGAACGCGACAAGCTGTGGATGCGACATGTGGTGTGCGACCAGGCTGCTGATGATGAAGTCCCAGCCCTTACCGGCAAGATTGGCATAGTCGCCCGTCACATAGCGAATAGCGAGAGCATCCGGGGTATGGGCTCGCGCGGCCAGTTCGCTGCGCGGATTGAGGTCGACGCCGACCAGCTCTGCGGCGATTCCCCGATTTTTCGCCCATCGCGCGATCCGTCGCAGCATGTCGCCATCGCCGAACCCCACGTCGAGCAGACGGAAGGACGTCATGCCTTTGCTGCCCCGGTCGAGGAAATCGAGTGTCGGCCGGGCGGCCATGGTGATTAGGTTCACCTTTGCGAGATCGCCAACCACTTCGGCATAAGTCGCTGCGTCGAGATCCTCGCCGTCCATCAGCTCCTCGGCGATGGTGCGAGTGGCGAGGCCAGTCATGCCGCGCCCCGGAACCCGAAACCCTCGGCGGCGAGCCCCGGCCCGAAGGCAAGGGCGACGCCGTCCCTGATCGGCGGCCCGGCGAGCAGCCGCGCAAGCACGAACATCAGCGTTGCCGACGACATATTGCCGTTATCCGCCAACACGCCCCGCGAGGCGGCCAGCGCCGCTGACGGTAGGCCGAGGCTATGCTCGACCGCATCGAGAATCGATCGACCGCCCGCATGCACAGCCCAGCTATCGATCTCGGCAGGCGCGCGTCCGCCGGTGGCTGCGGCGGCGAAATCGGGGTTGGCGAGCCCGGCCGCGATCCGCGCCGGCACTTCGCCCGACAAATGCATCGCAAAGCCGCTATCTGTCACGTCCCAGCGGATCAGCTCAGCCGAATCAGGCAGGGTGGTCGCGAAGGGCTGGCCGATCGCAAATCCCGAGGGCTCGGCGCTGACGAGCGCCGCCGCCGCACCGTCGCCGAACTGAAGCATCGCCAGCAGCGGCTCGACCTCGCGCACTGCCTGGAGATGCAGCGTCGAAAGCTCGACGCACAGCACGAGCACCCGCGCTTGCGGGTCTGAGCGGACGATATGCCGCGCGGTCCGGATCGCCGCGACCGCCGCATAACAGCCCATGAAACCGATCAGCAGCCGCTCGATCGAGGAGGACAGCCCAATCCGCCTCGCGATGATCTGGTCGATCCCGGGCGCCACGAAACCGGTGCAGCTCGCGACGACGAAATGGGTGATGCCGGCGATCGAAACCTGCTCCTCCAGATCCGCGATCGCCGCGATTCCGAGCACCGGCGCCGTCTCCGCATAAAGTCGCATCCGCTCGCCAGTGCCGGGCAGTTCAGGCCGCGCATAGAAGCCGGTCGCAGCTACTGGCGATCCGCCGCCCGGGGTGCGATCGAGCACCGACCAGCGATGGTCGATGCCCGACCTTGCTGCCATCCGCGCAAACAGTTTCGCGGCGCGCTCATCCTCAATCCGACTCTGCGCCCATTCGATAAAGGCGTGGTGGATGTCATGGTCGGGAACGGCCGTGCCGATCGCGTTCAGATGAGCAAATATCTCTGGCAAGATCGGCTTTCTGCGGACGCGAACTGCTTCACGTTTCGGGTGCACTCGGTTGCGTAACGCGACTGTAGCGTGCTCGATCCGTTGGTGCCAAAGCTTTGCGCGAAGGTTCTATCGGCGGCGAAAATCATCCGCTGCCAGCCAAGAAAAGAGGCGGACGGATCTGATCCGCCCGCCTCGTGCCGGTCATGACCGGTTCTTCGAAGAGAATGTGGTGCGGCCGAGAAGACTCGAACTTCCACGGGCTTTCGCCCACAACGACCTCAACGTTGCGCGTCTACCAGTTCCGCCACGGCCGCACGTGAAACACCGCCGGACAAGCCCCGGCAGCTGGTAGGGGAGCGCCCCTAGCAAGGTGCCGCGCCGATAGCAACCGCCGATAGCGGGGCACCTATCCCGATCGCATCATCGACGTTAGCAGGGCGGCATGCCGCGCATCTCCGCCACCCCGATTGCCGACGAGACGCGCCGCGTCCTCGCTTTGGCCTGGCCGGTGATGCTGACCAGCCTCAACTGGACGATCCTCCACGTCACGGATGTGGTGCTGGTCGGGCTGGTCGGCACAGCAGAGGTCGCCGTACTCGGTGCGAGCCGGTCGCTGACCTTCGTCGCCATCGTCGCCGGGCTTGCCGGTCTTTCAGGCATCCTGGTCTTCACTGCGCGGGCGGATGGCGCCGGCGACCTGAAGCGCACCGGCGGTGTGCTGCGCGAAGGGCTGGTGTTCGCCTTGCTGCTCGGCCTCGCGATTGGCCTCATCCTGCTCCTGTTCGCCGGCCCGATGCTCGCCTTCATGGGCGTGACTGAGGAGCTCATGCCACGGGCCACGCGGGTCGTGCAGGTGATGGGCATGTCGTTCCCGTTCCAGCTGGTGATCGTCGCGGTGAGCTTTTTCCTGGAGGGCGTCAGCCGCCCGCGCCGGGTGATGGTCGTCAATCTCTCGATCCTGCCGCTCAACGCGCTGCTCGCCTGGGCGCTGTCGGGCGGCCATCTCGGCATGCCCGCGCTCGGGGCGGTGGGAGCCGCCACCGCTACCGCCATCGCTTCGGCCTTCGGTGCGGGGGCGATGCTCGTCGCGGCCTGGACCCTGCCGCGCGCCAAGCAGCGCGGCGTGCACGATCTCACGCTGGCGTCATGGCGCCAGGTGCCGATCGGCATTGCGCGTCTCGCGCGCTTCGGCGTGGTTCCAGCAATCGCCTCGGGGCTCGAGCTTGCTGGCTTCTCGATCCTGATCGCCCTCTCCACCCAGCTCGGAGACGCATCGGCCCATGCCTTTCAGATCGTCTTCTCGATCCACAATGTCACCTTCGCCGTCGCGCTTGGGCTTGGCTCGGCGGCCGGGGTGCGCGCCGGCAACGCAGTCGGCGAAGGCGATCCCGCAGCCGCGCTTCCCCGCGTCCTGATCGCGGCGGGAGTGGCGGCACTGCTCACCGCCTGCCTCGCCGCCTTGCTGGTGATCGGCCGCGCCGACATCGTCCGCGCCTTTCCCGCTACCGCCGAGGTCCATGGCCTCGCACTGGCGATGCTGCCCTTATGGGCGCCCTTCATTCTGTTCGACGGGGTGCAGGTGGTCTTCGTCTATGCGCTGCGCTCGCTCGGCGATCAGGTCGCGGCGGGCGTGAACAGCATCATCGCCTATTTCCTGGTGACGGGCGGGGCCGGCTGGTGGCTGATCCAAAGCGGGCTCGGCTTGCCCGGGCTGGTCTGGGCGTCAGGTGCCGGCATGGTTGCGGCGGCTGCGCTTCACGGCGGCCGCTTCGCCCTGATCAGTTCTCGGAATCGCCGGAGAAACTCAGCAGCATGCGCTTCGAATTGACCGGCACATCGAGTTTCGCGCTGTTGAACTCGAGATGGCCGCGTGGTGCGAGCGTCGTCGCTTCGGGCCGGATCGTCCAGCTATAGACAAGCCGGTTCTGCGCATCCTTCAGTTCGACGCGGATGTCGGGAACATGCTGGCGCACGCTGGTCGGGTTCACCACCTTGCCGCTGATCGCAAACATCGTGCTGCCATTGTCGAGGTCGCGGCGGTCGATCGGGTTGCTGATGATCTTCAGCGGCGTCTCTTCAGGGCCCAGCTGCAGCCCGAACTGCTTGGCGAGCCCCGGCGCGCCGCCCCACAGGATCGCCCCGGCGCCGATCATCATCGCGACGCCGGCGGCAAAGGCAGCCATTGTCCAGCGCCGCGCCGGGTTGCGGCGCGGGCGGGCGGGCGGTTGATGGGTGAAGTCCTCATATCTCGGTGCGCTGCCCGGCGGCGCGATCTCGACATCGGGTGGGGGCGGTGGCGGCGGCGGCGGCGCTACTGCTATGGGCGGATCCGCTTCGGCGCGGGCGACGAGATCGAGCACATTACCCGGCTGAAACCAGCTATGCTTGCACGCGGCGCACCGCACGGTCCTGCCCTCCGGCCCGACTGCTGAATCGGGAACGAGGTAGCGAGTCCGGCACTGGCTGCATTCAAGGATCATCGGCATTCGCTTCCGGCGCCCGGCCCATGGGCGCCTGACTTTGAACTAAGGCCTGTCCGTTATTCTCGCAATGGCCGTGATTATCCGTAAGGGCTCTCGCCATACGCACAGCCCTGCTTGTGGCGCGCGCCCCGATCGTGCGATGGCGGGGCGGGGCATAACGATCAGTGAGCGGCACCGCCGATTTATGGCGAATATCGTCCAGTTCGAGAATGTAGGGTTACGCTACGGCAGCGGCCAGGAGACGCTGTCCGACGTCAGCTTCACCCTGTCGACCGGCTCCTTCTATTTCCTCACTGGCGCTTCGGGTGCTGGCAAGACGTCACTGCTCAAGCTCCTCTATCTCTCGCAACGCCCGAGCCGCGGCCTGATCCGCCTGTTCGGTGAGGATGCGGTGACGCTCCCCCGCAAGCGCCTGCCCGGCTTTCGCCGCCGCATCGGCGTCGTGTTCCAGGATTTCCGGCTGCTCCCGCATCTCTCCGCTTATGACAATATCGCGCTCCCGTTGCGCGTCTCGGGCGTGCCGGAAAGTGACGTCGAGGCGCCGGTGCGCGAGATGCTTGCCTGGGTCGGCCTGTCCGATCGGGTGGAGGCGAAGCCGCCGACGCTTTCGGGCGGCGAGCAGCAGCGCGTCGCCATCGCCCGCGCGGTGATCGGCCGGCCCGAAATCCTCGTCGCCGACGAGCCCACCGGCAACGTCGATCCGGACATGGCCGAGCGGCTGCTCCATCTGTTCGATTCATTGAACCGGCTCGGCACGACCGTGGTGGTCGCGACGCATGACTTCCACCTGCTCGGCCGCATTCCCAACGCCCATATGATGCGGCTCGACAAGGGACGCCTTCTCGATCCGACCGGGTCGTTGCGCTTCCCGCCCGTCAAGCCGGGTCAGGATCCGGACGCATGAGCGTGCGCCTGATCACGTCTGCCGCTGATCGCCGCCTGCTCGACGAGAGCCGGGGCACACGGGCGATGACGTGGATCATGGCGATCATGCTGTTCCTGACAGTGCTCGCCGCGGCACTTGGGCTCGGCACATTGTCGGCCGCGAGCCTGCTCGATCACCAGCTCGCCGGGCGGCTGACGGTGCAGATCGTCGAGCCGGTCGATCGTGCCCGCGAAACCCAGACCGCCGCTGCCCTGGCGGTGCTCAGGCAAATGCCCCAGGTCACCAAGGTCCACCGGGTCGATCGCGCCCAGCTCGCCGAATTGCTCAGGCCCTGGCTCGGGGCTGACGGCGCTGACCCCGATCTGCCCGTCCCGGCAATGATCGACGTCGATCTCGGCGTCGGCACCGATGCGACGGTTGATCGGGTGACCCGCGCCGTGCTCGCGGTTGCCCCCGCCGCGCGGGTCGATCGCCATGAAGCCTGGATGTCGCCGGTCAGCAATTTCATGAACATGGTCACCTGGCTCTCGGCTGGCCTCGTGGTGCTGATGGCGGCGGCGACCAGCGCTGTCGTCCTCCTCGCCGCCCGCGCCGGACTCGAATCGCACCGCGACACGATCGAAGTGCTGCACATGCTCGGCTCGACTGACGTTCAGGTCGCGCGCCTGTTCCAGCGCCGGATCGCGCTCGATACGCTGTTCGGTGGAATCCTTGGCACCGCCTTTGCCATGGGGACGGTTGCCCTGGTCGGGCTGCAGCTCGCGGCGCTTGGGTCGGATTTGCTCGGCGGCCTTACCCTGTCGAGCCGGGATTGGTTGCTGCTCGGGCTGCTGCCGATCTCATTCGCGCTGCTCGCGACCTGGGCGGCGCGGTTCGCCGTGCTTGGCGCGCTGAGGCGGATCCTGTGATCAAGCGCATTCTTGGCGTCATCGTCCTGCTCTGGGCATTCGGCTTCGCCCTGTTCGCAATCGGCATGCCGGCGCCGCTCGGGGACGTGAAGACAGACGGCATCGTGGTGCTGACCGGATCGCCGGGGCGGATCGATCACGGCATCGCGCTGCTTCAAAAGCATGCGGCGCAGCGGATGCTGATCAGCGGCGTCGCCCCCCAGGTGCGCCCGGTCGAGCTCGCCCTGGAATATCGGGCCTCGCCGGCGCTGTTCGCCTGCTGCATCGATCTCGGCCATGAAGCCGTCGACACCCGTTCGAATGCTGAGGAGACCGCCGCCTGGGTCAAGCATCATCACTATCGTTCGATCCGTCTCGTAACCTCGAACTGGCATATGGCCCGCGCCCGGCTCGAACTCACCAACGCCCTGGGCGCTGATGTCTCGGTGGTGGCGGACGGCGTGCCGAGCAACCCGCGCTTCGGCATGCTGATCAACGAGTATAACAAACTGCTGGTCCGCCGCGTCGCGCTCTGGCTTGGGCTCGGCGCATGAACTGGCTACGCACCATCGCCTTCATGATTGTCTTCTATACCGGTTCGCTGCCGATCGTGCTGCTGACGCCGATCACCACGATGTTCGGGCGCAAGGCACTGATCGTCCACACCCATATCTGGACGAAATTCCACGGCTGGACGACGGAGCATATCCTCGGCATCCACCGCCGCCTCGAAGGCGAGCTCTATGCCGATGGGCCGGTCATCTACGCCGCAAAGCACCAGGCGATGTACGAAACGCTCGAGCTCGGCCGCATGCTGCGCACCCCCGCCATCGTCATGAAGCAGGAGCTGGCCTCTATCCCAGTCTGGGGCTGGGCGGCGCGGAAATATGGCGTCATCGTCGTCGATCGCGAGGCAAGCGCCGGCGCACTCCGCCGCATGGTGCGCGAGGCCCAGGCCGAACTCGCGCTCGGCCGCTCGATCCTGATTTTCCCAGAAGGCACCCGCGTTCCGCCGGGCGAACAGCCGCCCCTGCGCGCGGGGTTCGCTGGACTCTATCAGATGCTCAAGATCCCCGTGATCCCGGTCGCGATCAATTCCGGGCTGGTCTGGCCCAGGCACGGGCCAAAGCACGCTGGCGTGGTGACGTTCCGCTTCGGCGAGCCGATCCCGCCCGGCTTGCCGCGAGCCGAGGCGGAGCGGCGCGTACACGCTGCGATCAACGCGCTTGAGGCGTAAGGGAGCGGCTGCCCTGGAGAGCAGAGGGAGCCAAACGCCATTCTTGAGACGATCTCATAGGATGCCATACACGAAATATATGTGGCTCGTTGCGATTCTATTGAGCCAACCGGCGATCGGCTTCGCTGCGGAGAAACCTCAATATTCTCTCGATACCAAGATGTTGATAGATGTCGTGAACGTCGTCGCAGAAAATTATGTCGATCCGGTGGAACCTGCGACGGTAGCGAATTGGCTGGTTGAGGCGTTGGGGGAGGACAAGTCGGACGCAGGGCGCGCCGCTGCGGCCTGTGCGGCGAACGCCAAGGTGCCCGTTGTTGGTGACGAGCCGGCCTGGGCAGGTCCGATCGAGATCGCGGTCCGGTGTTTGGCCGAGACGCGGGAATCTGCGCAGGTCGAAGAGGCAATCAATGGTGCAATTGGCATCACTTTGCGACGCTTGGATTCGGGAGCAGTTCTTTACATCCCGCGCACGACGCCAAGCCCAGGCAAGGGCATGACACAATATGCGGCGGTACCGAGCCAAAGCGCGCTTGCGCCGGGGCGGATTGGGATCGGATTGCGTAAGCCGGTGAACGGGGGCTCGGAAGTCGCTTCGCTACTATCGAAGGGGCCTGCAGAGCAGGCCGGCGTGGCGATCGGCGACACTGTGCTCGCTGTCGATGACAAGCCCGTATCGTCGTTGACTTTCGATGCCCTGATGGATGCTCTTGCTGGGCCGATCGATAGCGTGGTGACGCTCAGCCTGCGTTCGAAAGACAGCGGGTCGCGTTTCACCCGGACCGTCCGGCGGAGCTTCGTGCTCCCGCGTACCGCCTCACCGCCGCAGGTACCAGCGCTCAAGATCGCCCCGGAAGTAATCCGGCGGGACGATATCGCTATCATCACGATCCCGCGGTTTGTCGAGAATCGGACGGCGAAACAGCTTCGTTCACAGCTCGCGGAGTTGATGATGGTCGGAGCAAACCCGCCGCCGCGCGCTATCATTTTCGATCTGCGAAACAACTTTGGGGGAGAGCTTAACGAGATCATCGAAGTAGCGGACCTGCTGCTCGACCACGGCACGATCCTGACCGAGGTAGGCCGCACCATCGGCACCAAGCAACATGTGGCCAGGCGTGGCGCTGAGCCGCACGGCCCTGCTCTTTATACCTTAGTGGATGACACAACGACTACCGGTGCTGAAGCACTGGCTGCGGCGCTCAGCGACAATGCGCGCGGGCGCAGCGTTGGAAAAACCACTGCGGGGGTAGGGACTATAAGCACCATGGTATCTATCGATGGAAAACGGCTGATCAAAATTCCCAATGGGCAAATCCTGCGTCCCAATGGGCGCCCGATTGGAGAGGGTATCGCCCCTGACATTCCGCTGGCGATGGCTCCGGAAGCTAGCCCTGAAGAAGTGCTCGACGCGGCGTTAAAGGCCGTTGCAGCGGATTTTAAGCAGCTTGAACCCAAACCGCGGTGAGCAACAAGGACGGCCCTATCCCTCCGCAAAATCCGCCGCCCGATTCCCCATCAGGAACCGCGGCCCCGTCCCCGCCCGCGCTGCCCGATCACCCGGATTGTACAGAACGCACCGCTCAAGCGAGAGGCAGCCGCAGCCGATACACCCGTCGAGCAGCTCGCGCGTCCGCTCGAGCATGCGGATCTTCGCGTCGAGGGCGGTGCGGATGCGTGCGCTGATCGCCTGCCAGTCGCTCTGCGTCGGCGAGCGGCCATGCGGCAGTGTAGCCAGCTCGGTCTCGATCTCGCCCAAAGTCAGCCCGAGCTGCTGTCCGATCAGCGCGAAGGAAAGCCGTCTGATGTCCGATCGCAGGAAGCGGCGCTGATTGCCTCTGGTGCGGATCGCGCTGACCAGCCCGCGCGCCTCATAATAGCGGATCGCCGAGACAGACATGCCGGTGCGCCGCGCCAGCGC
Organism: Sphingomonas sp. P3_C5; assembly: GCF_056402635.1. Classification (NCBI taxonomy): domain Bacteria; kingdom Pseudomonadati; phylum Pseudomonadota; class Alphaproteobacteria; order Sphingomonadales; family Sphingomonadaceae; genus Sphingomonas; species Sphingomonas sp. P3_C5. Next base: position 548,069 of record NZ_JBFUHA010000001.1, read on the forward strand.
GCCGATCGTCAGCAGCTGCGATTCGGCCACGTCACGTCTCCAATTCGATCCCGGAATCAAGCTTGACCTCAACTTAGCTTGAGGTTGTACGACTCGCAAATCGGGGCCCTGCCCTGTTCGGATATGGAGACAAGGATGACGTCGCTCAGAATCGAGCATGTGAATGTAACGGTGCGGGACCCGAAACGGACTGCCGCCATATTGATCGATCTTTTCGACTGGCACGTCCGCTGGGAGGGGGAGGCGCGCGACGGCGGCCATACGATTCATGTCGGGTCCGGCGAGCATTATATGGCGCTCTACACCGGCAGGGACGAAAGCTATTCGGATGACGACTTCATCAAGGGCCGCCCGCTCAACCATGTCGGCATCGAAGTCGCCGATCTCGACGCGACCGAGGCACGGGTCGTTGCCGCCGGGCTGGTCCCCTTCTCGCACGGCGATTACGCACCGGGCCGCCGCTTCTATTTCCTCGATCCGGACGGGATCGAATATGAGGTCGTCAGCTATCGGTGAGCTGCGCTGCGCATTTCCGGCGTAGCGCCCGCACAGTCGATTGTCGGGCGTTAACGACGACCATTGACCTGCGCTGGGTGCGGTCTCACACATCTCTGCGTGCGTCATTCGCGCACCCCAGTTTCGATGAGGAGGATTCGATGCGGATGGTCCTGGCTTTGGTCGCGGCGGCGGTCGCTTTTTCCCCTGCGCTCGCAGCGGACCCAGTCACCTTGAAGGCGGCACTCAGCGGCGCGGCCGAAGTGCCTGCCGGCGACCCTGACGGTACTGGCGCAGCCACCGTGACGATCGACTCGGCCAAGGGGCAGGTCTGCTTCACGCTGAGTGCGAGCGGCATCGATACGGCGACTATGGCGCATATCCACAAAGGCGCGGTTGGTGTTTCAGGCCCAGTGGCCGTGGCGCTTGATCCGCCGGCGACGGGTAGCTCGAAAGGCTGCAAGGCAGTGGCGGCGGACGTGATCGCAGCCATTCTCGCAGCCCCATCGGACTATTATGTCAACGTCCACAACGCTGCCTTCCCCCGCGGCGCGGTGCGCGGCCAACTCGGTAGCTGAGGTCTCTACTGGGGCAATCAAGGCCTTCAGCACCGCTTTGTGTCCGGGGAGTTTTTCTGGAAAAACGGTGCGGTCGGGCGGTCGCCTGCGATGCGACCGCCCAACCGACTTTTGGCCACCATAATCGGCTCGCGCCCGAGCCGTTTCGGTCGGCCGCTTTCGTTTAGCGGCGGACTGAATCGAGGGATTCTCCGGAAATATACCTACGGTTAGGGCGGCGGGATCGGTCAGTACAACGTGCAGGACAGACTCTAGTCGTGAGTCCGCCCGAAATCAGGGGCGGGATCATCCTGGCCCTGTTCGATGATGCCGCGGCGGATCGCGCGGGTCTTGGTGAAGAGATCGAACAACTCGTCACCCTTGCCCCAGCGGATCGCGCGCTGCAGCGCCGAGAGATCCTCGGAGAAGCGCTGGAGCATGTCGAGCACGGCCTCGCGATTGGCAAGGAACACGTCGCGCCACATCGTCGGGTCGGAGGCGGCGATGCGCGTGAAGTCGCGGAAACCGCCCGCTGAATATTTGATCACCTCGCTTCGCGTGACCTCCTCCATGTCGGAGGCAGTGCCGACGATGGTATAGGCGATGAGATGCGGCAAATGGCTGGTGATCGCGAGGACGCGGTCGTGATGCCCGGGTTCCATCAGCTCGACCTCAGCGCCCAGGCGCCGCCAGAATTCGCTCACCCTTTCCACTGCCAGCGGATCGGCGCCCTCGGGCGGCGTGACGATGCACCAGCGCTTGTGGAACAAGGTGGCGAAGCCGGCCTCCGGGCCGCTACGCTCGGTTCCGGCGACTGGATGAGCAGGCACGATGGTCGCGCCGGGCAGAGCTTCGGCAAGCGCGCGCAGGACTTCTTCCTTACACGAGCCGACGTCGCTGACGACCGCGTCGGGTGGCAGATCGGCAGCGATCTCGGCGGCAACCGCGCCCATTGCTCCGACTGGCACGCAAAGAATGACAAGATCGGCGTCGATGACAGCGGCGCCTGAAGTATCGGTCACGTCGTCGAACAGCTGGAGCCGATCGGCGATGGCGCGCACGTCCGGATCGGCATCATAGCCGGTCAGCCGCACTGTGGGCATTTCGGCGCGTACGGCGCGCGCGACCGAGGAGCCGATCAGGCCGATGCCGATGATGGTGATGCGGGCAAAGGGCAACATGACCGCGCGCATGGCGGAAGGACCCCGTTAAGGCAAGCAGGCTAGAGTCTGGCGGAGCTTCGCTATACTCCTGCCAGCAGAAGCCGAAACGGGGGAGGCTCGATGCGCGGCAGCTCGATATTCTGGGAAGCGCTCGGTCAGGCGCGCCGGATCAACCTCGCTGCCGCCGGAGAGAAGCCGCCGGTCACGGGCACTCCCGGCCAGACCCGTCGCGCGGTGCTGATGGCACTTGGCGCGACCGGCCTGTCCGCTGCCCTTCCCCGTCCGCTCCACGCCGCGCCACCCAAGGGTCCGGTGGCGATCATCGGTGGCGGCATCGCCGGTATGACGGCACTTTGGCATTTGACTCAGGCTGGTGTCGATGCGCGGGTCTATGAGGCAAGGCCGCGGCTCGGCGGCCGGATGTTCACGCATCGCCCGGCAGGAGGGGGCCCAGCAGGAGGGGGTTTGCAAGGTGGCGTACCGCTCGAGATTGGCGGCCAGCTCGTCAATTCGGACCATGCTGATATGCATGCGCTGGCAAAGGACTTCGGCGTCGGCCTGATCGATCGCAAGATCGGCCAATATCGTGCCGCGATATTGGCGGGCGGGGCCGAACTGTCCCCCGCCGCGCTTGCTGAGGCGCTGCGGCCGATCGCGGCGCAGATCGGAGCGGATTCGGATCGGCTCGACAAGGATTATGCCGGCACCGCGCGCGAACTCGATCGCCTGTCTATCGCCGCCTATCTCGACCTCCATGCCGACAAGCTGCGCCAGCCTTGGGTCCGCCATCTGATGGAGGCGACCAGCCGGACCGAATATGGCGTCGAGCCAGGCCAGGCCTCGGCGATCGAGCTGGTCTTCAACCTGCCCACTGTCGAGGGCGAGCGGATCGAGGTGCTCAGCCGCAGTGACGAACGCTATCTGATCGAGGGCGGCAGCGGCGCCCTGATCGCCGCAATGGCGGCAAAGCTTCACGACCGGATCGAGACGGGCAAGCGGCTGGCGCGGATCGAAGCGTATGGCGCTGGTGTTCGGCTGTTTTTCCTGGACGGGACGATGGTGGAGGCCGGCTCGGTCATCGTCGCGGTGCCAGCGCCGCTGATGCGAACCATCGATTTCGGCCTACCATTGTCGCCATTGTGGCGACAGTTCATCCAGGAGGTCGAGCTCGGCTATAACGAGAAGATCCAGGCTGTCATGACGTCACGTCCATGGGAGGCGACGATCGGGCGAGGCGGTGAGCTGTGGCAGACCGATCCCCGCGCCGGCGCCGCGCTTGGCTGGGACGGCGGCATTCGGCCGGCCGAGGATGCCGGCAGTGTCTGGACCTGGTTCCTCGGCGGCGACGAGGTGACGGCCGCGGACGCCGCCGATCCGCAAGTGCTGGCCAGGCACTTCGCCGCTATGGCGGAAGGCGGGGTCCCGGGCTTCGGCGCGGCGATGGCGGGCGCGGTTCGCCGCACCGCCTGGCACCGCGATCCGCTGACGCTCGGCGCTTATGTGAACTTCCGGCCCGGCCAGCTCACCCGTTTCGGCGAGCTGATCTGGGTCGAAGGCGCTGATGCCCCCCGCCACCATGCGCCTTCGGGGCGGATCCAGTTCGCTGGCGAGCATCTGTCCGACGCCTATCCCGGTTATATGAATGGCGGCGCCCAGACCGGCCGGCTGGCAGCGCAAGCGATCCTCGCCGCGCACGCCCATGCTTGAACCGCATGGCCACGGCGCCTAACCACCCGGCAATGTTGGACGACGCACGCTTCGGGCTTGATCGCCATGCTACGCTGCCGGGGCCGTTGCGGCTCGATGGCGGCGCTTTGCTGTCGCCGGTCGATTTCGGGTATGAGACCTATGGCACGCTCGATGCCGACGGCAGCAATGCGATCCTGATCTGCCATGCGCTGACCGGCGATCAGCATGTCGCCAGCATCAGCCCGGTCACCGGCAAGCCAGGCTGGTGGACCCGGCTCGTCGGCCCCGGCAAGCCGGTCGATCCCGAGCGGCACTTCATCATCTGCGCCAATGCGCTCGGCGGCTGCACCGGCTCGTCGGGGCCGGCGACGATCAACCCGGCCACTGGCAGCCCCTGGGGGATGGCTTTCCCGGTCATCACCATCCGCGACATGGTTCGCGCCCAGGCGATGCTGCTCGATCATCTCGGCGTCGGCACACTGGCGGCGGTAATCGGCGGCTCGATGGGCGGGATGCAGGCGCTGAGCTGGTCGGCGACCTTCCCCGATCGCGTCCGCGCGGCAGTGGTCATCGCCTCAGCCGCGCGCCATACCGCCCAGAACATCGCGTTCCACGAGGTCGGCCGCCAGGCAGTGATGGCCGATCCGAAATGGCGCGGCGGCGATTATTATGCCGATGGCGATCCCCCCGCGGCCGGCCTCGCCGTGGCGCGGATGGCGGCGCACATCACCTATCTGTCCGAGGCTGGTCTTACCGAGAAATTCGGCCGGCGGCTGCAGACAGGCTCGGCCAAGAGCTTCGGTTTCGACGCCGATTTCCAGGTCGAAAGCTATCTGCGTCACCAGGGGATCAGCTTCGTCGATCGCTTTGACGCCAATTCCTATCTCTACATCACGCGCGCCACCGACTATTTCGACCTGGCCGAGGAGCATGGCGGCCACCTCGCCAACGCCTTCAAGGAGAGCAAGGCGCGCTTCTGCCTGATCAGTTTCGATACGGACTGGCTCTATCCAACGCCTGAATCGCGCGCGATCGTCCACGCGCTCAACGCAGCCGGCGCGCCGGTCAGCTTCGTTGAGCTGAACTCGCCCTTCGGCCATGACGCCTTCCTGCTCGATTCGCCCGGAATGAACCGCGTGGTCGATGGTTTCCTGAGGGCAGGCACATGATCGCCGCACCCTATCGCCTGTCGACTGACACTGCCGAGATGCAGGTCGATGCGATTCACGCCTTTCTCACCACCAGCTATTGGGCTGCCGGCATTCCCCGGGAGACGGTCGCGCGCGCGGTCGCCAACTCGATCTGCGTCGGCGCGTTTCACGAGGATGCGCAGGTGGGCTTCGCGCGGGTGATCACCGATCGCGCCACCTTCGCCTATCTCGCTGACGTCTATGTGCTTCCGGCGCATTGCCGCCACGGCGTCGCGCGAGCGATGGTGGAACGACTGCACGATCACCCAGATCTGCAGGGTCTGAGGCGATGGCTGCTGTTCACCCGCGATGCGCACAAGGTGTACGCGCCGCTCGACTGGTCGCCGCTGGCCGATCCGACATTGGTCATGCAGCGCCATTTTCCTGACGTCTATGACGAGGTGACGCCGTGACGGCGCCTTTGGCCCTGCGCCCCGATCTCGCGATCATCGCCGACAATGTCGCGCCCGGCGCCCGAGTCCTCGATGTCGGCTGTGGCGATGGGGCGCTGATGGCGGCGCTGCGCGACACCAAGGGTGTCGATGCCCGCGGTCTCGAGATCGATGCCGGCAATGTCGCAGCCGCCGTCTCGCGCGGTCTGTCGGTGATTCAGGGCGATGCCGATTCGGATCTTGCCGGCTATCCCGATGCGAGTTTCGACTACGCGATACTGAGCCAGACGCTGCAGACGACGCGCCGGCCGGATCTGGTGCTCGAGCATCTCCTGCGCATCGGGCGCCACGCCTTCGTCTCCTTCCCCAATTTCGCGCACTGGCGCGTGCGGACCTCCTTGCTGTGGGGCGGGCGGATGCCGGTGACGCGGCTGCTGCCCGAACAATGGTACGACACGCCCAATATCCACCACGTCACGATCGACGATTTCCGGGCTTTTTTGCGAACGGGTGGCGTCACCATGGAGGGAGCCTGGTTCCTGTCCGGGGACAAGCGCACGACGTCCGCGGGTGCGAACTTCTTCGCCGAGCACGCGGTGTTCCTCCTCAAAAATTGATCTCGATCATGGAACTTCCCGCCTTCGCTCAGTGTTTTGGCCGGGTAACACTGGAAATTCCATGCCTAAGACGGTCCTTATTGTTGAAGACGAGATCTTCGTTGCGCTCGATCTGGAGCGTATCCTCACCGATGCCGGCTACAGGGTCGCAGCGATCGCGGCCGACAGCCATGGTGCGCTCGCGGCGGCGGCGGATTGCCACATTGCGCTTGTCGACGTGAATCTGCGCGACGGCCCGACCGGCCCTGGCCTCGCAACCAAACTGGCGCGCGACTATGGCGTCAAGGTCGTTTTCGTCACCGCCAATCCGGGGCAGATAGGTCAGGCCGATGGTGCGCTCGGCTATATCCGCAAGCCGTTCAGCGAGGCAGCGATCCTTGCCGCAGCGGCAATGGCGAGTGCGCCTGCACCGCATGTCGCGGCCAATGACGACGTCATCCTGCTGGGCCGGCCCGTCAGCGGCTGCCATACTGAGGCCGTCAGCGGCGGCTGACATACTGGCGGCGTCAGCGGCGGCTGAATGCGCTTTTCGGGATTGATATCGTCACGACCAGACCCTCGGTCCGCCAGTCCCGGTCGACCGTGCCGCCGAGCTGCCGCACCGCGCTCATCTCCATCAGCTGAGACCCGAATCCGATAGCCGACGCTGGCGCCGATACCGGCGGCCCGCCAGTCTCGGTCCAGCGCAGCGTGACGGTGGCGTCGCCCGAAAGGATCTCGATCGCGATCTTGCCGTCATGATTGACCAGCGCCCCATATTTGGTCGCGTTGGTGGCGAGTTCGTGGAACAGCAGGGCAAGTGGCGTGGCTGAGCGATCGTCGATGTCGATGTCGTTGCCCGTGACGATGATCCGCTGATCGTCGTTCGACTGATAGGGCCGGAACAGCTCGTTGAGCAGGCCGCGCAGGCTGTTCTGCGCTGCCTGCGGCCGTGATTGCGCGCTGTGCGGGCGTACGAAATCATGCGCACGGCCGAGCGACGCGATCCGGTCGCGCAAATCCTCGGCGACACTTTTCAATTCGGGTTTGGCGCGCGCCGCAAAGCCGATCAGCCCGGAGATCACCGCGAAGATGTTCTTGATGCGGTGGCTCAGCTCCTGCGCGATGACCTCGCGCTCCTCGCTTGCCTGCTTCTGCTCATGGATGTCGGTGCAGGTGCCGAACCAGCGCACGATCGTGCCACTGTCGTCGCGCAGCGGCAGCGCCCGCCCGAGTGTCCAGCGATAAACGCCGTCGGCGCGGCGCAACCGATATTCGATCTGGTAGGGCTCGCCCGTTTCAAGCGAGTGACGCCACGCCGCCCAGGCGCGGGGCTGATCGTCCTCATGGAACATGCCGTTCCATTCTGCCCCGTCAGTCGATCCCTCCGGCACGCCGGTGAATTCGTACCAGCGCGCATTGTAATAATCATGATAGCCGTCGGGCAGGGTCGACCACACCATTTGCGGCATTGCGTCGGCCAGCACGCGGAAGCGGTTATGGCTCTCGGTGAGCGCACGGTGGGTGGCATCTTCGCTCGCGCGCCAGCTGGCGGCCTCGCGACTGTCGCGCAGCCGCGCCAGCACTGCGATCGCGAGCGTCTCCAGGCCCTGGCGCTGGAGTGGCGTCAGACCGTCACGCGGCACTGTATCGATCACGCAGAGAGATCCGAGCGGAACGCCGTCGTCCGAGATCAGCGGCGCGCCGGCATAGAAGCGGATGTGCGGCGGCCCAGTCACCAGCGGGTTATCGAAAAAACGCGAGTCGAGCCGCGCATCGGGCACAATCATCAGCGCGTCGTCGAGCATCGCAAAGGCGCAGAAGGAGGTGTCGCGGGACGTTTCGGTCGCCTCCAGCCCGGTTCGCGCCAGAAAGGTCTGGCGTCGTTCCTCGACCAGACTGACCAGGGCGATCGGCACTTCGCACAAGGCGGCGGCGAAATCGGTGATCCGCTTCAGCTCGTCATTGTCGCGCAGCGATTCGATGTCGTGCGCGGCCAATGTCTCGGTGCGGGCTGCTTCGTCATTCTGCCAGCCGGATGCAGGGGCCGGTGCGGCCGGTGCGGGTTCCCTCATGCCGGATGAACGCATGACAAGGTCAGAAGGGTACGTCGTCGTCGAGATCGTCCGCGAAGCTGCTGCGGCCACCGCTGCTCGCAGGCGCGCCGCCGCCACGGCTCGCGCCGCCGCCAAAGCTCGAGGATCCGCCGCCGAAATCGTCATTGCCGCCGAAATCGTCGCGCTGGCCACCGCCGCCAAAGCCGCCGCCACCGCCCGAACCGCCGCCAGGCGCACCGTCGAGCATCGTCAGCACCGAGTTGAAGCCCTGCAGCACGATTTCAGTGCTGTATTTGTCGGCGCCAGAGGCATCCTGCCATTTGCGGGTCTGCAGCGCGCCCTCGATATAGACCTTGGAGCCCTTGCGCAGATAGCGCTCGGCGACGTTTGCAAGCCCTTCATTGAAGATCGCGACCGAATGCCATTCGGTCTTCTCCTTGCGCTCGCCGGTATTCTTGTCTTTCCAGGTATCTGACGTCGCGACCTTAAGGTTCACTACCTTGCCGCCATTCTGGAACGAACGGCTCTCCGGGTCTCGCCCGAGATTGCCGACCAGGATCACCTTGTTGACGCTGCCCGCCATGTTCTTCTTCCTACAGTCCGAGTGCCACGGCGGCCCAATAAGTCGCCCCTGCTGCGATGTAGGCGAGTGCGAACAAATAGCCAACCATGAAGGCCGGCCATTTCCATCCATTGGTCTCGCGCCTGGTGACGGCGATCGTGGAGATGCATTGCGGCGCGAACACGAACCACATCAGAAAGGCGAGCGCGGTCGGCAGGCTCCACTGCGCCTTCAAATTCTTGGCCATCGCCTTGCCGCCGGCCTCGCTCTCGGGGTTGTCGATCGCATAGACAGTCCCGATCGCCGCCACCGCGACCTCGCGCGCCGCCATCGCCGGGATCAACGCAAGCGCGATATCGCGGTTGAAGCCGATCGGCTTGACCACGACCGCGACGCCATTGGCGATCCGCCCGGCGATCGAATAATCGACCTGTGACGTCTTGCTGCCGAGCGGCACCTGCGGGAAGCTCAGCAGCACCCACAAGATCACCGTCGTCGTCGCGATGATCGTGCCGGCGCGCTTGAGGAAGATCATCGCCCGGCCCCACAGCCCGAGCAGCACGTCCCCCATCCGCGGCCATTGATATTTCGGCATCTCCATCATGAAGCCCGACGAGGCCCCTTTGGTTACCGTTTTGCGCAGGACGAGCGCCGCGCAATAGGCGCCAGCGATGCCGATCAGCAGCAAAGCGAACATCACCAGCCCCTGCAGGCCAACGAATGGCAGTATCTTCGTATCCGGAATGAAGGCGCCGATGACGAGCGTATAGACTGGCCAGCGCGCCGAGCAGGTCATCAGCGGCGCGATCAGGATCGTGGTCAGCCGGTCCTTCTCGTCCTCGATCGTCCGCGTCGACATGATGCCCGGCACCGCGCAGGCGAAGGAGGAGAGCAGCGGGATGAAGGCGCGGCCCGACAGGCCGACCGTCGCCATCATCCGGTCCATCAGAAAGGCGGCGCGGACCATATAGCCCGATGCCTCGAGCAGCAGGATGAAGAAGAACAGGATCAGGATCTGCGGCAGGAAGGTGATCACAGCGCCCACGCCAGCGAGGATGCCGTCCGTGATCAGCGAGCGCAGGATACCTGCCGGCATCGCGCCCTTCACCAGCTCCTGGAGCGCGGCGAAACCGGTGGTGATCGCGTCCTGAGGCATCGTCGCCCAGGAAAACACCGCCTGGAACATCACGAACAATATGGTGAAGAGCAGCACCAGCCCCCAGACCGGGTGCAGCGCGATGGAGTCGATCGCATGGCTCCAACGCCGCACCGGCGTTTCGGAGACAGTCGCCGCCAGCGCGATCGCGCGGGCGCGGCGCTGCAGGGTGACGATATCCTCACCGATATGGCCTTCGCTCGGCCGCACCCGAATCGCACCACTGCCGATCACGCCCGCCAGCGCCGCCTTCAATTCCTCGAGCCCCCGCCGCCGCACCGCGACGGTCGGGATTACCGGTACGCCAAGCTCGGCGGAAAGCCGGGCGGGATCGAGCACCAGGCCATCGCGTTCGGCGAGGTCGAACATATTGAGCGCAACCACGATCGGCAGGCCAAGCGCGATCAGCTGAAGCGTGAAGCGCAGGTGATTGTCGAGATTGGCGGCATCGACCACGACGACCAGCGCATCGGGCAGCCGTTCGCCCGCCTGAGTGCCGGTCACGACGTCGCGCGTCACCCGCTCATCGGGGCTGGAAGGCTCGAGGCTATAGGCGCCCGGCAAGTCGACCAGCTCGACCGGCCGTCCGTCAGCCAGCGCCAGCCGGCCTGAATGCCGCTCCACCGTCACGCCCGGATAATTGCCGACCTTCTGCCGCGCCCCCGTCAAGGCGTTGAACAGGGCGCTTTTGCCGGCATTCGGGTTGCCGACCAGCGCCACCAGCGGAGCAGCGTTCACGAGTGGTTCGATCTATCCGGCGAGCGGGGAGACATGGATGGCGCCCGCCACGGCGCGGCGGAGCGCAACGGTCATGCGGCCAATCCGGCACGCGATCGGCCCTTTGCCGAGCGTCGCGCGGTGCAGCACCTCGACTCCGACGCCCTCGTCAAAGCCGAGTTCGCGCAGCCGACGCGCCTCGGGCACGCTGAGCGCAGCCCAATCGACCGCCGCGACGGTCGCACGCTGGCGCTGGGGCAGCGATTCGAGGCTGGGGAGCATCACCACAGGCGAGGACATATCCATGCTGCGAGTGATTATCAATAACTATTGGCCGCGCAATGGGTAAATCTACCAAGGCCGCGGTTACACCACCGGGTAGCGCAGCCTCCCGATGAAGCGCGACAAGCTCGGCTTGTGCTCGGTGCGCGCGAGAAAGCCCGCCTTGGTCTTCTCGAACTGCATGATCCCCTCGATCCGCCGCCCGAGAAAGGCGCGTGTGTCGGTATGCCCCTCACTCTCATCGTCGAGGAACACGGTGACCGTCGCCGCATAGACACCGGCAAGGATCGTCCGCTTGGTATAATGATTGTAATCGGTCGCCGTATCGCCGGCGACGCGCCACATCAGGTCAGCAGCATGCCAGCCAAGCTTCGCGCCGCGCACCAGATTCTGCGGCATCGCCAATATGGCGAGCGCCCGCCGCAACGCCTCGCGATTAGGGCCGATCGCTTCGAGCCGCGCCTCGACCAAGGCGGTGATCTTCGCCCGGATCTTCATCGTCGCCAGCGTCTCCGCCGGCAGCTTTTCCAGCATGGCCCGGTCGATCGCCTCAAACCACGCCGCAATCATATCGCCAGCACCGCCCGGAAACGCGACCTTCGCAACATCTCGGTCAACCCTGGCCGCATCAGCAGCGGCATCGCGAGCCGCATCACCCCAGCCATCGAACGCGGCATTGGCGGCGATACCGATGGCAAGCCCCTCGCGAATCTCATCGAGCGTCGGGTCTTCGGGCAGGGCGGGCATCGACTGTCTCCTCAAGCCCTATCTAATCTCACCATCCACCTGCGCAAGCACAGGTGGGGTCTCGCGGACCAGCACCAAGGCAACCGCCACCAGCGCGGCGCCAACCAGATCAGCCACCCCGAGCCGCTCGCCATAGGCGACCCAGCCGACGCTCGCGGCGACCACCGGCTGGACGAGCAGCGCGATCCCCACCACCAAAGGCGAAAGCTGGCCCAGCGCATAGATCAACAGCGCCTGGCCGAACACCTGGCTGATCAGGGCAAGCGCGATCAGCGGCGTCCAGTCCTGCGGCCAGATCCGCTCCCCCATCAGCAGCGAGAGCGCCAGCAGCGGCAGGATGCTCGCGGCGGTCGCCAGCGCCAGCGCGGGCAGCGGCGCCATCGCGCGGCGAACGCGCGTCATGAAGATGAAGTAGAAAGTGTAGAGCAGCCCCGCGAGCAGGCAGAGCAAGTCACCGCCCAGATTGCTCGGATTGAGCTGGTAAGACCTGCCCATCAGCAGTGCCGCGCCAATCCCCGCCATTGCCAGCGCGATCCCCTGGGTGCGCGACGGCCAGGCGCGGATCGCGAGAAAGCCGTAGATCGGAAAGAACAGGGTCGCCGAATTGCCGAACAGGGTGGCATTGGCGAGCGTCGTCTTAAGGATGCCAACATGCCAGCTGCCGAGATCGGCGGCAAAGCAGAAGCCCGCCAGCACAAAGGCGATCACCAGTCCGCGCCCCACTCTTTCCGGCCGCCAGCCGCTCGCCAGCGACAGGCCGAGCAACACCGGCGTCGCCAGCGCAATCCGCCAGAAACCCGAAGCCACCGGCCCGGTATCAGCAAGCCGCACGAACCAGCCGCCAAAGGCAAGCGCGACATTAGCGACCAGCAACGCCGCGAACGCCAGCCGGTGGGAGCCGGCCTTTTCAGACGCAACAGATTTTCTTGGGGCGACGCGCTGGTGCATGCTGCCCCTTAGCGTCCTATCTCGGGGTCGTCAGGTAGCAAAGGGAAACCCATTTTCATGCCGAGCCTCTTCGATCCAATCCAGTTCGGGGCGATCGCCGCACCCAATCGCGTCGTGATGGCGCCGCTCACCCGCGGCCGCGCCACCCGCGATCATGTCCCCCAGCCGCTGATGGGCGAATATTATGCCCAGCGCGCGAGCGCCGGACTGATCATCACCGAGGCGACCGGCATTTCGCGCCAGGGCCTGGGCTGGCCCTTCGCGCCGGGGCTATGGACCGACGAGCAGACCGAGGCCTGGAAGCCAGTCGTCGCCGCGGTCCACGCTGCCGGCGGCCGCATCGTCGCGCAGCTCTGGCATATGGGCCGCATCGTCCATTCCAGCCTCAGCGGCACCCAGCCGGTCTCGTCCTCGGCGACAACCGCGCCGGGCAAGGCGCACACCTATGACGGCAAGCAGGATTATGAGGAGGCGCGCCCCCTTCGGCTCGACGAATTCCCCGTGCTGCTCGACGATTATGAGCGCGCCACCCGCAATGCGATCGCCGCCGGTTTCGATGGCGTCCAGATCCATGCCGCGAACGGCTATCTGATAGACCAGTTCCTGCGCGACAATTCGAACTTCCGCACTGATCATCATGGCGGCAACCCGGAGAACCGAATCCGCCTGCTCCGTGACGTCACCGAGCGTGTCGCCTGCGTCGCCGGCGCCGACCGGACCGGTGTCCGCCTCTCGCCCAACGGCAATTCGCAGGGCGCGATCGACAGCAACCCCGAGGCTGTGTTCATCCCCGCCGCCAAGGCCCTCGCCGAGATCGGCATCGCCTTTCTCGAACTGCGCGAGCCTGGCCCTGACGGCACGTTCGGCCGCTCGGAGCAGCCCAAACTCTCGCCTGAGATCCGCCAGGTCTTTCCGGGCGCGCTGATCCTCAATTCGGACTATCTCGGCGATACCGCGCAGGAAGCGCTCGATTCTGGCGTCGCCGACGCGATCAGCTTCGGCCGCACCTTCCTCGCCAATCCCGATCTGCCCGAGCGGCTGAAGAAGGGAGCACCGCTCAATCCCGACGTCATGGGAACCTGGTACAGCCAGGGCCCTGAAGGCTATATCGACTATCCGACGCTGGAAGCCGTGGCGGCGGAGTAAGGACCTACCCACCGACGTCACCCCCGGCTCGCCCCGGGGGTCTATCGTGCCGCATACGCAACATTGGAAGCGCTCGCGGAACAATGGATGCCGGAACCAGTCCGGCATGACGCCAGAGGGCACTCTAGCCCAAAGGCACGAACCGAACCGGCAGCCCATCCTTCGGCCGAGGGATGGGCCAGGCCTGCCACTCCACTCCTGCACCCTCTTCCAGCTCGATCCGGTATCGACTCAGCAGCTGCGCCATCAGAATCCGGATCTGCATCGTCGCGAAATGCAGGCCGATGCACATATGCGCGCCGCCGCCGAACGGCACCCAGGCATATTTGTGCCGGCCCTTGCTCTCCTCGGGCGAGAAACGCATCGGGTCGAAACGCTGCGGCTCTGGCCAATGCTCAGCCATCTTGTGGGTGTAAGCGGGGCTGACGCCAACCATCGTGCCAGCCGGAATGTGAAAGCCGCCAAACTCGAAATCCCGCACGGCCCGCCTCGGCAGTGACGGCACCGGCGGGATCAGCCGCAGCGCTTCCTTGAAGGCATATTCAGTTAGCACCAGCCGGTCGAGCTGACCATATGGCAGTCCGGTTTCGTCGTTCAGGCCAAGGCCGGCGATCTCCTCGCGCAGCCTGTCCTGCCATTCGGGATTTCGCCCGAGCAGCATGACGAGGCTCGTCGCCGACGAAGTGATGGTGTCATGCGCCGCCATCATCAGGAAATTCATATGGTCGGCGATGGCGTCATCGGAGAGCGGCTGCCCCGCCTCGTCAGTCGCACGGCAGAATTGCGAGAAGAAATCATGCCCCTCTCCCGTGCGCCGCTTCGGGATCTCGCGCCTGAACAGGTCGATCAGATAGGCCCGCGCCTTCACGCCCTTACGCATCGGTGTGCCTGGCAGCGGAATGCGGATCGGCGCGATTGTCGCCTGCACTTCGTCGACAAAGGCCTGGTTGACCCGGTCGGCCTCGGGCCCAAGCGGCATGCCGAGGAAAGAGTCGGCGGCAAGGTCGAGCGTGAGCGCCTTGATGGCGTCATAGAAACGCATCGGCTTGTTCGCCCAGCCAGTCACGGTCCGGGTAATCCCAGCGTTCAGCGCCTCGGCATAATGGCGCATCGGCTCGGGCTTGAACGCGACTGACATCACCTTGCGGTCGGCACGATGCTTGTCGAAATCCATCAGCATCAGCCCGCGCGGGAAAAGCAAGTTGAGCATCGGACCCCAGCCCTGTTCGGACGAGAAGATCCTGTCGCGATCGAACAGCACCAGTTCATTGGCGTCGGGGCCCATCAGCGTGACGGAAGGGCCCCCAAAGGCATTGTTGCGATAAACCGGGCCGTAGAGCTTCACCATCCGGTGCCCGAACCTGACCGGGTCCCGCAGCAGCTTCAGCGTGTTGCCGATAAAGGGCAGGCCATTCTCGCCCGGGATCGCAGCGATCGCGCCCGGCTTCTGCCGCGGCAGCCAATGTGGATTCGCCTTGAAACTATGCGCCAGCGCCATCCCGGATCTCCCTTACTTACATCCGTATAAGTAAGGCCGGCCTTCTCCTCAACCCGCTTCAGCCTGGCCGAGGCTGTCGAGCCACCGGGTAATCGCCGGCCGCGCGGCCGTATTGGCACTGCTGACCCCGAGGCCGACAATGATGGCGAGCAGGACGAACGCTTCCGTAAAGATGCTTGCGAGCACCGTCCCCGCAACCACTACGGCAAGGATCGCGGTGAGCCAGCGCCCGAGTCTTTGCGCACCTGCCGGGTTCAGGGCGATCTCGCGCGGACCTTTGATATCATAATAATTGTACGTGCTCAGGATCGGCTGGCCCGCAGGGTCGACAGATCCCGCGCAGACCGCAACCACCAACGCCGCGCCCAGTGCATCGATCCAGCCCGTGGGTTCCGGCCGCCCGCCCGGTAGGATCGGCCGGGGTGATCCCGGCACGCGTGGCAGCGGTCTTTCACTGCGCGGCTGGGGCGTGTCGCCGCGTGGCTGGGGCGCTTCCGCGCGCGCCGGGCGGTTCTCGGCCCATGTGTCGGTGGCGATCAGCCGCCCCTTATGCTCGACGATGCGATAACGCGGTGGAGGCGGCCGCATCTCGGCCATGGTCAGCCGAAGCGGCCCTTGAGCGCCAGCATCGCCATCGCCGCCTTGGCAGCCTCGCCGCCCTTGTCCTTCTCGGTGCGCCTGGCCCGGGTCAGCGCCTGCGCCTCATTCTCCACGGTCAATATGCCGTTGCCGATCGCCACCCCGTCCATGGAGAGCGCCATCAGCCCCCGCGCGCTCTCGCCCGCGACGATCTCGAAATGATAGGTCTCGCCCCGGATCACCACGCCGAGCGCAACGAACGCATCATAGCGCCCGCTCTCGGCCGCCAGCGAAACCGCGCCCGGAATCTCCAGCGCCCCCGGCACGGTGATCGTCTCATGCGCAAAGCCTGCCTCCTCGATCGCGGCGCGTGCGCCTTCGAGCAGCAGGTCGTTCAGATGGTCGTAAAAGCGCGCCTCGACGATCAGCAGCTTCGCCATCATTCGCCTCCAGTTCCGGGGATCGGCCGTTCGCCGACGATCGACAGGCCATAGCCATCGAGCCCGACCAGCGTGTGATGGGTATTGGTCAGCAGGATCATATCCTGAACGCCAAGCTCAGCCAGGATCTGCGCGCCGACGCCATAATCGCGCAATTCATTGGCTTCGGGGGTGCCGAGAGTCTTGCCCGCGGTGCGCAGCTTGATGACGCGGGTCATCGAATCCCGCATCGGCCGGTTGATCACGACGATGACGCCGGCGCCCTCAGCGGCGATCGCCTCCATCGAATGGGACAACAGGCCCGCCCGCGTCGATTCCTCGCCGAACGCGTCAGCGAACAGCGACAGGCTGTGCATCCGCACCAGAGTCGGCTTGGCGGGGTCGATCCTGCCTTTGACGAGTGCGACCTGCTCGTCGCCGGTCGCCTTGTTGTAGAAGGTCATCGCCTTCCAGTCGCCGCCCCAGCGGCTCTGAAAGGCGGTTTCGGCGCGCTTCTCGACGAGATGGTCGTGGCGGCGGCGATAGGCGATCAGGTCGCGGATCGTGCCGATCTTGAGATTGTGGAGCTGAGCGAAGGCGACGAGATCGTCGAGCCGCGACATCGTCCCGTCCTCGTTCATGATCTCGCAGATCACGCCGGATGGGTTGAGCCCGGCCAGCCGCGACACATCGACCGCCGCCTCGGTATGGCCAGCGCGAACCAGCACGCCTCCTTCGCGCGCGACCAGCGGGAAGACATGGCCAGGCGTCACGATCTCTTCGCGCCCTTTCGACGAATCGATCGCCACCGCGACCGTGCGGGCGCGGTCGGCCGCGGAAATGCCGGTGGTCACGCCGTCACGCGCTTCGATCGAAACCGTGAAGGCAGTCTCGTGGCGAGTGCCGTTGTGGCGGCTCATCAGGTCGAGCCCGAGCTCATCGACTCGCTTCTTGGTCAGCGCGAGGCAGATCAGCCCGCGACCATGTTTCGCCATGAAGTTGATCTTCTCCGGCGTCGCCATCTGCGCCGGAATGACGAGGTCGCCCTCATTCTCCCGGTCCTCGTCATCGACCAGGATGAACATCCGGCCGTTCTTGGCCTCGTCGATGATCTCCTCAGGCGAGGAGAGGAAGCCGTGGCGCAGCCGCGCCAGCTCAGGCTTTTGCACGATAATGCTCCATGCGTTGAAGATAGCGGGCGAGGACGTCGATCTCGATATTGATCGCATCGCTGCCTGCGATACTGCCGAAAGTGGTGACGGCAGCGGTGTGTGGAATGATGTTGACGCCAATCGTGACGCCGCTGGGGTCATCCTCGACTTCGTTGACGGTCAGCGAGACGCCATCGAGCGTGATCGAACCCTTGGGCGCGACGTAGGGCGCGATCTCCGGTCCCGCCTTGATGCGCACCCGGTGCGATCCGCCTTCCTCGACCACCGAGATCACCTCGCCGATCCCATCGACATGGCCGGTGACAATGTGCCCGCCAAGCTCCTCGCCGAGCCGAAGCGCTCGCTCGAGGTTCAGCCGGCGCCCCTCGGCCCACTGCCCCTGCGCAGTACGCGAGATGGTTTCGCCTGAGACATCGACCGCGAACCAGCCCGGCCCCTTATCGACAACGGTGAGGCAAACCCCCGAACAGGCGATCGACGCGCCAAGGTCGATCGTTGCGCTGTCATAGCCGCTGCTGATCACTACGCGCGTGTCGCCCTGTCTGGTGACGCGCTCGATCGTGCCGATGTCCGAGATGATGCCTGTGAACATTTAATTGGGTTCCCTGACGCGCTCGTAAACCTCGAGCCGGTCGCTGCCAAGCTGCCGCGCGTCAAGGAGTGTCCAGCGGCCATGGGCCTCGGCCAGGTCGGCAAGGCTGATATTGGGCAGGGTCCGCCCGCCACCAATCAGAATCGG
The DNA here is from genome assembly GCF_056402635.1 of Sphingomonas sp. P3_C5. Classification (NCBI taxonomy): domain Bacteria; kingdom Pseudomonadati; phylum Pseudomonadota; class Alphaproteobacteria; order Sphingomonadales; family Sphingomonadaceae; genus Sphingomonas; species Sphingomonas sp. P3_C5. The sequence goes on from NZ_JBFUHA010000001.1 coordinate 566,173, forward strand.
CGCACGGTAAAGTAGCAGCCGGTCGATCAGATCCTCGGCGAGAAAGGCCGCGGCGGTTTGTACGCCACCTTCGACGAGCAGATGGTCGACCCCGCCCAATGCGGCGATGGCGGCTGGACGGACCACTACCCCCCACCCAGTGTCATCCCCGCGAAAGCGGGGACCCATCTCCCGCCCTTCGTCACCAATCGCACCCCCGGGGGATGGGCCCCCGCTTTCGCGGGGGTGACAAGGAGGGGGAGAACCGCGTGAAAGCATCAGCCGCCTCGGACTCCGCCCCTCAAGCCCGGCCAACCGCACATCCAGCGCCGGATCATCAGCCTCCACAGTGCCGCGCCCAACCAGGATAGCCCCATGCCGCGCCCGTTCGAGATGGGCATGCGCCCGCGCTTCCGGCCCGGTAATCCAGCGGCTGGTGCCGTCAGCCATCGCCACCGCGCCATCGAGCGCCATTGCCAGCTTCAGCGTCACATGCGGCCGGCCACGGTCAAGCCGGGTCAGGAACCCCGCCATCGCCCGCCGCGCCTCGGCTGAGCGGATGCCAGTGACAATTTCGATCCCGCCTGCCCGAAGCCGGGCGATACCACATCCGTCAGTCCGCGGATCGGGGTCGATCAGCGCAATCACTACGCGTGCCACCCCCGCCGCAACCAGCAGCCCGTCACAGGCGGGGCCGCGCCGCGATTCGTGCGCACAGGGCTCGAGCGTCGTATGCACAGTTGCGCCGCGCGACTTCTCGCCGGCTTCGGCCAGTGCCATCGCTTCGGCATGCGGCCGCCCGCCCGGCTGCGTCCAGCCACGCCCGACGACGCGGCCCCCGTTCACGATCACGCAGCCGACATTGGGGTTGGGCGCGCTCAGCCCATGGCCGCGCTCGGCCAGCGCCAGCGCCGCTCCCATCCAGCGCGTGTCGTCGTCGTTCAGATGCCGTACTTCTTCAGGCCGTCGTCAATCCGCTTCCACGCCGCCTGGTTCTCGGCTTCGCGCTTCTTCGCGGCTTCCTCGCGCTTGGTCTGCTCGACGCCGTCGATCTTCTGCTGCGCGATGATCTGGGCGTCAGTGCGGTTCGCCGGCCATTGCTGGACATAGATGATGACAGGGCGATTATCCCGCTCGATCTTCGAGTCTTTGATCATGTAGAAGATGATCAGGTAGGTGATCGCCAGCGACAGTGCGAGGAACACCACCTCATGCTTTCGCCGTTGGCCGAGGAACAGCTTGAGGTCCTGAAAAGCCCCTAACGGGGCGATGGAGCGAAGAAAGGTCATGCCGGCGAAGATAGTCGCGGGCGGGGCCGGATGCCAGCCCCGCCCGCCCTTTGCCGTCTCCGCCCCCGCGATCATCCGTCGTTCAGTACAAAGCTCACGCCAACCGTCTTCCATACTTCGATGGGCACGCCGTCGCGGGTGGCGGGCTTGAAGCGCCATTTCTGGAGCGCCCGGCGCTCGGTCGCCTCGAAAAAGTCATTGCTTGGTGCGCTGACCTTCTCGACCTGCTTCACCCGGCCATCGGCGCCGACCAGCACACGGACGACGACCCGGCCCTGATGCTCCGCCCGCCGCTCGCCGACCGGATACTCGGGCTGGAAGCTGCCGGCGAAGCGAGAATCGAGCTCTGCTCCCGTCAGCACCGGCGCCGGCTTGACCGGCGCCACGAAGCCGCCGTCGATGGTGCCGCCTACCGGGCCCGGTGCTGTCGTCGGGGCCGTGTAAGGAGTGGTGTTGCTGGGCGGCGTGGGGACGATCGTTTCCGGCACCGCTACGTTCTCCCGCGGTGTCGGCGCCTGCCTCTTCAAATCGGGCGTTGGCGGCGCGGGGGGCGGCGGCTCCAGGGGAGGCGCAACCGTGATGACCTTGATCGGCGCAGCGATAATCCGGGTAACCAATGTGGGCGCTGCAAAGGCAATCAGGCCGGCAACGATCGTGCCGTTGAGCACCAGGGCCAGTCCCATGCTGCTCGGGTCGAATTTGGTCCGTCGGGAATATCTGTCAGCATACATCGCCTGTCTCCATCAACTTCCTGGTTGGTGGCTGGGTCTTTCGCCCATGCTCCAATGGCGACGATACAACATTACTAGCGAGATACAAGATATCATTTCATGGTCGATTGAACGGGCCGATCGCCCATAAAAATAAAATGAACTGGTTCTCGCAAAGGCGCGAAGCACTCCGCGCGGGACGGCCTCCGCTCCTTAAGAAAACAGCGATGCTCAGAGCAAAAAGTCGGACCCGTCCCGCTTCGGAGCGCCCTCTTCGCGCCTTTGCGAGAACCCAATCCTTGCTGAACCGCTCGATTGCCGGCTCGCGGTCGATCAGCGACAGCAGCCCCTCCAACGGCGAAAAGCGCAGGAAGTCCATGCGCGAGAAAACGGGTGCGGGCGGGGCTGGATGCCAGCCCCGCCCGCTATGTACCGCCTCTACCCGGCGGTTACTCGTCGTTCAGTACGAAGCTCACACCGGTGGTGTACCAGGTTTCAATAGGAACGCCGTCACGCGTGCCGGGCTTGAAGCGCCACTTCTGGAGCGCCCGGCGTTCGGTCGCTTCGAAAAAGGAATCGCTTGCCGCGCTGACCCGCTCGACCTGCTTCACCCGCCCATCGGCACCAATCAGCACTCGGACGACCACCCGCCCCTCATGTCCCGCGCGACGCTCGTCAGCCGGATAATCGGGCTGGAAATTGCTGGCGAAACGGGAATCGCGCTGCGGCCCAATCACGACTGGCGTCAGCTTGATCGGCTCGAGGGCCGGTTCGCCGAGGCCCTCGCCCGTGCCCGGCTGAGGCGGCGGCGCCGGGGGGAAACCGAAGTCGGTCGGCGTGGTGAGCTTAACGACGGTCTCGGGCACGTTGGGCTCTGTCTTCGGCGTCGTCTTCGCCACATGCTCGGTTTCGGGGATTACCTTGTCGTCGACCGGCGGCGGCGGTTGCCTGAGCCTGACGTCATAGGTGATGAGTCTCTTGTCGGGTGCTCGCACGAAATGTGGTGCTGCAAAGGCAATCAGGCCGATAACGACCGTGCCGTTCAGCGCCAGCGCAAGCCCCATGCTGCCGGGGTCGAATTTGGTCCGTCGAGAATATCTGTCAGCGTACATCGCCTGTCTCCATCACCGTCCTGTTAATGGCCGGGCCTTTGCCCATGTCCTATGGAGATGATACACCATTACATATAAGATACAAGATATCATTTTGCGCGATTAGGCGGGGCCGATCGTCCGATAAAAATCAAAAACGGGTTTTCGCAAAGGCGCAAAGGCGCGAAGCAGCCCATGCGAAACAGGCCTAAACTCCTTCAGAAGTACCGATGTTCAGCGTAAGAGTCCGCCGCGTCCCGCCTCGAGGCGACTTCTTTGCGCCTTCGCGCCTTTGCGAGAACCCTAATACTTGCTCAGCCGCTCAATCGCCCGCTCACGCCCGATCAGCGGCAAAAGCGCCTTCATATCGGGCCCATGATCAAGCCCGGTCAGCGCTCGCCGCAGCGGCAGGAACAGTGCCTTGCCGCTCCTGCCGGAACTGGCCTTGAGCGCGCCGGTCAGCGCATGCCATGGGTCGCCCGCCCAATCGACCTCCTCCGCGACTCGCGCCGCTTCGGCCAGGAAATCGCCATCAGCCGGATCGGCATCGGCATGGATCGGCCCTTCGATCACATGCCACCAGTCGGCAGCCTCGGCAACGGTCGAGAGATTGGGCCGCACCGCCTCCCAGCCGTCCCGCGCCATCCCGGCCGGCAACCGCGCCGCCACCGAGTCGAAATCGAGCTGATGGACGATCCGCGCGTTGAGCGCCGACAATTCCGCTTCGTCGAATCGCGCCGGGGCTCGGCCGAATCGCCCGAAATCGAACGTGTCGATCAGCGTCTCGGTATCAATCAGCGGCTCGACCGGCAGGCTGGTGCCGATTCGCGCGAGCAGCGCCCGCACCGCCTCGGGTTCGATCCCCATCTCGCGGAACGACTCGACGCCAAGCGATCCAAGCCGCTTCGACAATTTGCCCTCGCTGCCGATCAGCAGAGCCTCATGCGCAAAGGCCGGCGCCGCGCTCCCCATCGCCGCGAACATCTGCAGCTGCAGCGCGGTATTGGAGACATGGTCCTCGCCGCGCACGACATGGGTCACCCCCATCTCGGCATCGTCGATCGCGGACGGCAGCATATAGAGCCAGGACCCATCGGCGCGGCGGATCACCGGGTCGCTCATCGTCGCGGGGTCGAAGCGCTGATGGCCGCGGATCAGATCGTCCCACTCGATCGGTGTCGAATGGTCGAGCTTGAAACGCCAATGCGGCGTAACGCCCTGGGCCTCGAGGGCGGTACGGTCGCTATCGGTCAGCGCGAGCGCGGCACGGTCATAGACCGGCGGCAGCCCACGCCCAGCCGCGATCTTGCGCTTGAGGTCGAGCTCCTGCGCAGTCTCATAGGCCGGATAGACATGGCCGGCATCGCGCAGCGCCACAAACCGCGCCTCGTACAGAGCAAACCGCGCCGACTGCCGCGCCTCGCCATCCGGCGCGAGCCCAAGCCAGGCAAGATCGGCGCGGATCGCCTCGACAAACCGCTCTTCACTCCGCTCGGCATCGGTATCGTCGATCCGAAGCACGAACCGCCCGCCGCTCTTCCGAGCCCATAGCCAGTTGTGCAGCGCAGTGCGGATATTGCCGACATGCAGCTGCCCGGTGGGCGAGGGGGCGAAACGAGTCAGGATTGTCATGCGCGCCCTGTAGCCCCCACGATCGACCGTAACAACCGCGCCCCGTTCCTTCGGGCGCGGCGATCGGATCGATCCCGGTCTCGACCACCCCGGCGACGGCGGAAAAGCATTTCCTTTGGCTGATAATCGCGCAATGATCGCTAGCCGGCGGCACCAGGGGGTCCTGCGCACCGCGGGAGCGGGAGGCTGTTCAGCGGGCGCGTCAGCCCGTCCTTACGGGGAATGGTGCGTCGTGGGCAGTCCCGCTTCCATCTCCGCCGCGTGCATCGCAAACGGGCGCCGCGCGAGATGCGCGGCGGGGGAGAGCTGATCATGACATCACGCCTGCGCCGCGACGGCCGTTCCGTCCTTTTCGCGATGGTTAGCCTCGCGCTGGGTGCTGCCGGCCTTGCCGGCTGCCACCCCGCCGCCACGCCCGACAATGGAAGCGGCACCCAGACCGCGGGCGCCAGCCCTTGCGGCGCGCTTGCGCCCGACAAGAGCTCGACCATGCCGATGAATCCCGGCGGCAATCAAGCCGAGGTCGATTGCTCGGCCTGGCAGTCCTTCATCGCGCTGAACTGGAAGGGTGATCCGAACCGGCTCGGCTATCCCGACAAGAGCGCGACCTGGGCCGATTTCGGCACGCCGGGCGACGCGACGCCGAAGGTATGGGAGGGGTATCTCGAAGCGTCGAGCGTGTTCGATCCGAACATTATCCTCACCGGCATGTGGGAGCGCAAGCGCCCGGCGATCAAGTCGCTCGTCCGCATCTCGAAGTTCGGCAAACTGGACCTCAGCGCCATCACCCAGGCTGGCAGCGGCGATCATTGGCTGACCAACCAGCGCGGTGACGTCACCTATTACGAAGTGATGATGAACCGCGACGAATTCCAGTTCATCACCACCCAGAAGAATTTCAACCTGACCACCGCCAAGGGCCAGCTCGATTGCGCGACCCAAACCGGCCAGCCAGTGTCGGACGGGCCGCCGATCAAGCCGCCCTATCCGCCCGGCACGAAGCTCCGCGGCGGCCTCAACATGCCCGCGGGGATCGGCGATGGCTGGGACGATACCGACTGCACCGGCGCCACCGCCCATTATGGCGACGGCGTCGGCGCGATGGAGATCAAGGCGGCATGGACGCCGCTGCCAGCCGACCATTCGATCGACTATCGCTACAAGACGGCGCTCGCGAAGATCGAGGATCCGGCCTCCCACCAGACGCGGACGGTGACGGTCGGCCTGGTCGGCATGCACATCATCCGCAAGCGCTTCCCGCGCCTGCCCTGGGTCTGGGCGACCTTCGAGCAGACCGACAACAGCCCGGACGAGGCAGCCAATGGCGGCTTCACCCCGCCGGCACTGCCGGCCAATGCCAACCAGAAGCCCTCGCCGGGTTTCACCTTCTTCAACCCGATCTGCGATCCGAAAAAGGACCCGACCTACCAGTGCAAGCACAATGCCCCGCCGGTCCCGTGCGGGATATCGGGCACAGTCTGCGACCCCTATGACAAGCCGATGCAGATCACCCGGCTCAACCCGGTCGGTGCCACCGCCAACAAGGTGACAGCCTATGTCTGGGAGCTGCTGCCGGCGAAATCGGTGTTCAACTATTACCGGCTGGTCGATGTCCAATGGCCGCAGCAGGCGATCCAGAATAACGACGCGCCCGGGCCGGGGCTCAGGGTGCCGCTGACGATGGGCAAGCCGACCCCGACGGGAAGCGCCGGCGGCACCAGCCAGATCGTCGCCAACACGACGCTCGAATCCTTCCAGCAAAGTTCGAACAGCTGCATGGATTGCCACGCGAACTTCGCCTCGGTCGCCTCGCCGAGCCTGTTGCGGGGGACGAAGCGGGGCGCGCTGAGAAAGGTGGCGAAGCCGGGCGGGGCGCAGGCGCCTTATGCCTCGGATTACTCCTTCATCTTCCTGTCCGAGACCCGAAGATAGAAGTGTGCAGCTGCCCGGGGGGCGAGAGCGCGAAACGGGTGCGTGCTTCTCTTCTCCCTCTCCATCGGGAGAGGGAAGGGGCCCGTGCGAAGCACGGGAAGGGTGAGGGTGACTGGCATGAGTCCCGCCCTCAACCTCACCCCGCGCTGCTGCGCAGCTTGCCCCTCTCCTGAAAGGAGAGGGGAAGAATGACGCCCGCAACGTTATGTGCAGCCAGTAGCCTCCGAAGGGAGGACTAACCGACCCAACCGAATCCGCCTCACACTCCTAACCTATCCGAGTCCCCCCGCGCCCCATATGTACAGCCACAGTGACCGATTATCTGATCTTCTTCCTGATCGTGCTGGGCGTGAACCTCATGCCCGCCTTCGGCCCGCCCACTTGGTCGATCATCATCCTCTACGGCCTCAACTCGAAACTGCCGGTCCCGGTGCTCGTCCTGATCGGCGCGCTGGCCGCCGCATCGGGTCGCTTCCTTCTCGCCCACGCCTTTCGCCTGCTCGCTGACCGCCTGCCGGAAAAGACCAGGCGAAATCTCGCCGCGGCAAGCGACGCGCTCGGTCGCCGCAAGCGCAACGCGATCCTCGGCCTCGGCCTGTTCGCGCTGTCGCCGCTTCCGTCAGCCCAGCTGTTCGAAGCCGCCGGGCTCACCAAAATACGCCTCCTCCCCTTCACCGCTGCCTTCTTCGCCGGCCGCGTCGTCTCCTATTCGATCTACGCCTTCTCGGCCCATCATATCCGCGAATCGAGCCTCGGCGACGCATTCCGCCGCAGCCTCACCAACCCGGTCGGGATCGCACTCCAGCTCGCCATGCTTGGCCTGATCGTCGCGCTCAGCCAGATCGACTGGGAAAAGCGCCTTCGCGGGAAGTGACGGCGCTAGGCCAACGACGATCCAGGCGGACCTTTGACCGGAATGCGCAGATACCGCACCCCATTTGCATCGGGCTCCGGAAAATGTCCCGCGCGGATATTGACCTGGACTGAGGGCAGCAACAGCTTCGGCACCGCGAGCGTCGCGTCGCGCGCCTCGCGCATGGTGACGAACGCCTCTTCGCTGATGCCGTCGCGGACATGGATGCTGGCGCGCCGCTCTTCGCCGACCGTCGTTTCCCAACGATAGGTGTCGCGGCCAGGTGCCTTATAGTCGTGGCACAGGAACAATCGCGTGTCGTCGGACAGGCTCAGCACCCGGCGGATCGACCGGTAGAGCTGGTGGGCGTCGCCGCCGGGAAAGTCGGCGCGCGCGGTGCCGTAATCGGGCATGAACAGCGTATCGCCGACAAAGGCTGCGTCGCCGATCAGATAGGCGATGTCGGCGGGCGTATGGCCAGGCACGTGCATCACCGTCACCTCGAGCGCGCCGATCGCGAAGCGCTCGCCATCCCCGAACAGCCGGTCGAAATCGGACCCGTCGGTCTTCAGGTCATCAAAGCCAAAGACCGGACCGAAGATCTTCTGAACGTCGCTGATATGCTCGCCGATCCCGATCCATGCCCCGGTCCTCGCCTTGATATGGGCGGCGGCCGAGAGATGGTCGGCATGTGCATGCGTTTCGAGCACCATCGCGATTCGCCAGCCATGCTCGGCGGCGACCGCCAGAATCCGATCGGCCGAGCGCGTATCCGCTGCGCCCGACGGCATGTCGAAATCAAGCACCGGGTCGATCACCGCCGCGTCGCCGCCGGCGGGATCGACGACCAGATAGCTGATCGTGTTGGTCGGCTCGTCGAAAAACGCTTCGATGATCGGCTTGGCTGACATCGCAATCTCTCCTGTCGCTTGACAATATATTAGCAATACCTAAATTAGCAATAGCTAAAGGAGTAAAGCCATGATGCTCGAGCCACCAGTGGATCTCGCCACGTTCGAGAAGAAAGCCGGCGCCGTGTCTGCCCTGCTCAAGGCGATGGCCAATCAGCGGCGCCTGATGCTGCTGTGCAAGCTCGTCGAGCATGGCGAAATGACCGTGGGAGACTTGGCGCGCGAGGTCGCCCTCTCCCAGTCGGCGCTGTCTCAGCATCTGGCGAAGATGCGTGAGGAGGGCCTGGTCGCCTTCCGGCGCGAAAGCCAGACGCTCTGGTATCGCATCGCCGATCCGCGAACCGAGGCTTTGCTCGCCACTCTCTACCAGCTCTATTGCAAGGATTGATTTCGATGAGCCTTCCCTCAGTCACTCCCGCCGAGGCGGCGCAGCTTGTCGCCAAGGGCGCGACGCTGGTCGATATTCGCGATGCCGACGAATATGCGCGCCGGAACATCCCGGGCGCCGTCAACCTGCCGATCGGCGACATCGATCGCCTGCCCCGGCAGTCGGCGTCGATCGTCTTCCATTGCCGGTCCGGCGCGCGCACGAGCGCGAATGCCGGGCGGCTCGCCGCGGTGGGCGGCGATGCACCCTGTCATGTCCTCGCTGGCGGCATCGACGCGTGGCAGGCCGCCGGACTGCCGACGGCCGTCGACCGGGGCCAGCCGCTCGAGATCATGCGGCAGGTCCAGCTCGTGGCGGGCGGGCTCGTACTGCTCGGAATCGCCCTTGGCTTCCTGGTCGCACCCGGCTTTTTCGGGCTTTCAGCCTTTGTCGGCACAGGCTTGGTGATGGCGGGTGCGACTGGCTGGTGCGGCACGGCGAAATTGCTGCGCGTCATGCCGTGGAATCGCCGCGCGCGGGCCGCCTGAGGCTGCGATGACGATCACCCAGATCCTGCTGGCGCTCGTGTCGGGCGGGGTGATCGGCATCGTGCTCGGCCTGGTCGGCGGCGGCGGGTCGATTCTCGCCGTGCCGCTTCTCGTCTATGTCGTCGGCGTCGGCTCGGCGCATGAGGCGATCGGCACCGCCGCCGTTGCCGTCGCGGCCAATGCGGCGATCGGTCTTGCCGGGCATGCACGCGCCGGCACCGTGAAGTGGCCCTGTGCCCTGGTGTTCGCGGTCGCCGGGATGATCGGGGCCGGCGTCGGGGCCGAGATCGGCAAGCTGGTCGATGGCAAGCAGTTGTTGATGCTGTTCGGGCTGCTGATGATCGGCGTCGGCCTGTCGATGCTGCGCAAGCGCCGCACCGCGCCGTTGCCGAACGTTCGTCTTTCGCGTGCAACCGCCGGAGCGCTGCTGCCGCGCCTTGTCCCGATCGGCTTCGGCGTCGGCCTCGCCGCCGGCTTTTTCGGCATAGGCGGCGGGTTCCTGATCGTCCCCGGCCTGGTCGCCGCCACTGCGATGCCGCTCGCGCTCGCGGTCGGTACCTCGCTCGTCGTCGTGACGGCGCTCGGCCTGACCACGGCGACCTCCTATGCGCTTTCTGGCTATGTCGACTGGCGGCTCGCCGCGCTCCTGATCGTCGGCGGCGCGGCCGGCGCAGCGATCGGGATGATCCTCGGACGCCGGCTCGCCGCGCGCAAGGGCCTGCTCGAGCGCCTCTTCGCGTCGATCGTGATCCTGGTCGGGGCCTATGTGGCGATACGCGGAGGCTAGCGAACGGCACCGTGACAACCCTGCGCTTGGCCAGATCAACCGGGGAAGGTCTGTGCCCGGGGCGACGACGAATCGGTGCCGCTAACCGTGACGCCAGTTCAGTGCTATTCTGCCTCCCAACAAGGGGAGGGCAATATGCAGCATATCAACCTCATCGCCGCCATCTTCGCCGGCATCATCGGCTATTTCCCGGGCGGCCTCTGGTATTCCAAAGCCATGTTCCTGCGCCGCTGGGCGGTCGAGATGGGCATCGACATGGATGCGCCGCCCGAAGGCAAGGGCCATGGCCCGAAGATCGCGATCGGTATGGTCACCTCGATCGTCGCGGCGATCGTCTTCGCATTGATCGTCGGTCCCGCACCCGGCCTGTGCCACGCCCTGCTGACCGGCGTCGCGATTTCCGGGCTGATCGGGTCCGCTTTCGCCATCCAGTATCTGTTCGAGGACCGCAGCCTGGCTTTCTGGGCGATCAATGCCGGCTATCACCTCGTGCAATTCACGATCATCGGCCTTGTGATCGGTCTTTGGCCGTAACAAGTCTTTCACGTTCGGGCTTCGCTGGCTAAGAGCCGCCGGAGCGGCCGCATCGGCCGGGCGAGGAACGCGCATGAAATTGATGACCGGCAATTCCAACCTGCCGCTGGCGCGCGCGGTTTCCGACTATCTCGAAATCCCGCTGACCAGCGCGAGCGTCCGCCGCTTCGCTGACGAAGAGGTGTTCGTCGAGATCCAGGAGAATGTCCGCGGCGAGGATGTGTTTGTCCTGCAGTCGACCGGCTTCCCCGCCAACGACAATCTCATGGAATTGCTGATCTGCATCGATGCGCTGCGCCGCGCCTCGGCCAAGCGCATCACGGCGGTCATCCCCTATTTCGGCTATGCCCGGCAGGATCGCAAACCGGGGCCGCGCACCCCGATCTCGGCCAAGCTCGTCGCCAATCTGATCACCGTGGCGGGCGCCGACCGCGTGCTGTCAGTCGATCTCCATGCCGGGCAGATCCAGGGCTTCTTCGATATCCCGACCGACAATCTCTACGGCGCGCCAGTGATGTCGGCCGATATCCTGACGCGCTTTGCCGACCGCGACATCATGGTGGTGTCGCCTGACGTCGGCGGCGTCGTGCGCGCCCGGGCGCTGGCGAAGCGGCTCAACAACGCTGACCTCGCCATCGTCGACAAGCGCCGCGAGCGTGCGGGCGAATCCGAGGTGATGAACATCATCGGCGATGTCGCTGGCCGATTCTGCATCCTGATCGACGATATCGTCGATTCGGCCGGCACGCTCTGCAATGCGGCCGCGGCGCTGCAACAGGCGGGTGCCGCCGGTGTCGTCGCCTATGTCACCCACGGCGTGCTGTCGGGCGGCGCGGTGGCGCGGGTCGAAGGGTCGGTGCTAGAGGAGCTCATCATCACTGATTCAATCGGCCAGCATGATGTGGTCAAGGATGCCCAGCGCATCCGTTTGCTGACGATCGCGCCCTTGCTCGCCGAGGCGATCAAGCGGATCGCCGACGAAACCTCGGTATCCTCGCTCTTTGACTGAGTGAAATTGATTCTATTTCAGGCAACGGCATCCCACACCAGTTTTACGCCGACCAGAATCATCAGCGCGTAAATAGCGGAATAGAAACGCGCCGGCGAAACCCGCCGCACTAGCCACACCCCGGCAAAGGTCGAGGCGATCGCGACCGGCAGCAATGTCGCCGCCGCCAGCATATTCTCGCGGCTGAACTGGCCGAGTGCCCAATAGGCCGGCACCTTCAGCCAGTTGGTCGCGGCAAAGAAGATGGCGGTGGTGCCGACCAGCACGTCGCGCGGCAGGCGTTTGGGCAGCACCCAGATCTGGAAGGGCGGCTGACCCGCGTGCGCGATCTGACTGGTGAAGCCCGACGCCACGCCTGCGAGCGTGCCGACCCAGCCGGGCGATCGTGCCGGAGCGGAAATAGCGCCACGGCGATCAATCCAGAGCCGGTACGCACCGAACAAGATCGAGATCGTGCCGACGACACCCAGCACACCCTGCTCCGAAACCCGCGTCGCGAAGACATAGGCAAGCGCGATCCCGATCATCGACCCCGGCAGCATCCAGGCAAGGACATGCCCGTCCCAGCTCTTCCGGAACGCCCAGACGCCGACGACATCCTGGACGATCAGGATCGGCAGCAGGATCGCCGCCGCGCGCACCGGCGATATCGCCAGCGCGAGCAGTGGCAGCGACAGCGCGCCAAGTCCGACGAAGCCGCCCTTGGAGAGGCCGAGCAGGATTACCGCTGGAACGGCCAGCGCGAAGAAGAGCAGCGATTCGTTCAATCGAGGGTTGCGCCCTGCCCGGTCGGTGCACGCACCCCGGCCCGGTCGCGGCGCTTGAGTTCGGCCTTCAGCGCCTCGGGCTTGGGCGCCCAGAGGAAGCCGAAGCTTACCGTCCCCGCCTTGGTCTCGACGACATGGTGCAGCCGGTGCGCCTGAATGATCCGCTTCATATAGGCGGATTTGGGCAGATAGCGGTGGTCGAGCCGCTTGTGGACGATCACATCATGGAAGCCGAAATAGATGGCGCCATATCCGGCGATCCCAGCGCCGATCCAGGTGAAGCCCGGCCACCAGCCGAGTTGAGCGCCGCCGAGCAGCAGCACGAAGGACGGCACCGCGAAGATCACCGCATAAAGGTCGTTCAGCTCCCAGTTACCCTTGCGCGGTGCATGGTGGCTCGCATGAAGAAACCAGCCCGGCCCATGCATCACCCAGCGGTGCGCGACATAAGCGAACCCTTCCATCAATATGATGGTCAGGGTGAACAGGAAAAGGCCAGTTGCCCAGGACATGTGGGGGCGTATAGCTGCGGGTCGGCCGGGTTGCACGAAAGGATGAAGCGTTGCGTGTTCTTTTGATCGGTGCCCTGGTGGCGCCACCGTTGCTGATGCTCGGCGCCTGCTCGACGCCCGAGGATATGACACGCGCCGGGTTGGTGAATGCGGGAATCCCGAAGCCGGTGGCTGGCTGCATGGCCCACCGCATGGTCGAGCGCCTCTCCTTGCTCCAGCTGCGGCGGCTGTCGGGGCTCGGCAAGGCCGAGCATTCGAAGTCGCTCGATCAGTTCCTCTACCGCGTCCGCTCGCTCAACGATTCGAAGATCGTCGGGGTCACGACAAGCTCGGCCGCGCTCTGTGCGCTCGGTGTCGGGTAAAGTCGCGCCGCGCGACTTACCAGTTGTGGGGGTGGATTCGCCGCGCACGCTGTGCTTAAGGCGGCGCATTCCCCGATCTTCGAAAGGCTCGCGCCCCTCATGAACATCCACGAATATCAGGCCAAGGATCTCCTCGCCAAGTTCGGCGTACCCGTTCCCGCAGGCTTTGCCGCGATGAGCGCTGACGAAGCAGTTGAAGCGGCAGCGAAACTCCCCGGGCCGCTCTATGTGGTGAAGGCGCAGATCCATGCCGGCGGTCGCGGCAAGGGCAAGTTCAAGGAATTGGGCCCCGATGCCAAGGGCGGCGTCCGGCTGGCAAAGACCGCCGACGAAGTCCGCGCGGCGGCGACCGACATGCTCGGCAACACGCTGGTGACGATCCAGACCGGCGAGCATGGCAAGCAAGTCAACCGCCTCTACGTCACTGACGGCGTCGATATCGCCAAGGAATTCTACCTCGCGCTACTGGTCGATCGCGTCACGGGCCGAGTCGCGTTCGTCGTCTCGACCGAGGGCGGCATGGACATCGAAACCGTCGCGCATGACACGCCGGAAAAGATCCACAGCTTCGCCGTCGATCCCGCGACCGGCTTCATGCCCCATCACGGCCGCGCCGTCGCCAACGCGCTCGGGCTGAAGGGCGATCTCGCCAAGCAGGCGTCGAACGTTTCTTCGAAGCTCTATGATGCGTTCATGGGCACCGATGCCGCCCAGATCGAAATCAACCCGCTTGCCCTTACCACCGACGGCAAGCTGATGGTGCTCGATGCGAAGGTCGGTTTCGATTCGAACGCTCTGTTCCGCCACAAGGACCTGATGGAGCTCCGCGACGAGACTGAGGAAGATCCCTCCGAGCTCGAAGCCTCCAAATACGATCTCGCTTATATCAAGCTCGACGGCGATATCGGCTGCATGGTCAACGGCGCAGGCCTCGCCATGGCGACGATGGACATCATCAAGCTCAACGGCATGTTCCCGGCCAACTTCCTCGATGTCGGCGGCGGCGCCAACAAGGAGAAGGTGACGGCGGCGTTCAAGATCATCCTCGCCGATCCCGCCGTGAAGGGCATCCTCGTCAACATTTTTGGCGGCATCATGAAGTGCGACATCATCGCCGAGGGCATCGTTGCGGCGGCGAAGGAAGTGAACCTCGCGGTGCCGCTTGTGGTCCGGCTCGAGGGCACCAATGTCGAGGAGGGCAAGAAGATCCTCTCGACCTCGGGTCTCGCTATCGTGCCTGCCAATGATCTGGGCGATGCCGCCCGCAAAATCGTCGCCGAGGTCAAGAAGGCGGCCTGAACCCTCCTCCCCAGGGAAGTGTTCAGACACAGGAGTGGATTGCAATGAAGGTGCTGGTCCCGGTCAAGCGGGTGCTTGACTATAATGTGAAGCCCCGCGTGAAGGCGGACGGCACGGGCGTCGATCTTGCCAACGTCAAGATGAGCATGAACCCGTTCGACGAGATCGCGGTTGAGGAAGCCATCCGCCTGAAGGAAAAGGGCGTGGTCACCGAGATCGTCGCTGTCTCGATCGGCGAGCAGAAGAGCCAGGAAACGCTCCGCACCGCGCTCGCCATGGGCGCTGACCGCGCGATCCTGGTCGTCTTGGACGAAAAGGTCGAGCCGCTGGGCGTCGCCAAGCTGCTCGCCAAGATTGCCGAGGAGGAAAAGCCCGATCTGATCATCCTGGGCAAGCAGGCGATCGACGACGACAACAACCAGACCGGCCAGATGCTCGCTGGCCTGCTCGGCTGGGGCCAGGGCACGTTCGCTAGCGCCGTGGTCGTCGCTGATGGCGTCGCCAAGGTGACCCGCGAAGTTGATGGCGGCTCCGAGACCGAGGATCTGAAGCTCCCCGCGATCGTCACCACCGATCTTCGCCTCAACGAGCCACGCTACGCCTCGCTGCCCAACATCATGAAGGCGAAGTCCAAGCCGATGGCGCAGAAGACGCCCGCTGATTACGGCGTCGACGTTGCGCCGCGCCACACCACCCTCAAGGTCGTCGAGCCCGCCAAGCGTACCGCTGGCGTCAAGGTTGCCGATGTCGATGCCCTGATCGAAAAACTCAAAGTGATGGGAGTCGCGAAATGAAGACGCTCGTCTGGGTCGAACATGACGGCAAGGCCGTCAAGGACGCAACGCTCGCCGTGGTCACCGCAGCGTCGAAACTCGGCGAGGTCCATCTCCTCGTCGCCGGCCAGGGCGTCGACAGCGTTGCCGCCGAGGCAGCGCAGATCGCCGGCGTCGGCAAGGTCCATGTCGCTGATGATGCTGCCTATGCGCATGCGCTGGCCGAGAATGTCGCACCGCTCGTCGTCGAGCTGATGGGGCATCACGACGCGGTGCTGTTCCCGGCAACCTCGAACGGCAAGAACATCGCGCCACGCGTCGCTGCTCTGCTCGACGTGATGCAGATCAGCGACATCCTCTCGGTCGAGGGTCCGGATACCTTCACCCGCCCGATCTATGCCGGCAACGCGATCGCGACCGTCCAGACCAAGGACGCCAAGCTGGTCATCACCGTGCGCGGTACCGCCTTCGAAAAGGCCGCGACCAGCGGCGGCTCCGGCACCATCGAGAAGGTCGCTGCGACCGGCGACAAAGGCCTCTCGACCTTTGCCGGCTCGGAGATCGCCAAGTCAGAGCGCCCTGAGCTCACCTCGGCCAAGATCATCGTGTCGGGCGGCCGTGCGCTCCAGAACAGCGAGAACTTCCACAGCCTGATCGAACCGCTCGCCGACAAGCTCGGCGCTGGCGTCGGCGCCTCGCGCGCCGCGGTGGATGCCGGCTATGTCCCGAACGATTACCAGGTCGGCCAGACGGGCAAGATCGTCGCGCCCGAAGTCTATATCGCGATCGGCATCTCCGGCGCGATCCAGCATCTCGCGGGCATGAAGGATTCCAAGACGATTATCGCCATCAACAAGGACGAGGACGCCCCGATCTTCCAGGTGGCTGACATCGGGCTGGTCGGCGACCTGTTCAAGATCGTGCCCGAACTCACCGAGAAACTGGGGTGACCATCGGGATGCCGGCACTCGCAAGGGCTGCCGGCATCCTGTCGCTCTGTCTGGCCTCCGGCGCGCAGGCGCGTTGCGACCTGCCGCAAGAGGCGCGATCCTGGCTTGCCGGCCATTCAGGCTGGCGCATGGTCGATCTGGCTGACCTCAATCCCGACGACAGCGCGCTCTGGCGCAAGGCCTATCCCGGAACCTGCCCGGGATTCGCGCGAGCGCGGCTTGATGGGTCGGGCACGCCGCATGTCGCCGTCGCTATGCTCTCGACCGGGGGCGGGCAGCGGATGGAGCGGGTGATGCTTTTTCACGCCGCCGACCGGCCGAGGCTGATGACCTCCTCTCGCGTGCAGAATCTTGGCGTTGTGCGACGTCTTGGCCCAGGGCGATACGGTAATGTGACCGACGAGCATATCGTCCGGAACCGCCATGATTCGATCCAGGTCGAATTCCTCGAAACGTCATCCCAGCTTTTCTATCTCTCCGCCGGCCGGCTCAGGAATATCTGGACGTCTGACTAGGCAGATCGCGCTGCTCCCCGAAGGACCCGATGGACGCCAATCGCCTGTTTGTCCTCACTGGAGGTCCCGGATCGGGCAAGACGACATTGATCGATGCGCTTGCCCATGCGGGTATCGCGACTAGCCCCGAAGTTGGCCGCGCCGTGATCCGCGAGCAGCTTGCGACTGGCGGCAACGCCCTTCCCTGGGCCGACCAGCGGGCCTTTGCTGAGCTGATGATGGTCCGTGACGTGGCAGCGCATGCGGCGGCGCTGGCGACCGGGACGGTGACCGTTCTGGATCGCGGTGTCCCCGATATCGCCGGCTTCCTGCGTGTCTCGGGGCTGCCGGTACCGCCGCATATCAATGCGGCGGCATGGGCATGCCGCTATAACCCTCGCGTCTTCATCGCCCCCTTCTGGGCCGAGATCTTCACCGGTGATGCGGAGCGCAAGCAGTCAGCAGGGGTGGCGAGCGCAACATTCGATGTGATGGCTGAGACCTATCGCGGCTACGGCTATGAACTTATCAAAGTGCCGCGGGCTTCGGTCGCTGAACGCGTGGCGTTCGTCGCTGATCGAATCGGCCCCGCCTGAGGTTCAGGCGAAGCCGCCGAGAAGGCTCGTCACGTTGCCGCCGAGCGCGTCGATTGCATAACCACCTTCCATCGCGATCAGGACTGGCCAGCCCCGCGTGGCGATGTCCCGGGCGAGCACCGCATAGTCCTGGGTCCGCAACGCGAAGTGGGAGATCGGATCACCTTCCCATGTATCGGCACCAAAGCTGACGATCAGCAGCTCAGGTTTGAAGGCAGCGATTGCATCGAGCGCCACCCTCTGCGCGGCGCGAAACGATTCGAGCTGAGCGCCTTGCGGCAGCGGAAGGTTGAGCGTCGTGCCGGCGCCATCGCCTTCGCCGGTCTCGTCGGCATGGCCCCAGAAAAAGGGATAGTCGGTCATGGGGTCGGCATGGATCGAGGCGTAGAACATGTCACCGCGCGTCCAGAAGATATCCTGGGTGCCATTGCCGTGATGATAGTCGATATCGAGGATCGCGACCCGCCTCATCCCAGCATCGCGCGCTGCCTGCGCGGCAATCGCGGCGGTGTTGAGATAGCAATAGCCGCCCAGATAGTCGGCGCCGGCATGGTGGCCCGGCGGACGACACAGAGCGAAGGCGGCGCGATCACCCGCCAGCACCGCATCGAGCGCCGAGAGAACCGATTGCGCACTCCAATAGGCAGCGTTCCAGGTTTCGCCGGTCAACGGCGTCGAGGCGTCAAGGCTATAACGCCCGGCGAGCGCATCGATCCGGTCCAGCTTGAGCGGACGCCGGCCAACGATTGGCCAAATATACCCCATGACGTCACCAGGCCGGCCCGCCGCTGCCCAGCGCGCCGGGCCGGTCTTCAGGAAATCCAGATAGCCGGCGTCATGCACCGCGCGGATTGCCGCTTCGCCGTGATCGGTAGGCAAGTCAGCGCCGCCGATCGCGGCGAGGATCGCCTCGGCACGTACCGGTTTCTCGGCGAAATCGGTGAAGCCGCCATTGTGCAGCTCCTTCTCGGGCGCATGGGCAAGCTGGCGGGGATCGAAAAAGCGTTTCATGGCGTCACTCTAGGTGCGAGGCGCAGCACGACATAGCCTGTGACTGCCGACAGGATCGATCCCGCCAGCACGCCGATCTTCACCTCGTCCATCATCGTACCACCGCCTGGAAAGGCGAGGCCGCCGATGAACAGGCTCATCGTGAAGCCAATCCCCGCGAGCAGTGAAACGCCATAAATCTGCGTCCAGCTCGCGCCGCCTGGTGCGCGCGCGACGCCGAAACGCACGGCAAGGCGAATGCTCCCAAAAATCCCGATCTGCTTGCCGAAGAACAGCGCCAGCGCAATGCCGAGTACCAGCGGCTCGATGAGGACGCTGGCCGAGCTGCCACTGAGCGACACCCCGGCATTGGCGAACCCGAACAGCGGCACAATCGCATAGGCGACCCATGGGTTCAGCGCATGTTCGAGCCGGTGCAGCGGCGAGCCATCATGGTCGCGCGCACGGATCGGGATCAGCATCGCCGTCACCACCCCGGCGATCGTCGCATGCACGCCGGACATCAGTATCAGAAGCCACAACAGCCCAAACCCAATCAGATAGGGCCAGAGTCGAATGACGCCAAACCGGTTCATCGCTGCCATGCCAGCCGCGACGATTGCCGCCGCTGCCAGCGCGAGCAGCGCCAGCCCATGGCTGTAGAAGACCGCGATGATCGCGACCGCACCCATATCGTCGACGATCGCGACGGTGGTCAGGAACAGCTTGAGGGACGGCGGAATGCGTGAGCCAAGCAGCGCCAGTACGCCGATGGCAAAGGCGATGTCGGTCGCCGCGGGGATCGCCCAGCCCGGGCGAAGGTCCGCCGCGCCGCCAGTGATCGCGAGATACAGGATCGCGGGGCAGATCATGCCCGCCGCCGCAGCGATGATCGGCAACCGCCTGCGCTCAGCGCTCGCCAGTTGCCCGTCGACGAGCTCGCGCTTGATCTCAAGCCCGACCAGCAGGAAGAAGATCGCCATCAGCGCATCGTTGATCCACAGATGCACGGTCATCGGGCCGATCGCCGGCGCGAGAACCGGACCGGTCTCCCAATGCAGCAGTCCGAAATAAGCACCGGCCAGACCCGAATTGGCGGCGATCATCGCCAGCGCCGCCGCTGCGATCAGCAAAATCCCGCCCATCGCCTCGTTGGCGAGGAAGTCGCGCAGCACCGAGGCGGCGCGCTGACGGGTCACCGCGCCAATGCCTCGGCGATCAATTTGCGCGTATTTTCGATGCCATAGAGCGCGATGAAGCTGCCCATGCGCGGCCCCTGGCTCGATCCGAGCAGCGTCTCGTACAATGCCTTGAACCAGTCGCGCAGATTCTCGAACCCGCCGGTCTTCCCGATCTCATAGACGATATTCTGGATCTCCTCCGCGCTCGCCTCGGTGGGCAGAGCGGCGAGATCGGCATCAAGCTGTTCGAGTGCCGCGATCTCCACGCCTTCCGGCGCACGCCGCTTCAGCGTCGGCGCGACGAAATCGCGGCCATAGGCAAGCGCATGGCCGATCAGCCGGTCGAGTTCGGGATAAAGCTCTGGCGTCGCATCAGGCACATAATTGGCGAGATAACCCCAGACCTGCTCCTTGGTGGCGTCACCCATCACCCCAACAAGGTTGAGCAGCAGGCCGAACGTCACCGGCAGCTCGCCCGTCGGCAGTTTGCCGTCATGAATATGGTGGACGGGATTGCCGAGCTTCTCCTTCAGCTCCTGGCCGGCATAATTGCCCCGGAACTGCCAGTAATCGTCCACCGCGCGCGGTATGACGCCCATGTGGAGCGACTTCGCCTTTCGCGGTTCACGGAAGATGTAGAAGGCAAGGCTCTCCTCGGGGCCATAGGTCAGCCAATCGTCGAGGCTGAGGCCATTGCCCTTGGACTTTGAGATTTTCTCGCCCTTTTCGTCGAGGAACATCTCATAGGTGAGGCCCTCGGGCGGACGAGCGCCGAGCACCCGCGTGATCTTCGACGCCTGGGTGACGCTGTCGATCAGATCCTTGCCAGACATCTCGTAATCGACCTGCAGCGCGGTCCAGCGCATCGCCCAATCGACCTTCCATTGCAGCTTGGCCATGCCGCCCAGCGCCGACTGCTTGATCCGGTCCCCTTCATCCATGAAAGCGATAATCCCGGCGTCGGCATCGATCACCTCAACTGGAACCTGGAGCACGATGCCCGATTTCGGGCTGATCGGCAGGATCGGCGAATAGGTCGCGGCGCGCTCGGCGCGGAGCGTCGGGATCATCACGTCCATGATCGCCTGATAGCGCTGCAGGATCAGCTTCAGGGTCGGGTCGAACCGCCCGGACGCATATTCGGTCGTCGAAGACAGGAATTCATAATTGAAGCCATAGCGATCGAGAAAATCGCGCAGCATCGCGTTGTTGTGGTGCGCGAAGCTTTCGAACTTCTCGAAGGGATCGGGCACCTTGGTCAGCGGCTTGCCGAGATATTCGGTAAGCATCGCCTTGTTCGGGACATTGTCCGGAACCTTCCGCAACCCATCCATGTCGTCCGAAAAGGCGATCAGCCGCGTCGGCGTGTCGCTGAGCGCGTGGAAGGCGTTGCGCACCATGGTCGTGCGCAGCACTTCGTTGAAGGTGCCGATATGCGGCAGACCCGACGGACCATAGCCGGTCTCGAACAGGACCGGCGCACCCTGTTTGCCGTCAGGATAGCGCTTCAGCAGCTTGCGCGCCTCTTCATAGGGCCAGGCTTTGGATTCGAGTGCGGCGGCGCGGAGTTCGGGGGCGGTCATGCGGCGGGGCCTAGCGCATAGGCAATGAGGCACACAACTCTTGTCGGGTTATGGCGTGACGCTGATATCGCCGAGGCCGAAGTCTCCGGCAGGGCAAGTGCTCGATGTGGCGATCGCAACGGGCAATGGCCGGGCGAGATGCACGCCCAGCCGATCGAGCGTTCGTGGCACTAGCCTAAAGAGCATCGTCCTGGTCTCGGGCGGTGCCGTGTATTGCTGCCGGCGATAGAGATAACGCACGGCACCGACGGATGCAGCTTGCTGAGCAAAGGCGGTGGCGAAAGCCGCCCCGGGCGAGGCATCGCGCGCGCTGATTCGGCAGGCCCCGCGATCCGCCAGCACCACGTCATTCTGAACCGGGTGCCGCTCGATCCGGACGGCAAAGCCTTGCTGAGCGAGACGCACGGCGATCTTGCGCAACGCCTGATCCGCAAGCACCTGTTCAGGCGCTGACCGCATAGCACCCTTCAGCGCGATCGAACCGGTCGCCGCCAAAGCAAGCAGCACCAGCATCATGCTAACGCTGGCGGTCGATCGCGGCATAAGCCCCGCCCCCGACAATCAGGCCGGCCAACAGCAGGCCGGCCCAGGAAAAGAGCGTTGCGCCCGTGCCGAGGTGGAGCGAGTCGAAATCGGCGGGGAAATAGGCGATCGCCGTCAGCCGTACGATATTCAACGCGAACATTCCGGCCATCGCGACCACGCCGGCGACGATCAAGGGCCGGTCGACCCGCAGATCGAGCAAGGCGACGATCGAACTCCACAAGAGGATCGCAAGCGAGATATTATGGACCGACGAACAGGGCCCGCCGATGATGAAGCGCGCCCCTTTCCCGACAAAGCCGACCGTATTGCCCGTCGCCTCGGTTCCGGCCAGGGCGCCAACGATATGCCCGTCAAGGGCCAGCAGCGCCGGGGCAAAAAGAGTCAGGATCACCCGCCCCCACAGCAACGGCCCACTGAGCGCGAGCAGCACAAGCGCTATACGTCTCGAACGGCCGTCTCGGGCGGTGGCGATCAACCAGCCCCCCGTTGCGAAAACGGCGACTGCCGCTGGCCATGGCGCGGGGAACAGCGTCAGCGCCACGATCGGCATCAGCACGAACGGATCGGCGCGGTACCACCGGGGGCATGCGGTCTCGAGGGACTCCGGGTCGCACGCGATACGGAGCACAGCGAACAGCGCGAACCAGACCACCGCGCTGATTCCGGCCAGCGACAGCAATGTCCCGAACAGGCCGAGGCCCCGCAGCGATGACAGAATCGGATCGGCGAGCGCGTTGAGCACGGCAAGCGCTCCGGCAAAGGCAAACGCCATTGCCCGGTCGCATGTCAGCAGCTTCAAAGAAGAAAGCGGGCGGCGTAGCGCCGCCGCGCCGTCACTCAGCGCTTGGCCCGGCGCTTCAGGGCGCGATAGCCCATGCCGATCAGCGCAATCGCGCCGATGCCAACGCCGGCAATCGGTGCCGGGGTCACCACATTGCCGGCGAAAGCGGGAGATGCAAACGCGACAAGCGCGCCGAAAGCGACAATGTCGAGCGCGACGGACTTTAACATCAAATACCCCCCTGTGTTTGTCGGTAAGCAGAGGCTAGCATTCGGGCGAGCTTAAGCAAGGCATCATTCGAGGGCGAGACAGGTGCAGACGGGCGGATGGATCTGGGCTGTACTGCTAGTGGCGTGTTTTGCCCTGCTCGCGCTGATTGAAACGATTGCCCCGGGCCCTTCCCGATCCGGCAGCGACACGCGGCTGTTCGTGAATTTCTCGCTCGGCGCCATCAACATCGCGCTTGGCAGCGCACTGCCAGTCTCCACGCTCGCCGCAGCAGTGCTGGCTGAGGCGACTGGCGTCGGGCTCGGGCATGTGGTGGCGCTACCCTGGGGAATCCTGTTTGTCTTCACCTTAATTGCGCGCAGTTTCGTCACTTACTGGGTGCACAGGCTCAGCCATGGTGTGCCGCTGTTCTGGCGCCTGCACCGGGTGCATCATGGCGATCGTGCCGTCGATGTCTCCACCACGCTGCGCAACCATCCGGTCGAGCTGGCGCTGACTCTTCCCGCGGCCGCCGCGACCGTCTTGCTGCTGGGCCCGCCGATCTCGGTGGTGCTCGCCGCTGACACGCTATTGTTCGCGCTCGCTTTGTGGCAGCACGCGGACATCCGCACGCCGGCTGAGCCGCTGGTCGGCCATATCCTGGTGACGCCTGGCCTGCACCGCGCCCATCATCGCCCGCGCCGAACGGAGCATGATCGCAATTTCGGTGAGGTCATGATCCTCTGGGATCACCTATTCGGGACTTATGCAGCTCCTGTCGATCGAGATTCACCTGTCGGCCTTGAAGAGGCGATGCCTGGGCCGGAGCGGCTGATCGGGCTGGTTGCAAGACGTTTTCGTCGCCGCTGACGCGCGCGGTGTTTTCTTTTCGTTCTGCTCGTGGCATCGCTTGGGGCGATGGCGATGCCGCTGCCCTATCCCGCGCTTCACGCAAGCCATAGCGGCATCTGGATCGCAGATGCGGAAGGCACGCGGCCGATCGGGCGTGGCGAGGCGATCAAGATCGCGGCCGACACGCCGGTGATCCTGCTCAACGCGCCGCTGATCGGGCAGCGGCTGGGGTATGCCGATCTCTCAGGGCTCGACCTGCTCGAGCTCTTCGCTTTCCTGTGTCCGGCCCGCTTCATGGTGCCGACACCGCGCGGTCTTGCTCGGGTCACCGGGGTCGAGGCGCCGGCGCGCGATGAGGAGGTGGCTGCCTTCCTGCTGCGAGCGGCCGAAACGCTGCTCGAAATGCCCAAAACCGACTGGCCGGAGCGCGAGGGTGCCTGGACTTCGGCCCAATCCCTGTTCCGGCTGCGCTGGCCCTGGGCCATGCCGCTTGCTGACCGAATCGCCAAACCAGCGACGGCGGAACGCTGGCTGTTCACAAAGCTCCCTGAATGGTCGGAGGTTGCCCCGCGCCCGGCACCGCGCACGATCGCACTCGATCCACAGGAGACGCAGGATCGGCTTGCCCACCTCACTGGCAGCGCTGCCGAGCAGCGCCCCGGGCAGCGCGCCTTTGCTCAGGCGGCGATGGAGGTCTTCGCGCCGCGCATGGTGCGCGACGCGCCCAATATGCTGCTGGCCGAAGCGGGGACGGGAATCGGCAAGACACTTGGCTATCTCGCGCCGGCCTCGCTCTGGGCCGAGAAAGCGGGCGGCGCAGTGTGGGTGTCGACCTTCACCAAGGCGCTGCAGCGCCAATTGGGGCATGAAAGCGCGCGGCTCTTCCCCGATGCCGAGGTGCGAAAGGCCAAGGTCGTCACGCGCAAGGGGCGTGAGAATTATCTCTGCCTGCTCAATCTCGAGGATGCGTTGCAGGGCGGGTTCGCCGGCCGCGCCGCGATCCTCGCCCAGCTGGTCGCGCGCTGGGCCGCCTATAGTGCTGACGGCGACATGGTCGGCGGTGATCTGCCAGGCTGGCTGCCCACCCTGTTCCGCCGCAACGGATCGACCGCGCTGACCGATCGGCGCGGCGAGTGCGTCTATGCGGGCTGCCCGCACTACCGCAAATGCTTCATCGAACGCGCGGCGCGTGCCTCGGCCGAGGCGGATATCGTCATCGCCAATCACGCGCTGGTGATGGTCAACGCAGCGCGGGGCCGGGAAATGGCGACGCGGCCGACGCGTTATGTGTTTGACGAGGGCCATCACATCTTCGACGCAGCCGATTCGATGTTCTCGACCGCGCTCACCGGCGGCGAGACGATCGAACTGCGCCGCTGGATCATCGGCCCCGAATCGGGCGGACGCGGCCGGCGGCGCGGCCTCGCGGCGCGCCTCTCGGACGTCGCCAGCTATGACGAAGGCGGCGGTATCGCCATTACCGAGGCGATCAAGGCGGCGGGGGCGCTCGCAAGCGATGGCTGGCTCCAGCGGCTGAGCGAAGGCGCACCATTCGGGCCGATCGAGACCCTGCTCGCCGCGGTGCGCGGGCTTGCCTATGCCCGCGCTGATGCGGCGGGCGATGCGGGCTATGGCCTCGAAACCGAGCTTGCCGAGCCCGACGCAGCGCTGATCGAGGCGGCGGCACCCGCAGCTCAGGCACTCGATGCGCTCGTCCGGCCGCTCGTCACGCTGGGGCGTCGACTCGAGGCGGTGCTCGCCGAAGCGCCGGACTGGATGGATGGACCCGCTCGCGCACGAATCGAGGGTGCAATCGCGTCGATCGGCTGGCGCGCCGAGACGGTCGCCGCCTGGCTTTCGCTGCTCTCGCGGATCGGGGGCCCGGCAACCCCGGATTTCGTCGACTGGCTTGCGGTCGACCGGGTCGAGGGTCGCGAATATGATATCGGGCTGCACCGCCACTGGCTCGATCCTTCGAAACCCTTTGCCGAAACCGTGCTCAAACAAGCACATGGCGCGCTTGTGACGTCAGCGACGCTCCGGGGTGGCGGCGAATGGGAGGTAGCGGAGGCGCGCACCGGCGCTCAGCACCTCGTACGTGGCGCCAGCCGGTTCGAAGCGCCGAGCCCGTTCGACTATGCTTCCCAGGCGGAGGTGCTGATCGTCACTGACGTGAAGCGCGGCGATATGGGGGCGCTCGCCAATGCCTATGCTCGCCTCGGCGTCGCGTCGGGCGGCGGCATGCTTGGCCTGTTCACCGCGATCCGGCGCTTGCGCGGCGTTCATGCCCGGATCGCCGACCGGCTCGCCCGCGAGGGGCTGCCGCTCTACGCTCAACATGTCGATCCGATCGATACCGGCACGCTGGTCGATATCTTCCGCGATGACGCCTCGGCGTCACTGCTGGGGACCGATGCGCTCAGGGATGGGGTCGACGTGCCGGGCCGCTCGCTCCGGCTGGTGGCGATGGAGGGCGTGCCCTGGCCCAAGCCGACCGTGCTCCACGCTGCGCGACGGTTCGCCGGTGGCGGCTCAGCCTATGACGATCGCATCGTCCGCGCCAGGCTCGCCCAGGCATTCGGGCGGCTGATCCGCCGCGCTGACGATCACGGCGTCTTCATCCTGCTCTCTGCCGCCATGCCGTCACGTCTCCTAACTGCCTTTCCGCCCGGGGTGGCCGTGCGCCGCGTAACGCTCGATGAGGCGGTAATCCGCGCGGGCCGTCTTCCTTCCTTCTCCCATGTCGGGCATGAGGCGCGCGAGGAAGCCTGACGGAGACGTTTGCCGGGATGAAGACGCTGACGCTCCTGCGCCATGCCAAATCGGGCTGGGACGATCCGGTGCTGCGCGATTTCGATCGGCCGCTG
The DNA here is from genome assembly GCF_056402635.1 of Sphingomonas sp. P3_C5. NCBI lineage: Bacteria > Pseudomonadati > Pseudomonadota > Alphaproteobacteria > Sphingomonadales > Sphingomonadaceae > Sphingomonas > Sphingomonas sp. P3_C5. Next base: position 592,575 of record NZ_JBFUHA010000001.1, read on the forward strand.
AACGGCAAGGGCAAGCGCGCCGCCCAGCTCGTCGGTCGCAACTGGCGGACTCTGGGGCTCGTGTTCGATCATGCTATTGCCTCGCCCGCGGTCCGGGTGGTCGAGACGATCGAGCAGGTCGCATCCGGCTATGGCGACGCGCTCGCACCGGCCCTGGATCGTCGCATCTATCTTGCCTCGGCAACAACCCTGCTCGACATCGTGCATGAATTGCCGGCGGGCGCCGATCATGTGCTGATGGTCGGGCACAATCCCGGGCTTGAGGATCTGGTGCTGATGCTGGTCCCCGATTCGGACGAACAGCCGCTGCGCGACGATGTCGAGGCCAAATTCCCGACCGCGAGCACTGCCCAACTGCGCTTTGACGTCGCCGATTGGCACGATGTGGCGGCGGGCAGCGCGACGCTCGCGCTGTTCGTCCGGCCGCGCGACCTGGATCCCTCACTTGGCCCCGATCAGGACTGACGCTTTTCCATTTGAGCCTTGAGTCCCGCCAGCGCCCCGAGCGGCTTGGCTTCCTCCTCGCTGATCACTCCGGCTTCGCGCAACGCGGCTGCCGCATTCGGTCCGCGCGGGAAGGGATCGAGCGCGAGCGCCATCGTCTCCGCCGCCGCTTCACCCAAATCGATCGCGGCGCCATCAAAGCCCATTGTGTCGAGCGCATCCTCATCGAGCTCGATTTCATCGGCCTCTGATTGATCCCCAGCCACAAAGCGCAGGGCCACCGGCTCATCGACTGTCACCGGCAGGGCCTCGTCGGTCACGACACAGGATTGCACCACCGCTGCGCTGACAGTTCCGCGCGCAACGACTCCAGCGGCGTCGCGCCGCACCCGGAAAATGCCTTCGAGCCGGTCGACCGCCTTCAGCCCGAAGCGCTCGGCAAGCGCCGCACGCTCGCTTTCGGTCGCGGTGACGGCGATTTCGCGCTCGCCCTCGCCGATCGTGTCGATTCGTTCGAGCCGGGAGAATTCGGGTGCGGTCATGGTAGTTCGCCTGCGATCAAGCTGGCGGTAGGCGCCGCCGCCAGCGCATCGCGGAACGCCAGCAGCGATTCGCGCGCATGGCCAAGCGCCCCGGCACCCGGCGCCACGCCGCGATACAGGTTGCGGATCAAGGCGCCATCAAGGTCGCCACTCGCCAGCCCGTCGCGATAGGCGCCAAGCCTACCGCCGAGCATGCTCATCATCCTGCCGATATGCTTGCCGACGACCACGTCGCCGATGCCGATCTCGCGCAATTGCCCATCCATATCCTCGACGAAGCGCTCGGTGAGGCTGGCGCTTGGCGCTGCCGCGGCCGAATCGCCCTCGAATCGCAGCAGCACGAAAGCGAGGATGGCCGCGACCATATCGAAACGGCCGTCGATGCTGTCCGGCACCGCGCCCGCTTCATACCAGTGCGGCGCCCGCGCCCGCGCGACGATCGCGGTGTAGAGCGGCAGTTCCGCCTCATCCCGGCTTCCGAAAAGCTTTGCGAACCATTGCACCTGTAATGTCTCCCGCGCGTGCCCTTGTTTGGCCGCGTTCATCGGCATATTGAGGCTGGCGCCGCGCGATGCAATGCGCCGGCCTGCGCATCTCGCGTGCCTGGAGAGTTTGATGAGTGTGATTTCCGCCCGCATGTTGATGGGCGCCGCCCTGGGCCTCGCGACGATCGCTACTGGTGCCTGTTCGCCGTTGAAGGGCCATCAGGGCTATGTGCTCGATGTCGATCTGATCAACTCGGTCCAGCCCGGCGTCGATACCCGCCAGTCGGTCCTGCAGGTGCTTGGCAAGCCGAGCTTCACCAGCGAATTCAATCAGGGCGACTGGTATTATGTCGCGCGCGACACGCGCAACTTCGCGTACAACAATCCCAAGGTGATCAACCAGACGACGCTGATCGTCACCTTCGACGGCAGGGGCGTGGTCACCGGCGTACGCCGCACCGGCAAGGAGGAGGTCGCATCGATCAGCCCCTATGGCCGTGTGACGCCGACATTGGGCCGCAAGCGCAGCCTGTTCGACGAATTGTTCGGCAATATCGGCACGGTCAACGCGGCCGGTGGCGGCACCGGCGGCGATCAGGGCGGGCGCGATACGCCCTGATCCGAACCGGCTCTGGGGCTTCTTGATCCTTTCTATCTCCTGACAGGCCGGTTCGCGGCCCGTTCAGCGCGTCTCGTCCAAAAGGTGCGCATGGCGTCACCAGCCGATGGGGCGCCGGACGAAAAAGGAGACAAGATCATGCGTAAATTGATCATCACCGCGCTGATGGCCGCCGTCGCGCTTCCCGCTGCTGCCAGTGCGCAGTCCCAGGGCGAGCTCCGCCGCGACCGCCACGATATTCACCGGCAGCAGCGCGAGCTCGATCAGGCCCGGCGCACCGGCGATCGTAACGATATACGCGAGGAACGCCGCGACGTCCGTGAGGCCCGCCAGGAATACCGCGAGGATCTGAACGATCGCAATCGCCGCTGGAGCCGCAATGACTGGAGCGACTGGCGCAGCCGGAATCGTGCCGTCTTCGCGCGCGGCGAGTGGCGCGCACCGTTCCGCTACACGCCGTTCCGCGCAGGCTTGCGGATCTCGCCGGTCTATTACGGACCGCGCTATTACCTTGCCGATCCGTGGCGTTATCACCTGCCGCCAGCCGCTTATAATCAGCGCTGGGTCAGGCACTATAATGATCTGCTGCTGGTCGATGTCCGCCGCGGCATCGTCATCGACGTGATCCGCAACTTCTACTGGTAATAGAGGAAAGAGTTCGTCGCGGCCCGGGCGGTTCGCCGCCCGGGTTCGGCCGCGCCGCGGATATTCGCAGGCGCGGCCGGTGCCGTTACGTGCAGACGGCACGGCCCCGAAAGGGAAAGGGCCATAGCGTAAACGCACGAAGCCCCCGCATGTTGCCATGATCTCGCAGTTCTTCAGCGGATGGTGAAAAACACCTGATCCACCACATGACCCGCCACATCGATCAGCCGCAACCGGTGCTGCCCTGGTGCGGCGAGGATCTGCGGCTGCGAATCCGCAGGCCCCAGATCGCGCTGGTCGAGCAGCAGATGATGCGCTGTCACTTCGCCCGATATGAGCACAGCCACGCGCTGGCGGTCGGGCGGAATATCGGGGTCGATCGCATAGACGGTGCCGCTCACCGGATTGGTGATGCGCGGGCGGCGCGCTGCTTCGGGCGCTGCGGCGATTCGGCTTTGCGCGGTCCCGGCGAGAAAATATTCGAGGCGCGGCTGTTCGATATTGTTCGCGAAGCTGATCGCGCGCTGTTCGATTCCGGGCGGGCGGGGCGGTGGCGTCACCGTGTGGCCGTCGTTCAACGCAAGCATCAGATCGCGCCACACCGGCGCCGCCCCGCTGGTGCCCGAGACGGCACGCATCGGATCGCCCTCGAGATTCCCGACCCAGACCGCGACTGTGTAGCGATCGGTAAAGCCGATGCACCAATTGTCGCGCATCGCTTTCGACGTGCCGGTCTTCACCGCCGCCCAGAAAGGCAGCCGGAGCGCCGAATCGAGCCCAAAGGTCGCTGCACGGGCATTGGCGTCAGCCATCATGTCGGCGACCAGCCAGGCTGCCTGAGGTGACGTCACCTTGCGCGGTGCTTCGTGTGGCGCGTCGAGAGTGAGGCGAAGCGGCGACCAGCGCCCGGCATTGGCCAGGCTGCGATAGGCGTCGCCCTGTTCGAGCAAAGTGACCTCGGCCGAGCCCAGTGCTAGCGAGAAGCCGTAATATTGCCCGTCCTCGGTCATCCCGCGATAGCCGGTGTCCCATAGCCGGTCGCGAAAAGGATCGACCCCGACCAGCAACAGGGTGCGTACCGCCGGCACATTGAGCGATCCGGCCAGCGCGCTCCGCGCCGAGACCTGGCCCTTGAAGCCACGATCGTAATTCTGCGGCACATAAAGGCCCGAAGCGGTGTCGAGCTGTACCGGCGAATCGTCGAGGATCGAGGCTGGCGTCAGATAGCCCTTCTCGATCGCCTGGGCGTAGAGGAACGGCTTGAGCGTCGATCCCGCCTGGCGATAGCTGTTCGCGCCATCGACCGCCGGCGCCGTCGAGGCACCGCCGATGCCGCCGACATAAGCGAGCACATCGCCGCTCGCATTGTCGATCACCACTACCGCGCCGTCGCGCGCCCGGGCGCCGCCCAGCCCCTGGAGCTGGCGCTTCAGCGCCAGGATCGCCAGCCGCTGAATGCGGACGTCGAGCGTGGTGGTGATTTTCATTCCCGCCTTGGTGAGCAGCCGGTCGGCAAGATGCGGCGCAAGTCCCGGGTCGAGCGCGAGGCTGCGCGCAGGACCGAGCATTGAGGCCGCTTCGCCTGCGAAACGCGTGCAATCGGGTTCGCGGGACATGGCGCAGGCGCGTCGCGCGACTACATCCGCCGAGGCCTGAGGCTCGGGCAGCAAGGCCGCGAGCAGCAATGCATCATCATGCGCGAGCGCATCGGGTGTCTTGCCGAACAGACCGAGTGCCGCGGCGCCGATTCCCTGTGCCTCGCCGCGAAAGCCGGCCAGGTTCAGATAGGCCTCGAGGATCTCGTCCTTGCTCCACCCGCTTTCGAGCGCCCAGGCGGCCCGCATCTGGCGGAGCTTGTCCCAGATGTGCCGTGAGCCCGGCGCCGCCAGATCGGGCCCGAGGAATCCGGCCACCTGCATCGAGAGCGTACTTGCCCCGCGCGCCCGTTCCCCCTGAACCCGGTTGCGCGCGACGCCGAGCAGCGCCAGCCAGTCCACCCCCCCATGGCTGAAGAAGCGGCGGTCCTCCACCGAGACAAGCGTCTCGCGCGTGATGGCGGATACATGGTCGAGCGGCGTCCAGGCGAGCCGTCGCGCGGCAAAATCGACCCTCGCGCTGTCGATCAGCTGGCCATTTCGATCATAAAGCCACGCCTCGGACGGGCGCCAGGCGGCGCGGACATGGGCGAAGCCCGGCAGCGGCGGGGGCAAGGTGGCATAGTCGATAGCGGCATAAGCCACGATGACCAGCGTCAGGCTGGCGATCGTCATCCCGCTTCTGGTCCACAGCTTTCGCCAGAATGTGACGACAGACGCTCGCGTACGCAGCTCCAGTGCGTAAGTCCGTTCGGTTACACCCCGAACTCCGCCTGGGAACCGCATTTCGAGCCAGGCCCGCACCTTCGCTAGAGATGCGCGCACGATCTCACCGCTGCGCCACCGTCATCGGCGCATTGGGCAGCTGGGCGCGGATCTCGGGCGAATACATCGCCTCGACCCGCGATGGCGGCAGGTTGAACCGACCCGACCCATTCAGGCGCACCAGATAGCTGACGGTCAGCTTGCCACGCGGCAGCCAGGAGAAGAACGCGCGCCACGAAGCATTGCTCCGCTCGACATAAGCAAGCTGGGCGCCGACCTCGACATTCCAGAGCTTGCCGTCACTGCCGACCGCAACGAAATCGAAGCCGCCGCCTCCACTGCCCTGGTCAGCGAGAATCTTCGACTGGCCACCCTGATCGCCGATGATCGTGCCGCCCGCCGGGATCGGATCGTCGATCACCACCCAGTTGCGCTCAGCGGTCGATTCGACGGTGATCGTCACCTTCGCGACATCGCCGCGCGTCAGCACGCCCGGCGTACGCGCCTGCACCACGTCCACTTTACGGGCCATGCGATAGCCCGCGTACAACGGCTTGGTCAGCGGCACCGCGGCCGAGACCGAGACACTCGCCCATGGTCCCGCCGGGCCTGAGTGCGACAGGCGAAGCGGCATCTGCGCCGCCGGCAGCGGGAAGCTCGCATGGCGCAGATCGACTGCGAGCGGCCAGTTCTTCGAGATCGTCTGCCCGCCCAGCACCATGGTGGTAGCACCGGTGATGGCGCTCGCCGGATAGAGCGCCGCGAATTGGCGCACCGCGATGGTGCCCCACGCATTGGCGGTGGTCGTGTCCCAATGCCCGCGCACCTGGCGGAGCGCCACGCCGACCATCATTTTTGGCGCGTCGTCCTGCCAGCCGGGCCGGCCGAGCGTCGCGACCAGCGCCTTGATCGAGGCCTCGTCGCTGGAGGACATCAGCCACCAGGCCGAGCTCGACGCATCAGTCAGGTCGAGCCGCGTCCCCTCATAGGCGATGCGTGAGCGGATCACCGCTTCGGCATTGGCCTTGAGCGCAAGGCTGTTGGCGAGTCCGGGCACATGGTCGAGTGCCACGAGATAATCCGCCACGCTCGCGGTCGGCATTTCCTTCGGCGTGATGCTGATCTGCCCAAGCATCGCCGGGGTCGCCGCGCCCGCCCGCGCCAGCGCGGTGAAGGCGGCGACCTTTTCGAGGCGGACATCGCCGTAGGTCTCATGCCGCAGCCGCCCGTCGAGCACTGCCTTCAGCCCCTCGATCATCCGCGTCCGCGGCCCTTCCGGAATCGGCAGCCCCGCATCGGAGGTGAGCGAAAGGACATAGGCGGTGAGGATCTCCGATCCCTCGAGCGAGTCCGACGGCCAGAAGCGCAACAGCCCGTCCGGCGCCTGATAGGTGGGGATATCCCCCGCCAGCCGGGACCAGGCTGCCGTGTCGCCGAGCGCGACTGCCCGCGACAGGCGCTGCTCGAAACAATCATAAGGGTACGCGCTCATGAAATCGCGCACACCCTGCAGCGGCGGCGCCAGCGTGTCCTCGAGCCGGATATCGACAGTACCACGTCCCGCCAGCGCCCCCATCGGCGGCGCGACCGGGATCGCGGTGTCGGTGCCGACCCGGGTGAGCGTCGCCGCCCAGACCTCGACCGGCACCGCGGGGATCACATCCTGATTGACGGTCAGCTGGTCGACCGCCTTGCCGCCTTCCGCCTTGGCGCTGACATGCCAGCGCAGATTGGCGACATTGCCCGGCGCCGTCAGGTTCCAGGCAACCGGCACCGCGCCGCCCGCCGGGATGGTCACGGTCAGCGGATGCCCCTGCGCGATCCGCGGCGTCACATCGACGGTCGCGGTCACCTTCATCGGCTGGCTTGATCCGTTGCGGAGGGTGAAGGCGGCCGCATAGAAATCGCCGCTGCGCACCAGGGGCGGCAGGCCGGCATAGATCGAGAGATCCTGCGCTGTCCGCACATTCGCCATGCCGGTGCCGAACAATTGCGATCCGTCGGTCGCGATCGCGACCAGCTTGAACGACGACAGCGCGTCGCTCAGCGGCACCGGAACCCGCGCCCGGCCCTCGGCATCGAGCGCGACCTTGCCCTTCCACAGCAGCACCGGCTGGAAATTCTCGCGGTTCAGCCCCGACATGTCGCTGCCGCCACCGCCGCCGGCCTCCACCGCCTTGCGGCCATAATGGCGCTTGCCGACGACCTGCATCTGCCCGGTCGAGGTGAGCACCGAGAGCGATCTCTCGCCCATCATCGCGGTCAGCACGTCCCAGCTCTCATTGGGCGCCAGCTGGAGCAAGGCCTGGTCGACTGCGGCAAAGGCCACATCAGCGCTCGCCGCCGGCTTGCCGTCAGGGCCCTTCACCTGGATATCGACCTGGGCCGTATCGCGCGCCGCATATCGCTCGTGGTCAGCCTTCACCGCGACCTGGAGTTTGTGCGCCTCCCATCCGACCTTCACCTTGGCGATGCCGAGGCGGTATGCCGGCTTGGCGAGGTCGACCAAAGCGGTGGGCTCAGTCGATTGCGGCGGACCGCTGGCAAGCCCCAGGCTCTGGGCGATGCCGTGCATCCAGCTCCAGAAACCACCCTCGACCCGGCCGCGCACCACCATCACCGAGACGAAGATGTCGGGCGCATAGCTCCCTGGCATCTGCACCTCGACGACCGGATCGCTGCCCGAAAGCTCAGTCACATAAGAGGCGAGCACGCCCTCGCGCTCGACCGTGACGAGCGCGGTCGCCTCGCGGAACGGCATCCGCACCTGGAAGCGCGCGGTCTCGCCGGCCGTGTAGCTGGTCTTTTCGGCGACGACGTCCATGCGGTCACCATTGTCGCCGCCGAACCACCAATCCTCGTCACCCGCGAGCCACACCGAAGTGGTCGCCCGCGCGACATTGCCATTGGCATCGGTAGTCGTCGCGACGGCATAGACCTCGCCCGAAATGCCGGGATCGACCTTGCACTGCGCCATACCCTGCGCGTCCGTGGTCGCGGTGCAGGTCTGGGCGAGCTTCTCAGTCTTCATCTGGTTGTCATAGGCGTAGAAGCCGCCGATCAGCCGCCGCCGTGCCGTCAATATCTTGCGGCTGTAGAGCGCGACCGTCACCTTCTGGTTGGCGATCGGCTTGCCCTGGGTGTCGAGCGCGACGAAGCGCAGGCGCAGATCGTCCTGCTTCATCAGCCAGCCATCGGTCTTGATGCCGAGCTGAACCGCCGACGGGAAGATCGGGATCGTCCTCGAGGCGGTCAGCACCTGGCCGTTCGCGTCCTGATAATCCATCTCGACCAGCATGTCGGTCGCGCTGTCCAGCGACTGCGGCACTTCGATCACGCTCTTGGCGGTGCCGTCGCCGCCCAGAGTCGCGGGCAGGGTCTGGGTCGGCGGGAGCGGGGTCTGCTCCTCCTCGCCCTCGCCATTCAGCGCCCTGGTGCCCTCGGTGACCGCATTGCCGCCAAAGGTGTAGCCCTCATAGCCATCGGGGGTCGAACTCCGCCCGAAATAGCCGACGCGCAGATCGACCGGCAGGTTCGAGGCGCCACCGCCTGACAAATAGCCGACGAACAGGTCGAGCGGCAGCGTCTTGGGCCGCACCGCTGCCTCTTTCGGCCCGGTCACGGTCGCGCGCATCGTCGGCAGCTTGTATTCGTCAACCTTGAAGCTCTGTCCGGTATAGATCGTCTTGTCGCCGACGATCACGTTCAGGTCGTAATCGCCCATCGGCGCGCCCTTGGGCGCGGTCCAGGTCGATTCGCCGATCCCGTTGGCGTCGATCGCAAGCGGCATGTCGAACTGGGTCTCGGAACCGCGATGCGACAGGCGCAGCGTGCCCGTCATCGCCGGCGCCATGCCGAAGCCCGCGCCGATCGAGCTGCGCAGGATATGCTTCATATGGATCGTCTCGCCCTGGCGGACGAGCGCGCGGTCGAACACGGTGTGGAGAATATCGCCCTTGGCTTCGTAACCATAAGGCAAGTCGAAATCATAAGGCCGGATGCCCTCGCCCCATGCCGTCAGCGTGAAGCTGAAATCGTCGCCGGCCCGGGCTGAGACCATCAGCGGGTGCGCGCTTTCGCTTTCGCAGCCGCTATCGGTGGTCGGTTCGGGCAGGCCGGGCGGCACCAGCAGGCCGCCGCTCGAGTCGGTCGCGCCGCGCGCGAGCAGCTTCCCGGTGCAACTGTCGGTGATGTGGATTTCGGCATTGGCGACCGGCTTGCCGCTGTCGAGCGACGTCACCCAGGCGAGCGATTTCTCGCGACCCCATTTGAAATGCACACTCATGTTGGTGACGAGCGCCGCCGAGGCGACATAGCGCGGCGCCTTGCGTCCGAGCAGCGCCTCACCCAGCACCGGGCTGGCGAGCTCGACGACATAGAATCCGGGCTTGGTCAGCGGCACGCCGACCACCTCGAACTCCTTGCCCTTGCCCGGCAGGCCGAGCTTGAACGCGGTTCCAGTACCGCCGCCAAGGATCGGTTTCGATCCGGTATCGTTGACGGCCACGGTCTCCTTGCCCTGCTTGACGTCATGGCTTTCATAATCGTCAGCACTGTCGACGGTGCGGAGCCACTCAGCGATCTCGCCGTCCGAGCCGGAGACCCGCAGGCTCTGCCCGCCAATGCCCAGATTGGTCCCCTGCAGCGATTCCTCGACATTGCGCACGGTCACGGGAAGCACCCCGCCTTCCTTCGCCTCGAGGATGCCGAATGAGGCAGCGAATTTCACCAGCGGCGGCGCCTGGTCGAACCGTATGTCGAGCGGGAAACGCTCAGCATTCGAGAGCAGCCGCCCGCTTTCGTCCTTGATGCCACCGGGCAGGATCAGCTTTGCCGCAGTCGCCGGCGGCAGCGGTGCCTTGAAGGTGACAGTCTCGATCGTCGCCTTTTTCTCGTCGTCCTTGTCGAACACCGGCGAAATCTGCTTGCCGTCGGCGGTCTGGATGCGGATCGCCTGGGCCGCGCTCATCGCGATCGGCGCGGAGAAGGAGACAGTCGCCTTCTCGACCGGGCTGCACCCGGCCGCGGCATTCACGCGGCTGCACTCGAAGCGCGCAGCAAAGGGCTTGCGGACGGTATAGTCGAAGCGCTGGTCGGCGCCCGCCTCCTTGCCGCCGGCGCTTGCGATCTTCGCGCCCCAGACCAGAGCCATGTCGCGCCCGGCGGGCAGCGGCCGATGGCATTTCACCGCGATCACACCGGCAAAGGCCTTTTCGCGGTCCGCCGCACTGGCCGGAATCGTGGTGGGCAGCCCGGCATCGTCGAGGAAGCTGCGGACATTCCAGTTGTCGGTACCCATTTCGCCGAGCAGCGACGCCGGCAGGCCGGCGGCCATGACGTCGACCGGGATCTTCTCGCCGATGCCGTCGACCGCGCAATAGGCATTGGCGGCGACTGAGGCCGGGGTGGCAGCCATATTGGGCGCGACGAGAAAGACCTGGTCCTCCTCGATCTCGCCGCCGTCCTGCCCGGGCAGCACGGCGCGCGCCACCGGGCCGCCCGCATCCACCTTGAACTCTTCCTGGCCGGTCAGGGCATAGCCCGAAATGCTCTTCAGCCCCTCTGTCATCTTGAAGCTGCAGGCGGTGCCGCCGGGGAGCGGGCTGGCGAAATCATAGACGAAGGTCTGCGGGTCGACCCAGCGGCCCGCGCCATCGACCGCGCAGGTCACGGCATAGGGCGATTTCGCCCGAGGATCGCCGAGCGCGACCATCGGCTGGCTGAACCGGACGGTGAAGGTCTGGATCGATCCCCCCGCACCGATGCCGGGGGTCGCCATCACGACCTGGGGGCTGTTGTCGGCGGAGGCGATGACGGGCGCGAGCGCAAGCCCGAGAAGTGCCAGACGGATAGCGAGCTTCATCGGATCCTCCCCCGGAATAACACAGGCTAAGGCCGGATGCTGGGCCAAGTCCAGCGGATTGATAGGACGTCATGACGGCATCAGGGCGCTTCGAGAGGTCAGGACCCGCGCGTCTTCGGGCCCGGCAGCACTGATTTCTGCCACCATCGCTTTGCGCATCGCCCCGAACAGGATATCCGCAGGCGCAATGGACATCTATCTGCCCATCGCCAACCTCTCGGTGAACGCCCTCGTCATCGTCCTTCTCGGCGGCGGAGTCGGGCTGCTGTCGGGGATGTTCGGCGTCGGCGGCGGCTTCCTGACGACGCCGCTTTTGATCGTCTATGGCATTCCCCCGACCGTCGCCGCGGCGTCGGCGGCAAGCCAGGTCACGGGCGCTAGTGTCTCAGGCGTGTTCGCGCATTTCCGGCGCGGCGGGGTCGATACCAAGATGGGCGGCGTGCTCGTCGCGGGCGGGCTGATGGGATCGATAGCCGGTGGCTGGATCTTCCGCCTGCTCCAGATGAGCGGCCAGATCGATACCGTCATCGCGATCGTCTATGTCGTGATGCTCACCTCGATCGGTGGCCTGATGGCGCGCGAATCCTGGACAACGATCCATGCCGCCCGCACCGGCGCACCGCCTCGCGCGCGCAAGCGGCGCCATCACCCCCTGGTCGCCTCGCTTCCGTTGCGGACGCGCTTCTACCGCTCGGGCCTCTATATCTCGCCGCTGGCGCCGCTGCTGCTCGGCTTCTTCACCGGCATATTGACGATCCTGCTCGGCATCGGCGGCGGCTTCATCCTCGTGCCGGCGATGCTCTATCTGCTCGGCATGACCACTCAGGTCGTCGTCGGCACCTCCCTGTTCCAGACCCTGTTCGTCACTGCGATGGCGACGATGGTCCATGCGACGACCACCAAGGCAGTCGACATCGTCCTCGCCGCGCTGCTGCTGCTCGGCTCGGTGGCCGGCGCGCAGGTGGGCGCCCGTCTCGCGACCAAGGCGAAGCCTGAATACCTCCGCCTCGCGCTTGCGGTTATCGTGTTGCTGGTGGCCTTCCGCATCGGCCTCGGTCTCGGCTGGCGGCCGGACGAAATCTACTCGGTCGAGCTGTCATGAAGCGCTTTGCGTCGGCAAAGATGCGGCACCGGCCCGCTCCCCCACCCCGCCTCCCATTCAGTATATTCTGTGGGAGGCGGGGTGGGGGAGCGGGCGGAGCCGCCCAAGGTTCCGGCGATGCTCAGCATCGTTGGAAAGGCAGCGGAGGGCGGTGCCGCACCCTGGCCCTCGTCCTTCTGGTGCCGCTGCTGATGGCCCAGTCGCGCCCGACCCCAAAACCTGTCCTCGTCCCCGATGTTTCGCAGCGCGATATCGAGATCGCCTACAGCTTCACCGGCGCCGAGCTGCTGCTGTTCGGCGCGATTCTCTATCCCGGCGGCCGGCTGCCCGACGACGACAAGCCGACTGACATCGTCGTGGTGGTGAAGGGCCCGGTCCAGTCGATCCTGGTCCGCGAAAAGGAAAAGGTCGCCGGCATCTGGGTCAATGCCGCCCGACTGCGCTACCGCTCGGCCCCGAGCTTCTATGCGATCGCCTCGTCGCGGCCGATCAGCAAGCTGATCGACGATCGCACCCAGGCCATTTACGAACTCGGCCTCGACAGCCTCCAGCTATCGCCAGCCAGCAATGCGCCGGCGCCCGAGCAGGACCGGTTCGCGCGCGGCCTGGTCGATCTCAAGCGCCGCTCCGGCCTGTATTTCGAGGCGCCGGGTGCGGTCGAGATCACGGACGGCGTCCTCTACCGCGCCCGGCTGACGATCCCGGCACGTGTTCCCGTCGGCCGTTTCACCGCCGAGACCTTCCTGATCCGCGACGGCCGCGTCCTCGCGGCGGCGACGCGCGACATCGAAATCCGCAAATCCGGCTTCGAACGCTTCGTCGCTCGCTCGGCGGAGCGGCATTCGATCCTTTACGGCCTGATCGCGGTCTCCCTGTCAGTGCTGTTCGGCTGGTCAGCCGGCTGGATCGCCCGACGATTCTAGAGTGAGATCCGAGCCGGGTCGATACGATTGATTGGTTCTCGCAAAGGCGCAAAGGCGCGAAGAGCGCGCCTGGACGGAGGTGCGCCCGCGCCGGCAGGCGCTACTCGTTGAGCCAGCTTGGAATAGGAAGGGCAGGCGCCGCCCGTTCCGCGACATCTTCGCGCCTTTGCGAGAACAACTCTTCTCCGAAGTTCGAACGAGATCAGGTTTCCCAAACGCAATCTTTACCTGTGATCTGCATAGCTCGGGTGGTTAACCCCGGAGACTCGAGCGAATGACTGAAATGTTGGGCAGCCACGCCTTTGAACACGCTGCACCGGCCGTAGCGGCGCCGACTGGATCTCTTGGGGGCGCCATCGGCTTTGTCTCCGAGATTTCCGGATCGAGCAGCCAGATCATTCTCGATTCGGCCGCCATCGATATCGCGTCGCGTGACAGCGATCCGGTCGCGGCAAGCGCCGGCCAGGTCGGCACTCAGGTCAAGGTGCGCGTCGGCGCCGCCTGGCTGATCGCCAATATCCGCTCGCTGAAGCTCATCGACGGGTCGGACGACCAGATCGCGGCGCAGGTCGATTTCCTCGGCGAAGGCGATGAGGAGAAACTCACCGGCAAGCTCTACAAGTTCCGCCGCGGCGTCACCCGCTACCCGACGCCGGGTTGCCGCGTCTTTCCGGTCACCACCGGGGATCTCAAGCAGATCTACGCCGCCGACGATCGCGCCAGCATCGATATCGGCACGGTCTATCCGACCAAGGACATTCGCGCCGCGCTGTATGTCGATGCCATGCTCGGCAAGCATTTCGCGCTGCTCGGCTCTACCGGTACGGGCAAATCGACCTCAGCCGCACTGATCCTCCACCGCATCTGCGAGCTCGCGCCGCAGGGCCATATCGTCATGGTCGATCCGCACGGCGAATATAGCGCCGCCTTCAAGGACAATGGCGCGATCTTCGACGTCTCGAATCTGCAGATGCCCTATTGGCTGATGAACTTCGAGGAGCATTGCGAGGTGTTCGTCACCTCGGACGGGTCCGACAGCCAGATCGATGCCGACATTCTCGCCAAATGCCTGTTGATGGCGCGCGCCAAGAGCCGGCTGGGGCAGGAAATCTCCAAGCTGACGGTCGACGCGCCGATCCCCTATCTGCTCAGCGATCTCACCAACCTCATCCAGCTCGAAATGGGCAAGATGGACCGGGCGGGCGATACCGCGCCCTATCTGCGGCTCAAGACCAAGATCGACGAGATCAAGGCAGATCCGCGCTACAGCTTCATGTTCTCCGGCATGCTCGTCGCGGACACCATGTCCGGTTTCATCCAGCGCATTTTCCGCATGCCGGGCGAAGGCAAGCCGATCTCGATCATCGATGTGTCGGGTGTGCCGTCCGAAATCACCTCGGTGGTGGTCGCGGTGCTCAGCCGGATGGTGTTCGATTACGCCATCTGGTCGCGCGGCGAGGCGCAGCGCCCGATCCTGCTCGTCTGCGAGGAAGCGCATCGCTACGTCCCCAACGAACGCAATTCGGACAGTTCGTCGGTCGGCCGGATTCTCAGCCGGATCGCCAAGGAAGGCCGCAAATACGGCATATCGCTCGGGCTGATCACACAGCGCCCATCGGATCTCGCCGAAGGCGTGCTGTCGCAGCTCGGCACGATCATCTCGATGCGCCTCAACAACGATCGCGACCAGGCCTATGTCCGCGCGGCGATGCCCGAAGGCGCGCGGGGCTTCCTCGATTCGATCCCGGCACTCCGCAACCGCGAATGCATCATCTGCGGCGAGGGTGTCGCCATCCCGATCCGCGTGTCGTTCGACGATCTCGACGAATCGAAGCGGCCCGCCTCGGAGGATCCGCTCTTCTCCAGCCTCTGGCGCGACGTCGGGCAGGAAGACCAGATCATCGAGCGCACGCTCAAGCGCTGGCGCTCCCAGGGGCGGTAGCTCGGGCCACAAATCGGACTAATCGCCTAAAACCGTATCGGTATAACGAACGGCAGTGCACGCTATGGGGTAAGTTGGATGTTTGGCCGCAGGGTTACACCGCCGGGTCAGCGTGAGCGCGCCGAGCAGGCACTGGACAGCGTGGCGTTGTCGCTGGACGATATCAGTCGCTATGTTGTGGTGGCGGCACGGGCCCGCGGCTATCCGGAGGATTTCCTGGCCAATGCCGCGAGGCGCGTGCGATTTCTTGAGGCGCGTGGGTTGCCCGGCTTCACTGCCTTCACGCTCGAAATGCTCGGCGGCCGCTCCGAGACGCTTCAGCAACGCGCCAGCGTGACTCGACCGGATGGCTCGTCTGGCGGGCAATGTCCGATGATCGACGCGGTGAGGATCGGGGACAAACTGGACATGATTGCCGGCCTTCCAGCCGGGCAGGTCGCGGCCTATCCCATGCCGTCCAACCCCCTGCTCGTGGTGCCCAAACTGGCCGAGTATGCCGGCCCTAATGGCATCATCATGATGGCGACGTTTTACGTTGGCGGCGACCCTGTGACGCGCGTGCTCGTGGATGGGCATCGCGTGGCAGTGGACGGACCTTATGAGGCGATTTTGGGCGCTGAAGGCTTCGGCATTTCGCGTTTCCCCGAGGAAACGCATGGGGCTCCGGCCTTGTGGGCGGCGAGCATCGACTCAATCGATTTTCCCGCGCGCGGGGTAAGCAGTCTCATGAAGTTCGTTGAGGACAGTCGATGACCATTCGGGATGGAGCCTTGGCGGTGCTCGCCGCCGATCCTGAAATTCGCCAAGCCTTCGCCAGAACATCCCTGGGCGATCGTTCAGTCCTGGGCACCGCGCTCGATCGCGACAATAGCGTGATGATGACCACGAAGGGCAGCCCGAACGACGCGCTATGGGCATGCTTCATCCGGCACGGATGGATGGAAGAAGCGCCAGTCGACGCAGAACTGCAGGCCGTGATGCCGCAAGCTGTTCGTTGCAGCCTGACGGAGCAGGGGCGCCGGGCGATCCCGGTAATCCTCCCGATATTGTTTGCGGAGACCGGGGAGTGAAGCCAACTCCAAGCATGTCCGGTATCCGCCGGCATCGCTGATCGCGAGCCGATTCAATCCAGAGGCGCTCCGTCCTATCCTGTCCCCGCCACCGCCCACCATATTTTCGGTGAGCGCACGCACCCGCCGACAGGTGTGACAAAACCCTCCAACAGATTCGCCCGATTTTCTCGCTTTCTCTCTCGTGAAAATCGCAAAAAGTGCCCTGATCGGTCGCGAATTATGTCACTTCCAACAATAGGTGAGGGTGATCACCGTCAGGCGAGGACAAGAGGGGGGTTACAACCGGCTCAATCCCGGCACGCTTTATCGCACATGCGGACTATCGCTTTCATTCAAACGGCGCGCGCGGCCGCTACAGGTCACGAATGCCGTTACGAATGCGCGGGCTTCACGGCCATCATGCTCTGGAACTTGGCCTTGAAGGCGCGGAGCGCATCGCCCGAAAGCTGCGCCACGCTCGAGAAGGACATGGAACGCGGGTTGACCGAGATGCCGTTCTTCCAGACCTCCCAGTGGAGATGCGGGCCGGTTGAAAGCCCAGTCGATCCAACCGCACCGATCAGCTGGCCGCGCGAGACTCGCTCGCCATTGCGCACCATGATCCGGCTCAGATGGCCATAGCCGGTGGCGACATTGCCGCCCGAGTTCAGCTTGATGAAATTGCCATAGCCGCCCGTGCGCCCGGCAAAGGAGACGACACCGTCCATCGCGGCATGGACCGGCGTGCCCCAGGGGGCGCCGATATCGATGCCCTTGTGCATCCGGAGCGTGCGCAGGATCGGGTGCATGCGCAGGCCGAAGCTCGAGGTGATATGGCCGGCCACCGGCATGCCGAAGGTGCCGCGCCTCTCGGTCTGGCCCGAGGCCTCATACCATTCGCCATCCGACCATTTGACCAGTTGGGTCTTTTTCGGTCCCTGATTGAGGCCCGCGAACTGCAAGGCGCCAAGCTCGACCTCGCCAGTCGCGGCGCGCGCCTGGTCGATCACCATGTCGAAGGTTGCGGCCGAGCCGACACTGCCGATTGAGACGTGCGCCGCCACCGCCTTGATATAGGCCTCGACGATCTTGGCGGGCGCGCCGGCGGCGCGCGCGGAACGATAAAGGCTGCTGCCGGTAAGGCCCTGGATGCGCAGCGGCGTGTGGTCGATTGCGATCGGATGGCGGTCGAGCTTCAGGCCGCTGCCGGCGCGCGCGAGCGACAAGGCAAGGTCGAACCGCGCGCGGAAGGCGATCTGCTCGAGCGGACGCGCAACGTCGCGCGTCGGCCTGCGGCCAAGGGTAATGTCGAACGGCGTGCCTGCCTTGATCTCGCCGAGCGCGACTGCGCCGGAGATCAGCTTCACGGCGTTCGATGCGTCGCCTTCGGAAACGCCCGAGCGCTGCAGCATATGAGTGAGATCGTCGCCCTGGGCGAAGCGCGAGGTTAGTTCGACACGCGGCCGTTCGGGCGATTCGGCAAGCGGTGCGACCAGATCGTTTGCGGCCATGTGGCGGCCGGTATCGGCGCCCCAGGCAAGCGGCGCGATCGATTGCGCGCGCGCTTCGTCCCAGCTGGTGCCGGCAAGTGATGTGGGCACATCGCCCAGGATCGTGCTGTGCAGCCCGGGCGAGAGCATCCAGGTGACGGCGCAGAGCGCAGCGCAGGTCGCCGCGCCACGCCACCAGTCGAGCGATCCGATCTGCGATCCGAGGTCGGGCGTCCAGTCGATCCGGTCGATGGCGTCGCGCAGCTTGTCCATGCGGCTCGGCTCGGCCATCGGCACGAACGCACGACCGAAAGACAGGGTGGCGGTGCCCCCCGCCTGGTCCAGGCCATGATCGTTGCGCAAGAACAAGGCGTGTCGGCCCCTTTTGTGAGTCGCCGACTGAACGAACCCCCCGGCGCGAGGTGGAATGACTGTGGCGCCATTATCCTAAAGTCAAATTAAGGAATGTTCCGGGTCGGGACTCCTGCGGCGAGGCGTTGTGGTCCCGCGCCAAAGAGAGGAATTAACCGATTCCGCTAAGCATTCGATATGCTTGGCAAAGTTTTTGCGCAGCATCGGTTGCGCCGCGCCCGTCGGCACGCGATGTTGCCATCACGATGACCCGCGATACCGAACGCCCCGTCACCGCGGTGCTTGGCCCGACCAACACCGGCAAGACCCATCTCGCGGTCGAGCGGCTGTGCGGCCATTCGAGCGGCATGATCGGTTTCCCGCTGCGGCTGCTGGCGCGCGAAGTCTATGATCGGGTTGTCAAAATCAAGGGCGCCGGCCAGGTTGCGCTGATCACCGGCGAGGAAAAGATCGTCCCCAGGGACGCGCGCTGGTTCCTGTGCACTGTCGAATCCATGCCCGTGGACAGGGATCTGGCATTCGTTGGGATCGACGAAGCGCAGCTGGGCGCAGACCCTGAACGCGGCCATGTCTTCACGGATCGCATCCTCCGCGCGAGAGGCCGTGAGGAGACGATGATCCTCGGCTCCGAGGCGCTTCGCCCGATGCTCAAGGCGCTGGTGCCCGGTATCGACATCCTGAACCGCCCGCGCTTCTCGACGCTGAGCTACGCCGGCGCGCGAAAGATTTCGCGGCTGCCCAAGCGCTCGGCGATCGTCGCCTTCTCCGCCGAGGAGGTTTACGCCGTGGCCGAAATGCTCCGCCGGCTGCGTGGCGGCGCGGCCGTAGTGATGGGCGCTCTCTCTCCGCGCACCCGCAACGCGCAGGTCGCGATGTTCCAGGCCGGTGAGGTCGATTATCTGGTCGCGACCGATGCGATCGGCATGGGCCTCAACATGGACGTGGCGCATGTCGCCTTTGCCAGTCTCGACAAGTTCGACGGCCATCGCCAGCGCCGCCTGACCGTCGCCGAGATGGCGCAGATCGCCGGCCGCGCCGGGCGCCACCAGCGCGACGGCACTTTCGGCGCGCTGGTCGAGGAAGGGCCGGGCGCCTTCACGCCTGAGGAAGTGCTGGCGATCGAGGAACACCGCTTCCCGCGTCTCGATTTCCTCTATTGGCGCGACGGCCAGCCCGATCTGTCGAGCATCGACGCACTGGTCGCCAGTCTCGAGGCGCGTCCCATGGAGCGGGTGCTGCGCGCGGCGCCTCAGGCCGCCGATCTCGCCGTACTCAAGCGCCTCGCCGATGAGGATTGGGTGCGCGACCGGGTCCGCTCGCCGGCCATGGTCGCGCGGCTCTGGGCGGCGGCCGGCCTGCCCGATTTCCGCAAGCTCGGCGTCGATCCGCATGCGCGCTTTGTCGGCCGGCTGTTCGGCCATCTGAGCGAGGGGCAGGGGCATGTCCCGCACAGCTGGTTCGCCGAGGAGATCGCCCGGCTCGACAATGTCGCGGGCGATGTCGAGACGCTCGCCGGACGGATCGCGGCGGCGCGCAGCTGGGCCTATATCGCCAATCGCCCCGACTGGCTAGCGGACCCGGCCCATTGGGCTGCCCGCGCCTCGGCTGTCGAAGAGCGGCTGTCGGACGCGCTCCATCTCAGCCTCACCCAGCGCTTCGTCGACAAACGCACCACCATGCTGCTCCGCCAGATCGGCGCCGATCGCGGTGCGCTGCCGGTGGTGATCGGGCCTGAAGGCGAAGTGATGGTCGAGGATCATGCGATCGGCCGGCTCCACGGCTTTCGCTTCACCGTGGCGTCCGATGCGCGCCACGGCGACAAGCGCCTGCTGCTCGCCGCCGCCGAACGCCGCCTCGGCGACGAGCGCGCCCGTCGGGGCAAGGCACTGGCCGCGGCCGCCGAGACGGCCCTTGCGCTCGATGAGAGTGACGCGCGAACGATCCTGTGGGACGGGCTGGCGGTCGCGCAGCTCGCCCCCGGCCGGAGCTTCGTGGGTCCCCGCGTGAAGCTCGATCGCGCGCTTGAATGCCTTGATCGCGGGCTTCAGGCTCAGGTCCAGGCGCGGATCGAACTCTGGCTGGCCGATCAGCTCGCGCGGCGGCTGCCCGGCTTGGTCGCGCTCGATATAGCGCAGCGCGATCCGCAGGCGCCGCCTGCCCTGCGTGCGGTTGCCGCCGCATTGGTCGGCGCGGGCGGCATCATCAGCCGGGCCGATGTGGCGGCGGCGGTCGACGCGCTCGATCCCGCCGGCCGCAAACGGCTCCGCGCGCACGGGGTTACGATAGGCGCGCTCGATCTGTTCGACCCTCGGTTGCTCAAACCCGGTCCGGCTCGCTGGCGCCGTCTTTTGCGCGCCGCGCGCGAGGACGGCCCAGTCGAGGCCGGGCCGCCCGACGGTGCCACCGTGCTCGATCGCGGCAGCCCGGGTGCTACGCTCGCTGACGGCTATCGTCCGCTGGGCGCTCAGGCAGTGCGGATCGATCTGGTCGAACGAATCGCTCGTGCCGCGCATGAGGCCCGCGCCGGCCGCAAGCCTTTCGCCCCCGATCCGGCGCTCGCCACCTCGATCGGCGTGACCGGCGAGACGCTGGCGCGGCTGATGGCGGCGCTGGGCTTCCGTACCGCGCCAGTGGCGGAGGGCACCCCGCATTGGGTATGGCGCGGTATCGCTCGCGCCAAGCCGGCTCCGCCACCGCGTGACAATGCCTTTGCCGCACTCGCCGCTTTGGGAGCGCCGCGTGGCTGAAGGCGAGGTTCGCGCGGCGATGCGGCTTGATCGCTTCCTGTGGTTCGCCCGTCTCGCCAAAACCCGCAGCGCCGCCCAGGCGCTGGCGCAGACCGGCAGTTTCCGCGTCGATGGCCGCCGCATCGAACGCGGCCATGTCCCGGTCCGCGTCGGCTCGACGCTCGCCTTTGTCCAGGGCAGCCGGGTGCGCGCGATCAGGGTCGAGAAGCTGCCGCCGCGGCGCGGCCCCGCACCCGAAGCGCAGGCCTGTTACAGCGATCTCATGATTGAGAATGCCTCGCAGGAGTCGAGGGGCGTTGACGGCGGCGACGTCGGGGCATAGCAGACGGGCGTTTCGTCGGACCCGTGCGTTCGGATTGGGGAGTGTTTATGACCTACGTCGTCACCGATGCCTGCATCAAGTGCAAGTACATGGACTGCGTCGAGGTCTGCCCGGTCGACTGTTTCTACGAGGGCGAGAACATGCTGGTGATCAATCCCAGCGAGTGCATCGATTGCGGCGTCTGCGAGCCGGAATGCCCGGCCGAGGCGATCCTGCCCGACACCGAAAGTGGGCTCGAGCAGTGGCTCGAACTCAACAACACTTTCTCCGGGCAATGGCCCAACGTCACCCGCAAGAACGGCCAGACGCCGGCAGATGCCGACGAGCACAAGGGCGAGACCGGCAAATACGACAAATTCTTCTCGCCCGAGCCCGGCGCTGGAGACTGAGCGGGCTGATCCGCTGACCCGGAATGGGTTGGCAAAACAGGGCAGGAACGCGAGAAAAGCGTCGCCTTTGTCCTAATAATAGCGCTAACAGCCAGCGTCCGGCGACGTTTGGCTGGTAATTTTATTACGACTGTGCTACATAGGTCGGGACGGAGGCGCTGAATCGCGCCGCCCGCCTGGAGAAGCAGAAATCAACATCCCCTTTTCGCGCGCAAGCAGCTCCGCTGTTGCCGTGCATCCTCAGGGGACTCGATCCACGGAAAGGCTCAACGGAATGGCTGCCAAGGCGCTGTCCTTCGACGTCGGCGATTATGTCGTATACCCCAAGCACGGCGTTGGCCGTGTCATCGAGCTGCAACGGCAGGAAATCGCCGGGATGCAACTCGAACTCTATGTGCTTCGTTTCGAAAAAGAGCGGATGACGCTCCGCGTGCCAACCAACAAGGCCGAGAGCGTCGGCATGCGCAAGCTCTCGTCCGACAAGACGTTGCGTGAAGCGCTCGATACCCTGACCGGCAAGCCACGGGTGAAGCGCACCATGTGGTCGCGTCGCGCGCAGGAATATGAAGCCAAGATCAATTCGGGCGACCTCGTGTCGATCGCCGAAGTGGTCCGCGATCTGTTCCGTGCCGACGATCAGCCCGAGCAGAGCTATTCGGAGCGTCAGATCTTCGAAGCGGCGACCAGCCGACTCGCGCGCGAACTCGCCGCGATGGAGCAGGTCGACGAGCCGACGGCACAGGAGAAGATCCTCGAGATTCTCCGCAAGGCTGCGGCGATTCACAACAAGGACAAGGTTCCCGCCTGATCGCGGATCCTTGCTGAGATTGGGGGGGCGGCCGGCAACGGCCGCCCCTTTTCATTTGCGGGAGGCGCTGTAGTGTGTTATGGCAACAATACACACTGGAGGTTCCCATGCGCCTGATTGTCCAGATCGCCACGTCACTCGCCGCCTTGCCGCTCGCCGCAATGTCGCTGTCCGGCTGTTCCTATGGTTCGGATCATGATTCGAAGCCCGGCATCGCTGGCTCGGGAACCGGGTCGTCACGCACCTTCGCAGTCGCCGATTTCACCAATGTGGATCTGCGCGGGTCGGACAATGTCGATGTCCGGGTCGGCACCGGCTTCTCGGTCCGCGCCGAAGGCCCCTCGGCCGAGCTCGACAAGCTCAAGATCGAAAAGGTCGGCGACACCCTCAAGGTCGGCCGGATCGATCGCAACGGCTTCCATTGGGGTGGTGGCGATCACAAAGGCATCACTGTCTTCGTGACGATGCCCCGCATTGCCGAGGCCAGCATCGCCGGCTCGGGCGACATGACGATCGATCGCGTGGACGGCCAGAGCTTCAGCGGCAACACCGCCGGTTCGGGCGATCTCGAGGTCGCGGCGCTGAACGTCCAGGCGGGCGACTTCTCGATCGCCGGCTCGGGCAATATCAAGGTGAAGGGCAGCGCCAAACATCTGAAGATGGACGTTGCCGGTAACGGCGACATCGATGCGGCCGGCGTCAAAGCCGAAGGCGCAGACGTCTCGATTGCCGGGTCGGGCGACGTCCGTGCCGATGTCACGGGTCCGGCGGCCGTGGCGATCGTGGGGTCGGGCGATGTCGATCTCGGATCGGGCGCCAAATGCACCACCAGCAAGATGGGATCGGGCGATATTCACTGCGGCGGGTGATCCGCCGGACTTGCCTCGATCGCGGATAGGGTGGATGCCGGGCGGATGATCCGTCATCTCTCCCTGTTCGCGCCGGCTCTCGCCCTCCTGGCCTTTGCCCCGGCGCATGCCGCCCAACGCAGTTATTCGATCGGCAGCTTCGACCGAATCCGCGTCGAGGGTCCGTTCGACGTGCGACTCACCACCAACGCATCGCCCGGTGCCAGCGCTGAAGGCGATCCCAAAGCCACCCAGGATCTCGATATCCGCGTCGAGGGGACGACCCTGATCGTCCGCGCCGGCATGGGCGGATGGGGCGAGCAGCCGCGTGGCGGTGCCGCTGAGGCGACTGTCATCAGCGTATCGACAGCCATGGTCCGCCGCGCGACGGTGATCGGCGGCGGAAGGCTGACCATCGCCGGCCCCTTGCGCAGCCAGCGCATCGATCTGGCGCTGACCGGAAGCGGTTCGCTTACTGTCTCCGGCATCGAGGCGGACCAGCTTTTCGTCACGCTGCTCGGCTCGGGCAATATCGCGCTCGCCGGCAAGGCGGCGAAGGTGAACCTCAACACCAGTGGACCGGGCATCATTGCCGCCGCGCCGCTCGCCGCAGGTGATCTCGTCCTGCGCCTCGACGGCAATGGCGAAACCCACGCCACCGCGCTCTACACCGCCAATGTCACCACGACGGGGATCGGCGCCGCCACCGTTTATGGCAAGCCGGCCTGTACGGTGAAGGCAGTGGCCGGCGGTCCGGTCAGCTGCGGCCAGCTGCCGGCGCCTTAAAGCTTCAGAGCAATCCGAGTCCGGCAAGCTTTCCCATCAGCGCTGCGGGCATCACGTCGCCCGCCACCATGTCATCGCCGAGATCGACCGGCGCATCGGCGTCCTCGAGATAGCGCCAGCCCTGATGCGCGCGCTTCGGCCGGGCATGGGTGAGGATCAGGACTGGATCGATAAAGATGGCGACCCGTCCGCCCTCCGCCTCGCCGAAGCTGAGGATCGGCGAGCGCGCAATCAGCTGATGCTTGAGGATCCAGTAGAGCGAGCCCTGGCCGGCAATCTCCTCGTGCCGCTTCGGCAGATAGCGCGTCGTCAGGAACACCGGGCCGGCTTCGGCGCGGATCAGCAGCCGTTCGGCGAGATGCTCGACGCCCGTAGTTCCGAAGGCGACCTTGGTGATATGAAGCGGCATTACAGACATTTGGGTGTTCGCGGCCGCCTCGGCAACCAAGAACCGCACACGCTCATCTGTACAATGTTCTGTACAGGACATAAAATGTCCTGATCCTCCTGACATTCCCAACACGGAGCGGCGCTGGCCCTAACCTCCCAGCCCCCACAGAGTGGCAAGGCCGAGGAACGAGAAGAAGCCCATCACGTCGGTCATCATTGTCACGAACACGGCTGACGACACTGCCGGATCCACGCCCGCCCGCTCCAGCCCCACCGGCACCAGCACGCCTGAAAGCCCGGCGACGAGGTTGTTGATCACCATCGCCATCCCGATGACGATCGCCAGATCGAGATTGTGGAAGATCAGGAAGGTGCCAAGCCCGATCGCCGCGCCCAGCATCATCCCGTTGGCGGCCGCAATGGTGAACTCGCGCGCGATCATGCGGGCGGTGTTCGAGCTGGTCAGCTGGTTGGTGGCAAGCGCACGGACCACCACCGCCAGGGTCTGGGTCCCGGCATTGCCGCCCATCCCGGAGACGATCGGCATCAGCACAGCGAGCAGCGCGAACCGCCCGATCTCGCCCTGGAACGCGCCGACCACCGAGGCAGCGAGCATCGCGGTGCCGAGATTGACCACCAGCCAGGTGATCCGCGTCCGTACCGTGAGCTGGATCGGCTCGTTGATGTCGCCCTCGCCGGCGCCCGACAGCCGCAGGATATCCTCGCCCGCCTCTTCGGAGATGATGTGGACGATGTCGTCGACCGTGATCATACCGACCAGCCGCCCGTTCAGATCGACGACCGCGGCCGAGATCAGCGCATATTTCTGGAAGCGCAGCGCGACCTCTTCCTGGTCCATATCGACCGGGATCAGCGTCTGCTCGCGCTTCATCACATCAGCGATCGAGATGCCGCGCGGCGTGCGCAGGATCCAGGAGAGCTGGCAGGTGCCGACCGGCTTGTGCGCGGGATCGACGACGAAGATCTCCCAGAAATCGGTCGTCAGCTCCTCATGGCCGCGCAGATAGTCGATCGCATCGCCGACGGTCCAATGCTCGGGCACCGCGATGAGCTCACGCTGCATCAGGCGGCCGGCGGATTCCTCCGGATAGGACAGCGCTTCCTCGATCGCGGCGCGATCGTCCGGGTCGAGTGCGCGGAGCACGGCGCGCTGGTCGTCCTCCTCCATGTCCTCGATGATCGCGACCGCGTCGTCGGTATCGAGCTCGGAGGCGATGTCCGCCACCTGGTGCGGCTCGAGCGCGTCGATCAGGTCCTCGCGGACATAATCGTTCATCTCGGCGAACACATCGGCGTCGAGCAGGTCGGTGATCGCCTTGGCAAGCGCGGCGCGCTCCTCGTGCGACGTCAGCTCAAACAGATCGGCGATGTCGGCGGGATGGAGCGGCTCGACCAGCACGCGCGCCGCCTCGGAATCGCCCGCCTCGACCGCGTCGAGCACGGCGCGGACGAATTCGGGCTTCAGCCGGTCGTCTTCATCGAGCTGCTGGACCTCGGGCTCGTCCTGGGTCAGTTCGGTCTCGCTCATGATGGACCTCCGTGCCCGTTCGGGCGCGGTCTAGCGCCGTGTCGGCGGCTTGCCAATGATCGTGGTTTGCCAGCGAAGCTCCGCGGGGCTAGGGGCGTCGCAACTCGTTTCCCAGGAGAGTTTCCCTATGTCCGACACCCCCGAAACCCTGACACTGACGCTCGCCACCGGCGACGTCGTCATCAAGCTCCGCCCCGATCTCGCGCCGCAGCACGTCGCACGGATCGTCGAGCTCGCCAATGAGGGCTTCTATGACGGCGTCGTCTTCCACCGCGTCATCCCCGGCTTCATGGCGCAGGGCGGCGACCCCACCGGCACTGGCATGCACGGCTCGGACAAGCCCAATCTCCCCGCGGAATTCTCGAAGGAGCCCCACAAGCGCGGCACCGCCTCGATGGCCCGTGCGCAGAGCCCGAACAGCGCCAACAGCCAGTTCTTCATCTGCTTCGACGATGCCCGCTTCCTCGATGGTCAATATACCGTCTGGGGCGAAGTGATCGAGGGCATGGACCATGTCGACGCCCTCCCCAAGGGCGAGCCGCCCCGCGAGCCCGGCAAGATCGTCAAGGCCCGCGCTGAGTGACGTGTTTCCCTCTTCCCGCTTGCGGGGAGAGGGAAAACCTCAGACGCCCGGATCGCCGATCGTGGCAATCAGCCAGTCGTGGAACAGCCGCACCGGCCGCTGCGTCAGCGCACGCGGCCGGCAGGCGAACCAGTAGCTGTACGGGCTCTCCACCTCGATATCGAACAGCTTGACCAGCCGGTCGTCATGCGCGTCGGCGAAATGGCTTTCGTGCATAAAGGCGATGCCGAGCCCCTGCGCCGCCGCCTCGAGCATCAGCGCGCCCGAATCGAAATGATCGATTGCCAGCGGTTCCAGCTCGCCGAGCCCGGCGGCATTGCGCCAGGCGCTGAAGGTGTCGGGCATGTCGCGGTGGACGAGCGCCGTGAGCCCGGCAACCTGTTCGGGGCGGACGACCGGATCGGGGCGGTCGATCAGGTTGCGCGCGCCGATCACATAGACTGAGTTGCGGTCGAGCCGCTTGGCGTAGAGCGCCGGATCAATCTCGCGGGCAAGCGCGATCACTGCGTCCAGCCCATCGCCAAGCCGGGACAGGCCGTGCGCCGCAGTGTCGATGTCGAGATGGAGCTCCGGATGCTTCGCGCGCAGCTCGCCGAGCCGGGGGAAGAGGCGCTGTGACGCGAACAGCGGCAGGATGCCCAGCCGCAACCGCAGCACGTCAGTCCCGCTGGTCATGACCTCCACCGCATCGGACAGGCTGTCGAGCGCCGGCGCGATCTGCTGGAGCAGCCGCTCGCCATCGGCGTTGAGCACAACCGCCTGGTGTCGCCGGTCGAACAACGGCTTGCCGATGAAGCGTTCGAGCGCCTGGACACGCCGGCTGAGCGCCGGCGGCGACAGGGCCAGCTCCTGCGACGCAGCCTTGATCGAGCCGAGCCGCGCGACCTGGACGAACGCCTCGATCGCAGTCAATGGCGGCAATCTGCGCATATGGTACCGCTCCCTTTGTGCACCGCGTCATATACCAACTGGGCCTGAGCTAGCAGCTCCCCTCCCTAAATAGCCAGTGCCGATTGCACAAAATGCAATCACTTCGACTTATTTCGCACTTGCAACATAACGTGCTGCACTGCACATAGAGCAGGCCTTTCAGGCATCCTCTCCTAAAACTTTCCAGGCCGGTCCTTCGGGATCGGCCCTTTTTTTGTCCGCTTTCCAGCGCCTTGCTGAAACATTGCATGGTAGCGCTCGCATAAGCGGAACCCGGCTCCTATCTCGCGCGCTCAGTGACGAGCTCGAGAAGGACAGCTTCATGGCCGATGGCGAATCGCCCGTTCGTAAATTGCAGGTGGCGAATGCCAGGCCCGAAGACAGCGGCCGAGGCCTTGCTCATATCCCGCGCGCGCTGATGGCCGCGATCGGCATAGGCGAGGGCGATGTCGTCGAAATCATCGGCAAGAGTATCACGCCGGCACGCGCCGTCGCGCCCTATGCCGAGGATGAAGGGCTCGAGATCATCCGGATCGATGGTCTGCAACGCGCCAATGCCGGTGTCGGGTCGGGCGATTTCGTCGAGATCCGCAAGGCCGAATCCAAAGCCGCGACCCGTGTCGTGTTTGCGCCCGCGCAGCAGAATCTGAGGCTCGAGGGTTCTTCGAATGCGCTCAAGCGCACCTTTTTCGGCCGCCCTCTGTGCCAGGGCGATGTCGTCGCCACCGCCGGGCAGCAGCGCGTCGACAATATGCCCCCCGGGGTCCAGCAATTCCTCCGCGCGCCGGCCTATGCCCTTCAGGAGATCCGCCTCGCGGTGATCGCGACGACCCCCAAGGGCGTCGTCCATGTCGACGAGAATACCGAGATCGAACTCCGCCCCGAATATGAGGAGCCGAAGGAAGCGCGCCGCGCCGATGTCACCTATGATGATATCGGCGGCATGGGCCAGACGATCGACCAGCTCCGCGAGATGGTCGAGCTGCCGCTGCGCTACCCTGAATTGTTCCAGCGCCTCGGCGTCGATCCGCCCAAGGGTGTGCTGCTCCACGGGCCGCCCGGCACCGGCAAGACCCGCCTCGCCCGCGCCGTTGCCAATGAATCCGCCGCTGAATTCTTCCTGATCAACGGCCCCGAGATCATGGGTTCGGCCTATGGCGAATCCGAAAGCAAGCTGCGCCAGATCTTCGAGGCCGCCGCCAAGGCTGCCCCGTCGATCGTGTTCATCGACGAAATCGATTCGATCGCGCCCAAACGCGGCCAGGTTTCGGGCGAGGCGGAGAAGCGTCTCGTCGCTCAGCTCCTCACCCTGATGGACGGCCTCGAAGCACGCGCCAATGTCGTCGTTATCGCGGCGACCAACCGCCCCGAGGCAATCGACGAGGCGCTGAGAAGGCCGGGCCGGTTCGATCGCGAGATCATCGTCGGCGTGCCGGACGAGCGCGGCCGGCGTGAGATCCTCGGCATTCACACCCGCGGCATGCCGCTCGGCGACCGGGTCGATCTCGGCGAGCTTGCCCGGACGACCTATGGCTTTGTCGGTGCGGATCTCGCTGCCCTCGCCCGCGAGGCGGCGATCGAGGCGGTGCGCAAGATCATGCCACGGCTCAACCTTGCCGAGCGCACCATCCCCCCCGAGGTGCTCGATACCCTGGCCGTCACGCGCGAGGATTTCCTCGATGCGCTGAAACGTGTCCAGCCATCGGCGATGCGCGAGGTGATGGTCGAGGCGCCGCGGGTCCGCTGGGAGGATGTCGGCGGTCTCGACAAGGCCCAGGCGCGGCTCAAGGAAGGCGTCGAGCTGCCGCTGAAGGATCCCGACGCCTTCCGCCGCCTCGGCATCCGTCCCGCCAAGGGCTTCCTGCTCTATGGTCCGCCCGGCACCGGCAAGACGCTGCTGGCGAAAGCCGTCGCGCGCGAGGCTGAGGCGAATTTCATCGCCACCAAGTCGAGCGACCTGCTGAGCAAATGGTATGGCGAATCCGAACAGCAGATCGCCCGGCTGTTCGCCCGGGCGCGCCAGGTGGCGCCGTGCATCATCTTCATCGATGAGCTCGATTCGCTGGTCCCCGCACGCGGCGGTGGCTTGGGCGAGCCTCAGGTGACCGAGCGGGTGGTCAACACCATCCTCTCCGAGATGGACGGGCTCGAGGAGCTTCAGTCAGTGGTGGTGATCGGTGCGACCAACCGCCCGAACCTGATCGACCCGGCGCTGCTGCGTCCCGGCCGCTTCGACGAGCTCGTCTATGTCGGCGTGCCCGACAAGGCCGGCCGGCGCCGGATCCTTGCGATTCAGACCGGCAAGATGCCGCTGGCCGCAAACGTTGACCTCGACGAGATGGCCAGCCGCACCGAGCGCTTCACTGGTGCGGATCTCGAGGATCTGGTGCGCCGCGCCGGCCTTGTCGCGCTGCGCCAGTCGCTCAGTGTTACTGAGGTGACGATGGCGCATTTCGAGGAAGCGCTCGGCGATTCGCGGGCGTCGGTCACGCCGGAAATGGAGCGGGAGTATGAACAGATGGCGGCGCGTCTGAAGCAGGAGGCTTCAGCGATCCAGCCCATAGGGTTCATCACCCCCGGTCAGCTCCGGCCCCACGGCCCGAAGGGCATCGACTAAGGGTTCGCGCAGCGCCATCCAGGCATAGCCGAACAGCAATATGAGCGCGGCACTCGCTGTCAGATAGGGCAGCGCGTGCCGTGCTTCGTACAGGCCGACGCCGATTGAGGGCCCGAGCACGAACGCAGCGCCGTTGATCGACGTAACCTTCCCCGCGACTGACCCCTGCGCCGCATGGCCCACCGCGAGCGAGGAGCCGGCGGTGAAGCCCGGGCGGGTGAAACCGAAGCCGATCGAGGCAAGCGCATAAGCGGTCGCAATGCCGTAGAGCGAGCTTGCCAGCCCCGTCATCGCGCAGCCGGCGCTGGCGAACACCAGCCCGGTCAGCACGAGCTGGCGCGGTTTCAGGTCGAGCAGCGGGATGATGCCCCATTGCACGAGGAGCGCAGCGCCGGCGCCCATCATCAGGACAAGGCCGGTCGGCTGCAGCGCCTCGGCGGGCGCGACGTGCAGCCGGTCGATCACCAGAAAGCCGATTGCCTGCCCGGTCATCGCCTGGGCGTGACCCATCACCAGCCCGGCGATCATCCAGGCGCGGATCCGCGGATCTCTGTAGCTGACATGCTCGCTATGCGGCTCGGTCGCTGCGGTGACGCTCGC
Source organism: Sphingomonas sp. P3_C5 (assembly GCF_056402635.1). Lineage (NCBI taxonomy): Bacteria > Pseudomonadati > Pseudomonadota > Alphaproteobacteria > Sphingomonadales > Sphingomonadaceae > Sphingomonas > Sphingomonas sp. P3_C5. Next base: position 622,983 of record NZ_JBFUHA010000001.1, read on the forward strand.
GCCCGAGCTCTGCCCGCCGATCGAGGGATAGGCGTTGGCGGCACCGTGCGTGCCCGGTTGTGGTGTCAGGTCGTTGGGCAGGCGCCGCAGCACCGCCACGAACATCGCCGCGCCGAACAGCGCGAACAGAAAGGCGGGGCCGGAAAGGCCGATCTCGACTGATCCGATGCCGCCAAGGATCAGATAGGGCGCGATCGCCGGGCCCAGGATCGTGCCGAGCCCAAAGGCTGACCCAAGCAGCGTCAGCGCCCGCGTCCGCTCCTCGTGGCTTGTCCGTCCGGCAACCAGCGCCTGCACCGCAGGGGGCGCCGCCGAGCCGAAGGCTCCGTAGATCAGCCGACCGCCTATGAAACAGACGAAAGCAGCGGTGCCGCTGATCCAGCCGTTGATGCCGGCCGCCAGAAATAGTCCACACAGGGCAAGCGACATGCTGAAACCACCGACCCCGAGCAGGATCATCGCGCGTCGACCATGCCGGTCCGAGCGTTTAGCCCAGAAAGGCGCGGCCAGAACCCAGAGCAAAGCCGAAACCGAGAAGGCGGCGGCCACTGCGCTGTCGGCGACTTTCAGGGAACGCCCGAGCGCGGGCAGCACTGATTGCAGCGCCGTGTTCCCCGCAGCGATCGTCAGCATCACCATGAACAACACAGCGAAGTCGCGATTGATCGCCGGGCTTTTCACCCCTTTTCCCACGCATAGGATCGCTGCGCCGCGCACACGATCACTTCATAGCGTTGATACCAGCGGTCGCGCCCGGCGTCGCGAATCGCCTTGTGTTCGGGGTGGTCGCGCCACAGCAGGGCGCTCGCCTCGTCGGCCCAGAAGCTGAGCGTAATGCCGAGCCCATCGGCGCCGCGCGTGCTCTCGATGCCCCGATAGCCGGGCTGTGTCGCTGCCAGCGATCCCATCGCGGCGGCGGCTTCACCATAGCCGGCATCATCGGCCTGGGTGCGGATGGAAAGGAAGATCACCACGATCTGGCCGGATCGGTCGCTGCGCATCGCTTCCGATTAAGCGCTTCGTCCTTTCGTGCAACCCCGAACGGCACACGGTCGAAAGGAGTTCGCAACCCAAAAGCTTGAATGTTCGTTACAGGATTGCGACAGACACCCGTCAGCCAGTTTCATAAGGATCGCCTGTGACCGTTTCGACCACCGCCGCCCGACGTCAGCGCCGGGCCGCAGCCGGCGTGCCCTCGCCCTGGGGAATGTTCCTGCGGGGCTTCTTCAAGCACCCGGTCATGGTTGGGTCGATCGTTCCCTCGTCAGTCCAGCTGATTCGCAAGATGCTCGGCCCGGTCGATTGGGAGAACACCAAGCTGTTCGTCGAATATGGCCCGGGCGTCGGCACCTTCTGCCCGCATATCCTGGAGAAGCTCGCGCCCGACGCGAAATATATCGCGATCGACACCAACCCCGATTTCATCCGCTATCTGCGCCACGAGATCACGGATCCACGCTTCATGGCGGTTGGCGGATCAGCGGCCGATGTGCGCGAGATCGTCCGGGATCACGGCTTCGATCATGCTGACTACGTTCTTTCCGGCCTGCCCTTCTCCACCCTGCCCGCAGGTATCGGCGATGCGATCGGCCAGGCGACCGCTGATGTGCTCCGTCCGGGCGGCGCCTTTCTGGTCTATCAATTCTCGCCCAAATGCCGCGACTTTATCGAACCCTATCTCCCGCGCATCGATCACGACATGGAATGGTGGAACGTTCCGCCGGCGCAGCTCTATTGGGCGTGGAAGGACTGAGCGCCCTCTGTTTTAGCAAGACGGCACCAGCGGGCTGGTGCCGATTCAGCGAAGCTGCAACAGATTCTAGAGGCGCTCCTCAGGCCCGAAATTCAGCCGCTTGGTCACGTTGAAATCAAGCACCGTCATCACGAAGAATGCCGCAGCCTGCTTGATCCGCACCCACCAGTTGGTGCGCTCCTTGTAGATCGCGGCGGTAATTCGCTCCGAATTCGCGATCTCGCCATCGATATAGGAGCGGGCATGCGCCGCAAAGGCAGCGTCCTCGATCCGCAGCATCATCTCGAGATTCAGGAACAGGCTGCGAATGTCGTAATTGGCCGACCCGATATAGACCACATCGTCCACCACGAAGAGCTTCGTGTGGAGCTTGGTCGGCTGATATTCGTAAATCTCGACGCGCTTCCTGAGCAGCCCGGCATAAGTGAAGCGCGAAGCCCAGATCGCGGCGCCGTGATCGTTCTTCGATGGCAACACGATCCGTACCTGGCCACGCATACCAGCGCGATCGAGCCGGTTGAGCATACCCGGACTTGGCGCGAAATAGCCGGCGATGATATCGATCGACCGGGCCTTTTGGAGGTCGCGCTTGATCGCGCGCGCCCAGGGCGACAGTTTCCGCGTTGGGCCGCCGAACAGCCAGCGCGTCTTGCCCTGGGGCTCGCTCCAGGTCTGCAACGAGCGGCGTAGCGTACGCAATGGCGCCTTGGGTCGCTTTGTCCAGCGTGCGAGCGAATCGAAATAGCCGGCGATATGCCCCGCCGCGGATCCTTCGACGAGCAACCCGAGATCGCGCCACGCCTGTTCGGCCGGCGTGCCGAAATAGCTGTCCTCGACGTTGAATCCGCCGATGATCGCGCGCGCTTCGTCGGCGAGCGCGAGCTTCTGGTGGTTGCGCAGCAGATAGCGCCGCCCCCAGCGCGGCACGAAGCGGCAGACATCGACGCCCGCCTGACGGAGCGGGTCGAAGAATCGGTGCTGCTCGGCTTGCTCGCTGCCAAGGCCATCGACGATCAGATGGACCTTCACGCCCCGGGTCGTCGCGTCGATCATCGCCTGGCGCATCCGGGCTCCCGCCTCGTCGTCGACATAGATGTAATAGATAATGCGCAGCGTCCGCTCGGCACTCGCGATAAGCGCGAGCAGCGCATCGAACCGACGCGGGCCGGTATCGAGCATCGTCAGCTGGTTGCCGTCGACGGTGAAGCTCGGCTGGATGGCTGGTTCTGGCACCAAAGGGTGATGGCCACGCGCGCGCACGCGCGCAAGCCGCATTTCCGCGCGCACGCGCGCAAGCCGCTTTCCTTGACTTGGCGCGGCTTGCACCCTAGATCGCGCGTCTTCTCTCTTATCGTTGTTGCGAAGGAAGCCGTTCATGGCGCGCGTCACTGTCGAGGATTGCGTCGACAAGATCCCCAACCGGTTCGATCTGGTACTCTATGCAGCGCAGCGTGCGCGGCAGATTTCCGGCGGCGCCGATCTCACCATCGATCGCGATCGCGACAAGAACCCGGTCGTTGCGCTCCGCGAGATCGCAGAGGAAACCGTCCGTCCGACTCACCTCGAGGAAGCCGTCGTCTCGGGTCTGCAGCGAGTCCAGGTCGATGACGAGGATACGCCGGACGAGATCGGCAGCCTCGCCGCCTCGGCCGAAGCACTCCGCCTCACCGCCGCGGCACCCCCGCGCAACCAGAATCTGGGCGGCGACTACGAGGGCTGAGTCCTCCTGTCTCTATTGATACAAAAAGCCCGCGAAGCGATTCGCGGGCTTTTTGTTGTGGGGTGAGACGTATGCCGACAATGTTCCTCTCCAGTGGGAGAGGATACGGAGGCTTGCGAGCTTGCTCGCTAGTCGGAGTTGGTGAGGGGGCCCGCATTCTCGATAGTCCAGAGCCCCTCACCAACTTCGCCTAATTCGCTTCGCTCATAAGGCTTCGTATCCTCTCCCAAAGGAGAGGATATATCGAGCGTCACTCCGTTACCGCCCTCTCGCTCCGCCCCTTGAAGCCCTGCGCCACGACATACCATTCGGACGAACCTTTCCGGCTCGCCGGAGGCTTGGCGTGCTTCACCGTCTTGAAATTGCGCTTGAGCTCGGCGACCAGCGACGCATCGGCGCCGCCAGCAAACACCTTGCCGATAAACGCACCGCCCGGCTCGAGCACGTCGACCGCAAAGGCCAGCCCCGCCTCGACCAGCCCCATCGTCCGCAGCGCATCGGTCTGCGGATGGCCGACGGTGTTCGCGGCCATGTCCGACAGGACGAGGTCGGGCGCGCCGCCCAGCGCCTCGATCAGCCGGTCGGGCGCAGCATCGTCCATGAAGTCCATGTGCAGAATGACGACATCGTCGATTGGGTCGACCGGCAACAGATCGATGCCGACGATCGCCGCCTTGGGCAGCCGCCGCCGCGCGACCTGCGCCCAGCCGCCCGGCGCAATGCCCAGATCGACGATCCGCTTGGTGCCGCGCAGAAAGCCGAATCGCTCGTCGAGCTCGATCAGCTTGTAGGCGGCGCGGCTGCGATAGCCTTCGGCCTTGGCGCGCTTCACATAAGGGTCGTTGAGCTGCCGATCGAGCCAACGCGTCGATTGCGCGGTCCGCCGGCGCGCTGTCTTGACCCGGACTCGCAGCCCGCCCCCATCTTTGCTCATAATGCTTTCCCACCGATCAACCGGCGCAAGATGCCCTCGCGAATGCCGCGATCGGCCACGCCGAGCCGTTCGGCCGGCCACAAATCCATGATCGTCTCGAGGATCGCGCAGCCCGCCACCACCAGATCGGCGCGCTCGGTGCCGATACAGGGCAGGGTGGAGCGTTCGGCCATGCTCATCCGCGAAAGATCGGCGCTGATCCTGCGCATTGAGGTCGCCGGCACGATCAGCCCATCGACCGCCGATCGGTCATAATGCGACAGGCCGAGATGGACGCTGGCGAGCGTGGTCACCGTGCCGCTGGTCCCGAGCAGCCGGGGCCGGTCGATATTCCTCGGCAACCGGCTCGCAAATCCGGCAAAGCTTTCGGCCACCAGCGATCGCATCCGCGCGTAAGCGGCCGCCAGCCCGTCCGATCCCTCGCCGCCACCGGCGCTCTCGGTCAGCGAGACGACGCCCCAGGGCGCGCTGTGCCAGTCGAGCACCACCGGCACGGTCGGGCGGGTGTCGACCAGCACCAGCTCGGTCGATCCGCCGCCGATGTCGAACACCAGGGCAGGGTCTTCCCCAGGCTCGATCAGCGCATGGCAGCCGAGCACGGCAAGCCGCGCCTCCTCCTCGGCGGTGATGATGTCGAGATGGATGCCGGTCTCGGCATAAGCGCGGGCGATGAACTCGGGTCCGTTGCTCGCGCGCCGGCACGCCTCGGTCGCGACTGAGCGCGACAGCGCGACATTACGCCGCCTGAGCTTGTCGGAGCACACTTTCAGCGCGGAGAGTGTCCGGTCGATTGCAGCGTCGCTCAGCCGCCCTGTGGCCGCCAGCCCCTCGCCCAGCCGGACGATCCGCGAAAAGGCATCCACGACAGCGAAGCCAGCGCCTTGCGGCCTGGCGATCAGCAGCCGGCAATTATTGGTGCCGAGATCGAGCGCCGCAAAGTGGCGCGCCTCGGGCCAACGCGCACGCCCCGCCGCAGGGGCATTGGGAGTCGGCGCCGGACGGGCAGGACTGTCCTGCCGGTACGGCATTTTCGGCGAACGGTCCGCCATGCCGTGAGTACTCGCTTTTATGTTCTGCCGTCGCGGCGGGCTTGGGTATAGACCCGGGAGCCTGCCGTTCGGTGCTTGGCGACAGAAGTAGCGCAGGGCGTGCCGCGCGGCAAGCAGCGCCCCGCCTTGGTTGCCGCCCTCGGTTGACAGCCCCGGCCAGCCCCCCTAGATCGCCCTCCGCGTTGCCCCGTCGTCTAATGGTAAGACTACGGACTCTGACTCCGTCTATTGAGGTTCGAATCCTCACGGGGCATCCAGCTTCTCGACATCGTGACATAACGGGATGGGCGCGCAGGCCGGCGATACGCCGTGCGACAGGCCCCTGTGCTGCGGAGAGCGGCCATCGCCTGTCGTTCGATTCAACCGCAGTCCGAATCGTTGCAATGTGCAAACCGGACGGAGTCAAAAAACTCCGGCTGGCTCTTTGACATGATGGTCGAAACCTCGGTGTTCCGCCCGTCCCTGTTCCTTCCCTGTTACGGGTGCGGCTCTCCCTGTTATGTCCAACACCTCTCCCTGTTATCTCCAACACGCCTCCCTGTTATTCAATAACAGGGAGAGCTCCTTGCAAGGCGTTGAATAAGCGCGCTGAATTTGCCGAAAAAATCCAACAAAACGGGCAAAATCGGGCCAAAAAATAAAATCTTCCCTGTTAATTGCCGATAACAGGGAGAAACCGCCGATTTTCGAGCGCCTCAGATTCCGTCGAACACGTCCTGTGGCGTCGCCAGGCGGGCCTGAATGGCGAACTTACAGTGGCGTCAGCAGGTGCCCGCCATCCACCACGATGTCGCTCCCGGTCATGAAGCCCGAGGCTGGGGAGGCCAAAAGCAGCAGCGCGCCGTCCAGATCGGGGAACTGGCCGAAGCGGCGCATCGCGATGCGTTTTTGCAGGGCCTCGCCATGCTCCGATTCGAGATGCGCCCGGTTAAGGTCAGTCACGAAATAGCCCGGCGAGATCGAGTTCACGCGAATGCCGTATCGCGCCAGGCTCCAGGCCAGCTGCCGCGTCAGATGCAGCACGCCTGCCTTGGACACATTATAGGGCGCGGTGCCGAGCATGCCCCGGTGCCCGGTGATCGAGGCGATATTGATGATCGACCCGCCGGAACCCGCCTGCCGCATTCGCCGCGCCGCCTCGGTCGCCACCAGCCATGGCCCTTTGAGGTTGATGTCCAGGACCATTTCATAGTCCGCTTCGGCAATGTCGAGGATCGAGCCTGAGCGTTCCACGCCGGCATTGTTGACGACGATATCGATCCGCCCCGCCGCATCGAAGCCGGCCGCAACGCTCGCGCCATCGGCAACGTCCATGCATATCGCCTGTGCGCGGCCGCCCATCGCCTCGATCTCGGCGGCCAGCGCTTCAAGCGGCGCCAGTCTCCGCGCCGCGATCACCAGCTCGGCGCCAGCGCGCGCGAGGGTGCGGGCGAAATGCGCCCCCAGCCCCTCGCTCGACGCCCCGGTGACCAGGGCCCTGTAACCGCTCAGATCCGCGCTGATGGTCATGACGTCGCCCTGCTCATGGTTTCAGCGGCTCTAAAGTGCTTCGATGATCGTCACATTGGCGATGCCGCCGCCCTCGCACATGGTCTGAAGGCCATAGCGCAGGCCACGCGCGCGAAGGGCGTGGATCAAAGTCGCCATCAGTTTCGCGCCCGAGGCTCCAAGCGGATGGCCCAGCGCAATCGCGCCGCCATTGACGTTCATCCGCTCGGGGTCGGCGCCGACATGCTTGATCCAGGCCAGCGGCACCGGCGCGAACGCCTCGTTCACCTCGTAAAGGTCGATGTCGCCGATCGTCAGGCCGGCCCGCTTCAGCGCCCGATCCGTCGCGGCAAGGGGCTCCTCGAGCATGATGATCGGATCGCCCGCAGTGACGGTAAGGGCATGGATGCGCGCGAGCGGGGTCAGGCCGTGCAGCTTGAGTGCCGCCTCGCTCACCACCATCACGCCGGCTGCGCCGTCACAGATCTGGCTGGCATTGGCCGCCGAGATCTTGCCGCCCTCCTGGAGCAGCCGGACCGAGCCGATCGATTCAAGCGTCGCATCGGCGCGAACGCCCTCGTCGACGATATGCAGCGAGACATTGCCATCGGCATCGGTCACTTCGATCGGGATGATCTCGCCGGCAAAGGCATTGGCCGCCGTCGCCGCGGCACCGCGCCGATGGCTCTCCACGGCATAGCGATCGAGATCCTCGCGGCTGAAGCCATGCTTGTCGGCGATCATCTCGGCGCCGATGAACTGGCTGAACTCGGGCACGCCGAAGCGCTCGCGAATCCGGCTCGACCATGGCCCGACGCCGATCCCGGCCGCTGCGGCGAGCGTCATCGGCGATCCCATCGGCACCCGCGACATGCTCTCGACGCCGGCGGCGATCACCACGTCCTGCGAGCCGGCGATGACGGCTTGCGCGGCGAAATGGATCGCCTGCTGCGAGGATCCGCACTGCCGGTCGATCGTGACGGCCGGCACTGATTGCGGCAGGCTCGATGCCAGCACCGCATTGCGTCCGACATGCATGCTCTGCTCACCGGCCTGGCCGACACAGCCCATGATGACGTCCTCGATCGCGGCCGGGTCGATCCCGGTACGCGCAACCAGCGCGTCCAGCACCTGACCCGCCAGATCGGCCGGATGCCAGCCGGAAAGCTTGCCGTTGCGGCGGGCACCGGCGGTGCGGCCGGCGGCGACGATATAGGCCTGAGTGGCAGTCATGGTCGGATGCTCCTGTTCATATCGGAAAAAGGGGTCGCCACCGCGTAGGTCGGGCGGCGTTCACGCATCGAGCGTGCGGGCGATCAGCAGCTTCATGACCTCGCTGGTGCCGCCATAAATGCGCTTCACGCGCACATCCTTGTACATCTGGGCGATCGGATATTCGTTCATATAGCCATAGCCGCCGAACAGCTGCTGGCAGGTATCGACGACCTTTTGCGCGCGCTCCGAAACCCATAATTTGGCCATGCTCGCTGTCGCCGCGTCCAGTTCGCCGCGAAGGTAGCGCGCGATACAATCGTCGACGAAGCACCGCGCGACCATTGCCTCGGTCTTGCACTCGGCGAGGCGGAACTGCGTGTTCTGAAAGTCGAGCAGCGACTGGCCAAACAGCTTCCGCTCCCCGACATAGGCGAGCGTATGATCGAACGCCGCCTCGATCAGGGCCAGCGATTCGATCGCGATCATCAGCCGCTCCTTGGGCAGCTCCCGCATCAGCTGGTGGAGGCCGTGGCCTTCCTCGCCGCCGATCAGGTTGGCGGCGGGCACCGGCACGTCATCGAAGAACAGCTCCGATGTGTCGCCCATCTCGAGCCCGACCTTGTCGAGATTGCGCCCGCGCTGGAAGCCGGGCGCCTGTTCGGCTTCGACGCCGAACAGCGAAATGCCCTTCGAACCCGCATCAGGGTCAGTCCGTGCGACGACCAGGATGAGGTCGGCATGCTGGCCATTGGTGATGAAGGTCTTTTGTCCGGTCAGGCGATACTGGTCGCCGTCGCGCCGGGCCATGGTCCGCATCCCGCGCAGGTCGGATCCCGCGCCCGGCTCTGTCATGGCGATCGCGGTGATCCATTCGCCCGAAACCATGCGCGGCAACCAGCGCTGGCGCTGTTCGGGCGTGCCGTATTTCTCGATATAGGGCGCGACGATCGCATTGTGCAGCGGCACGCCCCAGCCTTCAGCGCCAATCAGGCCGAGCCGCCGGATCATCACCGCATCATGCCGGAAATCACCGCCCGCGCCGCCAAAGTCGGTTGCGACGGACAGGCCCAGCAAACCGGCAGCAGCCATCTCGTTCCAGGCCGATCGCTCGACGATGCCGTCCGCGCGCCACTGGGCAAGCCGTTCCGGCTGCACCTGATCGCTCAGGAACCGGCGCAGCGAATCGTCGAACAGGACGAGCTCCTCGTCCATCCATGGTGACGGAGTCTGGAAGATCCCGGCCATCGGCTAGCGCGGCGACATGCGGATCGCGCCGTCGAGGCGGACATCCTCGCCGTTGAAATAGCCGTTTTCGATCATGGTTAGGGCGAGATGCGCATATTCGGCCGGGGCGCCGAGCCGCTTGGGGAACGGGATGCTCGCCGCCAGCCCGTCGCGCACGGCCTGGGGCGCGGCCAGCAGCAACGGCGTCTCGAAGATGCCCGGGAGGATCGTGTTGACCCGGATGCCTTCGTTCATCAGGTCCCGCGCTATCGGCAGGGTCATGCCGATCACACCGCCCTTGGAGGCTGAATAGGCCGCCTGGCCGACCTGCCCGTCCTCAGCCGCAACCGAGGCGGTGTTGACGATGGCGCCGCGCTCTCCAAACGCGTCGACCGGGTCGAGCGTCAGCATGCCGGCCGCTGATTTGGCGATGCAGCGGAAACTGCCGACCAGGTTGATCTGGATCACCTGGTTGAAAGCTTCGAGCGGAAAATGCCGTGCCGCGCCGGTCTCACGGTCGCGGCTTGCTGTCTTGATCGCGCTGCCGACTCCGGCGCAATTGACCAGCACGCGCTCCTGCCCATGCGCCGCACGGGCGCGGGCGAAGCCGGCATCAACGCTCTCGTCTGAAGTCACATCGACCTTGCAGAAGATGCCGCCGATTTGCCGCGCGAACGGCTCGCCCATGTCGGCGTTGATGTCGAACAAGGCGACCTTCACGCCCCTGGTGGCAAGCGCCATCGCCGTTGCCGCGCCAAGGCCTGAGGCGCCGCCGGTGACGACCGCGCCGATCGATTCATCGAGCTTCAAATCCGCTTCCTTTTGTCGAGTCGCCGGAGTCCGATTGTCATGGAGTCCGACTCAATCTGCGGAGTCACCGTAGCGCTGGGCGACCCTGCGCTGTCCTGCCATTTTTGACGATATTGGCGGTGACCCCCTGCGCCTAAGTTCGCTCTATCCAATGAAAGAGCCAGGCCGATGACACCCGCAGAAGCGACCAAAGCCATGTACGACCACGCCTCGCGCGGGGAGTGGGATGCGGTCGAGGCATTCATGGCTGAGGATTTCGTGATCCACGAGCCGGTGACGCTCCCTTATGGCGGCGAGTGGCACGGCCGCGATGCGCTGCAACGCCTGTTCATCCATGTCATGACCTTCTGGGAGGATCCCGATGTCGAATGGATCGACCTTGTCGGCGGGGACCGCCACGTCGTCGCGCTGCTGAAGTTCAGCATGACCGTGCGCGGCACCGGCCGCCGTATCGTGCAGCGCGTTGCCGAGGTGACCAGCTTTGCCCCGGACGGCAAGATGGTCGCAATGCACATCCATTATTTCGACACCGGCGAGATGGCCCGTATCATCGCTGGCTGAAGCGCCGGCTTCGAGTCAGGCCGTTACAGTCTCCGCTGCAGCGGCGAGTCCMGCGCGGTAACCGAAGGCCATTGCGGGGCCGAGCGTGCCGCCGGCGCCGCCATAGGTCATCCCCATGGGCGATGCCATTGCATTGCCCGCTGCATAAAGGCCGGGGATCGGGCGCCCATCGACGTCGAGCACGCGCGCGTCGATGTCGGTCTGCGGTCCTCCCTTGGTCCCAAGTGTGCCGCTCTTCACCTCGATTGCGTAGTAAGGACCCGGGCCGAGCGGACCGAGCGTCGCGCGCTTGTCGCCGCGATGTGCCGGGTCGCCCCACCAAAGATCATTGGCGCTTTCGCCGCGGCGGAAGTCGGGATCATGGCCTTTCCGGGCATTGCTGTTGAAGCGGGCGACTGCGTGCTCGAGTCCCTCGGGATCGATGCCGACCCGCTCAGCCAGGTCTGCGAGCGTATCAGCGCCGGCAATCCATTGCGGCGGCCGCGCGCCCTCGCCGAATGCGTCGGGCAATCCGCCGACAAACGGCCATTTGGCGTAGAAATCCTGATTGAAGATCAGCCAGCAGGGCAGGTTCGCATAGTCGAAGCGGCTGACGTCCTGCTCGTGGAACGCGGCGCCGAACGCGTTGTAATTCGAGGCCTCGTTGGTGAAGCGCCTGCCCCTGCGGTTGACCATCAGCGATCCCGGCATGGTCCGCTCATAGGTGAGCAATTGCCGGCCCATCGCGTTGATTTCGGTCGGGACCTCGATCACCGGCATCCACCACGCCTCGCGCATATTGCCCAGCATTGCGCCGACCCGCATCGCCATCTTCAGCCCATCGCCGGTGTTGGTCGGGATCGACACCGGATGCGTCAGCGGCCCGCGCGTGAAAGCTCGGACAAGATCCGGGTTCCATTCGAAGCCGCCGGTGGCGAGGATGACGCTCCGCGCCTCCACGGCGAAGGCACCTTGCAGCCCTTCGAAGCGCACGCCGGCGACCATGCCGTCCGCCATCATCAGTTCGGTCGCCCGGCACCCGGTCACCGGGACAATGCCGCGGTCGAGGCAAGCCTTGAGCAACCGGCCGATCAAGGCGAGGCCCATGCCCCGCTCGTCATGGGCGCGGCGATATTCCTTTACCTCGGGCGACGCCGGCATCGGCACCGGCTGGCCGAGCGTCGTCTCTCCAATCGTATAGGTGTAGTCCGGGAAATAGGGCGAGACGCCGACGCGGTCCCGCCATTCGCCGAGCTCACCATAGGGAAAGGTCGGGCATTCGAGCGTCCGGCCGCCTTCCGGCATGCCGCCCGGAAACTCCGGATGGTAATCGGGAAAATCGGGCACCGCCACGAAGCGTACGGGCGTCCGCTCTTCCAGGAAGCGGATCATTTCCGGGCCGGTATCGACAAAGGTCTCGGCCATTCGACGATCGATCATGCCGTGCGACAGCGCCATCAGATAGGTCAGCGCTTTCTCCCGGCTGTCTTCCCTGCCGGCAGCCAGTTCGTGAGGATTGTTGGGGATCCATATCTGCCCGCCGGACCAGGCGCTGGTGCCACCCACGGTCTCCGCTTTCTCGAACAGCGCGACCCGCGCGCCGCCCTCATGCGCGGCGATCGCCGCCGTCAGGCCGGCGGCCCCGGTTCCCAGCACCACGACGTCGTAATCGCCCATCCGCTTCCACTCCGGTCAGCTGCGTTAGATTGGGCGGCGGCGCTAGCCGGTCCGCGGCAATTCCCCGGCGAGATATTTGTCCAGCGTATGGTGGAAATGCCGGATGCGGCTTTCCTGATAATGGCCGAGCTCGATCGCGCGGTTGGCTGAGGCCTTCATCCCCTTCTGCACATAAGGCAGGTTCTCGAGGTCCTGATCGAAGACGCCCGCCAGCCCCTCGCCGATGATATGCGCGACCGAGGCGAAGGGCTGGTCGGGCGGAATCAGGTGCATTGGCGGAGCCTTGGGTGCCGTGGTGCCCTTCGGCGTGCGCATCAGGATGCGGATTTCCATGAGGCTATGATCGGCGTCTTCGCCCGGCCGCCAGCGATAGACGAGGTTGGGCACATAGCCGCCCCAGGGCGCGAAATTGGGGAAGATATTATAGGTCAAATTGTCGAGCATCTCGCTGTCGCTGGCGGCCGAATAATCATGGCCGTCCATCGCGCTGAACCCCTCGCGGTTCGCCTCGGCGAGGACTTTCCGCGCCAGCAGCGGATCGTCAGCAGCGAAACCCTTTATGTCGGACGCGTCATTCTCGGCATAGCGGTTGCTGTCGCCGCCGAGGAATTCAGCCAGCTTGTCGAGCACATAGCGCTGGTTCCTGCCCTTGATATGCGGGCTCAGCGCGCCGGACGGTGTAATCGCGCGATTCATATGGTCGCCGTACAGATCATAGCGGGTGTTGGCGTCGGCGGTGAAGGCCAGGATCTGCGGATGCGTGACGACTGAGTGGAACGCTTCCATGAAGGCGTCAGCGGCCGCTTTCCAGTTGGCGGGGATCACCCGACCGATCCAGACGACCGTGTGGCATTCGTCGAGGCGCCATTGGTCATAATGCTCGATACCGGGGCCGACCCAGTCGCGGAACGCGGGCAGCTCGGCATTCTCGGTGACCATCACAAAGCCCTGCCAGCGCTCGACGCGCAGGGCGGGCAGCGAGAGATCCTTGCCCTCCAGATGGTGGAAGTCCCAGTTGCAGGGGATTTCCTTCAGCGTGCCGTCATTGTTCCAGGTGAAGCCGTGGAACGGGCACCGCAGGTTGATCGCATGCCCTGATTTGGCGCGCAGCAACCGGCCGCGGTGCAGGCAGACATTGTGGAATGCTTTGATCGAACGGTCGGGCTGGCGCACCAGCAGATAATTCTTGTCGGCAATCTCATAGACCACCGTATCGCCGGGGTCCGGCAAATCCTCCTCGCGCGCCGCGAATTGCCAGATATTGGGCCAGAGCTTCTCGCGTTCCGCGGCGGCAAAGGCCTCGCTGGTATAGCGCGCCGGATCGAGCGGCTCGTCGCTCAAGGGCTGGGTCGATTCGGCGAAAAGGAAGTCGGGCACCCGCCGCGTGTCGGCCTGCAGCATCTCGGTATAGCTGACGCCCGGGCAGCGATCTTGGCGCTCTGCGGAGGGGACGACTTCGGTCATTGGTCTACTCGGTTTGGTTGAGCGGCATGCCGCAGGCCTCGGCGATATGGCGGTGTACGCCGTGGAGCGCGGGTTCATTGGCGCCCAGCACGACGTGAAAGTCAGCTGGCGCGCGCAGCATATTGGCATAGCCGCCGGAGGCGACGCGGTAGTCCTCGGTCTGCACAACGGTCGCGGTTGCGTCATAGGCGAGTTCGCAGGCGGCGCGGTGCTCGGGGCCGTCCAACCCGAACGGCGCGTAGACCGCAAAGTGGCAGATCATGCGATCCGCGCCGTCCGGGAACAGGCGGAAGACCTGGGTGAAGAACACGCCCGGCGTTACCGCGCCGAAGAAGATCACCGTATTGGGAAACAGGAAGTGGACGCCGCCATAATCGGACTCGGGCCACTCCGCCTCATCCACACCGACGAGCTTGCCGACCGACAGATCGGGGAAGTTGACCCGGTGGTGGCGGCCGAACCGCTCATAGAGGTTGCGGTTCGAATAGTGCGTCTGGCCGATGGTCGAGCCGTGCAGCGCCTTGAAGTGATAGCCCTCGCCATAGGTGTCGAGCGCGAACTTCCAGTTGGAGTTGGCGGTGAGGATGCCCTTCTTGACCGGCTCCGCGCGCCACAGCTCCAGCTGCTCGAGGACAGTGTCGAATTCGCCCAGATGTGCAGCGGCATCGATCGGTTCGCCCTCGGCATCGGCGCGTACGAGGATCAGCCCTTTATGCTCGACGCACGGCATCTCGATCAGATTGCGGGCGCCGATCGGGCAGTCGGCAAAACCGTCCTTGCCGGGCTGGCCGATCAGCTTGCCCGAGGCGTCGAAGGTCCAGGCATGGAACGGGCAGGAAATGCGCGGCTGGTGTCCACTCCAGGGTTCGCGCTCTTCCACCAGCCGCGCCGCGCGATGCGTGCACATGTTCAAAAAGGCGCGGACCACCCCATCCTTGCCGCGCATGATCAGGATCGAAGGCCCGGCCGCATCGAACAGCATGGTGTCGCCCGGATTGGGAACGTCGCCGCTCAACCCGGCCACAAGCGGCTCCTTGTGGAAGATCTCGCGCATTTCCGCGGCGTGACGTGCGCTGCCGGTATAGATCGACTTATGCAGCGGAAGCGGCGCGTCCGCGCGGTCGGTGCGCTCCTCCGCTACCAGTGCGACGAGCTGCCGCAACGCCGTGCGGGCATTGCCGCTTCGCACCTGTGCCCAGTCGCCCATCCGGGGATCGCTTTCAGCCATATTCCTCTTGCCTCTGTCGGTGAACCCCGCTCTGCGGCGATGTATCGCACGATCGATCGCAGGCGCCTGCTAGCGCTTTTGATGAGAGCGGGGCCCGTCAGGCGCTCGCACCGAGATAGCCGAGCTGTCCGGCCTTGAAGATGGTCTGGGCCCGATTGATCGAGTCCAGCTTCTCGCTGGCGCGGCTGATATGATAGCGGATCGTCGCATGGCTGAGCGCGATGATCATCGCGATCTCACGGTCGGTCTTGCCGATCGCTGCCCAGCGCAGGCATTCGACTTCGCGCTTCGACAGGCCGCAATCGGCCGGAATGCGCCGCTTGGTGCGCATGACCGCGACATAGCCGGCAATGAAGCGGCGGGTGAGCGCGCCCAGCGTATCGCCGATCGCCGCGAACAGCTCTGACAGATCATCCACCGCGGGATCGAAGGGGACGAAATTGCTGGCGGAGATCTGCGCGAACGGCAGATGGACCGGCACGACGATCGTCGCCTTGCAGCCTGGCTCGCTGGCGAAGAAGCGGTCCAGCGCGATTTCCTTGAGGTACGGGTTGGTCGTGTAGGTGTAAAAGCCTTGAGCGTTGCACCAGAAGGGCTCGTTCTCGTAACGGCAGGCGCGCGGCAGCGGCGAATGGAGGGCGAGGTTGCGGTCTTCCCACCAGCGCTCGCTTTCCGACATCCAGCCGAACACGCTCGAGGCAAGCACCGTGCCCTCTGCATCGACCATCGGGTCCTTCGACGCGATGTTGTCGCACATTGCGGCTCGCAAATTGTGCGCGGCTGCGAAGTCGCTGATGGTGCGCGCAGCCTCGCGGATATCCTCCACCGAACGGACCGTCGCCCGCTCGAGCAGTGCTGCGTGGTTCGAAACGGGTGCGAGTTGCTCGAACTCGCCGCGCCATACTAAGCCCATGATATATCTCCATTTGAGATGATGGTCATCGAATTCCCGGTTTCAGACGGCGCCGGGTGCCGCAGTCGCGTCAACATTTGCAGGCGTCGAAGCCTGTCACTTTTGGGCGTGGTCCCGCCGCCTCTATCGGGCGATCCGATCGCCTCGCCTGAGGGAGACGCCGCATCATGCCCATCGCACGTCAATGGTTGCTCGCCGGCCATCCGCGCGGGCGCGTGATCGAGCCCGGCGACTTCCGGCTGGTCGAAACCGAGGTTGGCGGCGCTGCTGAAGGACAGATCCTGCTCAGGACGCGCTATCTCGGCTTCGATCCCGCCCAAAAGGGCTGGATGGAAAATATCGCTGATTATGTGGCGCCCATGGCGATCGGCGACGTGATGCGCGGCAGCGCGATCAGCGAGGTCGTCGAAAGCCGCCATAGCAGCTTCGCTCCCGGTGATCTGGTGGTGGGCACAACCGGCTGGACCGAGTTTCACCTGTCCAACGGCGCGGGACTTGAGCGTATCGAGAGCTCGCTGCCGCCGACCGCGATGCTCTCTGTGCTCGGTACCACGGGCATGACGGCTTGGTGCGGCCTGTTCAAGGTCGGCCGTCCGGTCAGCGGCGATACGGTCCTGGTATCGGGTGCGGCGGGCGCCACCGGCTCCGTCGTCGGCCAGCTCGCGAAGATCGCGGGCTGCAGGACTGTCGGCATCGCCGGCGGCGCCGAGAAGTGCCGCTGGCTGGTCGAGGAGGCGGGCTATGATGCCGCGATCGACTACAAAGCCGGCGATCTCGCTGACCAGATCCGCGCGCATTGTCCCGGCGGCGCCGATGTCGTGTTCGATAATGTCGGCGGCGCAATCCTCGATGCCATGCTCGCCCAGGTCACGACCGGCGCCCGCGTCGTACTTTGCGGTGGGATCAGTCGCAACGAGACCGGTGCGTTGCCGGTCGGACCGCGCAATTATTTCAACCTGGTATTTCGCCGCGCGACGATGTCCGGCTTCATCGTGCTCGACTGGGCCGGCGAGTTCCCGGCTATCCGCAAACGGATCGAGCGCCTCGTCCATGACGGGCGCCTGACTTATCGAGAGGACATCCAGCGTGGCTTCGAAAATGCCCCCGCCACGCTCCGCCGCCTGTTCACCGGGGAGAACCGCGGCAAGCAATTGCTGGAGCTGTAGGGGGCTGGTCATCGATCCTACGCCGTTATGCCGCCATCGACGGCCAGTTCGGCGCCGGTCATGAACGCACTTTCATCCGAGATGAGGAACAGCACCGCTGACGCGACGTCGCCCGGCACGCCGGGGCGGCCGAGCGGAGTCGCCTCGGCGCCAAAGGCAGCGACGTCGAGCCCCGGCACCGCCTCAGTGAGCATCGGCGTGTCGATGATCCCGGGCAGGATGACGTTCACGCGGATCCGCTCACCGGCGAGCGCGCGGGCAGCGGCGCGGGACATGCCCCGGAGCGCCCATTTGGAGCCGGTATAGGCGAAGAACATCGGATCGGCTTTCAGGCCGGCGATCGAAGAGATGTTGACGATCGATCCGCCGCCCGTCCGCTTCATCAAATCGGCCGCGAGCTTCATGCCGAGGAAGGGGCCTGTCTGGTTGATCGCAACCGTCCGTTCGAACAGCGCGAGATCGGTGGCCGCCATGTCGGCCATCACGGCGATGCCGGCATTGTTGATCAGCCCGTCGAGTCGGCCATGCCGCTCTTCGATTTGCTTGAAGACCGCGGTCCAGGAATCCTCGGACGCGACGTCAAGGCGATGATGCCAGGCCCGCGCGCCGATATCCTTCGCGACCTGCTCGGCAAGCGCCTCATTGATATCGGTCACGATGACCTCGGCGCCTTCCTGCGCGAGCAACCGGGCATGAGCCTCGCCCTGTCCGCGCCCGGCGCCTGTCACCAGGACGATTTTGCCGCTGACCCGGCCGCTCATTGGTCGGCTCCGACCGCAGCTACAGGCTGAGGCCACCACATTGCGGGGCTCAGGGGAAACATCTCGGCATAGAAGCGCGCGCGCTCACCGGCGTCCGGAGCAAGGGCTTGTTCCCGGGTGGGGCCAAAGGGTGCGGCACCGGGGACCGAATCGATCCATTCCAGTTTGAAATCCTCGATCAGCGCCATGATCGGCTCTGCCGCTGCCTCGTGATAGGGCGCGATCTCATGGGCGAGGAAGCCCGCATAATCGTCGAACGACTCGATGCAGTAATAGCTGTTGGGCGATTGGCCGCGCCAATATTCGTAGCGCAAAAGGCCCTTCTCGTTGCCGACTGACGCCTCGTGAAGGCTGCGGGCTATCGCCTCGAAGGCAGCCGCCTGACCCTCCTTCACGCGCATGTGCACGAGACACGTCGCCATTTCCTCTCCTCGTAGCCGTTTTTGTTAGTTGGTCGGCTATTGGTCCGAGTCTATAACATGCAGCAGTGCTGCTTGCAACGATCAATCAGCCACCGGGTGAGGAGAAGGCAGCAGTGGCTACGCAGGAACCCGATCTGTTCGGTCCGGAGGCGAACAAGCGCTGGTACGAGACCTATCGCGAGCTACGGGAGCGGGCGCCGGTCTACCGGGTCCCCGAAACCAGCCTGTTCGTCCTCACCAGATATGACGACATCGCGATGGTCGTGCGGGACAGCGACCGCTTCTCCAACGAAGCCGACAAACATGGTGGCGAGCCGCTGCTCCTCTGTCCTGAGGCGCGGGCGATCTATGATCAGCGCGGCTGGCCCAAGGCTTTTCCGCTGGCGCAGGACCCCCCCGAGCACAAACGCTACCGGGCATTGGTCAATGGCTTCTTCGTCGGCGCACGGCTTGAGCAGAGCCGCGCACTGATCGAACGCCATGTCCACCGCCTGATCGATCGCATCATCGGCAAGGGCGAGATCGAATTCATCGATGCGTTTGCCGAACCGTTACCCGCTGCGGTGATCTCCGAGCTGCTGGGCCTGCCATCGGAGGACCATGAGACGCTCAAGCAATGGTCTTTCGCCTGGGCATTGCCATTCGCCCGTGGTCTCAGTCGCGAGCAGGAAATCTGGGTTGCCGAGCAGGGCGTCGAATTCCAGCATTACCTGAAAGGCCATGTCGATCAGCGTCGTGCCGATGGCGGCGACGACATCATCGCGGATCTCGCCGCTGCCCGGGTGGATGACCGCCAGTTAAGTGATGGCGAGATCGTGTCGATCATCGACCATCTGTATATCGGCGGCAATGAAACCACGGCGTTCGCACTCGCATCGGGCATGTGGATGATGTTGCGCGAGCCAGAGATCTATCAGGCGCTGCGTGCCGACCGCAGGCTGATCAAGGGTTTTGTGGAGGAAGTGCTTCGTCTCGAATCGCCGACCCAGGGCCTGTACCGGACTGCCACCCAAGACACTGAGATCCGCGGCGTCACGATCCCCAAGGGCGCCACCCTGCATTTGCGCTTCGCCGCCGCCAATCGCGATCCGGAGGTGTTCGAGGATCCCGATTCGATCAAGGTCGATCGCAGCAACGCGATGCGGCACATGGCCTTCAGCCAGGCCGAGCATCATTGCCCGGGTTCAGGCCTGTCCCGCCTTGAATTGCAGATCGCGTTCGATGTCCTGATCGACCGGCTCCCCAATCTGGCGCTGGCCGAGGGGAAGAATGATTTCGAGCACCAGCCCGGCTTCGTGCTGCGGGCGCTGAAAGCACTCCACCTCACCTTCGATCCGGCGACGCTGGCGGCGTAAGACCGGATCGGGTGTGGCGTTCAGCCGCGCACGGCGATCGCGTCCTCGCGCCAGGGCGCGATCGTCATGCCATCGTCGCGCTGATAGCCATCCGGCAGGTCGTCGACCAGATGCCACGCCGCGGAAAGCCGGCCAAAGCCGATAAAGAAGGCGATGAAGGCGCCCAGCTCCACGATTTCGGTCTCACTGAAATGCTCGCGGAGCGCAGCGAAGGTCGAATCGTCGATTGCGAAATGGTTGGTCGAGGAAATATCGGCGTAGACCAGGGCCGCCTTTTCCGCCGGCGTCAGGTCATTGGCCTGTTCGGGCCGCTCGAGCGAGCAGACCGCACCCTCGGTCAGCCCGTCGTCCATTGCCGATTGATAGCGGATCGCCATGCAACTGCGGCACTGGTTGTGAAACGCCACGCGGAGCCGCACCAGCTCGACGAGCCGGCGTGAAAGATGTGTCGTCTGGTACAGTGCGCCGCCAAAGCCCAGCACGCCCTTGGCTAGATCGGGGTTGTGCGCGAACACCCGCAGGATGCCCTGCTCGACCAGCGTCGCCGAGTCCGCGCCGATCATCTCGCGCAGGTCTTCGCGCCATTCGGACGCGGGCAGGGTTGAAATTCGGGCCATGTGTCATCCTCCAGGTATTTCTTCGCCACGCCGGATTACCGGAAGCGGAACAGCCTATGCTCAGGCGTAAAATGTTCGGCGCGGTGGACATCCACCAGAAAGGACGGCTCGTCATTGGCGCCGGCGTGGTAGCCGTTCAGTACGAAAACCCGCTCCGCGATGCGCCATTCGCCATCGCGCCGTTCGAGCCGATCGAGATAGCGCCCGAGAAATAGCTGCCAGCCCGATCCACCGGCGCCGTCACCAGTGATCGCATGGGTGATGCAGCAGCTGTCGGAGAGCGCAGTATCGCCCCGGATTTGCAGCACGATATTCGAAACCGCGTGGAAGCGGCGCTCGGATCGCGCCGCATTCGCCATGAGAAATGCGACCGCCTCTTCGGCATTGCCTTTGAAGAAGCCGAGGTCGATCATCGCATCCGGCCACAGCAGCGTAGCCAGCCCGTCACGATCCTGCCAGTCGACCGCGCGACCATAAGCATGGAGGACGCGGGTGCATTCGGCCTCGGCGAGGATATGTTCCAAGGCGCTGTCAGTCATGCTCCCCGCTCCCATCAATTTCATCTGTTCTCGGGCCGACAGATTTCAAGCAGCAGTAATGCATGAAGACTTGCGATCAAAGCAGTCTCCGGTAAACTCGCAAAAAAGAGGGATTAGGACAGGCCGTGGCAAGTGAAGCAACTGAAGCGGGATCGTTGACGGAAGCAGATGCGCGGGGTCCCGAGCAGGCGGACCAGGGCACCGAGGCGACCCGCATTGCTATCCTCGATGCGGTGGTGCGTTGTTTCGCCGCGCAGGGCTGGGCCGGTACGAACATGTCGTTGGTGGCGCGCGAAACCGGCATGACCCGCGGCAAGATCCAATATTATTTCCCCGTCCTTGAGGATCTGAAACTCGCTGCGATGGAATATCTCTACGCATCTTTGCGCCAGAGCTATTTCACCGGAATTCGCCCGGATGCACCGACCCGGGAGAGATTCGACGAAGGGATCGACCTGCTCTGGCAGCTCGCCCGCGATCCGCAGCACGTCGCCATGGCCGAGCTGGAAGCATCTGCGCGCACCGATGAAGTGCTCCGGCGCGCCCTGGCCGAGATTCACGTCGTCGATGAGGAATTGCTGAACGCGCAAACGCGGGCGGCCTTCCCCGCCTTCGCGGCGGTCGGTCAGCACGAGTTGAATCTTGGCCGCTTTTTCGTGACGATCTTCATCAACGGCCTCGCTGCCCATAGCTTTCCCGAAGAGCCGGACATCTGGCAGGCCCGTCTCATCGCAATGCTCAAGGAGTGCCTGTCGGGATTCTGGGCCAGGCGCGGCGTAGCGGGGCTGAGCGACGATGCCGATTCGGCCGACCCCACGGTTGTTCGTGCCGCGCGAGACATTGACGGCATCGATGCCCGACGCAGGGAGGCGATCGGCCTGCTGCGCGAGGCGCTGGCTGTATTGAACGGCGAGCCAGCACCAGCGCGTTGAGAAACACTGCGGCACGAAGTGGCCGAGCCTGCCACTTTTGCCGGTTGTTACGACAGCGCGTCTTTTCCATTGTGGTCGACTTAGAAGAGCCGGGCACCGGCGCGGCCTGGTCGCCGATCGCTGATGGGTGAGGTCATGCCGTGACGATCCAGTTTCCGACAACACTCCCTGCCCATCTGCGCCGCTACGCCAGCGGAGATTATTGGGACGGCCGCACGCTCGGCGATTGGGCCCGCCTTCGGGCTGACGAGACGCCCGATGAGCCCGTCTTCCTCGGCGATCCGGCCCGGCCAACCTATGCCAGCCTGCTCGCCGACGGCGAAGCGCTTGCCCGAGCGCTGATCGACCTCGGCATCCGGCCCGGCGAGGTGATCAGCTTCCAGACTCCCAATTGGGTGGAAGCGGCGGTGATCAACCTCGCGGCGGCGCTGGGCGGCTATGTCATCAACCCGATCGTGCACATCTACCGCGATGCCGAGGTACGCCAGATGCTCGGCGATTGCGGCGCCCGGGTTTTCTTCGTCGCCGAAACATTCCGTTCGATTGACTATGCAGCGATGATCGACCGCATCCGGCCTTCGCTGCCCGCGCTCGAACATATCGTCTATGTTCGCCCCGCCAGTCGCACACCGTCCTTCGCAGCACTGGTCGATCATGGACGCACGCTCGCGCACCCGTTTCCGGACGTCGATCCCAATGACGCGAAGCTCCTGCTCTACACATCGGGCACCACCGGCAAGCCGAAAGCCGTGCTCCATTCGCACAATACGCTGGCGCGCGTGCTGGATGTGACCTTCCGGCATCTTCGCGTCGTTGGGCAGGATATCGTCCTGATGCCGTCGCCGGTCACTCATATCACCGGTTATGCCGGGGCACTCGAAAGGCCCTTCCAGCTCGGTTCGCGCGCAGTGCTGATGGAGCAATGGGACGCGGCCGCTGCGGTTGACCTGATCGATCGCTATCAGGTCACCTCGACCGTCGCCGCAACGCCGTTCCTGATGGAGCTGTGCAACACAGCGCGTGCGCAGGGCCGGTCACTGCCAAGTTTCCAGAGCTTTGCCTGTGGCGGCGCCGCGGTGCCGGCCGAACTGGTATCCGCCGCCAATGCCGCGCTCGCCAATCCCTGTGCGTACCGCGTCTATGGCAGTTCGGAGGTTCCCCAGACGACGCAGGGCTATTCGCCGGCCAGCGAGCCCATGCTTGCCGCCACGACTGATGGTCATGCCCTGGATTATGATCTGCGGATCGTCGACGAGCATGATCGCGATTGCGCGCCAGGGGCCGAGGGCGAGGTGCTGGTACGCGGCCCGGCCATGTTCCTCGGCTATGGCGACCCCGAACAGACCCGCCAGGCGATCACCGAGGAAGGGTTTTTCCGTTCCGGCGATATCGGGCTGCTGACGCCGCTCGGCGCACTGGTCATCACCGGGCGCAAGAAGGATCTGATCATCCGCGGCGGCGAAAATATCTCCGCCAAGGAAATCGAGGACGTCCTCCAGCTCCACCCCGGCGTGCGGGAGGCTGCGGTGGTCGCGATGCCACACGCGCGACTCGGCGAAGGGGTGTGCAGCTTCATCGTGCTTCGAGACAGTGAGGAGCCGGATGCCGCGACGCTGTCGGCGCATGTGTTCGCCTCGGGCCTGGCCCGCCAGAAATGCCCGGAGCGCTTCGAGTTCGTCGCTGATCTTCCGCGCACTGCTTCCGGTAAGGTCCGCAAGGATGTGCTGCGCGAAGAGATCCGGCAGCGCCTCCTGGCTGAGGCCGAACCGGCCAGCTGACCCTCTCGCACTGAATTCCCGCACCAGCTCTCCTCCAGCCAAAACAAATCCACCGCCTGGGCTTCGACAGCCCGAACGGTGGATGCATTTCGATCAGCGAGATGAGCGAGATTGAATGCCGGCACCGCCGATCAGCAATTGGGCTGATCGGCGGTGACGATGCTTCAGAATTTGACCCCGATCTGCGCGCCGATCACGCGCGGCTCGTACGGAGTCGAGAAAGTGAACAGGCCGGCGACCGGCAGCGTGCCCATGATGTCGCGGGTATTGGTGAGATTGCGGCCGAACACGGAGAGGCTGACTTCCTTCCCGCCGCTCAGCAGGAATGTATAGCCGATCTGCGCTGACAGGTTTGCGCGGTCCTGGGTGTAGCAGCGGCTGTCGTTGACGATCTGGCCCGGCGTGATCGGGTGATTGGGCACGATACAGGTCGCATATTTGCTCGAGTAGCGCAGCAGCGTCGAGGCATCGAACCGCCCGCCGCCGACCTCATGGGTGTAATTCAGACCCAGCGACCATTGGAATTTGGGCGCACGGCGCAGTGACAGCGCCGAGACATTGTCCGGGATATTGTCCGGAGCCGAACCCGCCGTCGTGCCCACGACATCGTTGAAGAAGCTGTCGTAATGCGCGTCGGTATAGGCAAATGAGGCGGTCGCGCTGAAGTCGTGGCTCAGCTGTGCGATCGTTTCGATTTCCAGCCCCTTGATCGTGGCCGAGGCCGCGTTCTTCACGATCGTTTCCTGCGGGTTGGCGGAGCCCAGCGGCGAAGGCTGGACGACCTCTTCCTGCTTGTTGCCATATTTGGTGTAGTACAGCGCGATATTGGTGCGCAGCTGGTGGTTGAGCCAATCGGCCTTCAGGCCAATCTCATACGCATCGACGGTCTCGGGCTGATAGGGCCCGAGCGAAGAGGGGGAGGTTGCGCGCGAATTGAAGCCGCCCGAACGGAAACCCTTTGAATAGGATGCGTAGACCATCTTTCCGGGCGCCAGCTTGTATTCGGCATTGGCGCGCCAGGTGAATTTGCCGAAGCTCGCATTGCCCGTGCAATTGTTCGCCGGGGCGTAAATCGGCAGGGTCACACCGGGTGCCGGGGTAAAGGTACCGATTGCGCCGACGCATTGCGTGCCGGTGTAAGCGGGGTCGGTAAGCTGCACCAGTGCGGCGATCTGGCCGTAATTGGTGAAGATATTTTTCTCGTCCTTCGTATAGCGTCCGCCCACCGCCACCTTGAAGCTGTCGCTCAGCTTGATCTGGGCATCGGCGAACCCAGCATAGGAGCGCGAATGATGGTCGGTGTACTGGCCGATCGTTACACCGCCCAAGCCTGGCCCGACAAAGGTCGACTGGTACAGCGTGTAGGCGCTGTCGAAATAATAGCCGCCGAGAAGCAGGTTGATCCCGTCCGTCACGTCAGTGACCATGCGGAGCTCCTGGCTGAACTGATGATAGCGCTGGATGCGGCGGGTACCGAAGAAATCGACGTCGCTGCCGTCGAAATCGGTGTTCGCGTCCTCGTGATTGCGCTGATAGCCAGTGACGGAGAACAGCTTGACGCTGGGCGACAAATCCCACTCGATATTGCCGCTTACCGCATCGGTATCGTTGCTGATGCTCCGCGGCGCGGTTTCATAGGTCTGATAGGCACCCCGGTCGCCGCTTGCCGCAAAGCGATTGCATTCGGCCGGCGGCGAGAAACCGGGCACGCCGGCATAAGCGCAGAACAGATCGGTGCCGTTCGACGTGGGAATGGTGACAGCTTCGCCGCGTTCGCGGGTATGCTCATAGGTCAGCGTCGCGGTGAAATTGCTGGCGGGTGTGATCAGCGCGGTAATGCCGCCGGTCAGCGTCTGGTAACGGCCGTCCTTGCGATTCTGGACGACATTCTGGACGAAGCCGCCGGTCTGGTCCCAATAGCCAAAGGCCTTGATCGCGATGATGCCGCCGATCGTGCCACTGTTCACCAGCAGCCGGCCGCGCTTGGTGTCGTAGCTCGAATAGGCGAACTGCGCCTTGATGCCGGCGTCGTGCGTCGGCTTGCTGCGCATGACGTTGATCACGCCGCCAATGGTGTTGCGGCCGAACAAGGTGCCCTGTGGTCCGCGCAGCACCTCGAGCCGCTCCATGTCGAAACTGTCGAGCAGCTGGCCGGTATTGGTGCCGATGAACACGCCGTCCACGGCCACGCCGACTGCTGGATCAAAGCTCTTCTCGACATCGTCGAAGCTGATGCCGCGCAAGGCGATGCTGGCGGTGCTGGGCGAGGAGCTGACGCTGTCGACCACAAGGCTCGGCACGCGTCCGGCAATGTCCCGCAGATCCTTGATGGTTCCAACGGAGAGTGCCTGGGCATCGAGCGCTGTAATCGCGATCGGGACGGACTGGATATTCTCGCTGCGCTTCTGTGCGGTCACGATGATGTCGCGGATCGCCCCCCCATCCGTCTGGTCAGCCGGCTCCGGTGCGTCCTGGGCAAAGGCTGGTGCCGCGCTGCAAAGGAGTGCCACGGCCGAAACCGAAAGCAGCAGATGACGGTGAGTTCTGGCGGTCATTATAGTATCCCCTCCAGGCGACCGTATGCCGGACTACCTGTTGATATCGATCACGAGGTCAATGCTCTGCCCGACTGTCGTCTGCCACAATTGTCTAATTTGCCAGTAATGACTGAGGGCGGATTTCGGCGGGTCGGGGCTCGTGCCGAACAATGCTTATCGATCAACATGTTGGTGGTTATTGCCCGGCCGCGCCGCGCCGGCATCAGGTGCAGCGATTATCGCCGGAGCGCGTTCGCAGATGAGCTGACCGGACCCGCTTCGCCGTGCGCGAGTCGAATGCCAGGTGCCGGTCTTTCTCAGCCGATGATTCTGAGCGGCTCGCTGCCGTCCCATGTCCGTGCGGCGTCGCGCATCATGGCGAAGAGCTGGTCTGTTCCGACCATCGGCTGCAGCAGCTCGATGACATGGCCGGGGCCGCCCCCGGCATCGACATAGATCACTTCGCCGGTATCGCCCACCTTGCCTTCGACCAGTATCTCCGCACCCGCCTCGGCACAGGCGCGGCGAGCCTCCTCGATCGATTCCACTATGATGCACACATGGTGCATGCGATCCTTCACGGCATATTCGCCGCTATAGATGGAAGGGGCATCGTTCTCAGGGCGGATCAGCTCGATCTGGACCTCGCCCCAATAGGCGATGGCGACGGAAAACACCGCCTCGGTCGGCTGGCCGCGATATCTCATGTCGCCCAGCCGCACATTCTGCAGCAGGAAAAATGGGCCGACACCCACGGTTTCAGTCCAGTATTTCAGCGCTGCGTCGAAGTCCTCGGGCAGAAAGGCGATCTGGACGATGTCGCCTAGCGCTTTGATCGAGCTGGTCTTGGTCATTCCTATTCCTTTCAGGCGAAGAGGCCCTCGGGCGCTTCGATCAAATTCTTGACGGTCGCGAGGAAGGCAGCCCCGGCTGCACCATCGATCGCGCGGTGATCGACTGACAGGGTCAGCGCGATGCGGCTTTCAAAGGCGATGCCGCCATCATCCGTTTCGACCGGCTGTCGCG
Organism: Sphingomonas sp. P3_C5; assembly: GCF_056402635.1. Taxonomy (NCBI): domain Bacteria; kingdom Pseudomonadati; phylum Pseudomonadota; class Alphaproteobacteria; order Sphingomonadales; family Sphingomonadaceae; genus Sphingomonas; species Sphingomonas sp. P3_C5. The sequence continues at coordinate 650,131 of NZ_JBFUHA010000001.1, forward strand.
CGGCGGCTCCCACCGCCAGGATCGCGCCTTGCGGCGGATTGATGATCGCGTCGAACTGCTCGATCCCCATCATGCCGAGGTTGGAGATGGAAAAACTGCCGCCCTCCATATCCTCGAAGGAGAGCCTTCCGGCCCTCGCCTTGTCGATCAGCGCGCGTGTGGCAGTGGCGATCTGCGCGATCGACATGCGGTCGGCCTGGCGAACGATCGGCGTGACCAGGCCCTTGGGGCCGGCAACCGCGATCGCGATGTCGGCATGCGCAAAGCGGTGGATCTCCTCGCCATGCACCTGCACATTGACATCGGGATGGCGGGCAAGAGCCAGGCCGGCCGCCTTGACCAGATAGTCGTTGACCGAGGCGTTGCAGCCCAGGACCAGATTGGCCGTCTTCCTCAGCGCGACAAGCGCATCTGCCCGGACCGAGATCCGCAGGTAGAAATGCGGAATCTGTTGTTTGGCCTCGGTCAGGCGCCGGGCGACGACCTTGCGGACGCGGTCGAAGGGGATGATTTCCGGCCGATTGGCGACCGCCACGAACTCGGCGGTTCCGACTGGAGCGCTGGCGACAGGCTGAATCACAAATTTCAGCACATCGGCCTTGGCGATCCGGCCGCGCGGGCCGCTGCCGGCGATGCCGCTCAGGTCGATGCCATGCTGTGCGGCGATACGGCGCGCGAGAGGAGATGCGAAAACCCTCGGCATCTCTTCCGGCAGCGCAGCGAGGCCGCGAAGCACCGGGCTTGCCGCGGGGCGCAGTGCCTGATGGACGTCCTGATAGGTGATCCGCCCGTTCCGCCCCGAACCCTCGATCGCAGAAAGGTCGACACCTTCGCTCTCGGCAAGCTTGATGGCCTCCGGGCTGATCGGCCGGTTGGTGACGATCTTCGCCGGCGCCGGTTTCGGCACGGCTTGCGGTTTTACGTCGCCGCTTTTGGCCGCGACCTGGGTATCGACCGGACGGAAGCCGTCCACAAAGGCCTGGATTTCAGCGTCGGTCGCGTCAGCGTCGGCGAAAACGGCGAGGAGCGTGCCGACCGGCTGGGCGTCCCCGCCAGCGCCGACCAGTACACGGCGTACCACCGCATCGAACTCGGCCTCGACCTCGTTGGTGATCTTGGCGGTTTCGATCAGGCAAATTGTCTGACCCCGGGTAAAGGCGTCACCTTCCCCCACCATCCACTCGGCGATGGTGCCCTCGGTCATCTCGATGCCCCATTTGGGCATGCAGAAGGGGCGGATTATGGCCATCTTCGCCACCTCAGCGCCAGCCGAGGATCTTGCGCACCGCCGCCTCGATCTTGTCGACCGACGGCAGATAGGCGCTCTCCAGCTCGCGCGCGAACGGGATCGGGGTGTGCGGCGGCGTGACCGAGAGCGGCGGCGCCTTGAGGCTGGCAAAGGCTTTCTCCGCCACCATCGCGCAGATGTCGCCCGCCAGGCCGCAACGCGGTGGCGCTTCGTCGACCACCACGAGCCGGCCGGTGACCTCGACTGAATCGAGGATCGCCTCTTCATCCAGTGGGCTGGTCGTGCGCAGGTCGATCACATCGCAGCCAATGCCTTCGGCCGCGAGCCTGTCGGCCACTGCCTCGCAAAAGCCGAGCAGCAGGCCTGACGAGACGATCGTCACGTCCTCGCCCGCACGGGTAAGGCGGGCATGGCCGAAGGGGATGAGGAAATTCGGGTCGTCGGGAACCTCGCCACTCGTGCCGTAAAGTGCCTTGTGCTCGAGGAAGATGACGGGATCGTCGTCACGGATCGCCTGGCGCAGCAGGCCCTTCACGTCCGCCGGGGTCGACGGGACGACCACCTTCAGGCCAGGCATGCCCGACAGGATGTGATGGACTGACTGGCTGTGCTGAGCCGCGGCGTTGTAGCCCGCGCCGTAAGCCATGCGGATCACCGCCGGGCATGTCGTCTTGCCGCCGAACATGTACCGGAACTTGGCGAGCTGGTTCCAGATCTGGTCGAGGCTGACGCCGATGAAATCGGCGAACATCAATTCGGCGACCGGCCGCTTGCCGGCCAACGCGAGCCCCCCCGCGGCGCCGACAATGGCGCTTTCGGAAATCGGCGTGTCGATCACGCGGTCCTTGCCGAAGCGGCCGAACAGTCCGTTGGAGGTAGACCAGATACCACCAATGGCCTCAGGCCCGCCCGGCGTGCCCATGCCGCCGACGACGTCTTCGCCCAGCACGACCACATTGGGATCGCGCTCCATTTCTTCTGCGATCGTCGTCAGGACTGCATCGCGGTACATCATTTGTGCCATGGTTTCGCGGTCCTGCCGTCAGTAGCTGATATAGACATCGGTGAGGACGTCCTCGGCGGTGGGCMGCTCTGCAGCCCGCGCGGCTATGACCACCTCGTCGATCAACGTCAGCACCTCTCGATCGACCGCGTCGATGTCGGCGTCGCTCAGCAAGCGGGCGCTGGTGACCTTTTGGCGGAACGTCTTGAGACAGTCGCGTGTCTCGCGGATCCGTTCAATCTCGCCATCGCCGCGATAGCGCTGTGGATCGCCCTCGAAATGGCCGAAGAAGCGCTCGGTGTCGAATTCGACCGCAGCCGGCCCGTTGCCGGCGCGGACATGGTCGAGCACCTCGCGCATCGTTTCGAAGACAGCGAAGAAGTCGGTACCGTCAGCGCGCCAGACCTTCATCCCGAATGCCTCGGCGCGACTGGCAATGTCCCGCGCCGTGCCGACTGCATATTCAACGCCGGTATGCTCGGAATAGTGGTTGTTCTCGAACACGAAGATACAGGGTGCCTGAGTCACCACCGCCAGGTTCATCGCCTCGAAGGTGGTGCCCTGGTTGCAGGCGCCGTCGCCCGAGAACGCAATCGATACCTTGCCCTTGCCGTCGAGCTTGGCGGCCAGCGCAGCGCCGACCGCGATCGGCGCACCGGCACCGACAATGCCGTTGGCGCCGAGCATGCCGAGGTCGATATCGGCAATGTGCATCGATCCGCCCTTGCCCTTGCACAGGCCCTCGCGGCTGCCCCAGATCTCCTTCATCATGCCGGTCACGTCACAGCCCTTGGCAAGGCAGTGACCATGGCCGCGGTGCGTGGAGACGATCTTGTCCTCGGTGTCGAGATGCTCGCACACCCCCACCGCGACCGCTTCCTGACCGCAATAAAGATGGGTGAAACCGGCGATCTCGCCGGTCTGGATTTCGACATGGAGGCGCTCTTCGAATTCGCGGATCACCTTCATCTGGCGATAGGCGCGTAGCAGCGCGTCGCGGCTCAGCTGCATCTCTGCTCTCCGTTTTCCATCAAAGGCCCAGCACGGACCTGGCGATGATATTCGCCTGTACTTCGTTGGTGCCCCCGAAAATGGTCCAGGCGCGGCTGTTGAGATAGCGCGGCGCGGCGAGCTGGGCCTCTTTGGAGCGGACTGGGGAGGGGGCGTTGTCGCCGTAAAGCGGGCGCATCGTTTCAAGCTGGAGGCCGGCGGCGCCGTAAAGATCGACCGCCAGCAGATCGAGATCCTGCCTCAGATTTGAGGCGAGCAATTTGATGAGCGATGTCTGCGGGCCGGGTGGGCGGCCCTGGGCGATCCTGGAAATGATCTCGAGCTCGATCATCTCGAGCGCCTGCACCGCAAGCCTCAGCCTGGCGATCTTGCGCTTCCATTGCCGGTCGTCGGCCATCGTGCCGCCGCGGCCATCGGGTTCGTGCGCGGCCGCTTCTGCGAGCTTGTCGAGGTCATAAGCGAGCTTGGGGGCAGCGCAGGAGCCGCCACGCTCATTCTCCAGCAGGAATTTGGCGATCTCCCAGCCCTGACCTTCCTCGCCGACCCGGTCTTCGATCGGCACGATGACATCCTCGAGGAACACCTGGTTGACCTCATGGTCACCTGCAACGGTAAGAATGGGGCGGACGGTGATGCCCGGCTGGTTCATATCGACCAGCAGGAACGAGATGCCCGCCTGTTTGCGGACGCTCGGATCGGTGCGGACGAGGCAGAACATCCGGTTGGCATGGTGCGCATGCGTCGTCCAGATCTTCGAGCCGTTGAGGATATAGCGGTCTCCGTCGCGCACGGCCCGGCATTGCAGCGAGGCGAGGTCGGATCCGCTGCCGGGCTCGGAGAAGCCCTGGCACCAATAGTCCTCGCCGGTCAGGATGCGGGGAAGATAAAACGCCTTCTGGGCCGCGCTGCCAAAGCTCCAGATCACTGGCGCGACAAGCTTCAGGGCCAATACGGTCAGCATGGGCGCGCCGGCGAGCGCGCACTCCTTTTCGAAGATGTAGCGCTGCACCGGGCTCCACCCGGTACCGCCATGCTCGACCGGCCATTGATAGCCGAGCCATCCCCGGCGATGCAGAATCGCGTTCCAGACCTGGCCGATCTCGGGTTCGACGAACACCGATGGAGTCGCCGCAGCGCCCGCCCTCAGAGCGTCGGGCAAATTGGCCGCCAGAAAGGCGCGAACCTCGTCGCGGAATGCGCTGTCTTCGGGAGAGAGGTCGATGTGCATCAGCGTTCCAGGATCGTCACGGCGGAAACGCCCGGAGCACCGTAGACATGGCCATAGGCGGTCTTGGGGTTGCCGGGCACCTGCCGGCCGCCACCATCGCCGCGCAGCTGTACCACATTTTCATAGACCTGGCGCAGGCCCGACGCACCGATCGGTTCGCCACAGGCGAGGCAGCCGCCATCGGTATTGACCGGGAGCCGGCCATCGATGTCAGTCAATCCTTCGGCAAGCCACTGGTCCTGCTCGCCATCCTTGCAGAAGCCATTCTCGGCCATATGCATGATTTCGGCGCCGGCCTCGGTATCCTGCAGCTGGGCGATGGCGATGTCTTCGGGGCCGATCCCAGCCATGCGGAACGCGTCGGTAGAGGCGATCCTCGTGGCCGAGCCGCCACGCTCGATGTCGATCGAAGGCGCGAAGACCTCGAACGAACCGGGCGGCCGCGTCCGCATCGCCGCTGCCTTCAGGCGGATCAGTGGCTTGCCCAACTCGCGCGCTTTCTTCTCGCTGGCGAGGATCAGCGCGACCCCGCCTTCGGCCGGCGAGCAGAACATATATTTCGTATAAGGATCGCTCACCATCGGCGCGTCCATGATAGTGTCGAGCGCGACCGGCTCGCGTCGCCATGCATGGGGGGCGTGCACTGCGTTACGGAACGCCTTTTCCGCGACCCGGCCGAGGCTCGTCGCCGAGATGCCATGCTCGTGCATGTAGCGGGTGATCTTGTTGGCGAAAAATTGCGTGGTGATCATGTAGCCCGCCTCGCCATACCAGTCGGGCAGGTTGAAATCGGCCGGCATCGGGTTGAAGGCGCCGCGTGGGTGCTTGTCGAAGCCGACGGCGAGGCCGAGTTCGAACTCGCCCGATTTGATCGCCATTTGCGCCGAGAACAAAGCTGATCCGCCGGCGGCGCAGCCATTCCTCACATTGATGAACTGGAGGCCGGTCAGGCCAAGCTGCTCGACCATCGTGTCGGGATTGCCGGCTGCCTCGGACGCGCCATAGGCGAACTGGATATCGGCCCAGTCGGCCCCGGCATCCGCCAGCGCCTGCCGTACGGCATAGACGCCCTGGTCCATACCGGACAGGCCATCGGTACGGCCGAACGGATGAATACCAACCCCGACAATGCAGACATCGCTCATGACGCGGTCCGCGCGGGCTGAAAGGCGTGGACCAGTCGCGGGTCGGCCGCGGCGGGGTCGAGCGGAACCAGCGTCAATTCGAGCGGCATGCCGATCCGGATGTCCTCGGCTTCGACATTGGCGAGCCGGGCCTCGATGATGGCCTCACCGTCCAATTCGATATAGGCGACCGGCCAGGGGCGGAACGCCTCGGGGCCGGCATAGGGCGGCGATTTCGGGCGGTAACGCTGGATGGTGTAGGACCAGAGCGTACCTTCGCGCTTCAGCGGATGGCGCTCATAATCGTCGCCGGCGGGGCACGGAAACACGATGCGGCCCGATTGGCGATGCCGTCCGCCGATCAGCCGCGGCGGAGTTTCATCGGTGAACAGACCTTCGGCGATTGCGCGCATGATACTCCCGTCCCGGTTTCGAGTCCGGATACGGAGCTTTTAAGACCCGTTTCGCTGCCATTCCGACTCATCAAAACGCTAGGCCAGCACGGTATTTCGGCGATGCCACGACGCCGTCCTGTGCGCACCCCTAACTATTTTGCCGAGCGTGGCGGGTTCCCCGGTGCTGCTAAAGCGGTAGCGACAATAGGGGACATCTGGTGAATTTCGACATCGGCGAAGATGGGGAAATGCTGAAGGCGCTGGCGGAGCGATTCGTCAGGGACCAATATGACATGGATCGCCGCCGCGCCTTCCTCGGCGAACCCAATGGCTTTTCAGCGCACAACTGGGCGCTGCTCGGCGAGCTCGGGCTGATCGCCGCGCCTTTCACCGCGGATCTCGGCGGTATGGATCTGGACGCCGTCGGCGTCGCCACAGTGTTCGAAGCGCTGGGCAATGGTCTCGTGGTCGAACCGCTGATCGAGAATGTCCTGCTCGCCGGCCGACTCTTTGCCGCAACCGCGCCGCACGCCTTGCGCGACGCGTGGCTGCCGGGTCTACTCGACGGCTCGCGGCGCATCGCGCTTGCCCATGACGAGGCGCGCGGCCGGCCAGGCCGGCTGTGGATCGAAGCGACGGCAGTGACGAGCGGCGAGGATGTGCGGCTGACCGGTGCCAAGGCACATGTCCCGGCAGGCGCCGGGGTCGATGGCTATATCATCACCGCGAGAAGCAAAGGCGCAGCGAACGCTCGCGAAGGCGTGGGGCTCTATTTCGCGCCCGCCGACGCTCCTGGTCTGATCAAACGGACTTGGCGCATGGCTGACGGCGGCATCGCCGCATCGCTTGAGTTCAACGACCTGCTGGTCGAATCCGCTCATCGTCTCTCAGGCGGGGTGGAAGAGGTCGCAAGTGTCGAGCTGCTCGCCAACCTTGCCCGTTCGGCCGAAATGCTCGGCATCATGACACGGCTGTTCGAGGAGACGCTCGAATATCTGAAGTCGCGCGAGCAATTCGGCACCAGGCTCGGCAGCTTCCAGGCGCTGCAACACCGCATGGCGGCGCAATATGCCGCGATCGAGCAGAGCCGGGGCTTGCTCAACCTGGCGATCGTCTCGCGCGACAAGCCCGGCTTCGCCCAGGCGGTGAGCGGCGCGCGAGCCTTTATCGCGCCGGCGGCCGTGGCGCTCGGCCATGAGATGATCCAGTTCCACGGCGGCATGGGCGTCACTGACGAGCTGTCGATCGGCCATGGCCACAAGCGCCTGCTGGTGCTCTCGCGCTGGCCGGACGATCCCGACGCCGCGCTGGACCGCTTCGCAGGCGTCGAGGACTGAATCGCTCAGGCGGTTTCGCGGTCCTTTATCCAGCTGATCCCGCGCCGTAGCAGGTCGTAGAATACCGGCAGGTCCCAGGCACAGCGGTCGACCGTCGGCCACCAGTCGAGCATCGGCTGCAGGTCGTAATGGCCGCGGCAATGGCCGAGCGTCAGGTACAGCACGGCCCCCTGGCCATGCCCCTTGAGATAGAAAACCGGATGCTTGCCCGGCGCATCCTCGGCCTCGACAAAGCCGGTGCCCGGTTCGGTACATTCGGTCTCCAGCAGAACATGGAGATCGCCGTGCGTCTCCATGTGATAGAGCTCGTCGGTGCTCTCAAAGGGCTCGATACCATGGACCAGCGGATGGCCGGGATCGGCGACGGTGACGAGATAGGGCTCGATCGCCGGATGCGAGAGGAACTGGCTGCCGAGCATATCCATCAGCAGCGGCGCCCAGCGCGGCGCGTCCCATAAGCCGTTGTCGAGCAGCCGCAGCACTGAATTGGTCCCGTGCAGCGCATACCAGCGCCCGCCCTTTGCGAGCCAGTCGCGCAGCGTCTCCTGGGCCTTCAGCGACGGTGTCACGTCGCAGGTGTAAGTGATGAGGATATCCGCCGACGCCAGCGCGTCGATCGTTTCGTAATTCTCGAACACACGGGTGCGGACCCGCTCGTCCTCAGCCAGCAGCTTGAGCAGCTCGAGCCGGGCAAAGTCCATGTCATGCCAGACGCCGCCGCAGATCAGGACGCAGTTTATCCGCGCCGGGTGGGTCTCTTCGGTCAGGGCTTCGGTCATGCGCTCGCTCCCGCTTGGCCTTGGATATACTTGTCGAGTGTCTGGTGGAACTGGCGGATCCGCACCTCCTGATAGTTCGCCAGCTGGATCCGGCCGGTCTTGGAGCAGTGAAGCCCCTCCTGGACGAAAGGCAGGTTCGCCATATCCTGTTCGAACACGTCGCCCAGCACGCCGAGCTCGGTCGCATCCGTCCAGGGCTGATGGGGCTCGAGCATGTGCATCGCAACGCCGCGGGGGATCGGCTCGCCTTTCTTCGCCCGGGCGAGCACACGGATCTCCATCAGGCAGGTGTCGACCGTTTTGCCCGGCCGCCAGCGATAGACGATGTTCGGCATGAAGCCGCCCCAGGGGGCGAAGTTCGGAAAGACGTTATAGACCAGCGCGTCGAGCAATTCGGAGTCGGTAGCATGGTCATGGTCATGGCCGGTCTGCGCCGTGTACCCGGCCCGCATCGCCGCGCCGAGTGCCTCGCGCGCTGTCATGCCTTCCGGCACGGTCACCGCGAACGGGTCGCTCGATGCCTCGTAATTGTCAGCCGAGCGGCCATTATATTTGACGAACTCGTCGACGATCCATTGCTGCGGCTTGCCCGTCGCGTCGACATGCGGAGACATGATGCCGAACGGAACGAGATTGACGTTAACATTGTCGCCCCAGTTCCAATAGGCGCTGTTGCAGTCGCCGGTGAAGGGCAGGAGCTGGGGATGGGTGACCACCGTGTGCCAAGCTTCCATGAAAGCTTCGGCCGTGACCTTCCAGTTCGCCGGGACCTCCTTGGCGACCCACACCACGGTGGTGCATTCCTCGTGCCGCCATCGCTGGAAATGTTCGGGTAACGGAGCGAGGAACTCCTCGAGGCTCGGCCCGCCCGGTTCTTCGCGCAGGAAGATATACCCCGCCCAGCGGCCGATTTCGGCTTCGGGCAGCGCCATGTTCTGGTCGGCGAGATGCGGAAAGTCCCATTTGCACGGCATCGACACGAAATTGCCGCCCGTGGTCCAGGTGAAGCCATGGAAGGGGCAGGTGAACTTGTTGGCATGGCCATTCCCGGTCTTGAGCTTGCGACCGCGGTGGAGGCAGACATTGTGGAAGGCGCGGACCGAACCGTCCTCCTGCCGCGTGATCAGGAAGGATCGCCCGGCATTCTCATAGACGACATAGTCCCCCGTCTCGGGCAGATCCTCCTCGCGTGCGGCGAATTGCCAGACATGGGGCCACATGCGCTCGCGCTCCGCATGGGCGAATGTCTCACTGGTATAGCGCTCGGCGGCGAGCGGCTCTGAGCCGAGATATTCGAAATGCTCCTCGGTCAGACAGGCCGGGGCCGGCCGGGAATCGCTCGCCATCAGCTCAGTCCAGCTGATCCCCGGGCTGCGGGCCGCGCCGTCGCTGCCCGACACCTGCAGGTCCCTGTCCGCCATAAGCCGAATCCTCTCCATCATGATTATCGGCCCCAAGTGTGTCGCGTGTGAGCGGGCGCGTCACCTTGCGGAATCGATAGGTTACGGCCGCTCTCGAATGCGCCAGAACCACTGCGAATCATGGGAAGAGAGCCGTGCAGGGAAGATTACAAGGCAAGGTTGCGCTGGTGACCGGCGGAACCTCGGGTATCGGCGCGGGCGCGGTTCTGCGGCTCGCCGCCGAGGGTGCGAAGGTCCTGTTCACCGGATCGAATGCGGCAGCGGCGGAAACATTGTGCGCCGAGACGGGCGCGCATTTCGTCGCACACCGCGTCCAGGATGCGGCGGGCTGGCCCGCGGTGGCCGAACAGCTCCTCGCGGATTTCGGCCGGCTCGATATCGCCTTCGCCAATGCCGGAACCGAGGCGGGTGACGCCAGCATCGAGGACATCACGGTCGAAGGCTGGAACAATGTCATCGGCGTGAACCAGACCGGCGTGATGTTGACGGTGCAGCACGCGATCCGGATGATGAAGCGCAACCCCGAAGGGCCGACGGGCTCGATCATCATCAATTCCTCGATGAACGCGCACCGGGCGATGGGCAATTTCGCCGCTTATTCGGTGTCCAAGGCAGCCGTGGTCGCGCTGACCAAATCGGCGGCGGTGCATTGCGGCAACCAGGGGTACCGGATCAGGGTGAACGCTGTCCTGCCCGGCGTGGTGGAAACCGGCTTGATCGGAAACCTGATCGCACAGGCGCCCGATCCGGCGGCGGCACGGGCGGCCTATGAGGGCATGTCGCCCCTCAGACGGATGGCGACGGTCGGTGAAATCGCCGGGCTGGTGGCCTGGCTTGGGTCGGACGAAGCCCTGTTCGTCTCGGGCAGCGAATATGTGATCGACGGCGCCACCACCGCCGGCATGATGGGGGTCTGATCCGCCCCCGTGCGGCTCACATCACCGGTTCAGGCGCTGCGGTGTCCTTTGCGAGATACCAGTTCAGCCATTCGTGGAAATATTGGTTGCCGCGCTCGTTGCGGCCGAAAATCATGTCGTCATGCGCCCCGCTTTCCAGACCCTTCTGGACATCGAGGCCGATCAGATAATCCTCATTATAAGTCACATCGCGAAAGAAATTGATCGCCGCTTCGACGCCGGCGCGGTCTTCGTCATCCCGAAGCGGCTCCCGGCGTAGATAGTTCAGGACAGTGCGGTTCCGGTCGGGGGTCGGCCCGGGGAAGATCTGCGCGATCTGGGTGATTTCCGGCGCGATGAAGATCGCGACATTGGGAAAGAAGATCCGCACGAAATCGAAACCGTTATTCTCCTGCTCGCCCCATTTCTCGCGCGGCACGGCCCGAAGCGCTTCGCCGATCAGCCGCTGCGGAAAGCCGATCCTGAAACTCGGCCCGAAACCCTCATAATGCATCCGGTTCGATGGGGTACGCGGTGCGATGGTTTCGGGGTGAAGCGATGCGAAGTGATAGCCCTCCAGATAGCCGTCCATCGCGACCTTCCAGTTCGCGCCCTCGATGGTGCGCGATCCGAGATAGGTCCAGTCGTGGAAATCAAGCGCCTCGAAATCGCCGAGCAGGCCCCGGAAATGATCATCGAGATCGATCGGCGTGCCCGGCGTCAGGCAGACGAAGATCATGCCGGCGCGCTCCTCACAGGGCAGCTCACGCAGGCCCCGTTCGGATTTGTCGACGTCGCCGAAGCTGCTCGATTCCGATATCGCCAGCAGCCTGCCGTCCTGGCCATAGCTCCAGGCGTGGTATTTGCAGGTGAAGCGCGGGCAATTCCCATAGCCCTTATCGGCAAGCGGAGCGCCGCGATGCGAGCAGACATTGAGGAAGGCGCGGACCTTGCCCGCCTTGTCGCGGTTGATGAGCACCGGCATGCCGACCGCGTCCATCGCCTTGTAATCGCCTGGCTTGGGCAGCTCGGCGGTAAAGGCAAGCATCAGCGGCGCACGTTTGAAGACCTGCTCAATCTCGGTCCGCCATTGATCGGCATCGGTATAGCTGCGGCTCGCCACGCGCAGCGTGCTCTCGCCCATGAAGGTCTGCTTGTTCTCGACATAGCCGAGCATGATTTCGGCAACGTCGCCGATACGATCAACCCGAGACATGGCATTCTCCTGATGGCGATTGCTGGGGCAGGCTCCGCGGATCAGGCGGCGCCGGCCGCGCGCATGATGCTCGCGGTCAGCTCTTCGCGCGTCGGGTTGCGCCGCAACGTCAGACCGCCATTCACCTGCAGATTGTCTCCGGTCATGAAGCACTCGTCGCTGCACAGCCAGACGGCGGCCGCGGCAATATCCTCCCGCGTGCCGATGCGCCCCAGCGGATAGCTCGGCACGAAAGCCTCGGAGAGGCCGGGGAGGTTCACTGCTTCGGCGGTCATCGGGGTCTCGGTCAGCCCGGGCGAGATCGAATTCGCGCGAATGCCCTCGGCACCGAACTCATGGGCGATGCAGCGGATGATATGATCAGTGCCCGCCTTGGTGCCCATATAGGCGGCATGGTCGTTCAGCATGATCGTCGCCGTGGCCGAACTGATCTGGACGATCGCGCCGCCACGTCCACCATGGCTGATGCCCATCTTGCGTATCATCGCCTGGAAGAACTGAAACGGACCGATGAACTGCAGCGCGGTGATCGCCGCCAATTCCGCGGCGTCGGTCTCGAGGAACGGCTTGAGCAGGCCCCAGCCGGTGGCATTGATGGCGATGTCGATGCCGCCCAGTTGCTCCACCGCGCTATCGGCAAGCGCGCTGACGCTTGCCGCGTCGGTCAGGTCGCAGGCCGACCATCGGCAGCCGGTTTCCGCCGCGAAGGCCTGCAGCACATCGTCCTTCCGCCCGGAAACGAGGACCTCTGCCCCTTCGGCGATGAAGCGCCGGGCGATGGCCTGGCCCATATTGTCGGGGCTGCTGGCTCCGAGGATGACAGCCTTTTTGCCTTTGAGGCGCACGCCGATCTCTCCCATGGTCTATGCCAGGGCTTGCTATCACGCGGGGCGGGGCCGGCATCCTCACGAAAAAAACAGTGGTTGTGCCGGCCGGCCGCGCCGACAAGCGCAACACGACGTATTCTATAAGGAATTGATCATGGACCTTGGCCTGAAGGGCAGGAAGGTCATCCTGACGGGTGGCAGCCGCGGCATCGGCCGGGCGGCGCTGGAGATCTTCGCGGCGGAAGGCTGCGACATCGCCTTTTTCTCGCGCAATCCGGAGCAGGTGGCTGAAACCATCGCTTCGCTGTCGCGTCACGGCGGCAAGGTCATCGGCGAGGCCTTTGATATGTCCGACCTCGCCGCATATCCGGACTGGCTGAAATCGGCCGCGGAGCGGCTGGGCGGATGCGATATCTTCGTCCCCGGCGCCAGCGCCTCGGGCTCCGGCGCCACCGGTGATTGGGACGCGTGCCTCAACACAGACGTCAAAGGTACTGTGATCGGCTGCGAGACGCTGGAGCCATATCTCGAAAAATCCGGATCGGGCGCGATCGTGATCATGTCGAGCACCGCCGCTGTCGAGACCTTCATCGTCCCCCAGGCCTTCAACGCCATCAAGGGCGCGCTGCTGACCTATGCCAAGCAACTCGGCCAGGCGCTCGGGGCAAAGGGCATTCGCGTCAACGCGGTCTCGCCGGGGCCGATTTCCTTTCCCGGCGGCAATTGGGAAGCGATCAAGGCCGCCATGCCCGAACTCCATGCCGCCACCGAGGCGCAGTTCGCACTTGGCCGCTGGGGCGGGCCGGAGGAAGTGGCCAGGACCATCGTGTTCCTCGCCAGCCCGGCGTCATCCTATACCACCGGCACCAATGTCGTGATCGACGGCGGCTACACCAAACGCGTCCAGTTCTGACGCGTCCGGCAGCGCCCTGAGCTTGCTCGGGGCGCTGCCGGCGTTTCCGCAGACTCGCCTATCAGGCGATCTTCAGCACGAGCTTGCCGGTATTGGTGCCGTCGAACAGCCGCATGAAAGCCGCATAGCTGTTCTCCAGGCCATGCTGCACATCCTCGTCGATGCGCAGCCGGCCCTCGGCGACCCATTGGGTCAATTGCGCGCCACCCTCGGCAAAGCGATCGGCATAGGCCGAAATCAGAAAGCCATGGATCGTCGCCTGGCGCGCCAGCACCTGCCACAGGTTGCGGATGCCCGCCTTTTCCGGTGCATTATATTCGCTGATCAGGCCGCACAATATGATCCGGGCGTTGAGCGCCAGATTGAGGAGCTCGGCGTCCATGACATCGCCGCCGACATTCTCGAACACCATGTCGGCGCCGCCGGGCGCCGCGACGGCGATCTCGGCCGCAAGCTGCTCGACCGATTTACCCTTGTAATCGATCGCCACGTCGAAGCCATATTCCTCGATCAGCCGGCGGCACTTCTCCGGCCCGCCGGCGATGCCGATGACGCGGCACCCCATGATCTTGCCGATCTGCCCGACCACTGAGCCTACCGCTCCGGCAGCCCCCGATACAAGCAGGGTCTCGCCCGCCTTGGGCTTTGCCACGTCCAGCAGGCCGAAATAGCCGGTCACGCCGACCGCGCCGATGGTCGAAAGGAACTGCGAGGGCGACGCCACCTGAGATATGTCGATCTTCATGGTGAAGCCGCCGGGCTCAGCCGCCGAATACTCCTCGAGCGCGTTGAGCCCCACGACCCAATCGCCCGGCTCGAACGCCGGATTGTCGGACGCGTGGATGGTGCCGACGGTGGTTGCGCGTACCGGCGCGTCAAGCGCGATCGGCGGCATATAGCTCGGCACATCGTCCATCCAGCCACGCTGGGCCGGGTCGAGCGACGCATAATGGTTGCGGACGACGAAGCCGCCCGGCGGCGGCGCGGGAATGGCCTCCTCGACCAATCTGAAATCGGCCATCACGGGCGCGCCGTGCGGGCGGCGGACCAGCAGAAAACGACGGTTCAGCGCCACGACCTTCTCCCTTTCGGTAGAGGTCGTGGTCGCGTGCCGGTGTCGCTCCCGCACCTGCGAGAAGTGCTAGTTAAGCGTCCAGCCAATCACGCGCATAGCGAAAGGAGAAAAAGACAGGCCGCCCAATCGCGCCTGAACGGGGGAGTAGATATGAAGATCAACCTTGGCCGCCCATCCATACTGACCGCCCTTTCGACGACCGCATTGCTGGCATTGTCGGCGCCTGCTCTTGCGCAGGAACAGACTCCGCCCGCCGAAAGCGCTCCGGCCGAAACCGCCCCGACCGGATCGGACGCGAACGACATTGTCGTCACCGCGCGTCACCGCGACGAGACGCTGCAGAACACGCCGGTCGCGATCACCGCGATCAATGGCGCGATGCTCGAGAACAAGGCTTCGACGAATATCGGCGATCTGCAGGGCGCAGCACCGAACCTGCTGATCACCCAGCAGAATTCAGGCGCACAGGCGGCCAATCTTTCGATCCGCGGCCTCACCTATGCCGATATCGAAAAGTCGCAGGAGCCGACGGTGGGCGTGGTGATCGACGGCGTGTTCGTCGGTACCAATACCGGCCAGCTGCTCGACTTTTTCGACATCGATCAGCTCGAAGTGCTGCGCGGCCCGCAGGGCACATTGTTCGGCCGCAACACCATCGGCGGCGTGATCAACATCCGCCGTACGCGCCCGACCATGGAGACCGGCGGCAAATTCGAAGGCACCTATAGCAGCTTCAACAGCTGGGCCACACGCGCCCTGCTGAATGTGGGCGATGGCGAGTCCATTGGTCTCAAAGGCTGGTATTTCCACAACCAGAGCGATGGCTTTTACCACAACGCCATCACCGGCAAGCGTGCCGGCGGCTCGAACAACGAGAATTTCGGCGCCTCGCTCCTGTTCAAGCCCAAGGGCAGCGATTTCGATGCCCTCTTGACCGTCGAAAAGCTCGACCAGACTTTTGAGCCGGTCAACAGCAACATCGCGGCGACCGGCGAGCTTTTCTGCGTCTATGAGCCTGCGAACGAGTGCAATCGGAACACCACGTCCGATCTCTATACCGTGTTCAACAGCCCGGCCACGAGCCACTATAGCGCGCCATCCGCGAGCCTCGAGATGAACCTCGATCTTGGTGGGGTGAAGCTGACCTCGATCACCGGCTGGCGCAAATCCTCTGAATTCCAGACCCAGGATTTCGACGCCTCGAGCACGGATCTCTATTACACGCTGCGCACGCAGAATTACGAGCAATGGAGCCAGGAGCTGCGCGCCGCGGGCAAGCTCGGATCGACCTTCGATTATGTGGTCGGCGGCTATTATTTCAGCTCGCATTATGATCTCGTCCAGCACGTCCGCCTGTTCGCCTTCAATGCGGCGCTGAGCCCGCTGGTGGCGGATACGAACGCGCAGACCGTGGTCGGCCGGACCACTTCCTATGCCGTTTTTGGCGACTTCAACTGGGCGTTTATGGACAAATGGCGCCTGTCCTTCGGCGGCCGCTACACCCAGGATAAAAAGGAGCTGGACAACAGCTTCGCCCAGAGCGGCGTGGTCGGCAATGGCCGCGGTACCTTCAAGAAGTTCACGCCGAAGGTCGGTATCGACTTCCGTCCCGATCGGGACACGATGCTCTATGCCAGCTGGTCGCGCGGTTACCGCTCAGGCGGGTTCAGCCCTCGCGCCGCCACGGTGGCGACCGCCAGCCAGCCCTATCAACCCGAAACCGTCGACAGCTATGAGGCAGGCGCGAAGCTCGATCTGTTGGGGCGCCATCTCCAGTTCAATCTCGCCGCGTTCATTTCGAAATATAACAGCCTCCAGCAAAGCACCACGATCCCGGGCGGCCCGAATGGCAACCAGACGGTCACCACCAATGTCGGTTCGGCGACCATCAAGGGTATCGAGCTGGATGCGACAGCGCACCCCGTGCACGGCCTGAAGCTGAGCGCGACCGCGGCGTACATGGACTCGCATTTCAAGAACTTCATCACCGGCAACATCTATAACGGCGCGATCGTCCCCTTCGATTATTCGAAGAACAACCTGATCTACGCCCCGAAGTTCAGCGGTTCGCTCGGTGCGGAATATACGCTGGACACCGGTTTCGGCAGCGTGGCGACCAGCGTCGGGCTGCGCCATATCTCGCCTTATGATCAGCAGATCTCGCTCGGAGCGCTGACTCCGGTCACCACCTCGGGCGTCGTCACCTCGGTGATGGTCAATGGCAATGATCCCCGCGTCCGCACCCAGACCCAGGATCTCGTCGACGCCAGCATCACCGCGCACTTCGATATCGGCCATACCCAGGCCTATGTCACTGTGTTCGGCCGCAACATGCTCAATCAGAAGCGGATGAGCGCTGCCTTCACCGTTGCCGGCCTGTGGTCGTTCGCCTCCGCGATCGAGCCGGCCAGCTATGGCGGCACGATCGGGTTCAAATTCTGATCTGAAGTAAGCTGTCAGGACTGCGCAACCGCCAGCGGCGGTTGCGCCTTTCCGCTAAAGGAGCATCGCATGGATCGTCTCGCTGGAAAGATCGCGCTGGTGACCGGAGGAGCCTCGCTTCCTGGCCTGGGCAGCGCCACCGCGCAACGCTTCGCTGAGGAGGGCGCCTTCGTCTACGTCACTGATCGCGATGCGGAGGGGGCGGAACGGGTCGCAGCCGGCATCCGCGCCGCGGGCGGCGATGCACGGGCGCTCGCGCACGATGTCACCAGCGAGCCTGATTGGGATCGGGTGATGGCCACGATCGATATCGCCCATCGCCGCATCGACATCGTCGTCAACAATGCCGGCATCGCCGTGCTGCGTCCCATAGCGGATTTGACGGCCGCGGACTGGCAGCTGCAGAACGACGTCAATCTCAACAGCGTCTTCTATGGAACGCAGCGCGCGTTGCTGGCGATGCGTGCGCTCGGCCAAGGCGGCTCGATCATCAACATATCATCGGTGGCGGGGCTGTTCGGCGTTCCGTTCTGCGCCGCCTATGCGGCGGCAAAGGGCGGCGTGCGGCTGTTTTCCAAGGTGGTCGCCATTGAATGTGCGAAGGACAAGATCCGCTGCAACACGGTCCATCCCGGCATGATCCTGACCAACATGCAGGCCGTCGCTGAGGTCGACAATGCGGTCAATTATGATGCGACGCTGGCAATGATCCCGATGGGATATATGGGCGATCCCCTCGACATCGCCAATATGAACCTGTTCCTCGCCTCAGACGAAGCGCGCTATATCACCGGTGCCGAATTCGTCGTTGATGGCGGCATGAACGCCCAATAACGCGCGAGCCTATCAGGGCCGATCGCGCACTAAGGTCAGCCGTGCCGGTGGAGGTAGCGAAACGCGCGGCGTTCGAACAACCATCGGCCATCGACGCGCACGCACGCGTCATCATAGAAGCCGCGATCGCGCTTGGTGACGCCGGCGTGATCATAGACCTCGGATGTGTAGCTGCGCACCGTCGCGCGCTCGCCCTCCACTTCGATCGATCCCGGCCAGGCCTGGAACACCAGGCCAGGAAAGCCTTTCATCGCCTCGGTCCACATCGCGACGATGGCGTCACGCCCCTTGATCGTACCGATCTCGGGAAAATCGAGCAGCGTCCACTCCGAATCCCCGGCCCAGGTCGCGGCCCAGGCAGCGGCGTCGCGCTGAGTCACTGCGTCGGCATAAGCATCGAGAAGGTCGCGGATCGCGAGGCGATCTTCGGCGGGGCCGGTGAACGGCATGGCGTGGTCTCTCCTGATCTTTCCACTGACGCTAGCGCCCGCGCAACGGTCGCAAACCTGCGTGATGTGACAGGTGATTGTTCCAATATCCTGTGGAATAGCTGCCACCAATCAGCCCCCTGAACTGGAATTGGATCGCCGATGAGCGAGCGCGCATCAGACATCGCGGCAAGAGTCGAAGCCTTTGTGCGGTCGGTCGTGCTTCCTTATGAGCAGGATCCCAGGGCCAAAGGCCATGGTCACGGCCCGCTCGATGCGCTGGTCATGGAGATGCGCGAAAAGGCGCGTGCTGTGGGCCTGTTGACGCCGCACATCATGCCAGACGGCAGCCATCTCACCCAGCGCGAGACGGCGCTCGTTCTCATCAAATCGGGGCTGTCGCCGCTCGGCCCGCTCGCCCTCAACACCATGGCGCCCGACGAGGGCAATATGTACCTGCTCGGCCATGTCGGCAGCGCCGAACAGAAAGCGCGCTTCCTGAGACCGATGGTCGCGGGCGACGTACGCTCGGCCTTCCTGATGACGGAGCTCGCCGCGGAGGGCGGCGCCGGATCCGATCCTTCGATGATGCAGACGATGTGCCGCCTCGACGGGAACCACTGGGTCATCAACGGCCGCAAGGCGTTCATCACCGGCTATGACGGGGCGAAGGTCGGTATCATCATGGCAAAGTCGGAAGACGGCGCCTGCATGTTCCTGGTCGACCTGCCGGATCCGGCGATCCATATCGATCGCATTCCCGATACCATCGACAGTTCGATGCCCGGCGGCCACGCCACGCTCACGATCAGCGATCTGCGGGTCCCCGCCGATCAGATGCTCGGCAAAAGCGGAGAGGGCTTCAAATATGCCCAGATACGCCTCGCGCCGGCGCGGCTGTCGCATTGCATGCGCTGGCTCGGCAGCTGTATCCGCGCGCAGGAAATCGCCACGGCTTATGCGTGCCGGCGACAGGCCTTCGGCAAGCTGCTGATCGACCATGAAGGGGTCGGCTTCATGCTGGCTGAAAATGCCATCCTGCTCAAACAGGCCGAGCTGATGATCGACTGGTGCGCCGGCGTGCTCGATGGCGGATCGCTCGGCACCGCCGAAAGCTCGATGGCCAAGGTCGCGGTGAGCGAAGCGCTGATGAAGATCGCCGATAATTGCGTGCAGGTGATGGGCGGATCGGGCGTGACCGGCGATACCATCGTCGAGCAGGTCTTTCGCGAGATCCGCGCCTTCAGGATTTATGACGGCCCGACCGAGGTCCACAAATGGAGCCTCGCCAAGAAGATCAAGCGCGATTTCCTGGAAAAAATACCCGGCTGAGTGCCGGTGCCACGTCGATGCTTGAGAGCCGAATTCGATCAGCTTTACCCGTCATGCCGGACTTGTTCCGGCATCCACTGAGCCGGGTCCCGAACATCCGAAACTTAGAGAATGTGGCCCGGTGGATCCCGGAACAAGTCCGGGATGACGACTGACGTAACCCGATCAAACTCGACCCTAAGAGCTGCCTGCAGCGGGGCCGACGCTGGTTTCCGTCGCTCGATTCAATCGCAGTCCGAACTGTTGCACTGTGCAAACCGGACGGAGCGTAAAATCTCCGGCTACGCTCTTTCACATGACGGTCGAAACTTCGGTGTTCCGGCTGTCCCTGTTCCTTCCCTGTTACGGGCGCGGCTCTCCCTGTTAATTCCAATACCTCTCCCTGTTATCTCCAACACGCCTCCCTGTTATTCAGTAACAGGGAGAGCGCCTTTCAAGGCATTGAATCATCACGCTAAATTTGCCGAAAAAATCCAACAAAAGGCCCAAAATCGGCCGAAAAAATAAAATCTTCCCTGTTAATTGCCGATAACAGGGAGAAACTGCGCTTTTCGAGCGCATCGGCAGGCGTCGGATCGGCCCTTGTGCGAAGGACTCTGTCTGCATTGGCCGTCGGATCGGGATGCCGGCGTTAAATGCCGCCCCGCCGTGCCGGGCTCGCCGCCCGCGGTTCGGGCGATGTCCTGGCCGCGATCCGGATCGACGCTTCTTCCATCCTGATCCGTGAGCGCTCCAGATGAGTCCGCATCGCTGCCTCCGCCGCGACCGGATCGCGCGCGATCAGGGCGTGGATGATCTCGGCATGTTCCTGCGCTGCTTCCTGCGGCGCGTTGGTGTTGAACAGGAAGCGGAAGATATGAAGATGCATGTGCAGCCGGGCGATCGTGTCGGCGATCAGCGGATTGCCGCTGCCGGTCGCAACCAGGCTGTGCAGCATCGCATCGGCCTCCGCGAAGCGGGCATAGGCGCCGCCCGTCTCGGCCTGGATGCGGTCCATCTCCGCTTCCATCGTCGCGAGCTGGCTGAGCGTCTCGTCCGTCATCGATTCCGCTGCGCGCGCGGCGGCATAAGGCTCGATCAACTGGCGCAACACATAAAGGTCGTTCACTTCGGACGGCGTCATCTGCGCGCTCGCGTGATAGCCGACATTGGGCACCTTGATGACGAGCTTTTCGGCCTCGAGCCGGCTCAACGCCTCGCGGATCGGGGTCTGCGAAATGCCGAGCTTTCGCGCCACGGCATCGATGCCGATCCGCGTCCCCGGGGCGATCTCCATCGACACCAGCATCGACAGCAGATGCTCGTGCGCCCAGGCGACGAGCGTCGGCACCGGAGCGGGCCGGGGCGATCGATAGCCAGCCGGGGCATAGGGCGAAGGGGAGTCGGGGTTTTCCATAGCGTCTCAAACTGCAACGGCGCGAAAGCGTCCACTTTGGCGCTATAGGATATCCGATCGAATCGCGAAAGAAGGATCGCACGACGCCCAGGCGATCATCGCGTCACCTTCCGAGCTGCCGGCGCCCACAGCAGGCGCCGTGCCGCTCAATGTTCAGCCGGCTGGCTTGGTACCGAGTATCTTCGTTCCTGTCATCAGCTGCGGGTCGGTCGGCAATGGGGTGGTGCCGGCCGGAAAGCCATTGGCCTGGAGCATGAAGGCTTCGATATCAGACACGGTCTTGCCGCTCAGGCTGCCCGGGTCGCTCGCCGGCATCGTGTCATGAATCCGCGAGAACAGCTCGCCCGTGGTCGTGCCGTTCCAGTTGTTGAGAAACACGCCGCCGCTGAGCGGTGGTGCTGAATCGCCGCCGGTGAGTGCCGGCCCGTGGCAGGCGGCGCAGTTCGTCGCATAGGCTGCCTTGCCCCGCTCCGCCTGCTCCGTCGTATAGGCGCCGCCCCAGACGCTGTTCGCCGCGCTCTGCGCATTGGTGGCAACCGCGGTCGTCATTGCGAACACGCCGGTCGCAGCCAGCAAGGCGGTCCGGCCGCGAGGGATTTTCCAGGAAATACGCATACTCAACTCTCCTTGGGCAATTTGAACGCGACCAGCTCGCCACTATAATTGCCCCCGCCGATGGCGACGACGATATATTGCCGGCCCCGCAGCATATAGGTCATGGGCGATCCGCTTTGCGGCGCGGGGATATAGACCGCACCCTTCTCCTCGCCGGTCGCCTTGTCATAGGCGCGCAGCATCGCGCCGCGCACCCCTTGCGGGTTGGTGAAGAAGCCGGACTCGCCGCAGATCACCAGCGTCTTGGTGCACAGCGGGCCGAGATTGCCCTCGCGGCCGGTGCGGGGAATCTTCAATCCCTTCAGCTTCGGGTGGTTGCGGATATTGTCCGGCGTCTCGCCGTGGGCGATCTGCCAGGCGATGTCTCCCTTGGTCAGGTCGATCGCGGTGATGCGGCCATAAGGCGGCTTGATCAGCGGCAGGCCCTGGATGCTCATCGGCCCCGGCCTTGGGAGTCTGGGCCCGCCAGGTGGAGGCGGTGGTGGCGGACGGAAGCCGCCATTCTCGTTCGCGGCGCCCATCGCACGCTGCGGCTGGGGCGGCAGGCCGGCCAGCCCATGGACATAGGCGAAATCCGAGACATTCTTGTCGGTGCTCGGCACGATCCCAACCAGCTGCATCGTCGTCTTGGAATATACATAGACCTTGCAGGTTTCGGGGTCGTAGCAGCCGCCCGGCCAGTTGGTGCCGCCCTGCAGGCCCGGCGAGATCAACGTGCCGAACGGGCCGCCCGGCTTGCTCAGGGTCGGCGGCGTGTAGAGCGGGCCGGTCACATAGTCCTTGATGAACGCAAGCGCCTCGGCGTGCAGTTCGGGCGTGAAGTCGATCAGATCGTCCGGGGTCACGCCCTGGCGGTCATAGGCAGGCGGCTTGGTCGGGAAGGGCTGGGTCGGCGAATACCATTCGCCGGGCACGTCACCCGCCGCGACCTTGCGCTCGACGATCGGCCAGATCGGCTTGCCCGTCTCGCGGTTGAGCACATAAAGGAATGCCTGTTTGCTCGGTTGGGCGAGCGCCTTCACCATCTTGCCGTCATGCGGGATGTCGCAGAGGATCGGCGCGCAGGGGATGTCGCGGTCCCACAGGCCGTGATGGACGAACTGATAATGCCATTTGCGCTGGCCGGTCATGATATCGACCGCAACCAGCGATTCCCCGAACAGCGCCGGGCCGTGACGGTACAGGCCCATCTCGTCGCCGGTCGGCAACTCGACCGGCAGATAGACCAGGCCGAGATCCTCATCGGCCGACATCTGCGCCCAGACGCCGCCATTGCCGGCCTGGTCGGCGTTGCCGTCGAGCCAGGTGTCGTACCCGAACTCGCCCTTTTTCGGGATGGTGTGGAAGATCCACAGCCTCTTGCCGGTCTTGATGTCGAAGGCGCGGACATAGCCCTTGGTATTGAAGCGCGTCGTCGGCACATCACCCGCGGTGTGGGAGGCGCCGACGACAATGACATTCTTCACCACCAGCGGCGTCGCGTGCAGCCCGACATCGGCGGTCAGCGGATCGATCTCCTGGTCGAAGTCGGTCTTGAGGTCGATCACCCCCTTGTCGCCGAAATTGGGATCGGGAACGCCGGTCGCTGCATCGAGCGAGACCAGCCGGTATCCGGTGGTCACGAACAGGACGCGTTCACTGGTGCCGTCGGTCCAGTAGGAGCAGCCATGCCCGGAGAGCTGGCGCGGCGAATTGGCGGCGCGCTGGCCCTCGTCCATGCGGTACATCCACAGCATTTCGCCGGTGGACGCGTCGAGCGCGACGCAATCCCGGCGCGCGCCCGCAGTCAGGAACAGCCGCCCTTTGACCAGCAGGGGCGTTGCCTCGAACTGATATTCCTTGCGGGCGCCAAGCGCGTCGGTCTTGAAGCGCCAGGCGACCTCGAGATTGTTGAAATTGTCCGCGTTGATCTGGTCGAGCGGGGCGTAGCGCGTATTGGCCTGATCGGCGGCATAGTGGCGCCACTCAGTGTCGATCTTCGGGTCGTGCGGCGGGATCGGCGGCGGCATCCAACCGGACCCGCGCTGAGCGAAACCCGCCTTGGCCAGCAGCAAGGTGGCGCCGGTGCTCAGCAATAGGTTTCGTCTGGATAGGCTCGACATTCGACACTCCTGAAGCAGGCACTCTTTCGCTGCCCTGAATAGCGGCTAGCACAGCCGGAAGCGTGATCCTATAGGATATATTATAAGTGTTCGAGGCGAAGCTTCGCAGGTTCCATGGCACAAAAAAAGGGCAGAGCGGCGCTAGCGCGACGCCCTGCCCAGGTATTCCCGACCTTGGAGGGGCGGGAGGGGGAAGCTAGCGTCGATAGAGCGGCATATCGCCTGCCACCTTGAGGTGGATGCGGTACACGCTGGTCGACGCCGTAATGTAGAGATCGCGGTAGCCCGGGCCGCCAAAGCCCAGATTGGCTGCGACTTCGGGCAGCTTGATTTGGCCGAGCAGCTTGCCCTTGGGTGTGAAGATGCGGATGCCGCCCGGCCCTGTGCTCCACACATTGCCGCGCGCATCGGTCTTGAGCCCGTCCGGCCCGCCCCGGCCCATGCTGCGATCGTAGGCAAAGAAGATGCGCGGGTTGGAGAGCTTGCCGCCCGGGCCGACATCATAGGCGCGGGTGAACATCTCGGGGCCATAGCTGTTGACGTAGAAGGTCTTGCCGTCGGGCGAAAAGGCCAGGCCGTTGGGCAGCTTCAGGTCGGTGACCATCGGGGTCAGCTTGCCGTTTGCATAGCGATAGACCGCCGCAAAAGGCTGTTCGAGCGGCGGCGAGGGATCCATGTTCATCGGCCCGAAGGGCGGATCGGTGAACCAGAGCGCGCCGTCCTTTGCGAAGACCAGATCGTTGGGGCTGTTGATCTTCTTGCCGTTATAGGTGCTCAGGAACGGCTTGATATTGAGATTGGCGTCAAGCCGCGAGATGTTGCGGCCACCCTGCTGGGCATAGAGGACCGTACCATCCTTGTCGGTCACCATCGCGTTCGGCCCCACCGTCTTGCCCGGCTTGGGATTGGGATAGCCGCCGGCATGGTCGACCAGCAATTCCACCTTGCCGTCCGGCGTGACGGCACGGATCTCCTCGCCGCCGACGTCCGAGAACCATAACCGGCCCTGCCGCCACATCGGGCCTTCGATGAACTTGAAGTCGGTCGCGACCTTCTCGATGCTGGTGCCGGGCGCGATCAGCGCGTCGAGGCCGGGGTCGAGACGTTCGATCTGCGGTGCTGCCGGTGCGGCCGCCTCCTGCGCCGGCGCCGTGGCGGCCAGCGTCATCGCGCTTCCCAACGCGAGCGCGAGTGTCAGTGTGAGCTTCATAGTCTCCCCCTTCATCTTCATTTCGCCGCAGGCTTTGCCTGTGCCGGGAAGTTCTCGGCGAGATAGCCGATCACGACATTGGCCTCGTCCGGCGACAGATCGGCGCCGCGATCCACCATCACCTGCACGGTCGCGGCCCAGTCCTCAGGGCTGCGGCGCTGGCCGAACACGGTCGCCGTCGTGTGGCAGGCGCTGCACTTCTCGTTGATGATCACGAGGCCAGGCCCCGGTGGCGGCGCGGGGGTGGCGGCGGGTGGCGGCGCAGCCGGTGCCGTCTGCGCTTCGAGCCCGCATGTCGCCACCACGGCAAAGCCCAGTACCATCACGCCTGTCGCAAGTTTCTGCATCCTGAGCATCTCGAACCGTTACTCCAACTGATTACCGTTACTTAGGGAGCGCAAAGGCGAGCACTTCGTCGCTCGATACCGGCGAGCTGTTGAATCCACCCGTATCGACCGCAGCGACATATTGCCGTCCGCTCTTGCCCCGGTAGGTCATGGTCGAGCCGTAGATCGAGGCTGGCAACGGCGCCGTCCAAAGCAGTTTTCCGGTGCGCGTATCGAAGGCCCGCATCTTGTTCTCGTCAGTGCTGCCGAAAAAGGCGAGGCCCGATGCCGTCGCGATCGGCGCGCCCGAGCTCAGCCGGCCGGTGTCGCGCTTGCCTTCGGGCAGGCTGTCGGTGGTGCCGAGCGGCCGCCGCCAGGCGATCGTGCCTTTGCTGACATCGACTGCGATCAGCTCGCCCCAGGGCGGCGGGCCGCACGGCGTGCGCGTCTCGCGGTCCATGAAATAGACATAGCCGCGCGCCAGGTCCCACGAGCCATTCGCCTGTTTGGCGAGCTGTTGCGGGCTCGCCAGCGAATTGACGTTGACGATATAGAGCCCGCGCTGCGGATCGAAGGCGCCGCCGCCATAGTCGATCCCGCCCAGGCTGCTCGGGAAGGATGCGATCGCTGAATCGGCCCGGAGCGGCTGGAACATCTTGCTCGAGACGATGTGGAAATCGTCCACCATCTTCTGGCAGCGTTCCTTCAGCTCGGGCGTGATCGCGGCCATGTCGGCCATCTCCATCGACAGCCGGGTGAGCGGCGGCGGTGCCGACGGCATTGGCTGGGTCGGCGATGGCTGCTCGCCGGGAATATCGGTGTCGGTCGGGACCGGCACTTCCTTCACATCGTAGATCGGCTTGCCGGTCACCCGGTCGAGGATGAACATGATCGCCATCTTGCTCATCACCGCGATCGCCGGAATCGTGTGCGCCCCTTTCTTCACGTCGATCAGGGTCGCGGCGGGCAGATCGACGTCCCAGATGTCGTGATGGACGACCTGGAAATGCCAGAGATATTTCCCGGTTTTCGCATCGACAGCGACGATCGAGTTGCCGAACAGATTGTCGCCCTTGCGGTCGCCGCCCCAGCGATCGAACGCCGGCGCCGCGATCGGCAGATAGGCGATGCCGCGCTTCTCATCGACGACGATCTGGGTCCAGACATTGACGCCCGAGCGGTTCTTCCAGCTGTCGCCTTCCCAGGTCTCATGCCCGACTTCACCGGGCTGCGGGACGGTATGGAAGGTCCAGACGAGCGCGCCGGTTCGCGCGTCCCAGGCGCGAACATCGCCCCTCGCACCGAGCGACGGTGACTCCTGCACCCGCGATCCGGTGAGGATCAGGTCGCCGTAAATGGCGGGTGGACCCGACATGCCATATTGCGACCGGGGATTGCCGTTCATCACCTCGGGCGTCTTCATGTCGACGATCCCGGCGGTGCCGAAGGTCGGAACCGGAACGCCGGTCGCGGCGTCGAGCGCGATCAGCCGGCCGCTGCGGGTGCCGAACACGATCTCGGGTTTCGCGCCCTTCGTCCCCGGCCAATATTGCACACCCCGGGTCGAGGCCTGGTCGCGCTGTGGCATCTGGTAAGTCCAGACTTCCTTGCCGGTATCCGCATCCAGCGCGACGATCTTCCCATAGGGCGAGGGGAAATACATCACGCCCTTGATGACGATCGGCGTCGCCTGCGAAGACGAGAAGCCGGTCATGCGAAAGCCCGGGGGCAGGCCCGGCGGCAAGGGCGGCGGCACATAGCCGGCGGGACGCATATGATAGGTCCAGGCGACCTGGAGCTTGCTCACATTTTCCGGCGTGATCTGCTTGAGCGTCGAATAGCGGGTCGCGCCCTGGTCATTGCCATAGCTCGGCCAGTCGCTGTCCGCCGGCGCGGCTTGAGCTGAAACGGCGATCGCGGCGCTTGCGAGGAAGAAGATGCGCTTCAACGGGCGGCCCTCGGGCGCGGCGCCGAGGCGGCGATAAACGCAGCTTTGGTCGTAAGATCGCGGGCGACGCCAATGATCATCATGTCGAGCGGTGCCGATCCTGTGGAGCGCATCGACCGCGATTGGCCGATATCGACGGGGATAACGTCGCCGGTATGAATGGCCGCTGTCTCCGCGCCAACCGTCACCTCGCCGTCGCCCGACACTATGAGATAGACCTCGCTCATATCCGGCATCGACCGCGCGCCGATCGAGGCGCCGGCGGGGATGCGGAGATGATCGACATAGGACCAGGCTGTCGCGAACACGCTCGGCTCGAGCGTGCGGCGGAACATCACGGTTCCCGTGCCGCCGTCCATTGCCTGGACCGGCTTCAGCAGCGCCGGATCGAAACGCGCCGAGATGAACTGCGGGATCGGGTCGAGCGGCACGCCGACGCGCGGATCGTCGAGGTTGAACGCGTCATAGAGCTTGGTCAGGCCGACATTGATGTTGACCCATTGCAGCGGCTTGTCGGTCGCATTGTAGATGGCATGGGCATGCCCCATCCGGTCGGGAACCGCCGCGGGGCCTTTCAGCAGGGAGGTGCGCCCATCGATGGTGAACTGCGCCTCGCCATCGAGGATCACGAACATCTCCTCGCAATTGTTATGGAAATGCTCGCCGATCCCGCTGTGCGGCGCAATCACGCCGCGATGGACGAAGATCAGATTGGTGCTGAGCGCGTCGGTGCCGAAGATCGGGGCGAAATCCATCGAGCCTGCGCCATTATGGACGGCTTCAAGGTGGCGGAATTTGCTCGGATCGGTATGCCCGATCCGCTGCGCCAGGGGCTTGGCGGGCGGCACGGATTGCGCGCCGGCAGCCGCAATCGATAGCATGGGCGCAATCAGCGCGCATGCAAGTCGGTGCTTTCTCAAACCATCTCCCCTAAGCCTCTGACTGGTCGCCTGCGTCGCATCCGGACCCGCCGTTGTTCTTTGTTTATAGCGATGCTAGCAGGGTGCAATATCATATACAATATGATCCTGCGGCGATAAGCGGCAGGGGAGAACAGGGGCGAGGAGACCGCAAGATGATGGCCACAAGCACGGCGGCAGCACGAGGTTCGCGGGTGCGAGTCCTGCTGATTTTCATGCTGTTCCTGCTGAGCGCAGTCGCGTTCCTCGATCGCACCAATATCTCGGTCGCGGGCGTGCAGATGCGGCAGGAATATGGGATCGATCAGATCCATCTCGGCTGGGTCTTCAGCGCCTTCCTGATCGGCTATGCGGCGTGCCAGGTCCCGGCGGGCTGGCTGGCCTGGCGCTTCGGGCCGCGTCGCGTGCTCACCGTCGCTCTGGTCTGGTGGGGCGTGCTGTGCGTCCTCACCGCTCTGGTCTCGCCGCAAGGCGCGCATGCCCTGATGCTGCTGATCCTGGTCCGCTTCGCGCTCGGCGCTGGCGAATCGGTGATGTACCCGGCCGGCAACCAGTTCATCTCGCGCTGGATCCCGGTGCAGGAGCGCGGCAAGGCCAATGGCTGGATCTTCGCCGGCGTCGGTGCCGGCTCGACGCTCAGCCCGCCGCTGATCACCGCGATCATCGCCGCCGATGGCTGGCGCGCCGCTTTCTATGCCTGCGCCGGCATCGGCCTAGTCGCCGGCATCGCCTGGTTCCTGCTCGCGCGCGATACGCCCGAAGAACATAAAGAGGTGTCGCCAGCGGAGCTTGCCCATATCCATGCCGGGCTCGTCGCCCCCGGTGCGCCCCGCACGGCGCTGCCCTGGGGAGCGATCCTTTCCAGCGGCAATGTCTGGGCTTTGTTCTTCAGCTATTTCGCCTTTGGCTATGTCGCCTGGATCTTCTTCAGCTGGTTCTTCATCTATCTCGCCGAAGCGCGGCACGTCGATCTGAAGGCGAGCGCCTTTTACAGCATGTTGCCGCCGCTGATGATGATGCTTGGCTGCCTGTCCGGCGGCTGGATCAGCGACCGCGTCACGGCGGCACGCGGCCTGT
Source organism: Sphingomonas sp. P3_C5 (assembly GCF_056402635.1). Taxonomy (NCBI): domain Bacteria; kingdom Pseudomonadati; phylum Pseudomonadota; class Alphaproteobacteria; order Sphingomonadales; family Sphingomonadaceae; genus Sphingomonas; species Sphingomonas sp. P3_C5. The sequence continues at coordinate 679,235 of NZ_JBFUHA010000001.1, forward strand.
ATCTCGGCCGCTCGGGGCTCGCGATCCTGTCCTTCGCATTGACCGCCATCTTTGTCGGGCTGGGGTCGATGGCGCAGAGCACCGGGCTTGCGGTGGTGGTGCTGGCGGGCGGCGCCGGCGCGCTGTATCTCTCGCAAAGCTCCTTCTGGTCGGTCAGCGCCGATATTGCCGGGCCGCATACCGGCGTGGTGGCCGGGTTCATGAATATGGGTTGCCAGATCGGCGGCGCATTGACCTCGTCGCTGACGCCCTGGATCGCGGCCCAATATGGCTGGACGGCGGCGTTCGGCGTTGCTGGTGCGCTGGCGGTGGCGGGCGGGCTGATCTGGGCCCTGGTCAATCCAAACCGACCGCTGGTGCCAAATGCCGGGCATGGCGCTGATGCAATCGAGGCGATAGCCTGAACATGACGAACAATGAGGACTCATCAATGACGACGTTGCCGCTCGCCGGAATCCGGGTGCTCGATATCTCCCAGGTCATGGCGGGCCCGTTCTGCTGCATGCTGCTCGGCGACATGGGGGCAGACGTGATCAAGGTCGAGCCGCCCCGGGTCGGCGATTCGACACGCCATTCGATGGGTTTTCGTCTGAAGGGCGAGGATAGCCCCGGCTTCCTCGCGCTCAACCGCAACAAGCGCAGCATCACGCTCGATCTCAAGGACGAGGCCGATCGCGAAGTCCTTTACGCACTGGTTAAGTCAGCGGACGTGCTGGTCGAGAACGCCCGCCCCGGCGTCGCCGCGCGGCTCGGCATGAGCTATGAGACGCTGAGCGAGATTAACCCGAGGCTGGTCTATGCCAGCATCTCGGGCTTCGGCCAGACCGGCCCCTGGGCGCAGCGCCCGGGCTTCGACCTCATCGCCCAGGCGATGTCGGGGGTGCTGAGCTCGAACGGCTTCCCCGGCATGGAGCCGGCCAAGAATTCGATCGCCGTTGCCGATCTCGGCGCCGGCCTGTTCTCGGTCTATGGCATTTTGAGTGCGATCATCGGGCGCGAAAAGACCGGCAAGGGCCAATATGTCGATGCGTCGCTGCTCGAAGCTGCGCTCGGCCTGTCGATCTGGGAGACGACCGAGCTCTGGGGCACCGGCACATCGCCCCAGCCGATCGGCTCGGCCAACCGCATGTCGGCGCCCTATCAGGCAGTCCAGGCCTCGGACGGATGGTTCGTGATCGGTGCGGCCAATCAGGGCCTGTGGTTGACCTTCCTCAAGGTGCTTGGCCGCGAGGAGCTGCAGGAGGATGTGCGCTACAACACGAACGCGGTGCGGGTGGCGAACCGCCTGTCCCTGATCGCCGATCTCGCGCCGACCTTCCTCACCCGCACAAGCCAGGAATGGATCGACGCGCTGCTCGCAGCCGGAGTGCCCGCCGCGCCGATTCTCGACTATGGCGAGGCCGTGACAAGCGAACAGGCGGTGGCACGCAACATGGTGCAGGAGATCGCACATCCGGTCGAAGGGAGCTTCAAGGCGCTCGGCTTCCCGGTGAAGATGAGCGGCACGCCGCAGGAGGTGCGCTTCCCGCCGCCCCTGATCAACGAGCATGGCGACGAAATCCGTCGCGAGCTCGAAGAAAAGGGCCTTTTGCCCGCAGCTCGGGCCGCGGCGGAATGAGCGGCCAGACCATTCTCAAGCGCGACGGCGCCATCGCGCATGTCCGGTTCGACAATGTCGCTGCCCATAATGCGCTGACGCATCAGATGTGGGTAGATCTTCACGATATCTGTGTCGGCCTCGCCGCCGACCCGGGCGTCCGTGTGGTCACGTTCCGCGGTACCGGCGGCAAGGCTTTCATTTCGGGAACCGACATCAAGGGTTTCGCCGATGTGAGGACCGGCATGGACGGTGTCGCCTATGAGAATGAGATCGACATCTTCATGCGCTCGATCGACAAGATCCCGGCGACGACGATCGCGATCGTCGAGGGCTGGGCCGTGGGCGGCGGCATCAATATCTCAAGCGCCTGCGATTTCCGGATCGCAACCCCGAACGCGAAGTTCGGATCGCCGATCGGCCGCACCATCGGCAATTGCCTGTCGAGCAGCAGCTATGCCCGGGTCGGCGGTGCCGTCGGCATCCAGATCGCGAAACGCATGGTGCTGCTCGGGGAGATGATCACCGCGCAGGAACTGCTCGACAGCGGCTTCCTCTACAAGATCGTCGAGCCCGAAGAGCTGGATGCCGAGGTCGACATTCTGGTTCAGCGCGCGGCCGAGAACGCCCCGCTCACCACGCGGACGACCAAGGAAGCCATCCGCCGGATGACCTTTGACGGCCTGCCCGACATTCAGGACCTGATCGCCCGCGTTTACGGCAGCAACGACTTCCGCCGCGGCGTGCAGGATTTCCTCGCCAAGACGAAGAAGACGCCGAACTGGTCAGGCGACTGAGCACTCACTCGTCACCCCGGCCTTGTGCCGGGACCACGGTGCCGCGGATTCGAGAGTTGCGAGTGTGCGGAGCAGTGGATGCCTGAACAAGTCAGGCATGACGGTTTTAAGCGGTTGTGAATAAGTCAAAACGGCCGCTCCCTCTCGGAAGCGGCTGCCTTGCGACCCGAAGAGCCTTACCAGCTCACGGCGATATATTTCGCCTCGGTATATTCATGCAGCCCGTGGTGCGAGCCCTCGCGGCCGAGCCCGCTCTGCTTGACGCCGCCGAACGGCGCCGCCGCATCCGACACCAGGCCGCGGTTGAGCGCGACCATGCCGGCCTCGATCCGCTCTGAAATGGCCAGCCCCTTTTTCAGGTCGCCGGTAAAGACATAGGCGGCTAGGCCGAACTCCGTCGCATTGGCGAGGCGGATCGCATCCTCGATATCGTCGAACGGCATGATCGGCGCCACCGGTCCGAACACCTCGGTCGACAGGATCGCTGAATCCGGATGGATGTCGGCAATCACCGTGGGCGGGTAGAAATAGCCGTCGCCATGCGGCGTCTGGCCGCCGAGCAGCACGCGCGCGCCTTTGGCCTTGGCATCCTCGACCAGCATCTCGATCTTTTCGATCGCCTCCGGGTTGATCATCGCGCCGCATTCGGTCGTCGCGTCATAGCCAGGGCCGACCTTCAGCGCGCCCATGCGCTCGACCAGCTTCGCCGTGAACGCGTCATAGATGCCGCGCTGCACATAGAAGCGGTTGGCCGCCGTGCAGGCCTCGCCGGCATTGCGCATCTTGGCGATCATCGCACCCTCGATCGCTGCATCGAGATCGGCATCGTCGAGCACGAGGAAAGGCGCGTTGCCGCCAAGCTCCATCGACGCGCTCAGCACGGTATCGGCGCATTCGCGCAGCAGGATGCGGCCGACTTCGGTCGAACCGGTGAAGCTCAGCTTCCGCACGCGCGGATCGTGCAGGATCGCGCTGCAGACGCCCGATGCGTTGCTCGTGTTGATCACATTGACGGCGCCCGCCGGAACCCCTGCCTCGAGCATGATCTGCGCGATCGCGAGCGCGGTCAGCGGGGTCTCGGTCGCGGGCTTGAGGATGACGGTGCAGCCCGCCGCCAGCGCCGGCGCCATCTTGCGCGTCGCCATCGCCGCCGGGAAATTCCACGGTGTGATCAGCAGAGACACACCGATCGGCTGATACTGCACCATGATGCGGTTCGCACCCGCAGGCGAGATCGACAGCTCGCCATTGATGCGCACCGCTTCCTCGGCATACCAGCGGAAGAATTCGGCCGCATAGCCCACTTCGCCGCGCGCATCGGGCAGCGACTTGCCATTTTCCAGGCTGATCAGCTGCGCCAGCCATTCGGCATTGGCCATCATGCTTTCCCAGCATTTCACAAGGATCTCGGCGCGCTTGCGCGGCGCGGTCGCCGCCCAGGCGGCGCCGGCGTCATAGGCAGCGGAAACACAGGCCAGGCCGTCCTCGATCGTGCCGTCGGCGATTGTGGTCAGCACCCCGCCGGTCGATGGATTGACGACTTCGATCCGCTTGCGGCTGTCTCCTTCCTGCCAGGCTTTGCCGATCAGCAGGTCGGTCGGAATGTCGAACGGCGCTTCATGATCACCGGCGGCCGGGGCGGCGTAACTGTTCAGGGCTTCCATCATACTGCCTTTTGGAGGTTCAAATTCACGCCCTCGAGCAGCCGCTCCCGGTCGCCGGCAAAGGCGGCCTGAGTGATGCGGCGCATCGCGTCGAGATCGAGGGGACGGGGGTTGTTCTTGATCAGCCGCGCGGCGAGCAGGGAATTCTCAGCGACGAACTCCTGCTGGTCCTCGGCCAGGCCAAGCTGCTTGAGGGACTTTGGAATGCCGACTGAGGCGAACAGTGCGGCAATGCCGTCAATGAAGAGCTGCGACAGCTCGTCATCATCGCTCTCCGGCGTGCCGAGCCCCACCACCCGGGCAAGTTCGGCAAAGGCAGGCGTACAGGCCGGGCGGTTGAACTGCATGACGAAAGGCAGGAGCGTCGCGACGCCGTCGCCATGCGCTGTATGGGTGAGGTTCCCGACCGGATATTGCAGGGCGTGCGCAGCCGCCGTCCCGGCGGTGCCGAAGGCGCAGCCCGCCGTCAGCGCGCCGAGCATCAGCTCTTCGCGCGCGGCGACATCGCTGCCATCGTCATAAGCACGTTTCAGGCTGGTCCAGATGCTCTTGACCGCCAGTCTGGCGAAATGATCCGACAGCGCGTTCTTGCCGACAAAGACATGCTGCCTGGTGAGGAGTGGCTCGATCGGACGCGCCAGGGTGGTGAAGGCCTCCACCGCATGAGTCATTGCGTCAGCACCCGAACAGGCGGTCAGGCCGGGCGGGCATGTGATGGTCAGCTCCGGGTCGCAGATCGCCACCACGGGGATGAGATAGGGGCTGGCGATGCCGATCTTCACGCCGCGCTCATTGTCCGAGACCACCGCGACCGGCGTGACTTCGGATCCGGTGCCGGCCGTGGTTGGCACCGCGACTAGCGGCATGACTGGTCCCGGTACCTGGAATTCGCCGTAATAATCGCTGATCTGGCCGCCATGGGTGAGCAGCACGGCGACCACCTTGGACAGGTCCATGCAGCTCCCGCCGCCAATGCCAAACACGACATCGGGTGTGAAATCGCGCACCCGGTCAACACATTCGAGGATCGATTCGATCGGCAGGTCGGGCTGGGTCTGGTCGTAGAGGCGAGTCTCGACCCCGGCCGCGGCGAGATCGTCGAGCATCGCGACAAAGATCGGATCGGCACTCAGCCGGGCATCGGTGCAGATCAGCGCGCGCTTGCCGAGCGACGCGGCCACAGCGCCGATGGCGCGGCGCTGCCCTGCGCCGAAGAGAACTGAGCGGGGAAGGCGCATGGCGCCGAAAATGGTCATTGAGTGTCTGCCGAACGAGGGAGTGGAAGGGCGCAAAGGATCATTTTTTCGCGCCTTTTTGCTTTGGCGCTGGCGGTTTGGGGCTGCTCTGCTTCAGGAACGCGATGACGTTGGCGCGGTCCTGCTGGTCGGGCAGGCCGGCAAAGGTCATGCGGGTACCGGGGACGAGCTGCCTCGGAGATTCGAGGAAGCGTGACAGGTTCTGCTCTGTCCACGCCAGCTTCGTGGCGGCCATGGCCGGTGAATAGGCGAATCCCGGCACCTTCGCCGCGGCGCGGCCCACCACGCCCCTGAGATTTGGGCCAAGCCCGTTGCGGCCCGAAGGGTCGACACTGTGACAGGCGACGCACTTCTTGAATACCGTGGCGCCCGCGACCGAGTCAGCGGGCGGCGCGGCCCATAGCATGGCCGGCGCGGCCATTACGCCCAAACCTGTCAGCGCCGCGTATTTCATAACGTTCCTCGGGATATTCCAGTCCATAACTCTCTCATGTTCATTCCGTTACGGGCTCGACCGCATAGAGCCGGCGCGAGGCGTCGACGGTCAGGCAAAGCAGGGCGGCCGCGAGCGCCAGGCCGGCGATGATTCCGAACGCGGCGCCCCAGCTATAGGATTTGACGACATAAGGCGTGGCGACCACCGCGAGCGATGCGCCGAGATTGCCCAAAGTATTCATCACCGCCGACGCCGAGCCGGCAAACTCGCCGCCGACATCGAGCGTCACCGCCCAGGATACCCCGACCGTAAGTTCGAGCGCGAACACACCAAGGCAGAACCAGGCGATGCTGATCATCGGATCGGCCGCGCTCGCGGCCAGCGTCACCGCTACGCTCGAGAGGCCGAAGCCGATAACGGAGACGATCCGGCGGGCGAATTTCACATTGCCGGTGCGCTTCAGGATCAGGTCCGAGGTCAGCCCGCCCGAAATATCGCCGATCAGGCCGGCGATCAGCGGCAGGCTTGCGTAAAATCCCATCTGGGCGAGGTCGAAGCCCCGCGCGGCGCTCAGATATTTGGGGAACCAGCTTAGGAACACGCCGATATCGTAGCCATAGCAGAAATACATGGCCGACAGCAGCCAGGTCTGCGGGTTCGAGAGGATCTGCCCCCAGGGGACGGTGCGCTTGCCCTTGGCGAAATGCCCGAGCGCGGCGTTGATCGTGTTCCGCTCCCCCTCATTGGTCAGCGGGTGCTCAAGCGGCGTGTTGCGGTAAAAGCGATACCAGAACACCGCCCAGACCACACCGACCACTGCGAAGATCAGGAAGGGCGCGCGCCAGCTATACGCAGCGATCAGCGCCACCACCATGATCGGGGTCACCGCCCCGCCGAAGCGCGATCCCGCATGCGTCGCACCCTGGGCGAGGCCGCGTTCTGACGGCAGCATCCAGCGGGACAAGGCGCGATTGGCGATCGGAAATGCCCCAGCTTCGCCCATGCCGATCAGGAATAGGCAGATCGCCATCGAGGTGGCGCCCCAGGTGAAGGAGGTGAGCGCGGTGAAGGTCGACCACCAGATGACCACCGCCGTCATCGCCAGGCGCGGGCCGACCTTGTCGCCGAACCAGCCGCCCGGAATCTGGAACAGCGCATAGGCGATCTGATAGCAGAACAGCACCCAGCCCATCGTGATGGTGGTGAAGCCGAACTCCTTCTCGATCGACGGCACCGAGGCGGAGAGCAGCACCCGGTCCATATAGGTGATGAAATAGGCCGCGATGACGAAGCCAAGCACCATATAGCGCACGCGCGTCGGCCGCGGGCCATCGCCCGAGACCATCGCTGACAGGGGAACTGGAGAAAGGCTCACTGGCCGGGAGCTCCGCAGGCATCAGCCGGCCGGCCGGTGCAGGTCTGCCAGATCGTCGGCACGCTCTCGCCGTTCAGGAACACCATCGCGATCGAACGGGTGTTGCGGATGTCCCGGGTGGGATCCTTGTCGAGCACCAGCAGGTCGGCCGCCTTGCTTGCCCGGACCGTGCCGACATTGGTCGCGCCCATGAACCGTGCGTTGCCGCCGGTCGCCGCAGTCAGTGCCTGAAGCGGGGTGATACCCGCCTTGACCATCAGCTCAAGCTCCCAATGCGCGAAATAGCCGGGGAAGCGAGCGCTCGGGCCGCTGTCGGTGCCCATGCCATAGGGGATGCCGGCTTTTGCCTCGCGCGCGAAATTCTCCATCGCGGTCTTCAGCACGCCTGGATATTTCGGGAAGTTCGGCCCGGACGCGAGCCGCTTGCGCCGTGCCGGATCCTCGAGTTGTGCAATCGTGGCCGGCGTCACGCCGCGCGAGAAGAAGGGATCGCCCACGAACGGCAGCAGATCATAGGTGAAGCTCGCCTCACGGCTGAGCGTCGCCGCGATCTGCCACACGCCTTTCGCCTTCATCTCGCCGAGCAGCTTTGCGTCCATCGGCGCATCACGGACTTCATGGCCGAAGCCGTTCACGCCCTCGCGGGTCAGTTCGCGGGCATTGTCGAGGTAAAAGACATGCGCGATCGCCTTCTTGCCCTGCTTGTGTGCTTCGGCGATCACCGCTGTGCTGATCGGCGGCGGCAACCGCTCCGGCAGGCTGCCGAATTCGTCATCGACCCACAGCTTGATGAAATCGGCGCCCTTCGCCACCTCGTGGTCGACCATCGCCTTTGCCTCGGCTGGAGTCGCGACCTGGGCCTCGAGCCCGGCCACGCCGCCATAGGAACCCTTGAACACGACGCCGCGCCCGGCGGTCCACACTCGCGCCCGGCCGGCCGGGTCGGCGCGGATATCGCGGACGATATCGTGGATCTCGTCCTTGTCGGTGCCCAGCACCTGCACGCTGGTGATGCCATAGGCCGCATAGAGATGGAGCTGCCGCTCGACATTCTCGCGGGTGTAATATTTGAGATCCTGGGTGATGCCGTCGACCAGGCCGAGATGGACGTGACTGTCGATCAGCCCAGGCATCACGAACTTGCCCGACAGGTTCCGGACCTTCACGCCTTTCGGCACCTTCAGGCGCGCGGCGGGCCCGACCCAGTCGATCCGGCCGTTTCTGATGATCAGCGCCGAATCCCGCACGGGGGCCCGGCCGGTGCCGTCAATCAAGGTGAAGTGCGATAATATAATGGTCTTTGCGGTCGCCGGTGCCGACAGCGCCGCAGCGCCGGCCAGCAATCCGCTCAGCGCAATCTTCCTGATCCTGCCCATCACAACCACTCCGCTCTCAGGGGCTCCGAACGCCCGATTTTTGTTCCTGCGAGCGCGAACGTGCCAGCATCTTGCCGCGGCGTCATCGGCTGATCGTGAGTGGATATCGGATGGCGAGTGGCGCCGGCCGCGCGAGGCGCGATCCCGGTGCAAGTCCGGCCGTGGGGGGCCGGCTGAGAATATCGATCGGGCGGTAGCTTCCGCAGCTCGCCCCTTCATATTTGGCTCGCCCTTTTCGGCGCTGGTATCTGGGTCGTGGCGGGGGTCGAACCCAATGTGCGTCAGTTCCCGCTTGCTGATCGCCATGATTGTCGTGTTCCGTTCGGTGTTAAAAGGTCCGCCCGCCCCGGTGAGGGGCGGGCGGAGGCAGGGGAGGTCAGAATTTGGCGCGCAGCCCCACCGAGGTGACGCGTCCGAGCGGGTTCGACACAAAGCCGTTATACCCGAACGCACCGCCGATGATGCCGGCCGTATTGCCGCTGTAGAAGGGCGGATCGGTGTTGAAGATGTTCTTCACGTCCACATAGACCTGCCAGCCGTTGAACGTGCCTTCGTTCTTCACCGTGTACTGAACGTGCAGGTCGAAATTATTATCCGCCTTCACATGATCGCCACCACCGCTCGGATTGCCCGAGGAATCCACCGTGACCGCGGCGACCGAGGTGTTGATCCAGTTCCGATAGCCGCCGACATGGTTCCAGAACAGGTCGGCCGAGAAGCCGCCGAGTTCCCAGCCGAGCTGAGCCCGATTCTTGAACTGGATCGACGGGAAGGTGGTGTTGTAGCCCGAGGTGTTGAGGATGCTGAACGCGCTACCTCCCGCGAAATTCTGGCTGAATTTCGTGAAGTAGGTGAACGCAGTGCCGATCGTGAAAGTCCCCATGCTGCCGATCGAGCTGCGATAGTTCACGCTGGCATCGATGCCCTCCACGGTCAGGTTGAGCGCATTGCGCGTGCTCTGATCGAGTAGGAAATAGACCTGCGCCGGCACCGCGCCGGAGATGGTCGCACCATTGGCGATGTTCGCGAAAGTATCGATCTGCGCCTGGGTGCACGTCGTGGGGCAGAGCGTCAGCAGGTCATGCAGTCCCGCCGAGTTGACGATCGCGGTCGTGCTTGGCGAACTCACGCCGCCCACGAACTTGTTGTGGAACCACGTCACCGCACTCACGAAGCCAGGCAGGAAGCGTGGAGCAAGGTCGAGACCGAAAGAGTAGCTTTCGCCGGTCATCGGGACTTCGTGGGTGAAGCCACCGCCAAGCTGGCGCCGGAGGCCCTGATTGGCGGCGAGGCCGATCGTGCAGGTCGACGCGTTGCACGTTGCACCCGGGATATTGATGACTGACGGATAGTTCGCGATCGGCACGACGAGCGTTCCCGTCGTACCGACGCTGCCCGAGGCATAGAGATAGCCCTGGGTTGGATCGCCGATCACCGCCAGCGGTGGTCCCACAAAGGAGGTCGCATAGTTGGCGCGGAACTTAACGCCCTCGACAACTTCCCAGTCTACGGCGAACTTCGGGTTCGAGGTATCGCCGACATCGCTATATTTGTCGTAACGGCCCGAGATATCGAGTGTGAGCCGGCGGGCCAGCGGGAAGTTCATCTCCGGGGAAACCAGGGGGATGACGACTTCGGCATAGGCCGAGTTGATTGTGCGATGGTAGAGATATTGCCGGAAACTCGAGCCGGTCACGGTCGGGCCGGTGCCATTCGGGCCGTTGATCTTCTGGGTTTGCTGGGCCCCGTAATGCTCTCCGCCAAACGCCAGCTTCACGTCGCCGCCAGGAAGCGCGAAGAGCGTGCCCTGGAAGTCCAGCTTGATCTGGTTGAAAATGTTGTAGTTCGTGTTCTGGCTGTCGGCGCCGTAGAGCGACCGCAACGTGGCGGCCGAGCTGCGGCTGCTGCCTGGTGCGCTCCAGACATCGAGCGCATTGGCAGTGGTAAGCGGCAGGTTGAGCGCAATCACGTTCTGGCCGGCGACGTCGGTGGTCGTGGTGCTGCCGCTGCTCTGGCCCGTGCCGTTGAGCGCGAGCAGGGCGCAGGCGGTGCAGAAGCCATCGATCGTGTTCAGCGCCGAACGGTTTTTGCCGAAGGCGTCGCTCAATTTGACGCTCCAGCTGCTGGTGATGTCAAATTCGGCAACTGCAGTCGCGTAGAGCGAATCTTCCTCCGACTCGCCATAGCCATATTCACCATCGGGCCTGGTCGCGAGCCAGCTGATCGATTCCTTGGTGGCGTTCGGCGCGCCGGCGGGCGCGCGGAAGAACGGGTTCACCTGTGGGTAGTTGTAGGTCGTGCCGCCAATGACGATCGAGGAAACACCTCCATTGTAGACAGTGTTGGGGGTGGTGGTCGTGTCGGTATACCGTCCAAACGCAGTGGCGTTGGTGATCGCGCCGGGGCCGTTCTTCTGATGGGTCTTCTGGTTGTTGTAGTTCATCATCGCGGTTACGCGGAACCGGTCCGAGAACTCGTTATAGACCTTGAACATCGCGTTCGCGCGGTACTGGCCCGACAACAGCACGGAATAGACCGAGTTGTTGCAGGGCGCATTGGCTTCGTTGTTGACGACCGTGGTCGTCGCGCTCGGCGACAGATAGGTGCCTGAGGGAGCGGTTCCAGTTGCAACTCCCGTAACGGTGATAGTCGCCGGATCGCAGGCATAGCTGTTCGTGTTGCGGCCGCCGATCGGACGATAGTCGCCCATGCTCGAGAAGGAGCGGTACCTGTTATCCAGCGGCGAGGCGTTGCTGTACTGGGCGGCGACATAGACCCCGCCGGTGTCCCATTTCTTGCCCCAGATGAAGTTGAGGTTGTAGTTGTGATAGTGGTCGGCAAAGCCGTACTGGGCACTTGCCTCAAGACCGTCGAACGTCTTGCGGGTCACGTAATTGACCACGCCGGCAACCGCGTCCGAACCATAGACTGACGATGCACCGTCAGCGAGGACCTCGACGCGCTCGATCGCGCTGACCGGGATGATGTTCGGATCGGTCTGCGCGAACTGGGTACCGCCGCCGGGCAGGCGCAGGCCGTCAACGATCACCAAGGTGGTGTTGGACGACGATCCGGCCAGGCTGTGGATCTGCGGCGAATAATAGGAATAGGCGTTCTCGCCCTGGGCAACCGAGCCCGCCGTCGAGATCGCCGGGACCGTGTTGGTCAGTTCCGACAGGTTGATCGGTGCAGTCTTCTCGATCGTCGCGCGGCCCACCGACACCAGATTCGAGCCGACCGGCGCGACACCCTTGATGCTGGTACCGGTGACGATGATGTCCTTGGCGTTATCGACTGCTGAGCCATCCGTCAGCGTGTCTTGCGGCAGCGCCGTGTCGTCGGACTCTGTGGTCGGTGGCGTGGTTGAAGGTTTGGTTTGCGCAAAAGCTGCGCCTGGAATCAGCGCCATCGCAACCGACAGCGCCATCACTGAACCGCTTAATTTGATTTTGGACGAGAATCGCATCTCGCTCCCCCTTTCAGATTTGTTTGCCTCTCGATCTCCGAACCCTCGATTTTTTATTGGATATCATATATGATCGGAAATCGGGCAGAGGTCTATAATCGCTCCCTGCTCGCGTCAAGCAGTTCCGTTGCGGCCCTTCATGCTGATCCAGGCCCGTGGCACAGCGCGGCGCCGGACGGGGTCCGGGACTGCCGCAGCTCGATTCAACCTTTAGCCGCCGCCCCTATCGTGCGGCCGGCCCCATGCCGCATTGGGTCAGTCTCTTTCCCATCGTCGAGAGATCGAAACGCCATCGCCGCGCGGGGAAGGCCCGGCCAGTATAGCTGCAGGACAGAACTGCGATTCTCATAACTATTTACTTGATATCCTGAGGTCGCGAAATGCTGATTTCCATAGCTTAAGATCGCATATAGAAAATTTACCCAGACGCGCCGAACTGCCTCCAATATCGGCTGCAGCACGGGCCACAACCCGATTCAAAATCCTCGCACGTCGAATCGCAAAAATGCGCAACCGGCCGGCGCGGATCAGGAGAGGGCGATCAAATTGCGTTACAGATCCGGCAGCATCCGAATGAATATTGTTACACTACTTCGAGGCGCTGGAGCGGGCGCTAAAATCGAGATGAAGCAAGTCATTGATTATACGCGGAAGGGTGCGAATGCTGCCGCATGGCCTTCGCTTTCGGCCACATTTTCCGTCAGTATTCGCAAGCGCCGGTAAGTAATGTCACCGGCGCCCGGCTCGCTCAGCGCGCCTCGGCGAGCAGGGTCCGCGCGGTGGGGGTCGTCCAGTCCATCCCGCCCGTCATCCGCCAGACCTCATGGCCAGCCGAGTCGTAGAGGATGCTGGTCGGCAGGCTGGCATTATAGGCGACGCTCAGGTTGGTCTTGGGATCGAGATAGGGCTGAATCCGCGCGTAACTGCCCTTGGCCAGAAACGCCGTCACCTTGGCCCGGCCCTCGTCGCCCAGATCCTGGCTGACGGCGACCACGGCCATGTCCTTCGCCGCGGCATCGAGCGTCGGCATTTCGGCAACGCAGGGTACGCACCAGGTCGCCCAAAGGTTCAGCAGCACTGGCTTGCCTTTGAATGCAGCGATCGAGGTCGAAGCGCCGGCGGCATCTTGGAACGGCACGGCCGGAGCCGCTTCGCCCTTGTGACTGCGATCGAGCGTGCCGATCGTGTCTACGATCACCTTGTCGCCCGATTTGGCCGCACCTTCCGCTGGCGTGCCGCTGTTCTCGGTGGCCGGCGTGTTGGCGTTCGCTTGCTCCGAAGTGGAGACTTGCCTATCGCAGCCCGCCAACAGGCCAAGCATCAGGAGCGGCACGATCGTCGAGCGGAAGGACATGGACGCATCCAATGCGATGTGGGGCGGCCGCTTCGCCGAAGGGCCGGCGGCGGTGATGCGCGAGATAAATGCCTCGATCCCGTTCGACAAGCGCTTGTGGCGCCAGGATGTGGCTGGCTCGAAGGCGCATGCCGCGATGCTGGGCGTCCAGGGCATCGTCTCGCCCGAGGACGCGGCGGCGATCATCGCCGGGCTCGAGACTGTCTCGGGCCATTATGAGTTACATGGCGTCGCCGAGGATCTCGCGCTCGAAGACATCCATATGCAGACCGAGGCCCGGCTCGCTGACGCGATCGGCCCGGTCGCGGGGCGGCTCCACACCGCCCGCTCGCGCAACGATCAGGTCGCGACCGACTTCCGGCTCTGGGTGCGCGACGCGATCGATGCGGGTGACATCGCGCTCGCCGGCTTTCAGGAGGGTTTGCTCGCCCGCGCCGCCGAGCATGCCGACAGCGTGATGCCCGGTTTCACCCATCTGCAAAGTGCGCAGCCAGTGACGCTCGGTCATCATTTGATGGCCTATTACGAGATGATCGCGCGCGACCGCAGCCGCTTCGCTGATGCGCGGGCACGGCTCAACCTGTGCCCGCTCGGCTCGGCGGCGCTGGCGGGGACCGGCTTTCCGATCGACCGCGGCATGACCGCTGCCGCCCTCGGTTTCGACGGGCCGACCCGCAACTCGCTCGATGCCGTGTCGGACCGCGATTTCGCGATCGAGTATCTGACTGCGGCCGCGCAATGCGCTCTGCACCTCTCGCGGCTGGCCGAGGAGTTCATCCTCTGGGCGTCGCAGCCCTTCAGCTTCGTGTCGCTGAGCGATCAATGGTCGACGGGCTCGTCGATCATGCCCCAGAAGCGCAATCCCGATGCGGCCGAGCTGGTGCGTGGCCATTCCGGCCGGATCATCGGCTGCCTGACCGCCTTGATGATCACGATGAAGGGCCTGCCGCTCGCCTATTCGAAGGACATGCAGGACGATAAGCCGCCGGTGTTCGAGGCGCATGATCTGCTCGGCCTCGCGGTGGCTGCGATGACCGGCATGGTCGAAAGCGCGACCTTCCGGACTGATCGCATGCGCGCCGCGGCCGAAGCCGGCTTCGCCACCGCGACTGACCTTGCCGACTGGCTGGTCCGGGTCGCGAATGTGCCGTTCCGCGAGGCGCACCACATCACCGGCCGCGCGGTGAAGCGCGCCGAGGAGCTCGGCCTGGCGCTCGACAAGGTGCCGCTCGCCGATCTCGTATCGATCGATGCGCGGATTGACGAACGCGTCTATGACGTGCTCGGTGTCGATGCGTCGGTCGCCAGCCGGATCAGCTTTGGTGGCACTGCCCCGGCGCAGGTGCGGGCGGCGATCGCGGCCGCAAGGGAAGGACGAAAGTCATGAGGACAGCCATATTGCTGGGCACCGCGCTGGTGCTGTCTGGCTGTGGCGCCTCGAAAGGCCTGGCGCCCCCAAAAGGCGAGGCGCTGCCGCCGGAGCCCTATGGCGCGACCGCCAGACCGACCGCCACGGAGTTGCTGAAACCGAGCAACCAGGCGCGACCCGAACGCAGCGACGAACTTCTGAAAAGCTCGGAAGATCGGCGCAGCGACGAATTCGACCTCCCACCACCGAATTGAACCCATGGACCATTTCAGTCTCATTGACGGCGCGATGCACGCCGAGGGCGTTCCGCTGGAACGCATTGCCGATGCGGTCGGCACGCCCGTCTATGTCTATTCGCGGGCGACGCTGACCCGTCATGCGCGCGTCTTCCGCGAGGGCCTGGCCGGGGTCGAGCGCGCGCATTTCGCCTATGCGATCAAAGCCAACCCCAATCTGTCGGTGCTGCGTGTCCTCGCTGATGCGGGCTATGGCGCTGATGTCGTTTCGGGAGGCGAGCTCGCCCGAGCGCTGGCGGCGGGGATGCGGGCTGAGGACATCGTCTTTTCGGGCGTCGGCAAGACCCGCACCGAACTCAAAAAGGCGCTCGATGTCGGGCTCGGCCAGTTCAATCTCGAGCTCGAGGAAGAGGGCGTTGCGCTGGCCGGCCTGGCCGCCGCGGGCGGCATCCGGGCTAACGCGACCCTGCGGGTCAATCCTGACGTCGATGCCGGCACGCACGCCAAGATCTCGACCGGCAAGCGCGAGAACAAGTTCGGCGTGCCGATCGATCAGGCGCTGGCAATCTATGGCCGGCTCGCCGCGCTGCCGGGCCTCGCGATGCGCGGCATCGCAATCCATATCGGCAGCCAGTTGTTCGACCTTGCTCCGCTTGAAGCTGCCTATCGGCGGATCGGCGAACTGGTCGCCGAGCTGCGGGCGGCCGGACATGTCATCGAGCGGGTCGATCTCGGTGGCGGGCTCGGCGTTCCCTACAAGGCTGGCGACAATCCGCCGAGCCCTGCAGACTATGGTGCAATGGTCGCGCGCGTGACCAAGGGCTGGGGCGTCACCTTGATGTTCGAGCCGGGGCGCGTGATCGCGGGCAATGCCGGCGTGCTGTTGACCCGAGTGATCTGGGTCAAGCCGGGCGTCGTCCATCCCTATGTGATTGTCGATGCGGCAATGAACGATCTCGCCCGACCCGCCTTGTATGATGCCTGGCATGATTTCGCCGCTGTCCGCCCGACCGGCGAACGGATGATCGCCAATATCGCAGGCCCGGTCTGCGAGAGCGGTGACACCTTCGCGATGGCGCGCGATATCGACAGGGTCGTGTCGGGCGACCTCGCCGTTTTCCGCACTGCAGGGGCTTATGGCGCGACCATGGCGAGCACCTATAACAGCCGAGCGCTGGTGCCGGAGGTGATGGTGGATGGCGAAAAATATGCGGTGGTCGCCGATCGCATCGAGCCCGAGACGATCATCGCCGCCGAACGCCTGCCGGAGTGGCTGACCGCGTGACTCTCCACAGCCTGCCGCTGTTCGTGCGGCTGGCGGGCCGGCCGGTGATCCTGCTGGGTGACGGCGATGCAGCCGATGCGAAGCGGCGCCTGCTGGAGCGTGCCGGCGCGGTGATCGGTGGCGAGGACATCGATGCGGCGCTGGCGATCGTCGCGATCCCCGACGAGCAGCCGGCGGCCGCAGCAGTGGCGCGCCTGAAGGCACGGGGCGTGCTGGTGAATGCAGTCGATCGGCCGGACTGGTGCGATTTCACCTTGCCCGCCATCATAGACCGCGACCCCGTGCTGATCGCGATCGGAACTGGTGGTGCCTCAGCTGGTCTCGCTGCGGCGTTGCGTCAGCGCCTGGAAACATTGCTGCCGGCAAGCCTCGGGGGATTGGCGGCGGCCCTGGATCAGGCACGCGTGGCGATCCGGGCGCGGCTGCCCGCGATCGACGATCGCCGCCGCGCGCTCGGCGCAGCGCTTGCGCCTGGCGGCGCGCTCGATCCGTTGCAAGCCGGTGCAGATGCGGTGCCGGCATGGCTCGCAGGTGTCGGCGAGGCGGGGAGCGAAGTCGTCACCATCCATCTGAGATCGGCCGATCCCGACGACCTCACTCTCCGGGAGGCGCGGTTGCTCGGGCTGGCTGATCGTATCTATGTCGGCGCTGGTGTCCCGCCGGCGATCCTCGACCGTGCCCGCGCCGACGCGGTCAGGATTTCGGGCGCCGGCCAGCGCGCAGAGCCGGGCCCGGGCCTCACACTCTATATGGAGATGGCATGAGCGGTTTTGCGTATCGGGTGTCGAACAGCAAGGCGGAGCGGATCGAGATCAAGCAGGCCCTGGCGATCGAGGCCGACCTGATCTGGGTCCATCTGACGACCAACAACGAGCATGCCCAGGCGTGGCTTGCCGAGGAGGCCGAGGCCCCCGACTATATCGTCGATTCGCTCACCGCGACCGAGACGCGGCCGCGCTGTGATGCGCTTGGCGACGGCGCCTTCCTAAATCTGCGCGGCAAGTCGAGTGAGGAGACGACCTCGTCCGATCCGCTCGCATCCGTGCGCATCTGGGCGACCAGGGGGCGGGTGATTTCGGTCACGCGGCGCGCACTGATCGCGGTCGACGATGTCGTTGAGGCGATCGAAGGCGGCGAGATCCGCGATCCAGGCGACCTGATCGCCGAGTTCGCCACCGCGATCACCACCAATCTCGATCCCGACGTGGCAGACCTGGGTGATACGCTCGACGATTGCGAGGCTGATCTCGATGCCGACAAGGTGTTCGAATTGCGCCGCCACGTCACCCGCGTCCGGGTCGCCGCGATCGGGTATCGCCGCTTCCTCAACCCGCAGCGCGCCGCGCTCGAGAAGCTGGCGGCGCTGCCCGCTGACTGGTTGCAGGATGACGACCGGCTCCACCTCAGTTCGGCTGCCGACCGCGCCGCGCGGATGGCGGAGGAACTGGAAAGCATTCGCGAACGGGCCGCGCTGATGCACGAGGCATTGACCGATCTCCGCGCGGAGCAACTTGATACGCGCGCGCTCGTCATTGCGATCGCCGCGATGGTATTCCTGCCGCTGACCTTTCTCACGGGCCTGTACGGCATGAACGTGAAAGGCCTGCCTTATGCCGAGGAGCCCTGGGCGTTCGACGCGATCACCGGCGCCTGTGTATTGATCGCGGCTGGCATCGTGATCTATTTCATGCAGAAGCACTGGCTTCGGCGCTGAGACGGTCGATCTGATCGTTAAGCGCCTGGATCGAAAGAAGCAGGCGCTGACGATCGGCATGGGTCGCGGCAAGCGCGGTCCTTGCCTCGCCCAGCTCCATCGCTCGTGCCGCGATCCTAGCATCCAGTGCAGCGTTGGAGCGCTTGAGCGCCGCGATCCGGCGGGCGCGGCTGAGCACGCGGTCGATCCGGGCGGCGAGCACTTCGAAGGCATAGGGCTTGGCGACATGGTCGTCGGCACCGGCAGTCAGCGCCTCCACCGCAGCTGCGGCGTCGTTGCACCCGGTCACCATGATGACGGGCAGCTCGGCTGTGTCGCGGCTGGCGCGAATTTCCCTGAGGACCTGAATGCCGGACATGTTGGGCATCATCATGTCAAGCAGGACGAGGTCGAAGCCCCGCGCGGCGATCAAGTCGAGCGCATCCGGGCCGTTGTCACTGAGGACGGTCATGTAGCCAAGCTGCGTCAGCCGCCGGCCCAGTACATTGAGATTGGTCCTGCTGTCATCGACCGCCAGGATCGAGCGTGTGGGGCCGCGGCGCGGGCCAGCTGACTCCAGATTCCCGAAAAGCTCTTTCCCACGCAGGTCCACTGTTTCAATCCCGATTATAGGGCTTGTCAGCCTATCCATGCGGCCGTCACGATTTGGTTAAGCCTCGGCAACCATCGCCTGGGCGAGCTGCTCGAGCCATTGTTCCGGCCTGTCCTCGATAATCGCCGATGCCGATTCGAGGACAAAGCTTCCTCTGCCGACGCCAGCATCGCCGATCGCGAATACCGTCGTGGGCAACTTGCCCTCGAGTGGAGCGACATCGTCGGGATGGAGTCGCAGCAGCGCGGATTCGCTGCTGTCGGCGAGCCTATCGGCGGCCAGTTCGATCCGCCGTGCGAGAATGTCCGATGCGATGAGGCCGGAGGCGAGAAGCCGTACTGCCTGACGCAATTGTCGCGCGATCTGTTCCCGATCGGCCTGGCCGCCGCTGCGGAGCGCCACCGCGAGCTCGATGAGCATCGCCCGGTCATCCGCGCGCGTTTCGCCCAGCTCGGCGACCGTAGCTGCCATGCCCTCGATACAGGCGGCGGCCTGGGCGGTAGCGACCGGCTTGGTAAAACCGGCATCGTTCACGGCCGGGCTGATCTGCGGCGGGATGGAGCTCTCGGCAGGGGCGTCGAATGCGCGGTGAAGCGCCTGCCCCACGGCGTGGTGGCGATCGGTCAAACCCGCGCTGAAATCAGACATGATCGTCCTGACTCAAACTCATATGGATCGCGCACCGTCCGCCGACACGGCGCGCGATTGGGGTGATCGCCATCGGCGCGTCATCGGATGAAATCAGCGCGTGTTTCGGGCGCAACACTGCTGCAGACGGATCGGCCGTAAACATGAATTTCCCCCCGATGCGTAGATGCCTCAAGGATAGTAAACGAGCCGTTAAATATGTTCTGCGCGGGGGAAGTATTCCCGGCACGGTGAAAGCTATCCCACAAGCTCCCAGCCACTTCTGCTGGGATTCTTACTAGGGAGCGAAGGCACGCTCTAATGCTGCCGCACCGCGCGGATGAAAGCGGATTACGCGCCCCTCGCCACGCGATGCCCAGCCCGAGCTTACGATATGGTCGAGGATCGCTGCCCCAAGCGCGCCGCCGAGATGGCTTTTGCGCTCGCTCCAGTCGAGGCAGAGGCGGCAAAGGGGTCGCCTCGCACCGCCAAGCGCGCTGATATCGATGCCGATGCCGGCAAGAAAGGTACTTCCTTCAGCCGTCACTTCAGGCGCTTCGCCGGTGGTGATGACTCCGCGATCCTGCAGCTGCTGCATCAGCGCGACGCCGCGTTCGCCGGCGAGATGGTCGTAGCAGATGCGCGCGACGCGCAACGCTGCGTCGCGAGGCCCGGTGCGCACCCGTTTCGCCCCGGTGCGCTCGGCCAGCCCCATGAGATTCTCGATCACCTCAGCGACATCCGGCCCGGAGACCTGGAAATAGCGATGCCGCCCCTGTTTGCGCGCGGTCACCAGACCAGCCTGATCTAGCTTGGCGAGATGGCCGCTGGCCGTCGGCAACCCGACGCCGGCCGCCTCGGCCAGCTCGCTCACCGTGAGTGCGCGACCGTCCATTAGGGCGGTCAACATGTTGGCGCGGGCCGGATCGCCAATCAGCGCTGCGATCCCGGCGATGCTCGGACCGTCTTTCATGGTTCGCTCTTAACCGAACCATTGCTGTCGCTCAAGCGCCTAGGCTGACCTCTCAAAAGGAGTACACCATGATCACCTGCTTCATCCGTTACGAGATCGACCCCTTCAAGCTCGATGCGTTCGACCAATATGCGCGTAGCTGGGGCGAAGCGATCCCACGCTGCGGCGCCGATCTCATCGGCTATTTCGCCCCGCACGAGGGATCGGCGACCACCGCTTACGGGGTTTACTCGATCGCCGACCTCGCCGCTTATGAGGCCTATCGCGCCCGGCTGCGCGCGGATCCGCTTGGCCGCGAGAATTACGAATTCGCGAAACGGGAGCAGTTCATCCGCCGCGAGGATCGCATCTTCCTGCGCCTGGCGTCGAAGCGATGATCGCCGTGATCTTCGAAGTCCGGCCCGCTGAAGGCCAGCGAGCGCGCTATCTCGAGCTCGCCGCGGCGCTTAGACCCGAACTCGAAACGATCGACGGCTTCGTCTCGATCGAGCGCTTTGAAAGCCTAGTCGAGCCGGGCAAAATCCTGTCCCTGTCCTTCTTTCGTGACGAGGCAGCGGTCGCGGCATGGCGCAACCGGCCGTCGCATCGGGCAACCCAGGCGCTTGGACGCGGCGGCGTGTTCGAGGATTATAGGCTGCGGATTGGCGCCGTCGTCCGCGATTATGGCATGAGCGAGCGTGACGAGGCGCCCGCCGACAGCCGCGCCGCGTTCGCACCCTGGCCCTCGGCGCTGCCGCAAGGATCATGATGGAGTGGTTGGAAAGCCGGGAGGCCCGCCCTAGTTAGGGGCGTGAGCAAAGCCGCCGTCACTGCCCGAATCGCCGACGGCGTAGCCTCGATCGCAGCGGCTGATTGGGATGCGTGCGCCGGCACGGCCAATCCCTTCATCAGCCATGCCTTTCTGGCGATCCTCGAGGAATCGGGCAGCGCCGTCGCGGAGACAGGCTGGCAGCCGATTCCGATCGTCATCGACGGAACCGATAACAGGCCGGCCGCCATCGCGCCCGCTTATGGTAAGAGCCACAGCCAGGGCGAATATGTCTTCGATCATGGCTGGGCCGATGCCTGGGAGCGGGCCGGCGGGCGCTATTATCCAAAGCTGCAGGTCGCGGTGCCCTTCACCCCGGCGCCGGGGCCGCGCCTGTTGCTGCGGGACGAGGCGCTGGCACCTGCGCTGATCGCTGCGATCGAAGCAGTGACGGACCAACACAAACTGTCTTCCGCGCATGCGACGTTCATCGCTCCGGAACAGCTACCGTTGTTCGAGGCAGCCGGGTGGCTGATCCGTGCAGGCACGCAATATCACTGGCAGAACGAGGACTATGCGGGTTTCGAGGATTTCCTCGGCGCGCTCGCCAGCCGCAAGCGCAAGGCGATCCGCAAGGAACGTGTCGCTGCGGTCGACGGGCTCACGATTCGGCATGTGACCGGAAGCGACATCACCGAGGCGGATTGGGACGCCTTCTGGGTCTTCTACCAGGACACGGGCTCGCGCAAATGGGGCCGGCCCTATCTCACCCGCGCCTTTTTCTCGCTCCTCGGCGAACGGATGGCCGACCGGGTCCTGCTCATCTTCGCCGAACGCGATGGCCGGCCGATCGCCGGCGCGCTCAACCTGATCGGGGCCGATACGCTCTATGGGCGCTATTGGGGCTGTGTGGAGGAAGTCCCCTTTCTCCATTTCGAGCTTTGCTATTATCAGGCGATCGACGCCGCGATCGCACTCGGCCTGAAAACCGTCGAGGCGGGTGCGCAGGGCGAGCACAAGCTGGCGCGGGGCTATATTCCGGTACCGACCTGGTCGGCGCACTACATCCCGGATGCAGGCTTCAGGCGTGCGGTGGCGCAGTTCCTGGCGCGGGAGCGGGAGGCTGTTGCGACGGAGCGGGAGTGGCAGGGGGAGATGACACCGTTCCGCCGCGCACCCTGAGCTGGCGCGCCCGTATTTCCAAGGCGCGGACTTCCTCCGGAAACAGCGGCACCTCCGGCGGAGTGACCTTGTGGTCGATCCGGAACAATACGCTCGAACCGTCACGCCAGACTTCGACGAGACCCACATTGAGGCTTGGGTCATAGGCCGGCGGGCGGATCAGCCAGACATAATCGAATGCCGCGCGCGGGAAACGCGCCATCGACACCCTCATGCTGCGCCACCATTCGCCCGGGCATTTCCGCTCAGTGACGATCTGCGACGAATCATGCGCAAAGCCGCGTGCCGCCACATAACGCGTCGTCAGCAATTGTGCGCCGGCCATCGACCATTGATCATTGGTGTAAGCAAGCTTGCGTTCGAGTGCGATCGCCGGAAGATGCTCGAGCCGCGTCATGAACCATGCATGGTTGCAGTCAGTGCCGACAAAGCTGACCAGCTTCGCGCCGACCGGCAGATGATCCAGCGCTTTCAGCTCGCGCTGATAGGATTGGTCGTAGATCCAGAAGCTCGCCGTTGTGCCGCCGATCCTGACCAGGAAAAAGAGCAGGCCGAATGCCGCCAGTGTCGCGGCATGGCGGATCGACAACCCCCGTCGCGGGCGCAGCGCGATCACCGCGATTCCGACCACGAATGGCGCGAGCCGCATATCGGCATAGGCCGAGCCGAACACGATCCGTGGCAACAGGATGAACACGGCGAGCAGGAACAGCGCGGAAAGACCCAGGTTGCGCGAATATTCGATCGCCGGATCGCGCAGGCCCTTGAACAGGATCAGGCAGAGCGTCGCGGCTGAAGCGATGTCGAACAACGCCCAGCGATCGGACAGGATCTTGGTCATCCAGATCATCTTGGCGCGCCAGTCGAACCAGTCCGAGGTCTCGCCGCTGACGTGAGCGCCACTGCGCCACAACACCATCAGGATGATCGGTACGCAAAGCGGCAGGCAGCCGAGCCCCGCCCGCACCCATGCCTTGATCCAGCGATGCCCGGCATCGTGCTGGCGGATCATCTCGCCCGAAAAGGCCAACACGCCAAGCACGCCCCAGCCAAAGGTGTGGCACAGCCAGAGCGCGCAGGAGAGCGGCACGAAGATCAGCGCGCGCAACCGGAACCGGCCAAGCCGCGCGAGTCGCAGCCACAGCGCAAAGGCATTGAGCGCAATCGCCATCGCCAGTGCGAAGTTCACGAAGCCGAAATGGAACGGGTAGCTGTACGCAATCGGCAGGGCGAAAAGGGCGGTGGGCGGAATCCGGCCATGCACTTCGCGCGATATCCAGAGCAATCCGGATACGGTGAGGGCGGGAATCGCAATCACGATCAGCTTCACCGCCAGCTCGAGTCCGAAGATCTTGGCGAGCGGGATGACCAATATGTCGATCCCGAGATTGCCGATCAGCTGCCAGTGGAAATCATACCATTCGGAGAGCCATGGCGTGTCGGCATGGGCCAGCTGGACGCGGTATCGGCCCATATGCCCGGGCAGATCGACCAGGGGCGGGATCGGCGGCCAGAGCAGCGGGATAGTCGCCACGAGCACCATCACCACGACGAACCATCGTGTTTGCCACCAATGCAGCGCTGGTTGAGATTCCCCCTCCATTTTTATGTCCTTACCGGGCGACCGTGGCGCTAGACAAGCGTGCTTTCGGTGGCGTCACGCGATAGAGCGCCGAACGGCCGTTCGACCAGATCGGAACCAGATCGGCGGCATGAGCGCGGCCGGGTGGAAATCCGATTGTCCAGACATAGGCGAAGGTCCCCCGGTCGAAATGCGCGATTGCCTGATCGAAATCGGTCTGGCGGTAGGGCGCATCGGCGGGAAAGACCAGTTGCGAGGGGTCGCGGTCAAGCGGGGCAGCTGCCGGATGCCGGGGCTCGATCAGCTGCTGGCCGCGAATCGCCCATTGCTCGTTGGTGAAGATACGCCGCCTTGCAATCGCGATACCGGGCAGATGGCCCAGCCGTGGGTTGTCCCAACTCGCCGTCGAAGGCTCGTCGATCAGCGACAGGATGGCGGCGCCGGCCGGCATGGCCGGCAACGCCTGCAATTCGCTCCGCTGGCCCTGCGCGAACAGCGCCAGCGCGATAATCGAAGTCGCAATGCGCAGCGTGAAGAAAGCGCCGCCGAACAGCGCCAGCCTTTTCGCCAGGCTTGCATCGCCAGGTTCAGTCCGGATCGCGAGCAGACCGAGCGCGACCGCATAGGGCAGGATCCGCATGTCGACATAGGCGCCGCCGGCATAGAGCCGGGGGAGGAGCAGAAAGGCAATCAGGCCTAGGAGCGCCGGCACACCGAGCAGCGGCGCAAAGCCAAGCCGCTTCGAGCGAACCGCCCCCCAGAGCAGCAGCGCAAGCACCATGAGGCAAGCGACGTCATAGGCTTTCCACCGCTCGCGCAGCAGCGAGGCGATCCACTGCGCCTTTGACGGGAGATCGAACCAGTCGCCGGTATCCCCCGCCGGATGCACCCCGCCCAGCGTCGCCAGCAGCTGCGGCCACGCCAACGGCGCGCAGGTAAGCCCCGCGAGCAGCGCCGCGCGCCACATGCCATCGCCGCGCCCGCGCCTGATCACCCATTCGGCGCCGAGCAGGAACAGCCCGAGCATCGCCCAGCCAAAGCTGTGGCAAAGCCACACCGCGCCCGCGATCGGCATGAACAGCGCGATCCGCACCAGCGGTGGCCAGCTGCGCGCTAGTCTGATCCAGAGCGCCAGCCCCGCTATCGCCAGCGCGGCCGCAAGGGCGAAATTCACAAAACCCAGCTGGAAGGGCAGGGCATAGGCCAGCGGCAGGGCAAAGGTCGCAGCAGGCGATATCTGGCCATGCGCCTCGCGCGCCAGCCACAGCATCGCGCCGACCGTGAGGACCGGGATGAGCGCGATGACGAGATGGGTCGCCGGCTCGACATCGAGCAGCGGATGCAGCGCCAGGACAAGCGCTTCGATCCCGAGATTGCCGATCAGCGCGGGGTGGACCGCATAATGGTTCGCGAGCGGCGCCTGCCCGGCCTCGGCCATGATGCGGTATAGCCCGATATGGCCCGGCACATCGACGAGCGGGGGAATCGCCGGCCAGAGCAAGGGCAGGGCAGCCGCTGCCATGGCGATCAGCACGAACCACCGTGTCTGCCACCAGTGCAGCCCGTCGCTTTTGCTCAGCATCGCGGCGATCTTATCGTGACGGAGGCTGGGGAAACAAGCCGGGCGCGATTCGGTAGAGGGTGAGGCCGGGCTTGATGCCCGGAAGCGGCTGCAACCATGGCGGCGTATGGCCAGTGCGAAGCTGGGTCAGGAACTGGTCCTTGCCCTCAGCATCGCTGCCGAGTTCGCTGAAACTGTCGCTGCACAGCGCGACATAGCTGACGCTCCATTTCCGCGCGATTTCGGCCGCCTCATCGGGTCTGCCCAGGAAGAAACGATAGACGGCCAGGTTGCCGGTATTGTTGCGATGATAAGGAGCGCCAACGACGTTCAGCCGGGTCATCCCGATCGCGTAAGCGCCGAGATCGAGTGGCGCGAGCAGGCGGCCAGGAGGCAGGCTGCCGAGCGTTGCCAGCGCCTCGGGCGAGGTGCAGTTCGCGTCACTCTGTCCGGCCAGCTGTCCGCCGGGCTGCCGCGCATCGTGCCGCGTCAAGGCTTCGGCGGCGAGCGGATAAAGCATCCCGGCCGAGAGGATCCAGGCGCCCGCAAGCCAGGCGGTGCCGCGTCGCCGCGCCTCGCCGATCACCGCGGCCAGGCCCGGGGCCGCCAGCATCGCGCCGGCATAGGCACCACGCAGCTGGACGCAGGTGAGCGCAAGCGCAGCGATCTGGAGCAGAAGGAGGGCGGTCCAGCGATTGTCGCGGGTCATATGGAGCCGCCAGGCGGTTGCGGCGATGCCTGCGATCACGACTCCGGCATAACCGATCGCGACCCCCGGTGCAGCGCCGAACAGCGGCTGCGCCTCGCCGACCTTGCCGAGCCATAGTCGGGCCAGCACCGGATCGACGATACCGTAAGGGGCGAGACATTGCGGCGCGACCATGATCACCCCGGCGCCGATTACGCCGGCAACCAGAATCGCGAGCAATCCACGCGTTACCGGCCTGGTCACATCGCGCGCCGCAAGCGCGAGCAGCATCGGCGCAAACGCTGCGATCACCGCGCCGCGCCAGGCGGTGGCGGTGAAGCTGTCGCAGGCGGCATAGCTCCACTGATCGGTCTTGAAGATAATCGACGCGCCGAGCAGCCCTGCCGCCAGCGCAATGCCGAAACCCATCATGCGGTCATCGGCGGCATGCCGCGCGAACAGCCACTCGATTGCCATCGCAAGCCCGGCCGCGACGAGCAAAGGCGCTGTCTCCATCCCGATCACTAGGCTCGCCGCGGCGGCGAGGCCGGCGGTCAGGCCATGTCCAAGCGTCGGCGGCCTGATCAGCGTGCGGGTCACGATCAGCAACAGCACGATCTGCAGCCCGTGATGGTCGATCCGCCCAGGCAGGAAGATGGTGGTAGCGGGATAGGCGATCGCCGCGACGATCAGTGCGGTGCGCGCAGTGCCAGGGCCGCCGATCGATCTCGCGATTCGCGTGACGAGGAACAGCGCGGCGGCGAACAACATGGTTGGCCAGATGATCACGGCGGTGAGCTCCGCCAGATGCATGCCGAGCAGCGGGGCGAGCAGGGTGATGATCGCCGCCGGCACCAGATCCGGCAGTCGTGACCAGTGCATCGCCAGGCCCGGCGCCTCACCAAGCCGGTGCTGCGACATATCGGTGAAATGCTGCCCCGCGATCCAGTCGCGTATCTGCTGCAGGCGCATCACGTCGTCAGTGTCGGGTAGCCTCAGGGCCGACAGCTGATGCCAGTCGCGGAGCGCCCATGCGGCCGCCAGGACTGTGGCGAGCAGCATCGCCAGCAACGCGTCGCCGTAATAGAACAGCCGTCGTTCGGTGCCCGTCCCCATGAGGGCGGCCTAGCGGATCAGGGTTAAGGTCGCGTTAGACTCACACCCAAACGCGAAATTTTATTACGCCTGATCGCGCCGACCGAGGAGCCGCAAACGAAGTGCGTTGAGCTTGATGAAGCCCGCCGCGTCACGCTGGTCATAGGCGCCCTGGTCGTCCTCGAAGGTGACGACCTTCTCCGAATAGAGCGAATTGGCCGACTTGCGGCCGATCACATGGACCCCGCCCTTGTAGAGCTTCAGGCGCACCGTGCCCGAAACCTTTGCCTGGCTGTGGTCGATCGCGGCCTGCAGCATCTCGCGCTCGGGCGAGAACCAGAAGCCGTTATAGACCAGCTCGGCATAGCGCGGGGCGAGCTCGTCTTTCAGATGCGCCGCGCCGCGATCGAGCGTCAGCTGCTCGATGCCGCGATGGGCGAGGTGATAGATGGTGCCGCCCGGGGTTTCGTACATGCCGCGCGATTTCATGCCGACGAAGCGGTTCTCAACTAGGTCGAGCCGGCCGATACCGTGCGCGCGGCCAAGATCGTTGAGCGCGGCGAGCAGGGTAGCCGGCGACATCGCTTCGCCATTCAGCGCGACGCCGTCGCCGCGCTCGAAATCGATCGTGATGATCTCCGGCGTGTTCGGCGCGTCCTCGGGATTGACGGTGCGCGAGAAGACATAATCGGGCACTTCCTCCCACGGATCCTCGAGCACCTTTCCTTCCGAGGAGGTGTGGAGGATGTTCGCGTCAGTCGAGAACGGCGCTTCGCCGCGCTTGTCCTTGGAGACCGGGATCTGGTGCTGTTCGGCGAACTCGATCAGCCTTGTGCGGCTGGTCAGGTCCCATTCGCGCCACGGCGCGATCACCTTGATGTCGGGCGCGAGCGCATAATAACCGAGCTCGAACCGGACCTGATCATTGCCCTTGCCGGTCGCGCCGTGGCTGACCGCATCGGCACCCACCATCTTCGCGATCTCGATCTGCCGTTTGGCGATCAGTGGCCGCGCGATCGACGTGCCGAGCAGATACAGCCCCTCATACAGCGCATTGGCGCGCATCATCGGGAAGACGTAATTGCCGACGAACTCCTCGCGCAGATCGTCGATGAAGATATGCTCGGGCTTCACGCCCGCCTGCTCGGCCTTGCGCCGCGCCGGCTCGAGTTCCTCGCCCTGGCCGAGATCGGCGGTGAAAGTCACCACCTCACACTGATAGGTCTGTTGGAGCCATTTCAGGATCACGCTGGTGTCCAGCCCGCCCGAATAGGCAAGGACGACGCGGTTGATCTGATCGGTCATGAAAGCGGCTCCGAAGATGCTTGGAAATCGGCCCGCGCTCTAGGGGGCAGGCGCCGGTTCCGCAACCTCGATGGTCCGGAGCAGTCCCGGCAGGTACGCGCCGAGCGCGCCGGCGCGGTAGAGATAGCTCGCCATCAGCGCCCACCAGATCCCGCTCGCACCGAACGGCCGGAGCGCGAGATCGGTCGCGATATAGAGGCTGGTCGCGACGATCGCCGCGTTGCGCAGCGCCTTGCCGCGGGTCGCGCCGATGAAGATGCCGTCGAGCAGCCACGCCGGCACGCCGATCGCGGGGATGATCGCGGCGAAGGGGAGCAATGCCATCGCCTGGGCACGGACTCCCGGATTGCTTGCGAAAAAGGCGATGAGCGGGGCGCCGGCTACGAAGAACAGCAGGGCGAAACCAATGCCGGCCAGCAGCGAGAATTCGCCCGTCAGCCGGATAGCGCGGGTCACTGCCTGCCGCGATTGCGCGCCGATCGCCTGGCCGACGCGCGATTCGGCAGTGAAGGCGAAGCCGTCGAGCACAAAGGCGGAGACGCTGACGAACTGCATCAGCACATGGTTGGCGGCCAGTGCCGTCGCGCCGAGCCGCGCGCCGGCATTGGTGAACCAGACGAACATCAGCAAGAGCGCAATCGTCCGGACCATGATGTCCGCGTTGACCGCGAACAGTCGCTTGAGCGCCCCGTCTCCGAACAATGTCGGTGAAAATATCCGCCGCCATGCGATCCCGCGCCCGGCGATGATCAGGCCTACCGCAAGCGAGATCCATTCGGCCGATGCAGTGCCCAGCCCGACCCCGCGCGCACCCATATGGAAATGCCAGACGAACAACAGGTCGAAGCCGATATTGACGAGGTTCATCACGATCTGCAGCGCGAGCGCGGCACGCGTCCGCCCGAGGCCGAGCAGCCAGCCATTGATCGCGAAGATGGAAAGGCTGGCCGGCGCACCGAAAAAGCGCGCGCTCACATAGCCGCGCGCGGCATCGTCCATCGCCCCGCCGCCCGCCAGCGTATGAAGAGCGAGCGGGATCAACAGGAGCTGCAGCGCAAACAGGATGGCGCCCAGCAGGACCCCGGCGATCACCCCGCGCAGCAGCATCGCCTCGACTTCGGAGGCATCGCCTGCGCCCTCGGCCTGCGCCGTCATCCCGGTCATCCCCATGCGCAGGAAGCCAAAGGTCCAGAAGACGAGGTTGATGACGGTCGTGCCAAGCGCCACACCGGCCAAAGCGGCGGCATCGCCTGTGCGGCCGATGATCGCTGTATCGACCAGCCCGACCAGCGGCACGGTCGTCTGGCCGAGCATGATCGGCCATGCCTGGGCGAAGATCGATCGACGGGTGAGCAGGGCGGGAGCCATCGGGGCGGACTAGGCGGCGAGGCGGCGCCGCGCTAGCCTAGCGTGATTGCGAACCAGGAGAACTCGCATGGCCGAAAACAAGACCCAGGCGACAGAGGCGAGCGTCGAAGCGTTTCTGGCGAAGGTCGAGCCCGAGCAGCGCCGCGAAGACGGGCGCGCGGTCGCCGAGATGATGGCGCGGATCACCGGCGAGCCGGCGACGATGTGGGGTCCTTCGATCATCGGCTTCGGCACCCGTCATTATCGCTACGAGAGCGGGCGTGAGGGCGATATCTGCCGGATCGGCTTTTCACCGCGTAAAGCGCAGCTCGTGTTCTATGTCGGTGCCGGCTCGGGGCGGCTCGACCCGTTGCTGGCGAAGCTCGGCAAGCATTCGACCGGCAAGGGCTGCCTCTACATCAAGAAGCTGGCCGATGTGGATCAGGCCATGCTCGAGGCGTTGATCGCCAAGGCATGGTCTGATGAACCGGGGGCCTGATCCTCCCGCAGCGCGCGCTCGCCCTCGAACATATAGTCGCGCGTGATCGGCAAGACGTGACGGTTCTTGGCGAACTGGAGCTGATAATTGACCATCCCGCCATAGCGGAACGCAGCGGCCGCGCCGGCCAGATAGAAAGTCCACATCCGGTAGAAGGGCTCATCATAGAGCGCGACGATCGCGTCCCGCGCGGCGACGGTGCGGTCGTACCAATGGTCGAGCGTATAGGCATAATGGAGGCGCAGCACCTCGACATCGGTAAGGAAGAAGCGAAGCCCTTCGTTGGCGCGGACGATCTCGGAGAGGGCCGGGTTGTAGCCGCCGGGGAAGATGTATTTCGCAGTCCAGTCGTCAGTGACGCCGGGGCCGCCGGCGCGCCCGATGGTGTGGAGCAGCATGACACCGTCCTCGGTCAGCAGGTTGCGGCACTGGCGCAGGAAGGTGCGATAGAAGGGCGGGCCGACATGCTCGAACATGCCGACCGAGACGATGCGGTCGAACGTGCCGGTCACGTGGCGATAGTCGATCAGCTCGAACTTCACCTTGTCCGAGACGCCAGCTTCCTCCGCCCGGCGCCTGGCGACCTTGATCTGCTCCTCGGAAAGGGTGATGCCGAGCACCTCGGCGCCAGTCTTCTCATGCAAATAGAGCGCGAGGCCGCCCCAGCCGCAGCCGATGTCGAGCACGGTCATGCCCGGCTTCAACGCAAGCTTGGCGGCGATATGCGCTTTCTTGTCGCTCTGCGCCTCTTCCAGGCTGTTGGCGGGATCAGTGAAATAGGCGCAGCTGTACTGACGGTCTGAATCGAGGAAGAGATCGTAGAGCCGGTCGCTCAGGTCGTAGTGATGCGCGACATTCTTCTTCGATCGGCGCGCCATGTTGATCCGGCCGATCCGCCGGGTGACCGCGGCAACCATCCGCCGTGGGCGGCTTGCATAGAGCGCGTCAGTGCCGCCCTCCCAAATATCATTCGCGGTCATCAGCGTGACAAGGCCGCGGATATCGTCGTCATCGACCGTCATCCGGTCCTGCATATAGGCCTCGCCCGCACCCAGGCTCGGATTGCGGACGATGAACCCGGTCGCGCCGTGATCAGTGAAGCGGATGGTGACGTTCGGAAAGGCCGGATCCGGCTTCCCGAAGGTGACGACCGTGCCGTTGGCATGGTGGACGGTGAGCTGGCCGCGCTTGACCCTGGCGGCGAGGAATCGATCGATTAGAGCCATATTGGCGGGAATTAGGGTCTAAACTTTCTCCCCGCAATGGTCGTGATCGCCTGGAGAAGGGCGCTGGCAAGGAAGGTTGCGCAGTCGCGGGCTGGTAGCCCGCGCAAGCAGCGTGACGCCGCCAGCGCCCTTCTCCAGGCGACCGCTTCGCGGCGGGCGGCTTTTGGCGCAAGGCGGCGCCGCGCGCCAAGGGACTCTGGGGTCACGATGACAAAGCATCGCTCCCTCCTTGCTCCTACCCTTGCGCCAAAATCCGCTCCGTCCCGACCGTTGCGGGGAGGAAGTTTAGACCCTCACGATCAGATGCCGGCATACCAGTCGTAATCGACATTATCCTCCCAATAGCCGCCTTTTCCCTTGCCGATTCCGTCCAACGACGCGACCGCATTAATCTGCATTATATATTTGGCGTGCTTGTAGCCGAGCTGGCGCTCGATCCGGAGGCGAATCGGGGCGCCATGTCCGACGCTCAGCGCCGAATCATTCATCGCCCAGGCAAGGATGGTCTGTGGGTGGAACGCATCGACCAAGTCGATTGATTCATAATAGGGCTTGCTGTGATAGAGATCGGCACAGGTGAAGACGATGTAGCGCGCCTTGTCGCTGACGCCGGCCGCCTTCAGGATCGTACCGAGCATCGGCCCATGCCATTTGCCGATCGCGCTCCACCCTTCGACGCAATCATGCCGGGTGATCTGAGTCCGCGCCGGCATCTGACGGAGCTGCGCCATCGAGATCGAGAGCGGCCTCGCGACCAGCCCGCCGACGCCGAGCCGCCAATGCGCGAACTTGTCGGCGACCATCGCATTATAGTCGGGCGTTGCCGGGTCATGCGTGCCGTTGACCCGGAAGATGGGTGACATCTGGTCCGGCCGGAATTCGGGCGCAAGCGCATTGCGGTTCATCAGCGCGCGTTGCAGCCCGAGATTGAGCTTGTCGCCCGAAAGCAGGATTTTGCGGAAGCCCGGATTGGCCGCGACCTTGTCGCAGCCCGAGAGCAGAGCGCCCGCGCCAAGTGCCGCCGAAGTGACGAGCGCGCGGCGGGTGATCAGGCCGGTCATGCTTTGTCTCCCGGTATCGTCCAGCGGCCTGTTATCATCGACCGGATCTCGTTCAGCGGGCCAGCCAGCATCACGAGCAGGAGATGGACGATGGTGAAGGCAACCAGCGCGGCGGCGGCGATGAAATGGATCGACCGTGCCGAGGATCGCCCGCCAAAGATGTCGAGCAGCCATGGCCAGGCCGCGTTCATGCCCGGTGACAAGGTCAGCCCGGTCAGGATCATCACCGGGATCAGGATGAAGATGACGAGGACATAGGAGAGCTTCTGGAAGATGTTGAACGCTGCCGGATTGGCGGGGTCATGGAAGCGGAAGGCGAGATGCTCCTTCAGGTCATGGAGCAGGTTCCGCGGCTTGAGCTCCCCGGCCCGCACCCGCAGGTCGCGCTGGAAGTGGCGGTTGATCAGGCTCGCGATCATGAAGAGCAACAGGCCGAAGCCGAGCACCAGCGCGAACAGCAGATGCCAGCGCCGCGCGAGCGCGAGATTATAGCTCCCAGGGATCGTGACCCAGCCCGGCCAGCGCGGCAGGCTCAGCCAGGGATGATCGAAATTCGCGCCATAATTGCCCCAATAGAGATGCGGGTGCGCGTTGGAGATCATCAGGCCGCTGCCGATCATGATGAAGATCGTGATCGCGTTGATCCAGTGCCACAGACGCGTCACGACACGGTGACGATAGATCACCGATCCGCCATGCGGCGGCGCGTTTGGGGCGGGTGGGATATCCGCAATTGTGGCCGGCTCGTTCATMGATGCGCTCCTGAGCATGGCCTACTGCCTTGAGCGGCATTGGTGAACCATAATTGCCCGGAACGATACGGAAGCGGTACGAAAGCGAGACGGCAGAGCACCGCCTCCCCCGTGTCGGGCACGGTCAGCCCAGCGCGGCGAGCTTCTCTTCGGCCTGGCGGTCGAGCTCCGCACGGCTCTTCTTTTCGGACGCCGTCTTGAGCTGACCGCAGGCGGCATCGATGTCGCGGCCGCGCGGGGTGCGCACCGGCGCCGAGATGCCGGCTTCGAAGATGATGCTCGAAAAGCTGCGGATCCGCTCCGGGGTCGAGCATTCATAGGGCGCGCCCGGCCAGGGATTGAACGGGATCAGATTGACCTTGGCGGGCAGGCGGTAATGGCGGATCAGCCGGACCAGCTCATGCGCATCCGCGTCGCTGTCATTCTTGTCGCGGAGCATGACATATTCGAAAGTGATGCGCCGCGCATTGTTCGCGCCCGGATAATCGGCACAGGCCTGGAGCAGTTCCTCGATGCCGTATTTGCGGTTGATCGGGACGATCTCGTCGCGAACTTCCTTGGTGACGGCATGCAGCGAAACGGCGAGGTTCACCCCGATCTCGGCCCCGGCGCGCGCCATCATCGGCACCACCCCCGAGGTGGAGAGCGTGATGCGGCGCTTCGACAGCGCAAGCCCGTCGCCGTCCATGATCAGCTTCAGTGCATCGCGCACCGCATCGAAATTATAGAGCGGCTCGCCCATGCCCATCATTACGATGTTGGTGAGCATGCGGCCTTCAGGCTGGCTCGGCCATTCGCCAAGGCCGTCGCGCGCCAGCATCACCTGGCCGACGATCTCGCCCGCGGTCAGGTTGCGGACGAGGCGCATCGTGCCGGTGTGGCAGAAGCGGCAATTGAGCGTGCAGCCGACCTGGCTCGACACGCACAGCGTGCCCCGGTCTGCATCTGGGATGAAGACCATCTCGTAGTCCTGCGCATCGGGCGAGCGCAGCAGCCATTTGCGCGTGCCGTCAGTCGAGACCTGCGCCTCGATCACTTCAGGCCGGCCGATCACGAAGCGCTCGGCGAACCAGGGATGCTGGCTCTTCGAGATATCGGTCATCGCGGTAAACTCGGTCGCACCACGATTATACATCCAGTGCCAGAGCTGTTTCGCGCGGAGCTTGGCCTGTTTCGGCTCCATGCCCGCCTCTTCGAGCGCGGCGCGGATCGCCTCGCGCGGCAGGCCGATCAGGTCGATGCGGCCATCGGCACGCAACGTCGGCGCGCGGGGCACGGGCACGGGATCGATGTGCCCGGGAATGGGCATGGAATGCGTCGGGGTATCAAGCATGGCGGCGCACATAGGCTATTTCTGCGGCTTTTTCCACTGCGCGACCGGAGTCCGGCTTGTCGTCACGCGCCGCGAGTGAATCGGTATACGCGCAGGGATGCGTGGCCAAGGTAACCTCGATCAGTCATTTGGCAGGGAACTGTCGGGAAAGGCGTCGGTTTTTTGCTGTCCAGGCACATGGCGACGGAGGGCCTATATGGCTTCGACTGCAATAGATCCGCGAGCAGGGCCGGAGGCGAACCGCGGCGGCGGTGGTGCGGCCGGACTCATCGATCAGGCGAAGGGCCAGCCAAGCAGGCTCGCCGATCAGGGCATAGCAAAGGCCAATCAACTGGCCGAAGGACTGAAAGACGACGCCACCCGGCAGCTCGATGCAGCTGTCGAGGTGATCCGGGAGTTCGCGAACGGAGCAGGCGCCGAATTCGGCAGCGTGGTCGGGAACGCGATCAACCGCGGCGGCGATGCGGTCGAGGGGCTCGCACAGGGCCTGCGACGCAACAGCGTCGGCGATATGGTCGAGGAAACGCGGTCGATCATCACCCGGCATCCGGGCGTTGCAATTGGCGTGGCCTCGGTACTCGGCTTCGTCGGGGGCCGCATTGCGAAAGGCGGGCTCGGCCAGCGAGGCGGAGTATCTCGCACCTATCCGGCCAACGCGAACATCGAGGTGGCAGCATGAGCGCGAAGACTGCGAAGCAAGGCTTGCACCAGCCGTACAGCACAGGTGGGTTTGGTGACGATAGCGGCGGTGGAACCTCGAGCCGAGGGAGGCGCCAGCAAGCGGCGGCGGCGTTTCGCGCGGTCAGTGACCGTTTGAGCGATGTGGCGCAGGCGGGCGCTCAACAGGTCAAAGCCAATCCGTTCGCGGCTGTGGCCGGCGCCGCGGCGGTCAGTGCGGGCGTTGCTCTGTTGCTGCCTTCGAGCCGCCGGGAGGCGCAAATGATGGGTGAGGTTGCCGGCAAGCTGAGCGACGTCGCCCGCGACGCTGCGGACACCGCAGTCGAGGCGGCCCGCAACCAGGTCGAGACACTGGCGCAGGGCGCTCTGGCCAGTGTCGGTGGTGCGGTCGTCCAGGCTGTCGTGTCAGGTGACGGTGCCGAGGGAAATGCCCAGCCGGAAGCGAGTGCGCAAAATCAGGAGCGGCAGACGTAAGAGGGCCCTGACGAACGCGGCCTGGCCCGGCATCAGGCGCCGCCTGCGCGCCCCTTGATCCATTCCGCGACCTGATCGGGGGCGGTGACCGGAATCATGTGGCCGCCCGGGATCAGCGTCAATTCGACCCGCGGGAATTCGCGAGCAATCTTCGCGCCGTGGGTTTCGGGATCAAGAATTGCGTCCTCATGGCCATAGAGGATCGCGACCGGCACCGAGAGCTGCCCGTAGCGCGCTGCGAGCGCCGCCATGTCGTTACGGGTGGCGGCGAGGTCGGTCGAGGCGGCGTGGAAGGCGCCGGGACGGAGCGTCAGCGTGCCGCCGCCCCTGGTGCCGAAATCGGCTGGCGCCGGCTCGGGCGCGAACACGGCTTCAGTGCCCTTGCTGCCGGAGAGCAGCCCCAGCGGCGTCGCCATCGTCCAGGCGACCGCGCGGCGGACTGCGGGTGAACCGATCGAGATCGCCTTGAATGCTGGGGGCACTGTGTCCTGCGGCTGGGTAAGGGGCGCGAGCAAGGCGAGACCGCTGACCTTGTCGGGATGATCGAGCGCCAGCGCCAGCGCGACCGCGCCACCCAGCGAATGACCGACGACCAGCGGGTGATCGAGCCCGAGCGCGTCGATCAGCCCGGCGATCAGTTTCGCCTGCGCCGGAATTGCAGCCGAGGGCGCGGCGGCCGAATAGCCCGAGCCTGGCCGGTCGACGAGGATGACACGGTGATCAGCGACCAGATGATCAGTGAGCGCGTAGCTGAAATTGCGCAGCTGCCCGCAAAGGCCGTGGATCATCACGATCGCCGGGCCCTGGCCATGATCGGTATAATGGAGGCGGACGCCGTTAATGGTGACGAAAAGGCCATCGGCGGGGACATCGCGCTCGATGCGACGAGCGGCGACGCGAGAGAAGATAGCAAGACCGGCGATCGAGGCGGCTGTGCCTGCAAGCAGGGCCGGGATCATTGGGTGGAGCGCTCATCGATAGCGATGCCGCACTGTCCGATCGCCATATAATTCTCCCCACATTCGCGGTGAATCCGACAGAAGCCGCGACCAGCTCAGGCGAGACCCGCGAGCGCAGGAGTGAACCACCACCTGACGATCGGCAAGAAATTACACGATGTCGGTGCCGCCGTTGGGGGATCGCAGGCAGCCGCCGCGGGAACGATCCGCGGCGGCAGCCCGTCGCTTCAGAACGTCTTGCGAATGCCCGCGAAGAACCCGCGCCGCGCGCCATATTGCGGCGCGCCGACCCCGACGCCTGAGCCGTCGCGGATCAGATAGCTCTTGTCGAAGATATTGGTGACATCGAAGCGAATCGACACGCCCTTCAGCACGCCCGGCCCATCGAGATTCTGCGCCACCCCGAAATTCGCGGTGAAATAGGAGGGCAGCTTCCCGCCATTCGGGACGATGCCGGCGGGATCATCGGCGCGAAGCCCGTCGCCATAGAGGAAGTCCGCGGTCGGGATAAGCGAGCCGATCCCGTCCTTGATCGTGATGCTGGCCCCGCCGGAAGCGGTCCAGCGCTGCGAATGGTCCGTGAAGATGCTGTGCGTGCGGATATAATCCAGCTCATCAGACGCGAAGAAATATTGGCTCGAGATGATGTTCTTGGCTTTCTCCTGCCCGCGCGCGACATTGGCATAAAGGTCGATGTTGCGATGCGTGTAGTTGGCGCTGAGCTCGACGCCCCAGGCATAGCCCTTGGCGTAGTTGAAGGGGGAGAGCACCAGCGATGGGCCGAACTGGCCCTCATCGAGCAGATTGCGCTTGATCTTGTAATAGGCATCGAGGCCGATCTTGAAGCCAGGTGCGATCTGCTGCTCCACGCCGCCATCTAAATAATGCTCGCGTTCGGCGCGCACCGGACCAGCGGTGGTGATCTCAGTCTCCTTGGTCGTGCCGGCGAACAAGGCGAGCGTCGGCGCGGCGATCAGCTCCTGCGGCGGTGGCGTGAAGTTGCGCGCATAGCCAAGATGGAAGGTCGTGCCCGTGGCGGGTTTCCACACCATGTTGACGCGCGGGCTGAGCTGCTGCTCCCTGGTATAGGCACGCACCACATCGAAACGCGCGCCATAATTGAGCGTCAGCGTCGGGGTCAGCGACCATTCGTCCTGGAGATAAACGCCGTACAGCTGACCGTTTCGCCCGCCGCTATCGGTGATCGACAGCGGGATATCGGAGGTCTGGTCGCCATTCGCATCGATCGTGAAAACACGCGAGGTCACGCTCGAACGAGTCCGCTCATTCTGGAAGAACACGCCGAAGCGCAGCGTATGGCTGTCGGAGAGCTTGTAGCTGCCATCGGCCTGTATTCCGGCAGCCAGGCTCGACAGCCGTGCATTGTCGGCCACCCCGCCCAGGATTAGATCGCCACCCTTTGGGTCGGGCGTGAAGCGCGTCTGCGAATAGCGGACGAACGGCGCGACCTGGAAGTTCAGCGCGTCGCCGGCATATTGCCAGGAGAGCACGCCATAATGGGTGATTTCGCGCTGATTCTGGTCGAGCCTGGCTGAATCGAAAGCCGAATTGCCGTTCAGCACCCAGTTCATCCCATTCGGGCCGGCCCCACCCTGGCCTGGATTGTTCGGAATCTGGAAATAGCCGATCGATGTGCCGCCGAACGCGGTGAGGCGGCTCGTGCTCGAGACGATATCGGAGAGATAGGCGAACGCCCGATATTGGCGCGTGTGGTCGTGGATGGCGTCGCGCGACGCGGTCGGGTTTTCGACCCCCAGATCATTCTCCAGATAGCTGCCCGAGACGAAATAATTGAGGTCACCGCTCGAGCCATGCACGCTTGCGTTCGGCTGCAATGTCCCATGGCTGCCGCCATAGAAACCGAGGTCGCCGCCATTCTCGAAGGCGCCGGCCTGAGTCTTGAGGTTGATCACGCCCGAGGTGCGATAGCCATATTGCGCCGGCAAGGTGCCGGTCAGCATGTCGACCGAATCAGCGATATGCGGATCGAAGGTCGCGCCAAAACCCGAGATGCTCTCCGGCACGATCACGCCGTTGAGGCGATATTGCAGATTGCCATGCTCGTTGCGGACATGGATCGACCCATAGGAATCGAGCGTGACGCCGGGGGCCTGCAGCAGCACCTGAGTCAGGCCGCGATCGACGCCGCCCGGCTGATTCTCGAGGATCTTGCGATCGATATGATAGTCGCTCGCGCCGAGCGACGGCAGGATGTCGTCGCGCGCGGTATCGAGCTTCGACGCCGTCACGACGATGTCGCCGGCCCCGCCGCCCGGCGCGTCCTGTGCGGCGGCAGCGGAGGAAATCAGGGCGGCACTCGCCGCGCTGAGCAGGAACAGATAACGCATTTTGGGTAACTCCGGAGAACCTTGGCACCGGATTCGCAGCGAACAAATCCGATGAGAGGCGAGGGGGCGCCGATTCGCGCCTTGCCCCGCAACGATGTTTTCAGGCCTGGAGTTGGTACGGCGGCGCGCGGCTCTGCCAGGCGTGCGAGCGCTGGCGGAGTGTCGGCGAGAGCGCCGGTGTCGCGGTGCGCCAGAGATCGACTGGTACGGGCGGCTGGAGCGCGACCGCCGCCGGCGAGAGATAGGATCCGGCGTGCGCGACTTCCTGGCAGATCGGGCAGGTGGCCGGCAGGTCGGACGGAGCCTCCCCGGCCTTCAGCCGAGTCGGCGCGCTCGCGCTATCGGAAATCGCCGCCGCATAGACGCCTGGATTGGCATGGACATGGGTCTGGGTAACGAAGCTCTGCCACAGGATGGCGAGCAGCATGGCAAAGACAATGGCGAACCGGCGTGCGCGCAAAAGGAGCTCGGCCGCCTCGGCGCACCCTCCCTTCACACTCAGCTGATCGCGTCCCGTCATGTCTTCAGTCCGAATCCCAGCGGCTGTCACCGCGACATGTGCCTCCTATGTTGCAATGTTACATAGATCAATCCGTCATCGGACGAATGGCAGACCGGGCAGAGCGGTGATACGACGAGCCGCTCCAGCCGGTCGACCGCCCGTGCTCATCCGGCCCAGCCGGGACGAGCGCCTCTTTCCGGCATCGCCCGTGCAGGCCTCTGACGTGAGCGATCGCCCCCCAGGCAACCCAGTGCCTCGAGCGTCGCCGCCATTGCGATAGTCAGCGGCGTATGCGGCTCCTCGCCCAGCAATGCGACAAGCGCGCTGTTGTCGAGCCGGACCGGGTGCTGCCAGTAAGTTCGCATCTCGATCATCTCGCGCATCGTCTGGCTGAAGGGAGCGATCAGCGGCAGCAGAGCCCAGGGCACGCTACGCGTCTTGAGGTCGGGCCTGCCCGTCGCGGCGCGGATCGCGTCCACGATGTGCGTGCCGTCGCCGTCCCAGACGCCCCGGAAATGATAGCGCGCGAAAGCGGGAAGCGCCGCGTCGCGGTCGAGCAGCCGCGCGAACGTCTCGCCGACATCGGGCAGATAGGCCCAGCTATGGCCGACCCGGCGCTTGCCGGGATAGACGATCGATCGTACCGGCTTGCCCGGCGTCACCATGCCCTGCGACAGCCAGCCATTGCCCGGGCGGGGCCCGAAGTAATCGCCCGCCCGCAGGATCACCGCGCGCATGCCGCGCTCGCAGGCCTGTTCGATCCGCCTTTCCATCTCGACACGGATCGCGCCCTTTCTCGTATTCGGATGCTGCGCCGAGCCTTCCGAGATGATCGGATCATGGCGCGGATCATAATTATAGATCGTCCCCGGCAGAGCCAGTCTCGCGCCCACCGCTTCAGCTGCGGCGATGCTGTTGTCGAGCATCGGCAGCACGACCTTCTCCCAGTCGCGATAGCCCGGCGGGTTCACCGCATGCACGATCGCCGACACGCCCTGGCCGGCGCGAAGCACGGCATCGCGATCGAGCGCGTCGCCAGTCACCCATTCAATCCCGTCGGTGCTGGTACGATGCGTGCGCGTCAGGCCTCGCACCGACCAGCCATGTGCGATGAGCGCCCTTGCGGTTTCGCCGCCGACGCCGCCGGTCGCGCCCAGTATCAAAGCCGTTCTGTCCATGATCGCCTCCAGTGTTTGCCGGGCCGATATGGCGGCGTGCCGCGTAGAATAAAATTGTCAAGATATGGGAGGCAGCCTATACAAAAGTGATGATCATCGACGAAACCGACTGGGAGCGCCACCGCGCCTTTCTCGCCGTGATGAACGAGGGCAGCCTTTCCGCGGCCGCGCGGGCGCTCAGCGTCGCCCAGCCGACGGTGCGGCGCCGGATCGCGGATCTCGAGGCGTCGCTCGGCGTGGTCTTGTTCACGCGGACCC
Source organism: Sphingomonas sp. P3_C5 (assembly GCF_056402635.1). Lineage (NCBI taxonomy): Bacteria > Pseudomonadati > Pseudomonadota > Alphaproteobacteria > Sphingomonadales > Sphingomonadaceae > Sphingomonas > Sphingomonas sp. P3_C5. Next base: position 720,149 of record NZ_JBFUHA010000001.1, read on the forward strand.
CCGCCGGTCTCGATCCGACCGAGACCGCCCATGCACTGGCCGGCCATGCCGAGGCGATGGCGCATGCCGCAGCCGCCTTTGCGCGCACCGCGTCAGCCGAAGCAGGCGAAGTGGCCGGCGTGGTCCGCGTCACCGCGAGCGAGGTGATCGCGCTCGAGGTGCTGCCCTCAATCCTCGCGACACTCCAGGCCAGCCATCCCGGCCTCGTGATCATCCTGTCGCCGACCAACCGCAACGAGGATGTGCTGCGCCGCGAAGCCGATATCGCGGTCCGCATGGCACGCCCCACGCAGGAGGGTCTCGTTGCCCGCATGATCGGCGTCGTGGCGCTCGGGCTTCATGCCCGGCGCGATCTCCTCGATCGCCACGGCATGCCCGAGACTATTGCCGATGTCCGCCGCTACGGCGTGATCGGTCCCGAACATGACAATGAGATATTGCGCTCGCTCCGATTTGGCGGAGTCCAGGTCCAGCCGACCGATTTCAGCTTCCGAAGCGACAGCGACGTCGCCCAGCTTGCCGCGCTGCGCGCTGGCGCCGGGATCGGCGTGTGCCAGATTCCCCTCGCCGCGCGCGATCCATCGCTGGTGCGGCTATTGCCCGACCTGTTCGAATATCCGCTCGAAACCTGGATGGTCACGCACGAGGATCTGCGCGGCGTCGCGCGAATCCGGGCGGTCTTCGATCATCTGGCCGAGGGGCTGACCGATTATCTCCGCGCGCAACCCAGCGTCGCTGCGTCAATGGCGGTGGCGGCGCCGCGCAAGGGGTAGATATCCGCAAAGGGCTGGCCGCCCTTGCCGAGCGTCTCGACGCTCATGCTGCGGCTGGATCGGATCGCTGCCACGATCGCGGCGTCGGTGCGTGCGTCGGGCGCCCATGCATCGGCATTGCCCGCGACCAGCTCGAAGCGCCGCTCGCCGACCGAGAGCGTCACCCGCGCACGAGGATCGCGGTCGCGGCTGAGCCGGATATGGAGCTGGTTGCGCGCGCCCTGGCCGGGCCAGGTGGCGACGCTCGCAAACGGCCGCCAGCCCGATGCACGGCCGGATCGCGGCTGGGCAATGGCGTAACAGCGTCGCGGCGAGGCATCGGTAAAGGCGCCCCAATTGTCGAAAATGCCAAGCGAATCGCGCGCCGCGGCTGGCGCTGCGGCGAGCAGTAACAGGATGAGCACGCGCTTCATGCCGGCGCATCGCCCTGGCCAAGATACACCAAAGTCTCGACCCCACCCTCGATCATCACCAGCGATCCCTGCGGCAGCCCTGGCGCAATCGGCGCCGCAAAGCGCGGCTCGACGTCGGCGCCGGTCATCACCCCGCGCAGCACCCGGCTGGAAATGCCGTGCATCACGATCAGCCGGTCGCCCGGATCGTCATCGGTCTCGGCGAGCCAACCCGAAACCCGCGCTGCGATCTCGTCATACCATTCGCCGCCCGGCGCCCGCTGGGCGAACAGCCCGGTGCGCGGATCGAGGATCGGCCCGTCGCCCTTCACCTCGGCATAATAAAGCCCGCCCCATTCACCCATCCCGATCTCGACGAGCCTGGGGTCGGTTGCGGCACCATGCCAGTCGATCCCGACATGCTCGGCGATCACCGCGAGCGTTTGCAGCGCCCGTCCGGTCGGAGAGGCCCATAGCGCCAAAGGCGGTTTCGCGCCGAGCAGACGGCGCAGCGCCTCGCCCATTTCATCGGCCTGGGCGAAGCCGGCGCGGGTCAGCGGCGTATGCGGATGGTCGCCCTGCAACCGTCTGGCGGCATTGAACACCGTTTCGCCGTGACGGGCGATGAAGTCCCGACCCAACCTCATCTTGCCGCGTTCACTGCCTTGGAAGCCATGAGCCGGCTTTCAACCCCGTGTGGCGCAAAAGCAACGTTTTTCCTCGTTGTCTGAGGTTCATGAAACCTCTGCCCCCGCCACCTATTTGACCCATCCCGGCCAGGTACCCGCCGGGGTTTCAATGGAGTATGTTATGCGTACGCTTGTTCTCACTGCCCTCGCGGCGACCGCGACCGCAGCTTTTGCCGCCCCCGCTTTCGCGCAGGACGAGCCGACCACCTTCACTGGTCCGCGCGTCGGCGTGATCCTCGGCTATGACCAGATCCAGCCCGGCAGCGGCCCGAATTCGGATATCGGCAGCGATCGCAGGGCCCAGGGCCTGACCTATGGCGGCGACATCGGCTATGACGCAGCGATCGGCAACAGCCTGGTGATCGGCGCCGAGGGCGAAGTCACCGGTTCGACCGGCAAGGTCACCAATCCCGCCACTGCCTCGGCACTCGGCTATGGCCGGGTCAAGGCAGGCCGCGATCTCTATATCGGCGGCCGCGTCGGCGTCCGCGCGGCCCCGAACACGCTGATCTACGCCAAGGGCGGTTACACCAACCAGCGCCTTGACCTGACCGCGAGCAACGGCACGACCGAAACCGGCGCGCACTATAATCTCGACGGCTACCGCCTCGGCGCCGGCCTCGAGCAGGCGATCGGCGGCAAGGCCTATGCGAAGATCGAATATCGCTACTCGAACTATGGTGATGCCCGTCTGGAATATCCGAACGGCGCGAACACCAACAATTTCGATGTCGATACCGATCGCCATCAGGTCGTCGCAGGCGTTGGCATCCGATTCTGAACCACATGCCTCTTAAAAGGCCCAAAACAAGGGGCTGGGGCGCTTGCTCCAGCCCCTTTTATCGTTAAGGAAAGGAGACGGCGAATTGCCCCCGGCTGAACGCTCGGAGGGAAAGTGAATGGGCGGCGGCCCGGGGGATACACGATGAAGGCCACGATCGAACGCGCGACTCTGTTGAAGGGCCTCAGCCACGTCCAGTCTGTGGTCGAGCGCCGCAATACGATTCCGATCCTCTCCAACGTCCTGCTGGAAGCCACCGCCGAGGGCGGGTTGAAGCTGATGGCGACCGATCTCGATCTTCAGATCAACGAGACGATCGCCGCCGCGGTCGATCAGCCCGGCGCCACCACCGTCTCGGCCCACACCCTGTTCGACATCGCGCGGAAACTGCCGGAAGGCAGCCAGGTTTCGCTCGCCGCCGCTGACGGCAAGATGACGATCATGGCCGGCCGCGCGAAGTTCCAGCTCGGCACGCTGCCGCGCGACGATTTCCCGGTGATCGCTGAAGGCGAACTGCCCGTCGCGTTCGAACTGCCCGCCGAGACGCTGAAGCAGATCATCGACAAGACCCGATTCGCGATCTCGACCGAAGAGACGCGCTATTATCTGAACGGCATCTTCTGGCACGTGTCGGACGATCCGCTGCCGGTGCTGAAGGCGGCCGCGACTGACGGCCACCGCCTCGCCCGCGTCACGATGCCGCGCCCCGACGGCGCCGAGAAAATGCCGGACGTGATCATCCCGCGGAAGTGCATCGCTGAGCTGCGCAAGCTGCTCGAGGAGATTGACGGTTCGGTCGGCGTATCGCTGTCGCCGACCAAGATCCGTTTCGATCTCGGGCAGGCGCTGCTGACCTCGAAGCTGATCGACGGCACCTTCCCCGATTACAGCCGCGTCATCCCGACCGGCAACGACAAGATCCTCAAGATCGATCCGCGCAGCTTCGAAGAGGGCGTCGACCGCGTCTCGACCATCGCGACCGAGAAGACCCGCGCGGTGAAGATGGCGCTCGACCGCGACAAGATCATCCTCTCCGTGACGAGCCCGGAAAATGGCACGGCGGCGGAAGAAGTGCCCGGCGATTATGCCGCGATGCCCTTCGAGATCGGCTTCAACAGCCGCTATCTGCTCGACATTCTCGGCCAGCTCGATGGCGACACGATCGAGGTCCATCTGGCGGACGCCGCCGCGCCAACCCTGATTCGCGAGAATGACAAATCCTCGGCGCTTTATGTATTGATGCCGATGCGAGTGTGACGGCCCGGCGCTTCCGGCGCTGGTCGTTCCTCTTCGCCGTCCTGATTGTCGTCGGGTTGGCTGTCAGCTGGCTGCTTGGCTCGGCGATGACGCGGCCCACTCCGTCCCATGTCGCCCGCGCCACGGCGCCGGCCCGCGATATCCGACTCCGCACCGCTGACGGCCTGACCGTCACGGCAAGCTATTGGCCGGGTGCGAGCCCGAATGCGCCGGCGGTCTTGCTGCTCCACGGCAATGGCGCCTCGCGCGCCGCAATGGCGCCGACCGCCGCCTGGGTCGCGCGCCAGGGCTATGCAGCGCTGACCATCGATTTCCGCGGACATGGCGAATCGACCCCGGCGCAGCACAGCTTCGGCTTGGGTGAATCGCGGGATGCGACGGCTGCGCTCGGCTGGCTTAAGCGCCAGCAGCATGGCGCGCCGGTGGCGGTGCTCGGCAGCTCGCTTGGCGGGGCGGCGGCCTTGCTCGGCGACCATGGGCCAGTGCCGGCCGATGCGCTGATATTGATCGCGGTCTATCCGGACATCCGCCATGCGATCCGCAACCGCATCGGCGTCCAGCTCGGATCATGGCCCGCGATGCTGCTCGAGCCCTTGCTCAGTTACCAATCGCCATTCCGCTTCGGCGTCTGGCCAGACGCCCTGTCGCCGATCGATGCGCTGCGGCGATATCCGGGCCCGGTGCTGGTGATCGGCGGCGACCACGACCGCTACACGCCGCCGGTTGAGACGCGGGCGTTGTTCAACGCCGCGCCGGGGCCCAGGCAAATCCTGTGGATTGCGGGGGCCGACCACTCGGCCGCCTCAGGCATGTCATCCGACGCTTGTCGCGACAAGCTGCGCCTTTTTCTCGCCCAAACGATCGGTGGCCGCCAGGCGCCGGGTTGACGGGCGCCGCGCCGATACTTATTGACACTCTTGTCAGTAAGGATTCGCGTCAATGGCCAAGCTTCCTCCTTTTCCCGGCACGACCGGCCGCCGCGACTGGCGCACCGCGTTCGACGCGATCCGCAAGCTGCTCGCCAATGGCGACGACACCACCCAGGTGTTCCGCATCATGCGCGCGCTGAACGTCGGCAATGCGCCGATGAACTATGCCAGGTTCATCGCCACCCCCGACGGCGGTCGGATGGCTTATGAGCGGGTCGAGCTTGCGAAGCGTCTCTCCGACACATCCTATGTCGCTCAGTTCGCGCCCGGCACGGTCGGCGCCGCCTATCGTCATTTCCTCGAGACGACCGGCTATTCGGCCGATGGTCTTGCCGAGATCAGCAAGGTCAATAGCGAGGAGGAGATGCTCCACCCCTATGCCTGGTTCGGGCGGCGGGTACGCGACACGCATGATATCTGGCACGTCCTGACCGGCTACAAGGCGGACGAAAGCCTTGGTGAAGCGGCTCTGGTCGCGTTCAGCTATGCCCAGGTCGGCGGGCTCGGCTGGGCCTTTATCGGCGGCGCGGCTGCGCTCAAGAGCCTCGGCGTCACCGGCAATACGCTGTTCGCGCGCGCGGTTTGGGAAGGCTATCGCAACGGCCGCAAGGCGAAATGGATCTCCGGCGAGGATTATGAAAAGCTGCTCCACGAGCCGATCGACGCTGCGCGTGCCCGGCTCGGCATCGTAACCCCGGTCGCCTATCTGCGTGCTCAGCGCGAACTGGGCCCGCAAATGGCCTCCTATCTGAGCGCACCCAAGGCTAAGAATTCAGCGCCGGAGCGGCTCGCCGCCTGAGGGATCCTAGAATGTGCTGGCGAACTTCTGCTTCACCTCCTGATCGGAAAGGATCTTGGCCGGTACGGTGAAATCCGTGTCGGGAAGCCTGGCCTTGTCGAGGCTGACGAGTTCGAGTGGGGTGAAGAAGAAGCCCGGGGGCATTTTCTCGTAGAGAGACCGCAGCACGGTTCCCTTCGCTTCGATCGGCGCCATTTGTCGCGTCAGTTCGGTGTTGAAAGGATCAAGCGCGCACAGGCTGTTCAGTCGCAACATCTGTCGAAGCGCCGCTCCGACTGGGGCGAGCTTGGCGTCGTCACTGACGACCAGCCGCACCTTTCCACCATTCTTGTCGCTGAACGTCCATACGGCGCCGGCATGGCCCGCCACCGTTTCCGTCCCGGCTGCGCTTGCCTGATAGGGACCGTCAACCGGCGGCTTCGGGCCGTAGCCCAATGGCGTCCGTCGTTTGACTTCGCTCTCGCAAGCCGCAACGAGCGAATCGATCGGAACGCCGATCCAGTGGCCATTGTCGCGAAATAGCCTGAAGGCCTTTCCGCTATGGCCGACCAGGGCGATCGGCCTTCCTGTAACCTCGGCGCGGAAGTCTCCGTTGGGGCGCGTCTTCACGACGATCGATGTGTTCATTGCCTCGACGCGGTACCGCGCGACCATATCCCCGGGCGCGGCGGAGCATCCCGCCATCAGTCCGGTCGCCGACAATGCCGTCACGATGGCCATTATGTGCTTCATACATCCCCTCTCATGCCGTCAGCGGGCTCCGGCACCAGCACATTGAGCCGCTCAGCACCATCCACACAAGCGCATAGACTGGCGCAGGTGAAAGAGGCGTTGCCACAACAGGGATATGCGAAAACGGGGCGACAACGGCGGAAACGCGCTAAGGCGTTGCCGATGCTCGCCCGCCTCGTCCTGACCGACTTCCGCAACCATGAAGACGCCGTGATCGAGCCCGGCCCGGGCTTCGTTGTGCTGACCGGTGAAAATGGCGCGGGGAAGACGAACATATTGGAGGCGGTATCCTTGTTCGCCCCGGGACGGGGCCTGCGCCGCGCGGCGCTCGGGGAAATGGCGCGGCAAGGCGGGAATGGCGCTTTCGGGGTGGCTGGAAATCTGTCGCCTTCTTTATCCCCCTCCCGCTTGCGGGATGGGGAGCTGAGTATCGCAACCGGCACCCAACCCTCCGCCCCCGAGCGCCGCATCGTCCGTATCCAGGGCGCCCCCGCTGCGGCAACCGCGCTGTCCGAATGGCTGACGATATTGTGGCTCACCCCCGCAATGGACCGCCTGTTCGTCGAGCCAGCCAGCGAGCGCCGCCGTTTCCTCGACCGGCTGACCCTCGCGCTCAACCCAGGCCATGCCGTCCACAGCAACCGCTACGAAGCGGCGATGCGTGCGCGCAACCGGCTCCTCGCCGAGGCCAATGAGGGCGGCCGCCCGGCCGATCCGGAATGGCTGAGCGCACTCGAAGCCCAGATGGCTGAACATGGCGACGCAATCGACATCGCTCGCCGCGAAACGGTGGCCGCGCTCGCAGAGCGCCTCGCCGATCAGCCCGAAGGCCCTTTCGCCCGCGCCGGCCTGGCGCTCGAAGGCTGGACCGGCACGGGCGACACGCTCGTCGTCGATCTCGCTTTGGGCCGCCGCCGCGATGCCGTCGCCGGGCGCACCCTGGCCGGCCCGCATCGCACCGATCTCGCCGTCACCCATATCGGCAAGGGCCAGCCCGCCGCGCTCTGTTCGACCGGCGAGCAAAAGGCGCTGCTGCTCGGGCTCGTCCTCGCCCATGCCGATCTCGTCGCAGAACGCACCGGCCACCCGCCGATCCTGCTGCTTGACGAGATTGCCGCCCATCTCGACCCCACCCGTCGCGCTGCCCTGTTCGAAAGGCTCGCCGGCAAGGGCCAGGTCTGGATGACCGGCACGGAGGAGGCCCTGTTCGAAGGGCTCGGCGCCGGCGCCAGTCGCCTGCTCGTCAGCGGCGGCAAGGTCATCGACGCGTCATGAGCTACACGTTCCGGCCGGCGACCCGCGCCGATCTGCCGATGCTGCGCGAATGGCTGGAAACCCCAGACGTCGTGCGCTGGTGGGGCGATCCCGCCGAGCAATATGCGCTGCTCGAGGAAGATCTCGACGAAGCGGGGATGGCGATGCTGATCGTGTCGTTCGAGGGCACGCCATTTGCCTATGCGCAGCATTACGCGGTCCATCGCTGGCCGCAGCCGCATTTCGAGCATCTGCCCGCCGGCAGCCGCGCGATCGACGCCTTTGTCGGCGTTCCGGCGATGCTCGGCAAAGGCCATGGCAGAGCCTTTCTGCGGCTGCTGGCGATGGAATTGATCGCGGCCGGCGCGCCGATCGTCGCGATCGATCCCGACATCGCCAATGCCCGCGCCCGGGCGGCCTATGCCCGCGCCGGATTTGTGCATGACGGGATCGTCGAGAGTGGCGAGGGCACCGTCGCGCGAATGCTGTTCGCCGGCTGACCACCCCCGGATGAACCTCGCCTGTCGCCTCGGCTAACCGCGAGTTCAAGCACGGTGCGGCAAAGCCAATCCATGGCGGGGGCCATGGAGGTAATGATGACGATGCATTTCAAACGCATGATCGGTTCGGCCGCTGCGGCGATCGCGCTGGCAGCGAGTGCTGGCCCCGCTTCCGCCCAGGATCGCTGGGACTTTGGCGGCGGTCGTCACGGCGACCGCGATTATGATCTCGCCGGGCCTGGCGTGCGCATGCTCTACCCGGAATTGCGCGCGAGCCATCGCGGCCGCGCCTTCGTGATGCGCAACTTCGATTTCAATCGCGACGGCCTCATCGGCCCGCGCGAGGCGATCGCTGCCAACCGCGCCTTTGCCCGCTTTGCAGGCCCCCGCCGCGACCGCTTCGACTGGGCATCGCGCGACCGGGTCGTCATCGAGGAGCCGCGTAGTGGCGGATGGGATCGTGGTGCGATGCACGGCTATGGCTTCCGCCAGACCGCGCGCGGCGCGACCTTGCGGCTTCAGGAGGACGTGCTGTTCAGGACCGACAGCGACGTGCTGCGCCCGGGCGCGATCGAGAAGCTGAGGCCGCTCGCCGCCTATTTGCGGTCGGAACCCGGCGTGCGCGTCGCGATCGACGGCTATACCGATTCGCGCGGCACCGATGCGCACAACCAGGATCTATCGGAACGCCGGGCGGCGAGCGTCCGGGCCGCGCTCGACGAGATGGGCGTAGTCCGCGCCCGCTTCAGCGTCACCGGCCACGGCGAGCATGATCCGGTCGCGACCAATGCCACGCGCGAAGGCATGCGTCAGAACCGCCGCGTCGAAGTGACCCTGCTCGGCCAGCGCGCCGACCGCTTCTGACCAGCGACCCTGCCCGCTCCACCGGGAGCGGGCAGGGCTCAGGCCTTGGGCACCCGGCTCACCTGCGTATAGATCACCTGCCAGCGGCCGCCCCGCTTCGCCCAGATATCGGCGAAGCGCAGCCGCGCCTCATAGGGCTTGCCCTCGCTCATCCCCTTCAGCGTGGCGATGCCGCCCAGCACAGCGCCATCGGCCCAGATTTTCTCGACTGGCTGCTCGATGGTGAAGGGCTCGAGCGTGAAGCCGGGCGCGGTATAATCATGGATGAAGTCTGCCTTGGTCTCGAGCGTGCCAGTGGAATTCACCAGCAGATAATCATCGGCGAGCAGGCGGGTGAGCGCCGCGCCGTCATTATGCATTTGCGCCTGATCGAAGGCGTGCGCCGCGGCCTGTAAATCTGCCGGCATTTCGGCAGGCGGGGCAGCGGCAGGGGCAGTGACGGCAATCGGCAGCGCCAGGAGAGCGATCACCGACAGGATTGATCCGCGCATTCCATCTTCTCCCTATTTCGATCGTAGCGCGGGCGTTCACCGGTGTGGCGGCGCCCATTTCGCTTCCGTTTCGTGCACTGAATCCCTATATGCTGGGTATGACAGATACACCTGAACCGAGTGTCCCCGAAAACCTCCCCAACGCCAATGATTATGGCGCTGATTCGATCAAGGTCCTGAAGGGCCTCGACGCGGTCCGCAAACGCCCCGGCATGTATATCGGCGATACCGACGATGGTTCGGGCCTGCACCATATGGTGTTCGAGGTTTCCGATAACGCGATCGACGAAGCGCTCGCCGGCCATTGCGACCGGATCGACATCACCCTCAACCCGGACGGCTCAGTCTCGGTGACCGACAATGGTCGCGGCATCCCGACCGGCATCCATACCGAGGAAGGCGTGTCGGCGGCCGAGGTCATCATGACCCAGCTCCATGCCGGCGGTAAGTTCGAGAACACGTCGGACGACAATGCGTACAAGGTTTCAGGCGGCCTCCACGGCGTCGGCGTCTCGGTGGTCAATGCGCTCAGCGAATGGCTGGATCTGACCATCTGGCGCGAAGAAACCGAGCATTATATGCGCTTCGCCTTTGGCGATGCGGTGGCGCCGCTCAAGGTCGTCGGCCCTGCGCCGGGCAAGAAGGGCACGCGGGTCACCTTCCTGCCGAGCCCGGCCACCTTCAAGATCATCGAGTTCGATTTCGAGAAGCTCGAGCACCGTTACCGTGAGCTCGCCTTCCTCAATTCCGGCGTGCGCCTGTTCCTCAACGACGCGCGGCATGAAGAGCTGAAGACCGTCGAGCTCTATTATGAGGGCGGCATCGCTGCATTCGTGAAATATCTTGATCGCAACAAGGTCGCGTTGATGCCCGATCCGGTTGCGATCGCCGGCACCCGCGACGATGTCACCATCGATGTCGCGCTGGAGTGGAACGATTCCTATTACGAAAATGTCCTCTGCTTCACCAACAACATCCCGCAGCGGGACGGCGGCACCCATCTCGCCGCCTTCCGCGCCGCGCTGACCCGCACCCTCAACAATTATGCCGAGAAGTCGGGCCTCCTGAAGAAGGAGAAGGTCACGCTCACCGGCGACGATATGCGCGAGGGGCTGACCGCGATCGTCTCGGTGAAACTGCCTGATCCCAAGTTCAGCTCGCAGACCAAGGACAAGCTCGTCTCGTCCGAGGTGCGCCAGCCGCTCGAAAGCCTGATGGCCGACAAGCTGGCTGAATGGCTCGAGGAGAATCCCGGCCACGGCAAGGCGATCGTTGCCAAGATCATCGATGCCGCCGCTGCCCGCGAAGCCGCGAAAAAGGCGCGCGAGCTCACCCGGCGCAAGGGCGTGATGGATGTCGCCTACCTGGCCGGCAAGCTGGCCGATTGCCAGGAGCGCGATCCCGCCAAGTGCGAATTGTTCCTGGTCGAGGGAGACTCCGCCGGCGGTTCCGCCAAACAGGGCCGCGATCGCAATATCCAGGCGATCCTCCCACTGAAGGGCAAGATCCTCAACGTCGAGCGGGCGCGGTTCGACCGGATGCTCTCTTCCAAGGAAGTGGGCACGCTCATCCAGGCAATGGGCACCGGCATCGGCCGCGACGATTTCAACATCGAGAAGCTGCGCTATCACAAGGTCGTCATCATGACCGACGCCGATGTCGACGGCGCCCATATCCGCACGCTGCTGCTGACCTTCTTCTACCGGCAAATGCCCGAGATCATCACGCGCGGGCACCTCTTCATCGCCCAGCCGCCACTCTATAAGGCGACGCGCGGGCGCTCCGAGGTCTATCTCAAGGACGATAACGCGCTCGACGATTATCTGATCGAGAATGGCGTCGCCGGTACCGTGCTCGAAGGGGCAGGCGGCGCGCGCTCGGGCGCTGACCTGCGCTCGCTGGTCGATCATGCAAGGCGGATGCGGACGCTGATGCGCTACGTGCCGCGGCGTTACGACCCTACCATAGTCGAGGCGCTGGCGATGGGCGGCGTGCTCGATCCTACGCTCGGCAACGAAGCGCGCGGCGTGCTCGTCGCAACCGTGGTGCGCGGGCTCGACGCAGCTGACAGCGATGCACGCTGGTCGGCGACGATCACGCCCGAGGGCAGCATCCATTTCCAGCGCATCTGGCGCGGCGTGACGGATCATCACATCATCGAGGCCGCGTTTCTCGGTTCGGCCGAGGCGCGCAAGCTCCACACGCTTGCCGACGAACAAGGTGATGCCTTTGTCCAGACCGCCAAGCTGGTCTCGACCAAGGCAGCAGCGGCGGTCCAGGCCGAAGCGGATGCCGCCGCCGAGGAGGATGACGCGCCTGTTGCGCTCGGCAAGGGCGAGACCATGATCGCACGGCCGAGCCAGCTACTCGAGGCGATCCTCGCTGCCGGCCGCAAGGGGCTGGCGATCGCGCGCTACAAGGGCCTTGGCGAAATGAACGCCGAGCAGCTCTGGGAAACCACGCTCGATCCGCAGAACCGCTCGCTGCTCCGCGTCGAGGTCGACCAGGCCGATGTCGCCGACGAGATCTTCACCCGGCTGATGGGCGATGTCGTCGAGCCGCGCCGCGAGTTCATCCAGGACAACGCGCTGAGCGTGGTCAATCTCGACGTGTAGGCACACGCCATTCGACGAAGCGCGCCCGGAAAATCACGATCGCGCCGCGAATGGCTATTGCTGCACCTGACTCCCGTCGTTCAAACAAGGTCGCGGCCCAGCGCTGGCGATTGGGCTGAATCGAAGGAATGAACGTGCAGGCCGTCCGCGTGGCGATTGGTGACATTGCCGATACGCTGGCGGACGAGATGTTCCGGCTCTTCGCGCCCTATTATGCGAACACGACCCGCGATCGCTTCCTGCGGGATCTGCGGGACAAGGATTTCGCCATCCTGCTGTGGCACGGCGAAAGTCTTGCCGGCTTCACCACGGTCAAGCTGTTCCGCTTTCAGTTCGAAGGGCGCGAGCGGCTCATCCTGTTTTCGGGCGACACGATCGTCGCGCGCGAACATTGGGGTGAGCAGGCACTGGCGACGCGGTGGATTCTCGAACTCGGGCACATCGCTCGAGCCTATCCGGGCCTCGCGCTATATTGGTTCCTGATCGTCAAGGGGCATCGGACCTTTCGGTTCCTGCCGACCTTTGCGCATCATTTCGTGCCGCACTGGGAAAGCGCCGGAACCGGGGACCTTCTGAGGCTGCGCGACTCCGTCGCCACCGACATGTTCGGTCCGGCCTATGATGCGCGAACCGGGCTGATCACCTTTCCGGAACCGCGCGGAAACCTCGCGCCGCTATGGTCGCAGCCGAGCGAGCGCGAGCGGGCCCGGGCGGACGTCGCCTTTTTCCTCGATCGCAATCCCGGCTTTGCAGCGGGCGACGAACTCGCCTGCCTGTGCGAGATATCGCAACAGAATATGCGACCACTGACGCGGCGACTTTACCTTCGGGGGCTGGCCGAATGAGCTGGGCCGGCATCCTTCCCATGGCTCATGAGGCCGACCGCGTCTTCCAGGCCGCGCTGCAGGATCAGCGCACCACCCAGACCGATCTCCTGCGCCGGATTCTCGCGGAAAATTGCGAGACGGAGTTCGGCCGGGCGCACCAGTTCGCGACCATCGGCAGCATCGACGACTATCGGCGCGCCGTTCCCTTGATGCCGGCCGACAGCTTTGTGCCCTGGGTCGATCGCATTGCCGCAGGTCAGCCAAACATCCTCACGCACGCACCGGTGGTGGCGTTCGAGCGGACCAGTGGCACAATGGCGGGCGGACGCCTGGTGCCTTACACTGCGGCAAGCCTCGCCGCGTTCCGCCATGCCGTCCTGCCCTGGCTCGCCGATCTGGCGCGGCGGCGACCGGGAATTACACGGGGGCGGCTCTATGCCTCGATCAGCCCCGCAACCCGTCCGGCGATGCAGACCGCCTCAGGCATCCCGATCGGCCTGGACAGCGACGCGGCGTATCTCGGCGAGGATCTGGTCGCCCCTTTCCTGGCGCTGCTCGCGGTATCCCCTTTGATCGGGCGGATGGAGGATATGGACGCATGGCGGATTGCGACGCTCGCCCAGCTCATCGAGGCCGATGATCTGAGCTTCGTGTCGATCTGGAGCCCGACCTTTCTCGTCGAACTCGTCGGCGCGATTCCGGCGAATAGCGACGCAATTGCGGCCCGGCTCAGCCCCGAGGCGCGTCGCCGGCTCGCGGATGCGACGAGGACCGGGCAGCTCGAAACAGCCCGCTTATGGCCGATGCTCGATTGCATTTCCTGTTGGACGGACGGCGCATCGGCGCGATTCGCCCGCATTCTCGCCGCGCAGTTTCCCGGCGTTGCGATTGATCCGAAAGGCCTGCTGGCGACGGAGGCGGCCATGACTGTGCCCCATGGCGATGGTGAGGGTGCGCTTACCGCCGTCATGAGCAGCGTGGTTGAATATATCGATCCGTCAGGCGAGGCCCATCTGTGCGACACGCTCGAATCCGGCGTGCGCTACCGCGTCGCCGTCACGACGCCGGGCGGCCTCTATCGCTACGCGATCGGCGATGTCGTGACCTGCACGAGCGTCGAGCGGGGTATTGCGCGCCTCCGCTTCGAAGGGCGCGACGGCGTGACCAGCGACCTGGTCGGCGAGAAACTCGACGATGCCTTTGTGTCTTCGGTGCTCGACGGGATCGACCTTAGCTGCGCGCTGGTGCCCGATGAATCACCGGCCCGATACAGGCTGTGGATCGATGCAAGCCTTGACGATGCCGCGCTGGGTTCGATCGCGGCGCGGGTGGATACCGCGCTGCGGGCGAACCCGCATTATGACTATGCGCGCAATCTCAAACAGCTCGACGCCGTTGTTGCCTGTTCGCGCCCCGGTTTCATGCTAGACGTGACTCGCCGGAAAGTGGCCGCGGGCGCTCGACTGGGCGACGTGAAGCCGGTTGGGCTGTTGCTGAGAGGGGACGTGCAGTGAAGATCGCCCTGGTCTCCCCGAAGGGGCCGCTCTACCGCAAGCGCGGCGGCATTTTCGGCAAATCGCTGCGCTACCAGCCCCTGACGCTCACCACTCTGGCAGCGCTCGCGCCGGAAGAGCTCAATCCCGAGTTCCAGTTCTTCGATGAGGGTGTCGCCGATGTGCCGCTCGATATCGATGCCGATCTGATCGGGCTGACGGTTCTGACCGGCAGTGCGCCACGCGCATACGCCCTGGCGCGCGAATTCAGATTGCGTGGCCGAACAGTGGTGCTGGGCGGCCCGCACGTCACGCTGGTTCCTGAAGAAGCACAGCTGCATGCCGATGCCATCTGCGTCGGCTATGCTGAAGAGAGCTGGCCGCAACTGCTCCGGGACCATGCCGCCGGTCGCCTGAAGCCGCGCTATGATCAGGGCCCCGATTTCGAGCTGACCAACCTGCCCTTCGCCAGGCGCGATCTGCTCGACCGCCGCCATTACATGACTCAGGCGGTGTTCGAGGCGACGCGGGCCTGCGCCCATAATTGCGAGTTCTGCGTCTCGCCGACCGCATGGGGCCGGAAGCAATTCCAGAAGCCGGTTGCCCATGTGATCGAGGATATTCGCCGCGTCGGCGCCCGCAAGATCCTGTTTGTCGATCTCAACCTGATCTCCGACGTCGACTATGCCCGCGAGCTGTTCACCGCATTGGTCCCGTTGCGGATACGCTGGTTCGGTCTGTCGACCAGCCTGATCGGGCGCGATCCCGCTCTGATGGATTTGATGCAGGCCAGCGGCTGTGCCGGCCTGTTGATCGGGTTCGAATCGATTTCGCGCGAGGGGCTCGGCACGATCGACAAGCGCTTCAACGATCCCGCCCTCTATGCCGGCCTCATCAAGGATCTGCACAAGCGGAGCATCGGCATCCAGGGCTGTTTCGTGTTCGGCAACGATGTCGATGATGAGAACACCTTCGATGCGACCGCCGAATTCGTCGTCAAAACCGGAATCGACCTGCCACGCTTCGCTATCCTCACCCCATTCCCGGGAACGCCCTTGTACAAAAGGCTCGATCGCGAAGGCCGGATACTGACCGACAATTGGGAGCTTTATGACGGCCAGCACGTCGTGTTCCGTCCCAAGCTGCTGAGCCCCGCCGCTCTCGAGGCCGGGCATGAGCGCGCCTGGAAAACCGTCTATCGCTACAGCGCGATCCTCTCGCGGTTGCGCCATGCGCGCAGCCAGATCCCGCTCTCGCTGGCAGCCAATATCGGCTATCGCTTCTACGCGCATCACCTGCGCACGCATTACACCTGCGATTGGCCGCAGGTTGCCGAGCAGCGGGATCTTGTGTGCGCCTGACACTCGTTCACCCGGCGATCGGGCGCAAACCCGGCAAGAGTTACATTCGGTCATGGCAGATGGAGCCGCTGCCGATCGCAGCGCTTGCCGGGTTGACGCCACCTGGCGTCGACATCAGTTTTTACGACGACCGGCTTGAGACGATCGATTTCGACCGCCCCGCCGATCTCGTCGCCATTCCGGTGGAGACCTATACCGCGAAGCGCGCCTATCAGATCGCGAGCGAATTCCGGCGGCGCGGCGTGCCCGTTGTCATGGGTGGATTCCACGCGACCCTCGCAACCGACGAAGTCAGCCAATATGCCGAGGCCGTGGTCGTCGGGGAAGCCGAGGCGCTATGGCCCCAGGTGATCGACGATGCGCGCAGCGGCACGCTGCAACGGATCTACCGCGCCGAGGCCCAGCCCTGCCTCAGCCGGGTCACCTATGACCGCCGGCTTTTCGCGAACAAACCCTATCTCCCGATCCGGCTGGTCGAAACCGGGCGGGGCTGCAAATTCCCCTGCGAGTTTTGCGCGATCCAGTCCTTTTTCAACCGCAGCGCACGGCGGCGCCCGATCGCCCCCGTTGTCGACGAGATCATGGCGCTGAAACACGACACCAAGATGTTCTTCTTCGTCGACGATAATTTCGCCGCCGATCTCGCGGCCTCGGCTGAAATGGCCGATGCGCTCGCCCCGCTCGGCATTCGCTGGATCACGCAGATGAGCATCAACGCCGCGCATGACGATGCGCTGGTCGCGCGGCTGGCGCGGGCGGGGTGTGCCGGCGTCCTGATCGGGTTCGAAAGCCTGGATGAAACGGTGCTGCGCTCGATGCGCAAGAATTTCAACCGGATGAAGGGCGGCTATGGGGATGCGCTGGCCAACCTCCGGCGGCATAATATCCGGGTCTATGGCACCTTCGTGTTCGGCTATGGCGAGACCCGCCAAGAGGCGTTCGAAGAAACCGCGCAGTTCGCGATCGACCAGAAATTCTATATCGCCGCATTCAACCATCTGACCCCCTTTCCGGGCACGCCGCTCTATCACCGGCTCGAAAGCGAGGGGCGGCTCATCTATGACCGCTGGTGGCTCGATCCGCGCTACCGCTACAATGATCTGCCCTTTCGCCCTGAGGGTGGCGAGCCCGACGATATCCGTCAGGGGTGCCTTTCCGCGCGCCGCAAATTCTATGGCTGGCCCAGCATTGCCCGACGCTTCGCTGATCCGCTCAACCGCGGAGACAAGGTGCTCGCGCGCAATTTCCTGCCGATCAACTATATGCATCGCGCTGAGCTCGCCCTGCGCGACGGGTTCCCGCTCGGCGATCCGGATTGGTCGGGGGAATTGCTGGCGGTCGGCTGATGGCCGACATTGTCTTTGCGCGCGCCACGCGCGCCGACGATCCGGACATTCGCCGGTTGCTCAGGGAGAACCCGCTCGGCGGTCGCTACAGCCTGTCGCTCGAGCGCGAGCCCAGCGCCTTTGCCGCACCGTTCGACCATGATTTCGTCCTTGCCCGCGACATGGGCAGCGGGGAAGCGATCGGCCTCTACGAGCGGACTGTCTGGCCCGCCTTCGTCAACGGCCAGGTCGAACGCGTGCCTTATCTCGGGGCTCTGCGTGTTGCCGAAAGCCATCGCCACCGGATCGCGATCCTGCGTGCCGGCTATGCGTCCCTTCGCGCGGAGTTTGCCGACACGGCCGATTATCCGGTCGCCCTGACCTCGATCACGACCGACAACGCGCCGGCGACGCGGATCCTGACCGCCGGATTGCGCGGCCTGCCGGTCTATCGGCCGCTCGCGCCTTTTTCGACCTTCGTGATGCGACCGGTGCGACGCCCGCGCGACAGGATCGTCGTCCGCGCGGCGGACGGCGATCTTCCCGAGATCGCCGAGTTTCTCGCGCGACAAAACGCCCGATATCAGTTTGCGCCGGCCTGGACCGCGGCGATGCTGCACGATCTCGACGCCTTCGGCCTTACGATCGGGAACTTCCTGCTCGTCCGGGCCGGTGGCCGCATAGCCGGCTGTATTGCCCTGTGGGACACGAGCGGCCACCGCCAGTCGGTCATCCGCGGCTATCCCGGCTTTGTCGGGGCGGTTCGTCCCCTGGCCAATCGCGTCGGCGCCCTGTTCGGCTGGCCCGACCTGCCACCGGTCGGATCGCCGATCCGGCAGGTCATGCTGTCGCACCTGGCCGTCGCGGACGATGCACCGGAGGTTTTCGACGCCCTGCTCGACGCTGCGCTGAGCGAAGCCGCGCGCCAGGGCCATGGTGCCGCCATCCTTGGCATGGCGGCGGAGCGCGGGCTTGCCGCCAGCGTGCGCAAACGGCGGGGCGCGATCGAATATCGCACGATGCTGTATCTCGTATTCTGGCCGGGCAGCGAGAAAAGTGCCGCCGCGATAGAGGGATCGCTTCCCCACCCCGACATCGGCCTGTTATAGCCCTGAAAGAAGAGGGGGCTTGTGATGAAAAAATTCGCCGCAATTGCCATTATCGCATCGGTTTTCTTCGCCCTGCCCGCCGCGGCGCAGCTGACCGCGACCAATGTCGAGACTCACAAGCAGTTGAGCGCGGTCAAGGATCGCATGGTCGCCGCCATGAACCGGAAAGACGAGGCGGCACTGCTCGCCGAGCTCGATCCGAATGTCTCGTTCACGGCAATGAACAACGAGACCTTTCACGGCATCGCCGGCGCCAAAGCCTATTATGCGAAGATGATGGTCGGCTCGAGCCGCATCGTCGAGGACATGTCGCTGTCCGTGAAGCCCGATGATTATTCGACTCTCTATCTCGATGATCGCGCGGCGGTAACGACCGGCACCTCGAATGCGCATTTCAAGCTCAAAGGCGGGCGCGAATTCGATGTGCCGCTGCGCTGGACGGCGTCTCTGGTCAATGTCGGCGGTCAGTGGAAACTGGCGTCGATTCATTTCTCCGCGAACATGTTCGAAAACCCGATCATGGCTGCCGTCGAACATTTCGCATGGTGGATCGCGGGCGCCGCCGGCCTGTTGGGCCTCCTGATCGGCTGGCTGCTGGGACGGAGGCGCCGCAAGCCTGCATGAGTGCGCTCGGCCCCGCGCTGCCGGGCAACTGGTATCTCCTGGGTCCATCGTCGCGGCTCAAGCCGGGCGCCGCACGGTCGTTCGAGGTCGGCGGCATACCGCTCGTGGTCTGGCGCGGCGTGTCGGGCGGCGTGCAGGCCTTTGCCAGCCACTGCGCGCATATGGGTTGCCATCTGGGTGGTGCTCTGGTCGTCGGCGATACGCTGCGCTGTCCCCTGCATCACCGCCTGATCGGGCCTGACGGCAGTTTTCGTCAGGCGGGCGACCTGGTTCAACCGGCGTTTCAGGTTCGCGAGCATCTCGATTGCCTGTTCGTCGCGGTGGGGAATGTCGGTTCGGAGGTGCCGGTCGATATCGATCGCACCGCGTTTTCGACCTGCTATGCGGGCGAGCACCATTTTCCGCTCGCCTGGCAGGTGCTCGTCGCCAACGGGTTCGATGTCGAACATCTCGCGTCAGTGCATCAGCGGCGCCTTGTCGAGCAGCCGGACCTGACTGAGCTCGGCGAAAACCGGATCCGCCTGCGCTATCGTACGAGACCCATCGGTCGGTCGCTGGGCGATCGCGTGATGGGATGGCTCGCGTCGGACGGCGTTCGCGGCACGATTTCCTGCTTTTCGGGAACGACGATGCTGGTCGAAAGCGCCGTCGGGCGGCACCGCGCCTTCATTCTTCTGTCGTTCGTGCCCAGCAGCGATGGTTCGACCACCATCCGTGGAATCGTCGGCGTCAAGGCGCGGTCGAAATATATCGGTTGGCTTGCGGTCCGGATCGCATCTTTGCTCTTCAAGGGCTTCCTCACCAAGGATCTGGGCGTACTCGACAAGCTCGAATGGCATGAGCCAGCACCATCGCCCGCCCTCGGCGACCGGTTCACACGCCAATTGTGCGATTATTTCCGGACTCTCGCCGATGCGTGATCGCGCCGATGCCGCCAATGCGGTGATCCTGCTCGGCGCGGCGCTGGCGGCGGCAGCTTTGCTCTGGACCGCGGCGCATGGACCGATCCCGCTCGTCCGGGTGGCCGCGGCGATCCTGTTTTCCTTTGTCGCCAACACGCTGTTCGCGCTGCTGCACGAATCCGTCCATGGCAATTTCAACCGGAACGCACGCCTCAATGCGGTCGGTGGCCGCATCGCCGCCGCCTTTTTCCCGACCTCGTTCACCCTGCAGCGCGCCTTCCATCTCACCCACCACCGCAACAATCGCAGCCCGATCGAACGGTTCGATTGCATTGGCCCCACTGAGAATGTCGAGCTGAAAACGGCGCAGTGGTTCACCATCCTGACCGGGATCTACTGGGTATCGGCGCCGCTGTTCAGCATGGTCTTTGCGCTGTTCGGCGGTGTGATCCCGTGGAAGCGGATCGCCGCCGTCGATACCGAATTCTCGCGGCAGACCAGTGCATCCGCTTTCCTCGGCAGCATTCAGGATGCGCCCCTAGCGCGCGTCCGGCTCGATATGGTTCTGGCGCTCGCCGTACAGGGCGGCCTGTTCCTTGCCCTTGATCTGACGCCGGCGAGCTGGCTGCTCTGCTATGGCGCGTTCGCGCTCAACTGGAGTTCGCTCCAATATGCCGATCACGCGTTCACGCCGTTCGACCGGCTGGGCGGTGCCTGGAATCTGCGCGTCGATCCCGTGACCCGCTTGTTCTTCCTCAACTATCACGATCATCTGGCACATCACGGCGACACGAGCCGGCGCTGGCAGAGCCTCCCGGGACACGTGTCTCCCGGCGAAGCGTCGGTGCCGTTCCTCCGCGTGCTCTATCGGATGTGGCAAGGGCCATATCTGCTCGATGAGGCGCAGGCGCCCCCCGCGCGGCGCACGCGGCGCGATCGCGCCGTGGTCGTCGCGCATACGCTCGTTTTCGGCGCGCTGTTCCTGTTGGTGTATGGCGGCGCGAGCAATGACTATGCCGATATCGCGCGGCCGTTCCAGGTCGGGTTGCCGGCCGACGCGGCGATCCCGTTCATGCCGGGATTCGGCCTTGTCTATGTGTCGATGGAAATCCTGCTGGTGTTGGTACCGGTCGTGCTCGCGAAACCCGCAAAGACGCTTCCATTTCTGGTTGCGCTGGTTTTCGAGCTCGTCTTCGCCTGGTTTTGCTACCAGCTTTATCCGGTCGCATTGCCGCCCGTCCAGGCGGTGGATGCGACCGGCTTCGGCGGTATGATGTACCGCGCCGCCGACATCAGCAACCTGAACGGCAATGGTCTGCCATCGCTCCATGTCGCTTTTGCGCTGTCCTGTGCCTGGGTGCTGAGCCCGCTTGTATCGACCTGGCTTCGGCCAGCATTGTGGCTATGGGCGATTGCGATCTGCGCGTCGACATTGCTGGTGAAGCAGCATTATCTGATCGATGTTGTCACCGGGGCGCTGCTCGCCGGATTCACGATGACGGTCATTTACCCGCGGCTGGTTCGGGCTCGATCCGCGGGCGAGGCGGGGTTTGTCCTGCCGACGGAAAGATACGCGTAAAAAACGCGAGAGCGTCGTCGCGCACCGTGTGGAAATGGCCTGTGCAGCAATGGTCGCCATCCTCGATCAGGCGCAGGCTCGCTTCACGAGCATGCGGTGCCGATTGCAGCCGCTCCAGCAGCCAGCTTTTGTCCTCCGTCGCCACCACGCGATCGCGGGCGCCGTGAACGATGCGGACATTCGCGCTGATCCGATCGAGCAATTCGGGCGACTCGATGTTGTTTTGCGCCAGGATCCGGGCAACCTCCGGTCCCGAGCGTGCGCCGGTGACCTGGCACAGCCGGGTCTTGATGAGATAGGGCAAAGACGCGAATTTGCGCGTGTGGAGCGGCGCGCCGAGATCGAACACCGCCTTGATTCGCTGGTCGGCCGCCGCTGCCTGAAGCGACCACATCGCCCCAATGCTGATGCCGAGGATGCCGACCCGGCTCGTATCGACACCCGCGAAACGGCCCGCCGCATCGATCGCGCTCGATATCGAGCGGTAAAAATCCTCGGTCCAGACCACGTCCCCCAGAAGCAGGCTCTCGCCCTGTCCGGGGCCGTCGAAGCACAGGGTCGAAAACCCGGCATTATATAGGGCGAGCTCGGTCGCGAGATGCTCTTCCTTGCAACCGTCTATGCCGTGCACGACCAGGATCAGCGGCGCCGCATCCTCCTGCACGTGCAGATTGCCGAATAACGCCGCGCCCTGCCAGGCGATCTCGATCCGTGCATAGTTCTTGCCGAAAGCGAGTGTTTCGGCTTCCCGGTAATAATCGCGGGCGAGGCGATAGAGGACCCGACGTTCGTCGGTGATCGGCAGGCAGCCCCATTGCCCCATGTGACCAAGATAGGACAGGCGACGCAGTCCCGAGATTTCGTCGTCGCGTGACAGGGTCGGGCGTCGCGCCGCGAACTCGCTTTCCTTGCGACGTACGACATCCTGTGCGGTTGTCGCCCAATTGTCGATCGTACCTACGCCATCGAGAAAGTCGAAAATGGCATCGGGTTCGACGCCCGACGCAAGCCAGCGATTCCAGAAGGGCTGGGTGATGCGCTTCAGCCCGAGCACTGACGACAAGGAGCGCACCGTCTTGCTGAACACATGGTCGAAAATGGTGTAGGCTTCGGTATCGGCGATGTTCCGCATCGGACCGGTATAGGCGCGGGCTTTGTCGCCGTCATCACGTGCTGGTCGCGCGGGAAAATCCCTGATCGTTCCCGGATGATGTATATCGGGCCCCGAGGCATAGCCAAACCCGATTGGGGCACTATAAATTGGCCCATCAGGAGAATCTGGCAGAGGAGCGGGTCAATGAGGGCAGCATGGACGGGCGTGGCGATCGTGGCACTGATCGCAACCGGCGCACTGGCGAAAAATCATAAGCCCGCTGTGACCAGGGCAGCAGTTAAGCCCGCCGTGACCAGCGCAGCGGTGAAGGCCGCCCTCGCCGACCCCGCCCGCGCTGATCAGGCAGTCGATGATGCGCGGCGCAAGGCGCTCGAATCGATCGTCTTCTCGGGTGTCCATCCTGGCGATTCAGTGGTCGATTACCTGCCCGGCAAGGGCTATTGGACGCGCATCTTCACTGGCGTGGTCGGGCCCAAGGGCCATGTCTACCCGATGTGGCCCGCCGTCTCGGCTCCCCGCGCGACCTCTGTGGTAGAGGATCTCAAGAGCCGCAACCTCGCGAACGTCACCCCGGTGCTGCAGACGACGAATATTCCCGCCAGCGACACGCCGGTCGATCTGTTCTGGACCGTCGAGAATTATCATGACGTCGCCAATAATGGCGGCGAGCAGGCGCTGGCGGCAGTCAACAAGGGCATCTTCAATCTGCTGAAGCCCGGCGGGACCTATATCGTGATCGATCACGCGAGCGCCCCCGGCACCGGGATCACCACCACCAACACCCTGCACCGGATCGAGCCTGCGGCGGTGAAGGCTCAGGTGATTGCCGCCGGATTCAAGTTCGTCGGCGAGAGTAAGGCGCTGAGCAATCCGGCCGACGATCACAGCCTGAAGGTCTTCGCTCCGGAGATCCGCGGCCATACCGATCAGTTCATCTACAAGTTCCGCAAACCGGGCTGAGGCCGGGCCGCGCGTCGGTAATGTCATTGGTGCCGTGGACGACGCCGTTGGTGTCGTGACGGCAGCGACGGACTGGCGTCAGCGGTGAGGCCGTGCCAGATTTCGGCTTTCCCACCTATGGAGGGGTCAATGCGTCCAAAGCCTCAATTGCTCGCCGTCCTGCTGGTCGGTGCTGCCATAACCGCTGCCTGCTCGGCCTCGTCTCCCCCGGGCAAGCCAGTTGACGTCAAAGCCGTCGCCGCCGATCCGGCACGCGCGGCTGACGCGGTGGTCGACGCGCGCCGGCACGGTCCGGAAATCCTCGCCTTTTCCGGGCTGACGCAGGGCGGGGTGGTGATCGATCTCATCCCCGGCGGCGGTTATTGGACCCGGCTGTTCGCCAAGGCCGTCGGGCCTCAGGGCCATGTCTACGGCATCTGGCCAAAGCCCTATGCGATGGAGGCGAAAACCGACGTCGAGAATTACAAGAAGCTCGCCGGCTCGGCCGATTTCCCCAATGTGTCGGCGTCGATTGAACCGGCGACTGAGCTCACCGCGCCGGCCAAGGCCGATCTCGTCTTCACCGCGCAGAATTATCATGACTATCCCGACAAGTTCATGGGCCCGGTCGATCCGGCCGTCCTTAACAAGGCGGCGTTCGATGCGCTGAAGCCCGGCGGCATCTACCTGATCATCGATCATGTCGCAGCGGCCGGATCGGGCCTGCGCGATACCGATACGCTTCACCGCATCGATCCGGCGATCGTCAAGCAGCAGGTGACGGCGGCTGGCTTCACCTTTGTCGGCGAGAGCAAACTGCTCGCCAATCCGGCGGACGATCACAGCATCATCGTCTTCGACAAGGCGATCCGCGGCAAGACCGACCAGTTCATCTACAAGTTCAAAAAGCCGGGCTAAGGGAGGGCCGATCAGCGCCTTTGTTGGAGAATTATGTCACACTTTCCAACAAAATGGCCTTAGCAGCTTTCTTGTAAGCATATGAATTACATCAATAATTTAAATAGGTACTTTGGCGCGACCCCCGCATAGGTGTGACAATATTCGCCAACACTGGTGTCAGAGCGGAACGCTCTGCGGTGCGCTCCCGCCCCGCCTGCGCGCCAGCTCGGTCTCGGCGGTAAAGCGAACGTCGATGTCGCGGTCCCCGAGGAAGCGTTCGAGCGACTCATCCTCGATCTCGCGCCAGTCCTTGCCCCGATCCGGCCCCTGGCGGACCCGCGGCAACAAGCCCGGCACGTTCGACCATTCGATCAGCTGGGCGACACCGACCTGGTTGAGCATGTCGCGCAGGTGAAAGGCAGTAACATAGGCGTCGGGGAAAGCACGGTGCGCGGGCAGGCCGCGTTCATGTTCCATCCCCTCGGGCTTTCGCCAATAGCGCAGCATCTGGTTCGAAAAGCTCGGGCAATCGGGCCATAGCCGCATCGCGCACTTCCAGGTGCAGATCCAGTCGGCGTTGCGGGTCAGCGCCGGCGTGCAGAATTCGAGCTCGGCCGTGGCACGGTGCGCCGCCAGCGCGACACGCCGCGGCCAGGGATCGAGCGCCTGCCGCGCGACATCATGCCATAAAGGCGCGTCGGCAACCTGCTCATCCAGGATATGATGGATCGCCTGGGTGAGCGGCGGGATGGATCGGCCGGGATTGACCAGCCTGCTGCCGCCCTCGCCCTCAATCTCCCACCGCCCGTCCTTGCCAAGCGCCACATCCTGCCACCCGATCTCGCACACGCCGTGCGCGGGCGGTGCGGGGCCGGTGGTTTCGAGGTCGATGACGCGGATCAATTGGGGTGGCGGGGCCATCGCCCCTAAGTGGCGGTTTGGCGGACGGAATGCCAGTGCTTTGCTCCCCCCTCCCCTTCAGGGGAGGGGCAGGGGGTGGGGGAGTCACGCGGACGTTCGAGTTTGTCCCCCACCCCAACCCAGTGTCAGGTCGGACATGCTCCCAGCATGTCCCGAACAGCGCGGGGCGCTGTTCACCTGACACTCCTGAAGGGGAGGGGCTTAGTAAGTTTAGTGCCCCGCCTGCTCGCCGCGCACCAGGCCGCTGGCGGCCAGTTGCGCATCGATCATCGCCATCAACCGGTCGAGCCCCGCCTGATCCTTCGCCTCGGCGCGCGCGACCAGCACGTCCTGGGTGTTGGACGCGCGCAGCAGCCACCAGCCGTCCGGCGTGTTCACCCGGGCACCGTCAGTACGATTGACGTCGGCGCCCTCGGTCTCGAGCCGGTCGAGGATCTCATCGATCACCGCGAACTTGCGGCTCTCGTCGACCTGGAATCGCATCTCAGGGGTGTTGACCATCGCCGGCATCGCGCCGCGGATCTCGGTCATCGACTTGCCGATCATGTGCACCGCCCGGATCAGGCGAACGGCGGCATATTGCGCATCGTCGAAGCCATAATATTCATGCGCGAAGAAGATGTGGCCGCTCATCTCGCCGGCGAGCGGCGCGTGCGTCTCCTTCATCTTGGTCTTGATCAGGCTGTGCCCGGTCTTCCACATCAGCGGCTTGCCGCCGAGCTCGGCGATCCGGTCGTACAGCGCCTGGCTCGCCTTCACATCGGCGATAATGGTCGCGCCCGGCAATTCCTTCAGCACCGGCTCGGCCAGGATCGACAGGAGCTGGTCGCCCCAGATCACCCGCCCGGTGCCGTCGATCGCGCCGATCCGGTCGCCATCGCCGTCAAAGGCGAGCCCGAAATCGAGCTGCTTGTCGGCCACCAGCTTCTTCAGGTCGGCGAGGTTCTTCTCCTCGGTCGGGTCGGGATGGTGGTTGGGGAAATTGCCGTCGACCTCAGTGAAGAGCAGGTGATGCTCGCCCGGCAACAGCTTGACGAGCTTCTCGATCACCGGTCCGGCCGCACCATTGCCCGTGTCCCAGCCGATCCGATACGCCCCGCCGGCATAGCCCGCGAGCAGGCGTCCGACATATTCGTCAATGATGTCAGCGCTCGTGACGGTGCCCGCGCCTTCCTCCCAGTCGCCTGCCTCGGCGAGCCGGGCGAGATCCTGGATGTCGTCGCCGAAAAAGGGCAGGTGCTGGAGCACCATCTTGAAGCCGTTGTAATTGCCGGGATTGTGGCTGCCGGTGATCTGGATGCCGCCATCCACCTCGAGGGTCGCCTCGGCATAATAGAGCATCGGCGTCGGGCCCATGCCGATCCGCACGACGTCAACGCCGCCTGCGGTCAGGCCCTCGATCAGCGCGCGTTCGAGATCGGTCGACGAGAGCCGCCCGTCATAGCCGACGGCGACCCTTGTCCCGCCGGCACGCCGCACCCGGGTCGCGAAGCCGCGCCCGATCGCGACGGCGTCGTCAGGGCCAAGCGCCTCGCCGACGATACCACGGATGTCATATTCGCGCAGAGAAGTGGGGTCGAACCGGTGAGTCATCGGAGCTCCTGTTGATTGGGCCCCTCTCCTGATCGGCGGGTAGCCCGAAAGTTCATTTGGGGAAAGATCAATTGCCGCGTTTGAGTAACACGTCACGGGCGACATTGATCCGCCGGGTAAGGTCGGCCGACCCACCGCGATCGGGGTGGACGGCCGAGACAAGGCGGCGGTGCGCGGCGCGGATCGCGTCGGCATCTGCGCTGCTGTCGACGCCGAGAACGTCCCGCGCCTCGGCCTCAGGCATCACCGGCTTCGCGGGGCTCCTGCGCAGCCACATCCAACCGCCGTAGAGCAGCAGCCCGAGCAAGATCAGCTTGGTCATCAGGCGAACAGCGGCAAAGCGGGTTCGGGCAGGCCAAGCGCCGCCATCATCTCACGCAGCTCCTGCCGCGCGGCGACATGGGCGAGGCCCATCTCGCCGAATTCCCGCGCATCGAGCATCGTCAGCCCCTTCGGGAAGAGCTCGCGGTAGATCACGCGCTCGCCGAGCCCCGGAATGATGCGAAAACCCACGCGCTTGGCGAGCTGATCGAGCGCCTCGGACACGCGTCGCATATTGCGCGCCTCGATATGCTGGACCCGGTTGCGCAGCACGACCCAGTCGATCGTCGAGCCGTCCTCCTTCGCCCGGGCCTTGCGCGCATCCCAGATCAACTCGGCATAGAAACTCGGGCGCGTCACCTTGTAGGTCACGGGGTCGACCTGGCCGATCAGGTCGAAATCCACGAAGCTGTCGTTCATCGGCGTGACGAGTGTGTCGGCCCGCTGCGCCGCTATCCGCGCAAAGCGGTCATCACGGCCCGGCGTGTCGATCACCAGAAAGTCGCTGCCTTCCGAAAGCGCATCATAGGTTTCGGTGAAGCGCGCCAGGCTCTCGCCGTCATGGGTGGCGTGGCGCGGCGTCACCAACTCGCGGCCGCTCCGCTTGGCAGTCGCGCTGCGATTGTCGAGGTAGCGCCCCATCGTCCGCTGGCGGTGGTCGAGATCGAACGCCGCGACCCGCGCGCCGCGCGTCTCGAGCGCGATCGCCACATGCACGGCAGTCGTCGATTTCCCGGTCCCGCCCTTCTCGTTGGCGAACACGATGATATGTGGCTTCTTTGCAACCGTCGACAAGTGTCGCGCGTCCCTGATGAAATGGCCGTATTGATCGGTCGGGCAGGCCCCCATAGAAGGCCCGCCCCGGTGTCCTTATCGCCCCGTCCTTATCGAAGGCCTGTACCGCGTGCAAACCATCCGTCAGCTCGATCTGCTCCGTGCCGGGACCGCCAAATTCCGTGCCGAGGGCGCCCGTATCGCTCTGGTGCCGACGATGGGCGCGCTCCATGCCGGGCATATGGCGCTGATCGAGGCGGCGAAGCGGCCGGGCACGCGCGTGGTCGCGTCGATCTTCGTCAACCCGAAGCAGTTCGGCCCGGGCGAGGATCTCGCGCGCTACCCTCGCAAGGAGCAGGCCGATGCGCGGATGCTCGCCAATGCCGGCTGCGACCTGTTGTGGATGCCGCCGGTCGAAATCATGTACGCCGAAGGGTTCGCGACCAACATCTCAGTCGCGGGCGTGAGCGAAGGGCTCGACGGCGCCGCGCGGCCGGGGCATTTCGACGGCGTCGCAACGGTCGTCGCCAAGCTGTTCAACCAGGTCCGCCCTGACATCGCCTATTTCGGCGAGAAGGATTTCCAGCAGCTCGCGGTCATTCGCCGCATGGTCGCCGATCTCGATTTCGGGATCGAGATCGCCGGCGTGCCCACCCAGCGCGAGGATGACGGCCTCGCCCTCTCGTCACGCAACATCTATCTCGCCGAGGACGAGCGCGCCCGTGCGGTCGCCTTGCCGCGCGCCCTAGGTATCGCCGCGCGCGACATCGGCAAGGGCGGCGACGTCGAGGCTGCGCTGGCGGCAGCACGTGCATCGCTGATCACCGCCGGATTCGAGATCGACTACGTCACGCTGGTCGATGCCGAAACGCTGACCGACCAGGCCGAACCGGGGCGGCCGCGCCGTCTCCTGGCCGCGGCGCGAATGGGCTCGACAAGGCTCATCGACAATATTGCGGTGGATGCCTGAAACGCGGTTAATCGCGTTAACTATTTGTAGAGATGCTTCGCCCACAGTTGGCCATGGACAGTGGTTAACGGGGGTTAATGGCATGGGCACGAGCTTCAAAAATGCGCAGTTCCTGATCGAAAGCCGTTTGCGTGATGCGGCCCGGGGCGACTCAGACGCATGTTACGAACTCGGCATGGTCTATTCGAGCGGCACTGCCGGCATCGATGTCGACCTGATCCAGGCGCATAAATGGTTCAATCTGGCGGCGGTTGCCGGCAGCGAAGAGGCTCAGGCCTGCCGCAGCGAAATCGCCGAGGACATGAGCGCGCGCGAGATCGCCGAGGCGCAACGCGCTGCCCGGGCATGGCTCAATGAAACCGGACGCCGCGCGGCCTGATTGGACCTCCCGCTCCTGACGGAATAGAACCGCCTCCGAAACAAGGGAGGGGTTATGCATCTCACGACCACCGCGCTGGCGGCTTCGGCGCTCGCGCTGTTACAGGTGTTTCTGTCAGTCACGACGATCCGCATGCGGATGAAGCATAAGGCCGCGTTCGGCGATGCCGGCGAACACGCGCTGACCTCCGCCATCCGCGCGCATGGCAACCTCACTGAATATGCGCCGATCGGGCTGATCCTGATTGGCCTGCTCGAAGCGAACGGCGCCGGACACTGGCCGCTCGCCATCGTTGCCGCCGCCTTCGTGGTGGCGCGCGGGCTCAACGCAATCGGCCTGTTCAACCCGCCCGGCCCGCCAACGCTCGCCCGCTCGCTCGGCATCGTCGCGACGCTTCTCATCCTGCTCGGGCTGGCGATCTGGCTCCTCGTCCTGGTGCACCTGCCGATGGCGGGCTGATCCTCAGGCGCCGAGCGGTAGTTCCATGTCGATGCGGTGCATGTCAGGCCCCCAGCCATTGTCGGTACGGCCCAATGCACGGGCGCCGTGGCGCAGGAAGAACGGCGCACTATGCTGGCTGGCCGCGATGTTGAGCATCGCCGCACCCTGATCCAATGCGCGCTGGCGTGCCCTGTCCATCATCGCATTGCCGATGCCCCCGCCTTGCGCCGCGGGGTCGACCAGGATCCAGTTCAGATGCGTCCGACCCACGGAGCCGGGCGCTATCGCGAAACCCGCCACGATCCCGCCGTCCTGCTCGCAAACCTCGTAACGGACGGCGTTTTCGTCGAGATAGTGGGCGAAGTCCACGCGCTCACCGGTCGCGAAAAAAGCCGGCGTGTTGGCGTCGAAGATAGCTAGCATCCGGTCGCGGTCCGCTATGTCATAGCGCCTGAAGGAAAAGGCCATCGGGCCGCTATCCCGCCGCTGCTTTCTTCGCGGGAGCCTTTTTCGCAGCCGCTTTTTTGGCCGGTGCCTTCTTCTTCGCGGCCGGCTTCTTCTTGCCCTTCTTGGCGGGGGCCGCAGCCGCGCGGGCGTCGATCAGTTGGGCCGCTTCTTCGAGCGTCAGTGCGTCCTGCGCGATTGATTTGGGCAGGGTCGCGTTGGTCTCGCCGTCAGTGACATAGGGGCCGAAACGGCCTTCCATCAGCTTGATCTCGGCCTCGGTGCGCGGATGCTTGCCGAGGATCTTCAGCGGCTCGCGGCTGCCACGCTGCGGGCGACCGCCGCCGGCCGCGGCTTCGGCCAGCTTCACCACGGCGGTGTTCATGCCGGTCTCGAACACTTCGGCGGTCGAGGTCAGCCGCGCATATTTGCCGTCATGCGCCAGATAGGGCCCATAGCGGCCAATCGACGCGGTGATCGGGTTGCCGCTTTCGGGATGCGTGCCCACCGTACGCGGCAGGCTGAGCAGCTTGAGTGCCCAGTCGAGCCCGAAATCCTCGGCCGGCACGTCCTTCGGGATCGAGGCGCGCTTCGCTTCCTTGCCCTCGCCGAGCTGGACATAAGGCCCGAACCGCCCGCTGCGCTTCGTCACCTCGAGCCCGGTGTCCGGGTCCTGACCCATCACCTCGGGCCCGGCATCGCCGCCCGTATCGCCTTCGCCGCCCGGCTGGCCAAAGCGGCGGGTATATTTGCAGTCCGGATAATTGGAGCAGGCGACGAACGCGCCGAACTTGCCGCCCCTGAGCGCCAGATGGCCAAGCCCGCAATTCGGGCATAGCCGCGGGTCGCTGCCATCGGCCTTGGCAGGAAACAGATAGGGTTCCAGGAACTTGTCGAGCTCGGCCGTCACTTCGGATGGCTTTTGCTCCATCACCTCGGTGGTGCGCGGCTTGAAATCCTTCCAAAAGGATTCGAGCACTGCCTGCCATTCGGCGCGCCCGCCCGAGACTTCGTCGAGCTCGTCCTCGAGCCCGGCTGTGAAATCATAGCCGACATATTTCTCGAAGAAGCGCTCGAGGAACGCCGTCACCAGCCGCCCGCTCTCCTCGGCGAAGAAGCGGTTCTTCTCGACGCGCACATAAGCGCGGTCCTTCAGCGTCTTGATGATCGAGGCATAGGTTGAAGGCCGGCCGATGCCGAGCTCCTCGAGCCTTTTGACCAGAGACGCTTCCGAGAAACGCGGCGGCGGCTGGGTGAAATGCTGCTCGGCATTCACCGCCTTCTTGGCCGGCGCATCGCCCTCGCGCATCCGCGGCAGACGGCGCGAATCCTCATCCGCGCTGTCGTCGGTGCCTTCCTCGTACAGTGCGAGATAGCCGGGGAAGAGCACGACCTGTCCGGTGGCGCGCAGGCCGGTCTGACCCGAGCCGTCGGTCAGCTCGACCGTGGTGCGCTCCATCCGCGCCGATGCCATCTGGCTGGCGAGGGCGCGCTTGAAGATCAGGTCGTAGAGCCGGGCATGATCGCCGCCGCCTGCCTTGTCCTTGGAGAAATCGGTCGGCCGGATCGCCTCATGGGCTTCCTGCGCGTTCTTGGCCTTGGTCTGGTACAGGCGCGGTTTGTCGGGGACATATCCCGCGTCATAACGATCAGCGATCGCCTTGCGCGCCGCCGAAATCGCGGACGCATCCATCTGGACGCCGTCAGTCCGCATGTACGTGATCGCGCCGTCCTCGTAGAGGCCCTGCGCGATCCGCATCGTGTGGTCGGCCGAGAAGCCAAGCTTGCGCGATGCTTCCTGCTGCAGGGTCGAGGTGGTGAAAGGCGGCGGCGGGTTGCGGGTGGCCGGCTTGACCTCGACGGTCTGGACGCTGAAGCGGCCGTCCTCGACTGCCTTCTTCGCCCGGAGCGCAGTGCCTTCCTCGCCGATCGACAGCCGGTCAAGCTTCTTGCCCTCGAAGGTGACGAGCCGCGCCGTAAAGGGCGTGCCGTCCTGCTCCATATCGGCAGTGACCGACCAATATTCCTGCGCCCGGAACGCCTCGATCTCGCGCTCGCGGTCAACGATGATACGCAAAGCGACCGACTGGACGCGGCCGGCCGATTTCGCGCCCGGCAGCTTGCGCCACAGCACCGGTGACAGGGTGAAGCCGACCAGATAGTCGAGCGCGCGGCGCGCCCGATAGGCATCGATCAGATCGGTATCGAGCTGGCGCGGATGCTTCATCGCCTCGGTCACCGTCGCCTTGGTGATCGCGTTGAAGGTCACGCGCTCGACCTCTTTGGGCAGCGCCTTGCGGTTCTTGAGCACCTCGAGCACGTGCCAGCTGATCGCCTCGCCTTCGCGATCGGGATCGGTCGCGAGGATCAGACGGTCGGCTTTCTTGGCTTCGTCAGTGATCGCTTTCAGCTGCTTCGCCTTGTCGGCGTAGTTTTCCCATTCCATCGCGAAACCATGGTCGGGATCGACCGAGCCATCCTTCGGCGGGAGGTCGCGGACATGGCCATAGCTGGCGAGGACGCGGTAGTCCGAACCCAGATATTTCTCGATGGTTTTCGCCTTTGCGGGCGATTCGACGATGACAAGCTGCATGGGGGTCTGATGCGTCCTTACGTGTACGCGCGAGGATGGAGAGGTGAGCGGTGTTGCGTCAAGCGGTCCGGGTGACGCGCCACGCGACCAAAAACAAGATGGAGATTGCGAGATCGATTGACGAGAGGGCGAAGGTCATTGCGTCGACACGGCCTTGTGCGAACAGGATCAAGACCGGAATGCCGAAGCTCCATTTGGCGATCACCGCGACCGGCATCAATGGCCGAAACCGCAACGGATCGCGGCCGATCGTCCAATAGACCAGCTGGAAACAGGCCGCGGCACCGACAAAGCCGTAGAGCAGCTCGGCGTGGTTCACCGGCCTGCCGGTCTTCGCCATCATCGGCTCGGCGAAGTAGAGCGGCAGCAGGATGATGAGCCCGTAGATCGCGGAGATGATGAAGATTCGCCGGGCCGTGCGGACGGCCCGTTCGGGACTCACGCAAATACCTCATGCAACTGGCTCATGCCTGGCTTCAGTAGCGAATAGACCGCGACCCCTGTAAGCCATGACACGGTCAGCGCGCTGAAAAGGAAGACATACATGAGCAATGACGCGACGACCGGCAGCAATGTCTGGAGCAGAAAGGCGAACCCGAATCCGACCAGGCAAGCGGGCGCGAAAATCACCAATAATGCCCCGATGATCGGCCAGGCCGAGGGTTGCGTTATTTCCCAGCTTTCACCCATCGCACCATTCACGCTGCCGTCTTCCGCCAGTAGGGCAGCCGAAGCTGCCACCCAACGCGCGCTCAGATAGAGACCGGGCACGATCAGCACGAGATAACCAAGCGCAATTCCGAGGCCTGACACGATGTTCAGACCCCAAAAGGCGCCGAATCGATTGCGCCCGCCCGCCTCGCGGAGACCCAGCCGCTCAAGAGACGAGGCGGTTAGATAATATTGGGCGGCCAGACTCGCGATTCCCGCCGGAAGAGTCGTACCCGCGCCGGTCGAAATGTAGTCGAGGGCCACGTTCGCCGCCGTCAGCCCGGCGACGCATCCCGCAAGCGGCCCCAGATTCTCCCGAAGGATTTCACGGAGCCGGGTGAAGATCTCCCCCACGGTCAATGTCTTTTCCATCTACGTCCCCCCTCATATCAAACTCACCCGCCCGCCGGCATGTCGTTCGAGCCTTCCCGCCAGCTCGAGTTCGAGCAGCACCGTCTGGACGATGGCCGGCGGCAATCCCGACTGGCGAATCAGCTCGTCGATCGCGACCGGCACCGGGCCGAGCAATCCGCCAATCTCACGCCGTTCGGCATCGCCCGCATCCTCGGGCGGCTGTCCCTCGAAAGAGAAGCCCGGCGCGCGGACCATGCGCGGGTCGATCGGGCGGATTGTTTCGAGCACATCGGCGGCGGATTGAATGAGTGTCGCGCCGTCGCGGATCAGGCCGTTGCAGCCCTGGGCGCGTGGGTCGAGCGGTGATCCCGGCACCGCCATTACCTCACGGCCCATCTCGCCCGCGAGCCGCGCAGTGATCAGTGACCCCGATTTTGGCGCGGCTTCGACCACCACCGTCCCCTGCGCGAGCCCGGCGATGATTCGGTTGCGATAGGGGAAATGGCGTGCGCGGGGCTCTGTGCCGGGCGGCTGTTCCGCGATCAGCAATCCGTCGGTCGCAATCCGCTCCTGCAAGGCGGCGTTCTCGGGCGGATAAGCCACATCGATGCCGCCGGCGATCACCCCGATCGTGCCCTCGTCGATCGAGCCGATATGCGCCGCGGTATCGACGCCGCGCGCCAGCCCGGAGACGATCGTCACACCCTCACGCCCAAGTTCTACCGCCAGCTGGCGGGCGAAGCGGCAGGCTGCGGCCGAGGCGTTGCGCGCGCCGACCATCGCGATCACCGGCCGCCGCGTCAGTGCGAGATTGCCCCGGATCATCACCACGGCAGGCGCATCGTCGATCTCGGCAAGCAGCGGCGGATAATCCGCATCGTCTAGGAACAGGTGCCGCGCCCCGAGTTTCGCCCCCGCCGTCAGCTCCCGCTCGGCGACGGTGCGCAGTGCGACCACCGGGGGTCGGCCGCCACCGCGCGCTGCCAGCGCCGGCAGTGCCGCGATCGCTGTCGCCGCGTCGCCGAAGCGTGCGATCAGTTGGCGGTAGGTGACGGGGCCGATCTGCGGGGTTCGGATCAGCTGGAGGCGGGCAATCGCCGCCTCATCAGACATTTGGTTCAGGGGGTTCGGGGGCGTCAGGGGATTCCGAGGGGGCCGGGGTCTTTTTGCCGCCAATCCTTGGCTCGGTGCCGCTCAGCAGGCGATCGATATTCTCACGGTGTTTCCAGAGCACGAGCAGTGCCAGCGCGAGCAGCAGCAGGACGATGTCGAAGGCTGAGAAGAAGGCGGCGCTCACAGGAGCGCTCACCGCCGCGGCCATGCCCGCGACAGACGAGATGCGCAGCACGCCGAGCAGGCTCAGCCACACCAGCGCATAGACCAGAGCGCAGGGCCAGTGCAGCGCCAGCACGATCCCCATCAGGGTCGCGACCCCCTTGCCGCCGCGAAACCGCAGCCAGATCGGATATACATGCCCGAGGAACGCCGTCGCTGCGGCGATAATCCCGATATTCGGGTCCTGACCTGCAAACAGATGCTGCGCAAACCACACCGCGACAAAGCCCTTGGCGGCATCGAGCAGCAGGGTCGCGGCCGCGAGCCCCTTGCGCCCGGTCCGCAGGACATTGGTCGCGCCGATATTGCCCGAGCCGATCTGGCGCAGATCGCCAGCGCCGGACAGGCGGGTGAGGATCAGCCCGAACGGGATCGAGCCCAGCAGATAGCCAAGCAGCGCCGCCCCCGCCGGGGCCATCCAGTGATAGTCGGTGTGCAAGATTGCCCCCAAAGGTCGCGTCGGCACGGGCGCGTGCCGCAGCGTGGCTGTAATCTGGCCCATGTCGCGACATTGTCAAACCCCGTAACGGCGCTACATCGCTGACGATGAGCGATACGCGGCCGATCCTGTTCTTCGATTCCGGGGTCGGCGGCCTCTCGGTGCTCGCGCCGACGCGCGCGCTGCTGCCCCGTGCGCCCTTTGTCTATGTCGCCGATTCGGCCGGGTTTCCCTATGGGACAAAGACCGAAGCCGAGATTGCCGGGCGCGTGCCGGCATTGCTCGGCCGGCTCGCCGAGCGATATCATCCGCGCCTGATCGTGATCGCCTGCAACACCGCTTCGACCATTGCCCTGGCGGCGGTGCGCTCAGCGCTCGATCTGCCGATCGTCGGCACAGTGCCGGCGATCAAGCCTGCCGCCGAAGCGAGCCGCACGCGGGTGATCGGCGTGCTCGGCACCGATGCAACGGTGCGCCAGCCCTATGTCGACGATCTGGCCGGCAGGTTCGCAAGCGACTGCCTGGTGCTGCGCCACGGCTCGGCGGAACTGGTGGCGCTCGCCGAGGCGAAGCTGCGCGGCGAGGCAGCGCCGCCGGAACGCTACGCCCGCATCCTGGACGGACTGTTCGATCAGCCGGGCGGCGACCGGATCGACGTGATCGTCAACGCCTGCACCCATTTCCCGCTCGTGGTGGACGAACTGGCGGCGGCCGCGCGGCACGAAGTGCGGTTCGTTGACGGCTCGGCCGGCATCGCGCGTCGGATCACCTTTCTCACCCAGGGCCAGGATTGGCCCGAGGCGGCAGGTGAGGGGCTGGCGATCTTCACCGGGACCCGGGACGATCGACTCGAGACCGCGCTGAATGGCTACGGCCTCGAGCGGATCGAATCGCTTCAGGCAGGCACCATCAGCACGATCTTGGCGTAACGCTTCGCAAGTTCGTCATGCACATGGCGGGCACTTGGATCGACGGTACGTTCAGCCAGCGCGCGTTCCTGTGCCGCGCGGCGCGCATAATAATCTCGTCTCGAATCGGTTCGATCTGTCTGGTTCATTCCGGAAGCTCCTTGCACCAAGCGGGAGCGCAGTGTCTCTCGGTCGCGGCGGGCTTGTAAGCTGACTGCCGACGATGGCTGCTCATAGCACAAGCCGCCCGAGTCGCGGTTGATCTGGAACAATCGCGCAAAATTTTTATGCGCGGCGGTACATCACCGGTGACAACTGCATCCGGATCAACACCTATTGCCAGCAAATCGCTGGAAATCCGCGCCCGGCGGCGTTACGTGGACCTCCATGGAAGCGGATGGCACGACACAGCGCGGAGTCGATTACTCGCGCATCTTCACTCAGGCGATCGATCGCCTGCATGTCGAGGGGCGCTACCGCGTGTTCATCGACATCCTCCGCAACAAGGGCGCCTTCCCCAACGCACGCTGCTTTGCCGGGCATAACGGCCCCAAGCCGATCACCGTGTGGTGCTCGAACGACTATCTCGCCATGGGCCAGCATCCGAGCGTGATCGCGGCGATGGAAGAGGCGCTGCACGATGTCGGCGCAGGCTCGGGCGGCACCCGCAATATCGGCGGCAACACCCACTACCATGTCGATCTGGAGGGCGAACTCGCCGATCTCCACGGCAAGGAAGGCGCGCTGTTGTTCACCTCGGGCTATGTCTCGAACGAGGCGACGCTCGCGACGCTCGCCAAGATCCTGCCGGGCTGCATCATCTTCTCCGATGAACTGAACCATGCCTCGATGATCGCTGGCATCCGCAATTCCGGGTGCGAGCGGCATGTCTTTCGCCACAATGACGTGGCGCATCTCGAGGAACTGCTGGCGGCGGTCGATCCGAATGCGCCCAAGCTGATCGCGTTCGAGAGCGTCTATTCGATGGACGGCGATATCGCCCCGATCGCTGCGATCTGCGACTTGGCCGACAAATATAGCGCGCTCACCTATCTCGACGAAGTCCATGCGGTCGGCATGTATGGCGCTCGGGGCGGCGGCATCTCGGAGCGCGACGGCGTTGCCGATCGGCTGACGATCATCGAGGGCACGCTCGGCAAGGCCTTCGGGGTGATGGGCGGCTATATCACCGCCGATCAGACGATCATCGACGTGATCCGCTCTTATGCGCCAGGCTTCATCTTCACGACCTCACTGTCGCCGGTGCTGGTC
This sequence comes from Sphingomonas sp. P3_C5, assembly GCF_056402635.1. Lineage (NCBI taxonomy): Bacteria > Pseudomonadati > Pseudomonadota > Alphaproteobacteria > Sphingomonadales > Sphingomonadaceae > Sphingomonas > Sphingomonas sp. P3_C5. The sequence continues at coordinate 757,853 of NZ_JBFUHA010000001.1, forward strand.
GCCGGCGCATTGGCCAGTGTGCGCCACCTCAAGGCATCGAGCATCGAGCGCGAGGGCCAGCAGGCGGCGGCGACGATGCTTAAGGCCATGATGGCAGAGGCCGGCCTTCCCGTGATGAACTCGACCACGCACATCGTGCCGCTGATGGTCGGTGATCCGGTCAAGGCCAAGAAGATCAGCGACATATTGCTTGCCGAGTATGGCGTGTACGTCCAGCCGATCAATTACCCGACCGTGCCGCGCGGCACTGAACGGCTGCGCTTCACGCCGGGCCCCGCCCATGATGAAGCGATGATGCGCGAGTTGACCGACGCGCTGATCGAAATCTGGAGCCGGCTGGAGCTGCGCAAAGCGGCCTGAGGGCCGATTCCCGGCAAAAAGCTGGCTGTTCCTGGCTGTTTTCGGGGCGATTTTTTTGCTGGCTGTTATGTTGGATTTTCTGGTCTAATTTATGGTGCATTTTCAGATGCTTGTGGCCGGGCTGGCTGTTCCGCAATAACAGCCAGCTAACAGCCAGCTTTTTCGCCGGAACAGCCAGCTAACAGCCAGCGTCTGCCCCGGCACGGCGAACGTGGTTTTGCTGTGATTCGGTCATGAGAAAGAGCGCGGCGCAAGGCTGTGCCGTCCGCACTCGCTGCACCGATTTGCGTCGGAGTTGAATCGAGGCGTCAGCCGATCCAGCGCCAGATGCCGGCGGGCCTGCCGGCAAGCGGCGTATGAGCCCAGGTCGCGCCCAGCCAGAGGACGAGGCCGCCTATGATATCATGCGGTCGGTATCCGCCCAGGCGCGCCCGGCCAGCGACGACCGCGGCATAGGGCCAATAGGAGGTCTTCGCTTCCCAGGCGCGCCAGCGCTCGGGCTGGAGCGCCTCCTTCTTGCGGTCCTGCAGCGCCGCGCCGACCAGCGCGAGCAGGATGATCGCGCCGCACAGGATGAGGTTCGACGGGGTCGGGAAGACGAGGATGTGCGAAACACCCCATAAAGCGAAGCTCCACATCATCGGGTGCCGGGTGACGGCGAAGACCCCGCGCGCTTCATCGGGCAGGGCGCCCGGGGTGCCGGGATTTGGCCCCGGATTGGGCAGGGCCGGATTGCCGAGCAGCGAGCCTATCAGAAAGACGCTCGCGGCCAGCATCAGCACAGTTGCGATGATCCAGTGGTCGTCTTCGACCGGCCACAAGGGTTGCTCGGGGCCGACCGCTCGATAGGCAAATGCCAACCAACCAAGAGTGATCGCCGCGACCAGCGCATACAGGCCCAGAAAGGGCCCTTCACCGATCCGCCCGGCGATCGGCGCGCGAAGAGGGTGTGACAGCAGGAAATGCGTGCCCACGAACGCGATCGCAGCTGCCAGCACCATCGTCATCGTCCGTCTCCCATCAGGTAACGCCGTGCATGATCTTCTTCAGCCAGGGCGAGATCACCAGCAACACAACGCCCGCGCCGATCGTCAGGAAGCCGCCGGTCTGAAAAGTGTGGAGATAAGTGTGCAGGCTGAGCTCGGGATTGGTCACCTGCCCACCGACCGTCTGCACCGCGGCGGACTGGGCGGCGGCACCGGCGAGATACTCGCCGACCGAGATCGACAGGAACCACACGCCCATCATCATGCCGACGATCCGCGCGATCGACAGCTTGGTGATCATCGACAGCCCAACCGGCGAGATGCACAGCTCAGCGATCGAGTGAAGGAAATAGGTCAGCACCAGCCACCATAAGGACACGCGGAACGCCTCGTTCGCCGTCGAGCCACTCAAGGACAGGGTGATGAAGCCGAGCCCGACCAGTATCAGGGCGAGAGCGAACTTGACCTGGATCGAGGGCTCTAGGCCGCGCTTCGCCAGCGACAGCCACAGCCAGCTCATCACTGGTGCGAACGTCACCACGACGAGCGGGTTGAATTGCTGCGTCGCTGCCGCCGACATGTGGAAGCCGAAGATCTCGAGCGTAGTGTTACGGTCAGCGAACAATGTCAGCGAAGAGGCCGCCTGCTCGAACAGGGCCCAGAAAGTGACGTTGAACACGACCAGGATGATGGCCGCGAGCATCATCTCGCGTTCGACTTTCTCGCCGACGCGCCATGACCAGATCGGGATGCCGATGACAGCCACAATGAAGATCAGCAGCAGCGCCTTGCCGAGGAATGACGTTGCCAAGATGTAGCCGATGATGCCGCCGCCGGGCGCTGCCTCGGGGGTATTCATCACATTCTGGAAGATCAGCCAGACGACGATCACCGAGGCGAAGGAGAGGATATAGATCAGCGGTGCGCGGTCCGGCCCTTCGCGCACCGGCGGTTCGCCATAGCCGGCAAGACGCCCGCCATCGAACTGCAGCAGCGCATAGGCGATCAGCAGCACGAACGAGACGATCATGAAGCCGGCCCACCAGCCGAAATGGTTGACCAGCCATGGGCACGCCGCCTGGCCGAGGATCGAGCCGAGATTGATGCCGGCGTAGAAGATGGTGAATCCGGCATCGCGTCGTCGGTCGCCCGTTTCATAGAGCGTGCCGACGATGGTCGAGATGTTGGGCTTGAAGAAGCCGTTGCCGATCACGACCAGACTGAGCGCAACGAGCATCATGGCTGAGTAGAAAGGCGAGCGGTCGGCACCCGCGCTGAACGCGCTTGCCGACACGGTTTGCGTCACTTGGCCACCGGGGCCGAGTAGCTGGACCGATCCGTCGGGAAGCCCGTGGATTGCCAGTGTCTGGTTGTTCATCACGATCGTCTGCGGCGCATCGTTGACGGCGAGCGGCGTCGCCGGCGCGACCTGGGTCACGTCGTACCGTACGCCATTGACGGTCGCATAGGGCTGGCCCTGTGGCCCGCCGAAGCACAGCAGGAGATATCCCAGCGACATCACCAGCGCGCCGAACTTCACTGAGCGCTTCGATCCGAGATACCGGTCGGCAAGCCAGCCGCCGACCAGCGGGGTCAGATAGACCAGACTCAGAAAGCCGCCGACGATCCCATTCGCTTCATGATCCGCGAGCAGGAAATGCTTGGTGAGATATAGCACGAGCAATGCGCGCATGCCGTAAAAGCCGAAACGCTCCCACATCTCGATCGAGAAGAGTCGCGAGAGCTGGCGGGGATGGCCCATCCAGGTTTTGCCCGCGTAAGGATTTACGTGGCTGATATCGGGCTCGGCCGGGCTGTCGGCGGTCGGCGTTTCGACCATGATATTGTTGCTCCCTGAATGTCTTCACGCCGTCGAAAGCGGCGCTGCTCGTAACAATGGAGACTAGCGGTATTAACCCCCGTGTAAATATCCGCGCCCGTCCCTAGATGACGGCCATGTTCAACGACACCAGCTCTCCGCTCGCCCTTCTTTCCACCCGCCGTTCAGGCAAGCCGCGCGATCTCGTTGCGCCTGGGCCGGACGAAGCGCAGCTCGCGCAGATGCTGGAGATCGCGGCCCGCACACCCGATCACGGTAAGCTCGCCCCCTGGCGGTTCGTCGTGGTGCCGGCCGACCGACGCGCCGCGCTCGGCGAGATCATCACCACCGCCTATCTGGCCGAGCGGCCGCAGGCGGCGCGGCTCGAGATCGAGGCGCTCGAACAGTTCGCGCATCAGGCGCCGACGTTGGTGGTGGTGCTGTCTTCGCCAAAGGTCGAGAGCCACATCCCGCTCTGGGAGCAGGAGCTGTCGGCAGGGGCTGCGTGCATGAACCTGCTCCACGCCGCCCATGCCCTCGGATTCGCCGGCGGATGGCTCACCGGATGGGCGGCTTATGCCGATGCCGTGCGCGATGCCTTCGGCACCGCACCGGAGAAAATTGCGGGATTCCTGTTCATTGGGACAGTTTCTAAGCCTTTGGAGGAGCGCCCGCGTCCGGAATCGGACAAAATTGTCCGATATTGGACATAGGACTGGACTCCCGGCCCAAGCAGTGTATTAAGGCAGCATGACAGCGCTCAACAGCGAAGACAGCCCGGTTTATATCAAACTGCGCGGCACCATTTCAGCCGCGATTCTGCGTGGCGAGTATCGCGCGGGGGACCAGCTTCCTTCGGTTCGCGCGCTTGCCGCCGAACATGGCGCCAATCCGCTGACGGTCGCCAAGGCCTATCAGAGCTTCCAGGATGATGGCTATGTCGAGGTCCGCCGCGGCGTCGGCATGTTCGTGCTGGCGGGGGCGGCGGAGAAGCTCCGGCTGGCCGAGCGCACCCATTTCCTGAAGGACAGCTGGCCGCGGATCAGCGCGCATATCAAGCTGCTCGGTCTCGATGCCGAAGATCTGCTGGAGCGCGAGGGGGCCTAGGGCCACTCGGCATTCAGCCCATGCCGGACTGCAAATCGCGACGCCCTGCGCTTCGGTGCTCACGTACCTGAAGTACGCTGCGCTCCGATGCTCGGCCCTCACGATTTTCGCCTCGGCCTGAACTGAATGCCGAGCGGCCCTGGTTCGTCCCCCTGGCTTGATTAACTCGCGAAAGCTTCGGCCGGCACCGAATACAGCACATCAGCCTTCGCCATCGCCGCCGCCTTCAGCCCCATCGCTTCGGGGACGATCTGCTCGACATAGAAGCGCGTGGTGGCCGTCTTCATCGCGAGGAAGGCCGGGTCGCCGTCGCCCGTCGCGGCCACGCGGCCCTGCCGTTCCATCAGCCAGCCACAGACGGCGACCGCCATCATCGTAAGGAAAGGATAGCTGGCGGCGAGGCGGTCATCCGTATCGGCTTGCAAGAGATGTTGCCCGACCTGTTCACAGGCATCGACAAGGTCGCTCAGGCCCTTGTCCTGAACCTCGGCACGCATGTCGCCAATCAGGCGGGCCAGCTCGGCACCACCATCACCCGTGAGTTTGCGCCCGACCAGATCGGCTGCCTGGATGCCGTTGGTGCCCTCATAGATCGGCGTGATCCGCGCATCGCGGAAGAACTGGGCGGCGCCGGTCTCCTCGATATAGCCCATGCCGCCATGGACCTGCACGCCGATCGAGCTCACCTCGCAGCCGAGATCGGTGCCATGCGCCTTAGCGAGCGGGGTCAGCAGGTCGAGCCGTGCCTGCGCGCCTGCCTCGCCAAGCGTCGCGCGATCGACGTGACTGGCGGCGAAATAGACCAGGGTGCGGGCCGCCTGGGTCTGCGCCTTCATCCGCATCAGCATCCGGCGGACATCGGGATGCTCGATGATCGCGACCGAGTCGCGGCTCGGCAAGCCGGCGCGCGGTGACTGGATCCGGTCGCGGGCATAAGCGACCGCAGCCTGAGTCGCGGCCTCGGCGACCTGAGCGCCCTGCAGTCCGACATTGAGGCGCGCATTGTTCATCATCGTGAACATGGCGCGGATGCCCCCCAGCTCCTCGCCGATCAGCTCGCCGATGCAATCGTCATGGTCGCCAAAGCTCAGCACGCAGGTCGGCGAAGCATGGATACCCATCTTGTGCTCGATCGAGACGACGCGGACGTCGTTAAGCTCGCCCGGATTGCCCGCCGAATCGAGCCGGTATTTGGGGACGAGGAACAGCGAGATGCCCTTGGTCCCCGGTGGCGCATCGGGGGTACGGGCCAGGACGAGGTGGACGATGTTGGGCGCCATGTCGTGGTCGCCGAACGAGATGAAGATCTTGGTGCCCTTGATGCTCCACGTCCCGTCGCCGCGCGGCGTCGCGCGGGTGCGGAGCGCGCCGACATCGGAGCCGGCCTGTGGCTCGGTGAGGTTCATCGTGCCGGTCCATTCGCCGGTCGCGAGATGCGGCAGATACAGCGCCTGCTGCTCGGGCGAGCCGTGATGGGTGAGCGCCTCGATCGCGCCGACTGTCAGCGTCGGGGCGAGCGCGAGGCCCATATTGGCGGCGCCCAATGTTTCGAGCACCGCGGTCTGGAGCGCGAAGGGCAGGCCCTGGCCGCCGGCGCTTTCGGGCACGCCGATCGTACCCCAGCCGCCCTCGACATAGTCGCGGTACGCCTTGCCATAGCCTTCGGGCATGACGACCCCGTCGGGCGTCCATTTCGCACCGACCGTGTCGCCCGCACGCAGCAGCGGCGCCCATTCGCCCGCCGCGAAATCGCCCGCGCCCTCGAGCACGGCGTCGACGACATCGCTGGTCGCGGCGGCGAAGCGCTCGCTTTCGGCCAGCGCGCCGATGCCGACGACATGGTCGAGCACGAAGCGCTGATCGGCGGTGGCGGGCGTGAAGGGCATGATATTTCTCTTTCTGCGGTCGTGCGGGCTATAGCCCCGCGCGATGAGCCCGCCAAACCCGCCCTTCACCACCCGCACCTTACCCTACGGCCAGGCCGCGATTGCCGAGGCTGCCGCGCTGATCGCTACGGGCGGCGTGGTCGCGATCCCGACCGAAACGGTCTACGGGCTCGCCGCCGATGCGACCGAGTCGCGCGCCGTGGCGGGCGTCTATGCGGCCAAGGGCCGGCCGAGCTTCAACCCGCTGATCGTTCATGTGCTGGACCGTGCGGCGGCAGGGGAGATCGCGCTGTTCGACGACGCGGCGGAGGCGCTTGCGGAGGCGTTCTGGCCAGGGCCACTGACCCTGGTGCTGCCGCTCCGGCCAAACGCGGCGATCGCGTCGCTGGTGACTGCCGGGCTCAACACGATCGCCATCCGGGTGCCCGCTCACCGGGCGATGCGGGCGCTACTCGAGGCGACGGGCAAGCCGCTGGCCGCCCCTTCCGCCAATGCGAGCGGCGCGATCAGCCCGACCCGAGCGGAGCACGTACTGGCAAGCCTCGGCGGTCGGATTCCGCTGATTGTCGATGACGGCGCGACTGAGGCGGGGCTGGAATCGACGATCGTGATGACCGGCGACGGCGTTCGCATCCTGCGGCCGGGGCCGATCACGGCGGAAGACGTAGCTAAACTCTTGCCCGGCGAAGACCGGAGCCCAGTATCGGAGGTCATCGCAACTAGGGTCCAGCCTTCGCCGGGGAAGGCGATTGTCACGGCCCCCGGCCAGCTCGATAGCCATTACGCGCCGACCAAGCTTCTGCGAATCAACGCCAGATCCGCCCACCCGGACGAGTGGTCGATCGGCTTCGGCCCGGAGTCCGGAGACGACACCCTCTCCGCCTCGGGTAACCTCATCGAGGCAGCCGCCAATCTGTTTTCGGCCCTCTATCGCGCGGATGCCTCGCCCAAGTCTCGCATCGCCGTTGCCCCGATCCCGGAGACCGGGCTCGGCATCGCCATCAACGACCGGTTGCGCCGGGCCGCGCATTCGGATTGATCCCCTCGCCGGGACAGGAAGCGATCAAGCCGCCGCCTCAGCCGTCTTGGACCGGTTGGCGAAGCTCTTGCGGAGCTTGGCCAGCTTGGGCGGGATGACCGCGATGCAATAGGGATTACGCTGGCCTTCGCCGTCCCAATATTGCTGGTGATAGTCCTCAGCCGGATACCATTTCCCGAGCGGCTCGATCGTCGTGACGATCGGCGCCGGCCAATTGGCCGCATTGCGCGCGATCGCCGCCTGCGCCTCTTCGCGCTGCTCGGCTGAATGCGGGAAGATCGCCGAGCGATATTGGGTGCCGACATCGTTGCCCTGCCGGTTGAGCTGGGTCGGGTCATGCGTCGCGAAGAACATGTCGAGCAGGTCGCCATAGCGGACCTGATCCTTGTCGAAGGTCACGCGGATCGCCTCGGCATGGCCGGTGTCTCCGCCACAGACCTGCTTGTAGGTCGGGTTCGGGACATTGCCGCCGATATAGCCGCTTTCGACCTTCTCGACGCCGATCACGTCCTTGAACACCGCCTCGGTGCACCAGAAACATCCGCCTGCCAGCGTCGCAGCTTCCCTTGCCATCCTGTCCTCCTGTTATGCCGTCCAAAATAAGGCGGCGGGGCAGGACGGCAATGTGTCGACTCGGGCGCCTCCCCCTCAAAGATCCTTACTGCCCGCGCGCTTCAGGCGGAGCCACGCGCCGAGCGCCCACCAGGCAAGCGCCCATAAGGTGCCAAAGCTCCAGCCGGCGAGCACATCGCTTGGCCAGTGCACACCGAGATAGACGCGGCTGATCCCGATCAGGGTCACCAGCAAGGCGGTGATGGCGAGGATATAGACGCGCGCGCCGCGCCCCTCGACGATCTGGACGATCAGCGCGGCAATGGTGAGATAGACGATCGCGCTGTTCGCCGCATGGCCGCTTGGAAAGCTCTCCGAAACCACCTGCACGAGATGATCGGTCAGTTCGGGCCGGGGGCGGGCCACGAGAGTCTTCACGAGGCCGATCGCGATCGAGCCGGTGATCGTGGCGACGAGCACCAGCCATAATGTCAGCCACAACCGCCTGACCGCGAGAAAGCCTGCCGCGATCAGCACGACGATCGGCAGAACCGTGGCGCCGCCGAGGGCGGTGATGTCGATCATCGCGAGCTTGAGCCAGGCCGGGCCGATCGGCGCGCCGTGCATCGTCCCGTGCCGCATCCCCAGCAGGATCGCCCGGTCGAAGTCGAATTGAAGGCCGCGGTCGATGAGAAAGCCGACCAGGCCGAGCAGCAGGATCCCCGCCGCGACCGCGCCGGCGCCGATCAACAACCAGGGCGGGTGGCGGATCGCCTCGGGGATTTCGCCGGGCGCGTCGGCCCCTTCAGCGTGAAGCGGGTCATTTTGTATCATGCAGCTTTCACGATGGTTGCGACGCGGGGGTCGAGACACCGGTCATTTCGCGGTTGCCGGCCGGTCGAACGCGGCGACGACGTCACCCAGCGCCTGCATCAGCGCCGGGTTGCGCGAATCGGGAGTGTTGCCGAGGCGGACCACGACGAGTCCACGGCCGGGTCCGCTGTCTGGGCTTGCGATCACCAGCTGCCCGAGATGCCCGTCGGCGGCGACAGCGGTGGCGGGGCCCTTGTTGGGGAAAAGGGTCGGCTTGCCGCCGGCGCCGCCAGGATGGTTGAGCCAGAGCTGGGCCCCATATTCGGCGTTGGTCGGGGACGGCGTCTTCATGAAGGCGAGCCAGGTCGGATCGACCACCTGTCGTCCGTCGCCTGCCTTGCCGTCGAGCAGCAGGCCGCCGATCCGACCCCAGTCGTCGGGTGTCATGTGGATGATCGAGCCGCCGATCTGCGTGCCGGCGCCGTCGAACTCGAGCACTGCGCTTTCGATGCCCGCTGGTGCGAACAGCCGGGTGCGGGCAAAATCCGTATAAGCCTTGGCCCGGATTCGCGGATCATGGCTGTTGGTCAGGGTGCGGGTGATGATCTCGGCAAGGATGATCGAGGTCAGAGAGCTGTAGTGGAAGGTCGAGCCTGGCTTCGTCGCCAGCGGGTGGTCGATCGCCGCCGCCGCCATCGCGTCGGTGTGGCTGACGAACAGGGTCTGGTTGGTATCCGAATTCTCGACCGGGTCGCCGACCTCGACATGGCGAAGGCCCGAGGACATCTGGAGCAGGTGCCGGAGCGTGATCGCGGCGCGAGGATCACCGGGCTTGTGCCACTCGGCGATCGGCGCCGGCGCGTCGAGCTTCAGTCGACCATCGGTGACCAGCGCGCCGACGAGCATGCCGGTGACGGTCTTGGCCATCGACCAGCTGATGAAGCGCTTGTAGGAGTCATAGCCCGAGGCTTCGGAACTGAGCACGGTGCAGCCGTCCGCTGTGATCAGGACCGCGCGTGTTTCGGGATGATTCGTATAGAGACGCTGTACCAGCGCCAGCCATTTGGCGGAGGCGGCACCAGGGCAGATGTTGAAATCATAGGTGGGCGGGTACGGGCCATAGGAGTCCCCGCTCGGCCCGCCGGTGCCGGCGTGCGGATCGTCCGAGCCCGCGAGGAGCAGTGGCACCAGCGCGAAAAAGGCGAGCTTGCGCAGCATCACCGTCACGATAGGGTGCACGGCAATGAAGGCAAGGCGCATCATGATCGGGGCGGGCGGGGTGTTGTTGCTCCTGTTCCTGGCGGCATATCTCTATGTCCGATCGATTACGCCGCAGCTCGAGCTCGGCACCGGCTATGCGGCCCGCGTCGCTTGCGCCTGCCGCTATATCGGTGACCGCAAAATCGAAAACTGCACCGCTGATTTCGAGCCGGGCATGGAGTCGATCTGGCTTTCCGACGATCCGTCCACGAAGACGGTGACGGCCTGGGTGCCGCTGATCGCCAGCCGTTCGGCGCGCTATGATCCCCTGCTTGGGTGCCAGCCCGAGCCGTACCGCGGCACGCCGCTCACGGTCCGCTAGGCCGCGAGCAGCGCCCGCTCGGTTTCCTCTATCCACCCGCCGCCGAGTACTCGGTCGTCCGCATAGAGCACCGCGGCCTGGCCCGGCGCGACACCATATTCCGGCGAGTCGAACACCACCCGGTCGCCCGCCAGCCGTGCCGGGACCGGCTTCGCCATGGAGCGGACCTTCACGGTCAGCGGCCCATTATAATCGCCGCCGAGCCAGTTGATATCCGAGAGGAGGGCCGATTCGACCGCCAGCGCCGCCTTCGGTCCGACCACCACATGCCGGCTCTCGGGTTCGAGACGAATCACATAGAGTGGCTCGGGCGTGCCGCCGATCTCGAGGCCGCGGCGCTGCCCGACGGTGAAGTGGATCAGCCCGCGGTGCCGGCCAAGCACGCTGCCCTGCTCGTCGACGATATCGCCGCTGGTGTCCGCTTCCGGCCGAAGCTTCTTCACCAGGCTGGCATAATCGCCATCGGGGACGAAACAGATGTCCTGGCTGTCGGGCTTGGCCGCAACGCCGAGCCCGAGCGATGCGGCGAGCTCGCGCACCCGCGTCTTGGGCAGGCCGCCGAGCGGGAAGCGCAGGAAATCGAGCTGGTCCTGCGTCGTTGCGAACAGGAAATAGCTCTGGTCCCGCGCCGGATCGACCGCGCGGTGCAGCTCGGGGCCGGCGGCGCCCTCAACGCGGCGGACATAATGGCCAGTCGCGAGGCAATCGGCGCCAAGCTCGCGCGCGAGCCGGAACAGGTCAGTGAATTTTGGACCCATGTTGCAGCGGACGCAGGGGATCGGGGTCCGCCCGCGCAGATATTCGTCGGCGAATCCGTCAATCACGTCGGCGCGGAAGCTCGATTCGTGATCGAAGACATAATGGGCGATGCCCAGCCGGTCGCAGACCGCGCGGGCGTCGCGGATGTCGCGGCCGGCGCAGCAGCTGCCGGCGCGCCCGACCGCTTCGCCATGATCATAAAGCTGGAGCGTGACGCCGATCGTCTCGGCGCCGGTCGCGGCGGCAAGGGCCGCCACCACCGAACTGTCGACGCCACCCGACATTGCGACGACAATGCGCTTGCCCCCGAGTTCCGCGCCCTGCGCTGCGCCCAGCTGAAAATCACCCTCTGACATCATGCCTGCCAGATAGGCGCCCCAGGCGCGTGATGCAAAGTGTCCCATTTTGGGATTTTCTGCCGCCTTTACCGGACCTTCAGACCCTTTGGCTAAAAAGTCCGGATCGAGTCGAATCGCCGGAAAGGGCGTATGTGGATTTAAGCTTTCCTCGTTTTGAGGCGGACACTGCCTTCACCATCCTGCCGCCTGACCTGGCGGTGCTGATGGTTGGCATTGCCGCACGCCAGGCAGCGAGCCCGACCGCGCTCTACCATGCGCGGCTGCTGCCCTCGATCGCGGAGAGCGATTGGTTCGCCCCGGCGCATGGTGCGTTCAACCGTTCCGTCGCCGAGATGCTAACGCAAGTGCAACAGGAATGAACTCGCTGTTTACCGAGCCGCTTTAGCCCCCGTTCAAATGATGGGCCTAAGCGATGTTGTCAGAGAGGGGGCCCCCCGCCCCGATCGAGGTTGAAGAATGATCGAGAACCAGAAGATCCGTCCTGCGAAAGTGATCGGCCCGTTGGGCGAGCCGCTGACGCTTGACACATTGCCGCCGCCCGAGACGACGCGTTGGGTCGTTCGCCGCAAGGCTGAGGTCGTCGCCGCCGTCAATGGCGGGCTGTTGTCGGTCGATGAAGTGTGTGACCGCTACAACCTCACCGTCGAGGAATTCGCAGGCTGGCAGCGTGCGATCGATCGCTCCGGCATGCCCGGTCTGCGCGTGACGCGGATTCAGCATTATCGTTCGCTGTACGAGCGCCAGCAGAAATATTGAGGGCGATAGCGGGGCCAGTCCCTGAAACGCTGACGGAACAATCGCCAATGTGACGCGTCTTTCCAATCCGAACCCGGGTGATCCGGGAATAACGGAGGGAAAGATGGGTATTATTATTTGGCTGATAGTCGGCGGCGTAGTCGGCTGGCTTGCTAGCATGGTGATGCGCACTGATGGTCAGCAGGGCATCATCCTCAATATCGTGGTTGGCATTATTGGTTCAGTTATCGCGTCGTTCCTGTTTGGCGGCGGAATCAACAACGCCATTACGCTCCCGACATTCGTCTATTCGCTGATCGGTGCGATCATATTGCTCGCCATCGTGAATCTGGTGCGGCGCGGCAGCGTTCGATAACGCATCCCCGACGTCAAAAAGGGCCGCCCGGGCAACCGGGCGGCCCTTTTCCTATTTGAGCAGGAACCGGACGCTCAGCGTTACGGCCACATCGGTTTCGCCGGCTGAGATCGAGGTCGATGCATCCGCCTTCATGAGGCCGCCCAGCATCCTTGGCGGTTGCGGATTGCTCCCGTCATTCTGGCCGCTCTCCGAAATCGACACGATGCGCGAGACAGTCAGGCCAGCCGCCTTCGCGTAGAGTTGGGCTCGGGCCTGCGCCTTCTTCACGGCGTCGGCACGCGCTTCGTCGAGCGCTGCGTCAGGCTCGTCGATCGACAGGTTCGGCCCGTCGATCTGATTCGCGCCCTGTTTGACCAGCGCATCGAGAATCGCGCCTGCCTTGGCGATGTCGCGGAAACGGATCGCGACGCTGTTGTTCGCCTGATAGCCAGTGACGGCCGGCGGCTGATTGTCGGCATAACGGTATTGCGGGTTGAGTGAGACATTGGCGGTGCGGATGTCGCGCGGTGCGACGCCTGCGCGTTTCAGGGCATCGAGCGCCGCCGCCATTCGCGCGGCATTGTCCGCGAGCGCTTCCGCCGCGGTCGCGGCCTGAGTCACGACGCCTGCGCGAATCGTCGCGACATCGGGGACGCGCGTGCTGCGGCCCTCGGCCGAGACATCGAGGATGGTGCCGTCGGCGATGATCGGCGTCGCCACCTGGGCAGCTGCCGGAGCGCTGACAAGCGAAAGGGCAGCAAGCGGCGCGGTGGCGAGCACCATCGCGGTTGCGAGAATACGCATGAAAGACTCCCGTATCGAACCGGGCCGGACTGGCCCGCACGCGCCTCTTGCCGCGACGCGGGCCAACCTCAGCTGAACGAGCCGCGATTCAGGTGCGGCGCGTCATGATCAGGCGATAGAGTGCGAGCAGGACGATGGCGCCGACGGTCGCCGCGGCGTAGCTCTGCCAGCCGGCCGCGATGTGCAGGCCCATCATTGGCGAGAGATAGCCGGCGAGCAGCGCGCCGGCGATGCCGATCAGGATCGTGACGATGAAACCGCCCGGATCCTTGCCGGGCATGATCATCTTGCCGAGGACGCCGGCCACCAGGCCGATCAATATCCAGCCGAAGAATCCGTGGTGCAAAAGCTCCATCGCTTCTCTCCCCATATGTTGCGGCCGCAGCGCGGACCGGCGCAAAGCCTCGCCCCCGCGCAGGAGATATGCAACCGTTTCTTTACCAGAATGACCCCAATTCTTCGCCGAAATACGCCGAAAGCCTTGCGAAAACAGGCCGAAACGGCCATGGCGCCCCATTGTTAAATCGACCCCTTGAGGTCGGTGACTTATTTCTATAATACAGTAGCGCGATAACGACGGCGGCGAGAGCCGGGACGGGGATGTGACACAGATGAATTACGGGAAGCCAAGATTCGGGAACGACGAGCATCTGGCGCTTCCCGGAAGCTCTGGCGACCGTCGGAGCCGCCTGCCCTGGATCATCGGCGCGATTGTTCTGCTGGTGCTGGCGGGCCTCGCCTTCGGGATGACGCGTGGCGGCAAGAAGGCTGACGCCACCGCCCCGATCGAGCAGATGCCGACCGTGTCGGTTGCGCAGCCCGGCCGCCAGTCGGTCTCCCGGGTCATTTCCGCGACCGGCACGCTCGCCGCGAAGCGCGAAATGCCGGTGGGCGTCGCAGGCGAGGGCGGCCGCGTGACCGCGGTCCTGGTCGAGCCCGGCCAGTGGGTCGCCGCCGGGCAGGTGCTCGCGACGGTCGACCGTTCGGTGCAGACCCAGACCGCCGAATCGCTCGCGGCACAGATCCGGGTTGCGCAGGCCGATGCGACGCTGGCGCAGTCCGAACTCACGCGCGCGCAATCGCTCGTCTCGCGCGGCTTCATTTCCAAGGCCGATGTCGAGGCGAAGACTGCGACCCGCGATGCCGCCATGGCGCGGGTGCGGGTGGCGCAGGCCCAGCTCGCGCAGCAGCGTGCGAGCAATGGCCGTCTCGACATTCGCGCGCCCGCTGCCGGCCTTGTCCTTACCCGCAGCGTTGAGCCCGGGCAGATCGTCAGCTCCGGTTCCGGCACATTGTTCCGCATGGCAAAAGGCGGCGAGATGGAGATGCGCGCTCAGCTGAGCGAAGCAGATCTTACCGGCCTGCATGTCGGCGTGTCGGCGCAGGTCACGCCGGTTGGCGGCACCACCGCCTTTACAGGCATGGTATGGCAGGTCTCGCCGGTCATCGACCCCCAGACCCGCCAGGGCATCGCCCGCATCCAGCTGAGCTATGACCCGGCGCTCCGACCCGGCGGTTTCGCCTCGGCCTCGATCAAGAGCGGCTCGACTGACCTGCCCCAGCTCCCCAACTCGGCGATCCAGAGTGACGAGAAGGGCAATTTCGTCTATGTCGTCGGCCCTGGCGACAAGGTGGTGCGGCGTGCGATCAAGATCGGCGACGTCTCCGATAGGGCTGTGTCGATCGCGGAAGGCCTGAACGGTACCGAGCGGGTCGTGCTGTCGGCCGGTGCCTTCCTCAGCGCGGGTCAGAAGATCAAGCCAATACTTCAGAAGACACAGGGCTGATACAGTCTAACACAGGACTAATGCCATGAGTTTCCGCAACATCTCCGCCTGGTCGATCCGGAATCCGATCCCGTCGATCGTGCTGTTCTTCATGCTGACGGTGGCTGGCATTGTCAGCTTCAGCACGATGGAAGTGAACAACGATCCCGATATCGACTTCCCGGTGGTGATCGTCTCGATCAGCCAGCCGGGTGCGGCGCCGACCGAGCTCGAAACCCAGGTGACTCAGCAGGTCGAGGCAGCGGTGCGCAGCCTTCAGGGCATCGACGAGATCGATTCGACCGTGACCGAGGGCAATTCAGTCACCGTCGTCCAGCTCAATATCGGTACGCCGATCGACCGGGCGGTCGAGGACGTGCGCAGCGCGATCCAGCAAGTCCGCTCCAATTTGCCCGATGGTATTCTCGAACCGCAGATCGCGCGCGCCAACACCACCGGAAACGACCTTGCGAGCTACGCCGCAGTCAGCACCGACATGACAGTCGAGCAGCTGAGCTGGTATATCGACAATAATGTTTCAAAGGCGCTGCTGTCGGTTCCGGGCATGGCCACGGTCGGCCGCAACGGCGGTGTCAACCGCGAGGTTCGCGTCATCCTCGATCCTGCCAAGCTCCAGGCGCAGGGACTGACGGCGAGCCAGGTCAACCAGCAGCTTCGTCAGGTGAATTTGAACGCTGCGGGCGGCCGCGCCGAGATCGCCGGCTCCGAGCAGTCAGTTCGCGTGCTCGGCAACGCCAAGAGCGCCTATGACCTCGGGCAGACCCAGATCGCTGTCGGCAACGGCCGGTCGATCAAGCTGTCCGACATCGCCCAGGTGCGGGATCTCTATGCCGAGCAGCGCTCCGCATCCGAGATGGACGGCCGCCAGGTGCTGAGCTTCGACTTTCAGCGGTCGAAAGGCGGATCCGACGTCTCGGTCTTTCACGGCGCCGTGGCGAAGCTCGCCGAGCTCGAGAAGCGCAATCCGAAGGTTCATTTCCAGCTCATCTTCAACGAAGTGAAATACGCCGAACAGCAATATAATTCGGCGATGGAAGCAATGGTCGAGGGTGCCATCCTCGCGGTGTTCGTCGTCTTCCTGTTCCTGCGCGACTGGCGCTCGACCGTTATTTCGGCGCTCGCCATCCCCCTGTCGGCGATCCCGACCTTCTGGTTCATGCAGTTGCTCGGCTTCAACCTCAATCAGATGACTTTGTTGGCGCTGAGCCTCGTCGCGGGCGTGCTGGTCGATGATGCGATCGTCGAGATCGAGAATATCGTGCGCCATATGCGGATGGGCAAATCCGCCTATCAGGCATCGATCGACGCCGCTGACGAGATCGGGCTGGCGGTGCTCGCGACCACCATGTCCATCGTCGCTGTGTTCCTGCCGGTCGGCCTGATGCCGGGCATTTCGGGCCAGTTCTTCAAAAATTTCGGCCTGACCGTCGTCGCCTCGGTGCTGATGAGCCTTGGCGTCGCCCGCCTCGTGACGCCGATGATCGCCGCCTATTTCCTGAAGGCGAAGGGTCAGGCCTCGCACGGCGAGGGGCCGTTGATGGACGCCTATATGGCGACGCTCAAATGGACGCTTCGCCACCGCTGGTCGGCGGTCGTCGGCGGCGTCGTGTCCTTCGCTCTGACCATCTATCTGTTCACCGTGCTGCCGATGACCTTCCAGCCCGATCAGGACCAGGACGCCAGCACTGCGATGGTCGAGATGGTGCCGGGAACGACCCTGGCGGAGACCCAGGCGGTAGTGCGCAACGTTGCCAGCCTCCTGCAGAAGCAGCCCGACGTCGATCACACCTATTCGCGCGCCTTTGTGGGCAATGGCCGGGTGACTGCGATCTTCAAGCCCAAAAAGTCGATGAAGAGCAACGATTTCGAGCGGTCGCTCGCGCCGCAACTGGCGCAGATCTCTGATGCCCGCGTCTCTTTCCGGTCGAACGGCGGCTGGGGCGGCAGCGGGCGCGACCTGACGATCACGCTCGGCGGTGACGATCCCAAGACGCTGAGCGCAACCGCGATCCGCCTCGTCGAGCAGATGTCGAAGCTGCCGGCGCTGGTCGCGCCGCGCATCACCGGAGACCTGCAGCGGCCCGAGATCGTCATCAGGCCCCGGATGGATCTCGCGGCCAGCCTCGGCGTAACGACCCAGGCGTTGTCGTCCGCCATCAGGATCGCGACGCTTGGCGATATCGACCAGAACAGCGCGAAATTCTCGCTGTCCGATCGCCAGATTCCGATCCGTGTCGCGCTCGATCAGAATGCGCGGCAAAGACTGTCGACGATCCAGAACCTGCCGGTTCAGACCGCTACCGGCGGATCGGTACCGCTAAGTCTCGTTGCCGAGGTCGGTCTCGGTGCCGGGCCAAGCAAGATCTCCCGCGTCGCGCAGCAGCGCCAGATCACGATTGGCGCCGATCGCGGGCTTGACGCCAAGGGCAAGCCGATCGTCAGCAGCGTCGCTCTGGAACAGATTCACGCGCTTCCCGTGATGAAGAACCTGCCGGTTGGCGTCAGCGAGCTCACCCTCGGCCAGGCCAAGTGGCAGGCGGAGATGGTCAAGAACTTCCTCATCGCGGTCGTCGCGGGCGTCTTCCTGGTGTTCGCGGTGCTGGTGCTGCTGTACCGTCGCCTTCTGCCACCGTTCGTCAACATGCTGTCGCTTCTGGTCGCGCCGCTCGGTGGCCTGATCGCGCTGCTGATCGCCGGCGATCCCGTCTCGATGCCGGTCTATATCGGTATCCTGATGCTGCTCGGGATCGTCGCGAAGAATTCGATCCTGCTGATCGATTTCGCGCTCGAGGAGATGAACAAGGGAGTCGACATGACGATCGCGGTCATCGATGCCGGCCACAAGCGCGCCCAGCCGATCGTCATGACGACGGTGGCGATGGTCGCGGGCATGGTGCCGACAGCGCTGTCGCTGACTGGCGACGGTTCCTGGCGCGCGCCTATGGGCATCGTCGTGATCGGCGGCCTTATCCTGTCGACCGTGCTGACGCTGGTGATCGTTCCGGCAAGCTTCAGTCTCGCGGTCGCGATCGAGGCGTGGGCCGGGCCGAAGATCGGGCGTCGCCTGCTCACCTATCGTCCAGGCGATGACGGGCGGCCGGTGATCGACAATGATCCGGTGCCACCGAAGCTCGGCGGCCAGCCCGGGGCGATCATCCACCGGGGCGGTGATGAAGAGCCACAGCCGGCTGAATGAGCTCGCTGCCTGAGCAGCGGAATGAAAGGGAGTCCGGCCGCGTGATCTGGCGGGGCCGGACCCCAAATCGACTCAGGCCTTGAACTATCCCCGCTTTCGGGGATTGTTCTGCATATGAAACTGCTCGCCCGCGCGCCCCGCTCCGGAGAGCCGATCCCAGCCGGGCTGCGCCGCATGCGCTGGATCGCGACCGGGCTGCTCGTCCTGATGGCCGCGATCTTCCTCGCGACGCGCCAGTTCGGCCCCGATTTCGCGCGCGCTCACCCCATTATCGGCTTCATCCGGTCCTTTGCCGAGGCCGCCATGGTCGGCGGGCTCGCTGACTGGTTCGCGGTCACGGCGCTGTTCCGCCATCCGCTCGGCCTGCCGATCCCGCACACCGCCATCATCCCGCGCAACAAGGATCGCATCGGCGAAACCCTCGCTGCTTTCCTGCGTGATAATTTCCTCATTCCCGGCGTGGTCGCGCGGCGGATGCGCGGGGTCGATGTCGCGGCAGCGGCCGGGCGCTGGCTGGCCAGCCCCGGCGGCACGCAGGGGCGATTGCGCAAGGGCGCTTCGCGCCTCGCCGCCGATATGCTCGAGGCGTTTGATCAGCAGCGGCTCGGCGGCATGGTCAAGGCGACGATCGGCCAGCGCCTGCGCGCCCTCGATATCGCGCCCCTGCTCGGCCAGGCGCTGACCGCCGCAATCGCCGAACAACGGCACGCGCCCTTGCTCGACGGCATCATCCGCTGGGCGGCCAAGGTGCTCGCGGCGAACGAGCCGATGATCCGCGCCATGGTGCACGACCGCGCCGGGACGGTGATGCGCTGGACCGGCCTGGACGAAACGCTCGCCAACAAGATCATCGACGGTCTCGACAAGATGGTCAGCGACATGGCCACGGATCCCGACCATCCGCTGCGCGCCAAGGCCGAGGAAGGGCTGGTCGCGCTCGCCCATGATCTCCAGCATGACGAGCGGATGCGCGAGCGGGTCGAGGCGGTGAAGGCCGAGATCATCGAGAACCCGGCGATGCAGCGCTGGCTGGACGGGCTATGGGAGCAGGCGCGCACCAGGATGCTCCGCGTCGCACGCGATCCGGATCAGGCGCTCACCGGCCAGCTCGGGGTCGCGCTCCGCCAGCTGGGCGAAACGCTGCAAGAGGATGCGATGCTGCGCGCGACGATCAACCGCTTCGTCCGCCGCGCAGCAGTGGGCATGGCGGCGGATTATGGCGACGGCATCGTCCGGCTCGTGTCGGAAACGGTGCGGGGCTGGGACGCGCGCACGATCACCCGGCGGCTGGAAAATGCGGTCGGCCGCGATCTTCAATATATCCGCGTCAACGGCACGCTGGTCGGCGGGCTGGTCGGCCTCCTCCTCCACACGGTCGATATATACCTGTGAGGCGCAACCCTTTGCTGACCCGCCCGCGCGACCTATCGCTCCCAGTCGACGATCGGCCAGCCGCGCTCGCGCGCCAGCTGGCGGAGCGGACCATGCGCGTTGACCGCAAAGCCCTGGTCCGCCCATTCGAGCACGGGCGCGTCCGAAACATGATCGGAATAAAAACGGATCTGCGCGTCGGTGCGCTTTATGCCGTTCGCCTCCATCCAGGCTTCGATCATCCTGAGCTTGCCGGGGCCGTAGCAATTCTCGCCCGAGATGCGGGCGCGCAGCCGATCCTCGATCCGCTCGACCTCAGTCGCGATAACATCGTCGAAGCCGAGCCGGTCGGCGATCGCGCCCGCGTAGAAACGATAAGAGGCAGTCGCCATCACCAGCCGGTAACCGGCGGCCCGGTCGGCGGCGATCTGCGCCCGTGCCCCCGCAAACACGCCCGAGGCGGCAATGCGGCCGGCAAAATGTCCGGCGGCCCGCTTGGCATCCGCGTCGCGCATCCGGTGCCCGAGCAGGAGCCGCTGAGTCATCTGCTTCAATTGCCCGCGATCGATCGCCTTCACGCCGTACGCGGCGGCGGCCACGCCCGCGAGCGGCAGCAACGCCAGCCGCCACGGCGCCTGGCGCCGCGCCGTCTCGATCAGGAAAGCGGTCCAGGTCGGCGCATGGGTGATGGTCCGGTCCATGTCGTAAATTGCGAGCTTCGTCATCGTTTCGCCTTACGCTGCATGCAGCTTGCCGATCCAGCGCGATTGCACCAATGATGGTTGATATGAACGAGATGGCCGCCTTCTCGCATGAAAGCGTCTCCGGCGGCGATGTCGTTCGCTTTACCGGCAGCCTCTCGCTCGCCCGGATCGGCGACCTGCCGGAGCGACTGCGGCGCTATAACGGTCAGGTCGCGGTGGTCGATCTGAGCGGCATCGACCGGATCGACACGATCGGCGCCTGGGTCGTCCACCGTTTTGCCGCCGAGCATGGCGCCCGCATCGAAGGGCTCAATGCCGATAGCGAGCATCTCCTGCATCAGGTCGAGGCGGCCGATCAGCCCGTCGCGATGCGCCGGGTGCAGAGTAGCGGTTTCAACCGCATCGTCGGCGAGATCGGCGATGCCGTCGTCATCTCGATCAAGACGCTTTACGGCCTGCTCGGCTTTCTCGGCGGCACAGTCATCGCGTTCGCCAATGTCATCTGGTATCGCCGGCTCCGCTTCAACGCGACCGTGCAGCGCTTCGAGGTGGTCGGCGTCACCGCGCTCGGCATCATTGGCCTGATGAGCTTCCTGATCGGCGTCGTCATCGGTCAGCAGGGCGCGGTCCAGCTCCGCCAGTTCGGCGCCGAAATCCTTACGATCAACCTGATCGGCCGCATTACGCTGCGCGAACTCGGTGTGCTGATGACGGCGATCATGGTCGCCGGGCGCTCGGGCTCCGCCTTCGCGGCGCAGATCGGCACGATGAAGCTCACCGAGGAAATCGACGCGATGCGCACCATCGGCGTGTCGCCGATGGAGGCGCTGGTGCTGCCGCGGGTGATCGCGTCGGTGGTGATGATGCCGTTGCTCGGCTTCTATGCCTCGCTGTGGTCGATTATCGGGGGCGGGCTGTTCTGCTGGATATCGCTCGACATTCCGCCGGTCACCTTCATCCAGCGCATTCGCGAAGTCGTGCCGTTGACCGATCTGTATATCGGGCTGCTGAAGGCACCCGTGTTCGGCGCGATCATTGCCATGGCCGGCTGCTTCCAGGGCATGCTGGTCGAGGCCGATGCTGAGCAGGTCGGCATTCGTACCACGTCCGCGGTCGTTCAGGCGATCTTCCTCGTGATCGTCCTCGACGCCATGTTCGCTGTGTTCTTCACCGGGATCGGCTGGACATGAGGGGCGAGAATGAGGCCGTCATCACGGTTCGCGGCCTGAAGAACAGCTTCGGCGATCAGGTCGTCCATGAAGGGCTCGATCTCGAGGTGAAGCGCGGCGAGATTTTCGGCGTTGTCGGCGGGTCCGGCACCGGAAAATCCGTGCTGATGCGTTCGATCATCGGCCTTCAGGTTCCCGACGACGGCGAGATCACGGTGTTCGGTGAGCCGACCACCGATCTCGACGAGAATGAAGCGGTCAATATCCGGAAGCGCTGGGGCGTGCTGTTTCAGGGCGGCGCCCTCTTCTCGACCCTGACCGTCGCCGAGAACACCCAGGTTCCGTTGCGCGAATTCTATCCCAAGCTCGATCAGGCGCTGCTCGACGAGATCGCCGCCTTCAAGGTGGTGATGAGCGGCCTGCCCGCTGACGCCGGGCCGAAATATCCGGCCGAGCTTTCGGGCGGCATGCGCAAGCGCGCCGGTCTCGCCCGCGCCCTCGCGCTCGATCCGGAACTGCTGTTCCTCGACGAGCCGACCGCCGGCCTCGATCCGATCGGCGCGGCTGCGTTCGACGAACTCATCGCCTCGCTCCAGAAGACGATGGGGCTGACGGTGTTCCTGATCACGCATGATCTCGATACGCTCTATGCGATCTGTGACCGGGTCGCGGTTCTGGCTGACCAGAAAGTCATCGCGGTCGGCACGATCGACGAACTTCTCGCGTTGGACCATCCGTGGATCGAGGAATATTTCAAGGGACCGCGCGGGCGGGCCGCCACCGCAACGCTGGAGCACAACCAGCAAGTCGCGGCCGCGGCCGGAGCGAAGTCGACAGGATTAGGGGCTAGGAACTGATGGAAACCCGATCGAACCATGTCCTGGTCGGCGCTGTCGTGCTGATTCTGCTCATAGTGCTGGCGCTTTTCTTCGTCTGGCTCGCCAAGGTGAATGGCGGCGCGGAAAAAGAATATGACATCTTCTTCAAACAATCAGTCGACGGCCTGAACAAGGGCTCGACTGTCTCCTTCTCGGGTGTTCCCTCGGGCCAGGTGACGACGATCGCGCTGTGGAAACCCGATCCCCAGTTCGTCCGCGTCCGCATCACGGTCAAGGACGAGACGCCGGTGCTCGAGGGTACGACGGCAACCATCCAGTGCAGCTTCACCGGCACCTGCACGGTGCAGCTCGATGGCGCCGTGAAGGACGCCCCGCCGATCACCTGCCCGGCCGACGACGCGAAAAATGCCTGCCCGATGGGCGTGCCTGTCATCCCGACAAAGCAGGGCGGGCTTGGCGCGCTGCTGAGCTCGGCACCGCAATTGCTCGAGCGCCTGTCGACGCTGACGGAACGACTGACCGAGACGCTTTCGGACAAGAACCAGGCCTCGATCACCGGCATCCTCGCCAACACCAACCGGCTCACCAAGGCACTTGCCGATCGCGGGCCCGAGCTGGCGCAGACCATCGCCGAGACACGGATTGCGATCCAGAAGGCGGGCGACGCGGCGCAGCAGATCGGCGTGCTCGCCGGCACGACCAATACGCTGCTCAGCGACGATGTCCGGCCGGCGGCGCAGAACCTCAACAAGGCAGTCGCCGCCGCGCAGCACAGCATGGAATCGCTCGATGCGATGATCGGCGATGCCCGGCCGGGGGTTCAGACTCTGTCGAAGCAGACGATTCCGGAGGTCGGCCAGCTCGTCCATGATCTGCGCCAGATGTCGACCGCGCTCACCTCGGTCGCCGAGAAGATCGATCAGGGTGGTGCCGGCTCGCTGCTCGGCGCGCCGAAGCTCCCCGACTATAAGGGCAAGAAGAAATGAGGTTCCCGATGCACCCCCGCGGCCTGAAATTCTCGCTTGCCCTGCTGGCGATGGCGCCGCTCTCGGCCTGTGTCAGCTTCGGCGCCAAGCCGCCGCCCTCGTTGCTGACGATCACCTCCGCGTCAGCGGTGCCCGCGGGGCAGACCCAGTCCTCGGCGAATGCCAAGACCATCACCATCCTCGTGCCGGCGGTGTCGCAGGCGCTCGCCACGCAGCGCGTGCCGGTCCAGACCAGCGACACCTCGCTCGCTTATGTCGTAAATGCGCAATGGGTCGAGCCGCCGGCCCGCCTGTTCGCCCGGCTCCTCTCCGATACGATCGCCGCCAGGACCGGCCGTGTAGTGCTGAGCACCGCCCAGTCGCTGAGCGATCCAGGCGCGCGCCTTACTGGCGAGCTACGCAGCTTCGGCGTCGAGGCGGGGACCAACCAGGCCGTCGTAATCTATGATGCGGCGCTGGTGCGCGAAGGCAATGTCGTCGAGAAACGGCGCTTCGAGGCGCGGGTCCCGGTTTCCGAGATCGCAGCGGACAGCGTCGGCATCGGCATCAACCAGGCAGCAAACCAGGTTGCGGGTGAAGTGGCTGACTGGGTCGGCCACTGAGTTTCATCTGAGCGTCACTTCGCGCCAACCCGGCGTGCAGCGAGCGGCAGGTCGCAGATATCGATTCCACCGAGCCCGATAGTCGGCGGGGCAGGGTTTTCACGCAGCCTGATATAGGCGGCGAAGCGTTCATTGTCGGTCGATCGATATTCGAACTGCGGCCGCTCCGCCTTGGGCAGGTCGCTTGCGATGCGGACAGAGACGATCGGCGTGCGCTCGCCCTCAGTGGCATATACGCCAAGCGGCGCGTCGCTCCGCGGCAAGGCCGAGAGATATTTCATCCCCTCGATGATCCGGCCGACGATCGTATAATTGCGATCGAGCCGGCGCGCGCCGCCAATCGGCGTGAACAGCTCGGCGCCGCTCCCGGTATCGGGCGAGGCGTCGCGCGCTACGCCGACCGTGGCATAGCAATGCGGGATCCAGCTCTGCGCGCCATTCCCCGTGATCGGCCACCCGTCCGCGGTCACGCCCGATATATGGGAATAAGCGTCATCCCTGCTCAAATGTTGTGCGAACGGAATGGGGGCGAAATCGAACTCGGCCGCCGGGACCTTCACGATGCTGTCCGGCAGCGGCTTCTTCTCGGTCGCATCCCCCCATTGGGTGACCCAGTTCTCCTGCACGCGGTAGACGCTCGTCCCGTCCCACCAGCCCGCGCGGGCGAGCTTGCGGATATTGGCGACATGCTCGGGCGCGAGCCGTGCCGCGAGGCGGATCACGACGGTCCGATTGCCGCTGAGCGTCACGACCATCAGCTCGTCATCGGGGATCGGCCGCCAGTCCGCAGGCGCGGCGTCCGAGGGGAGTGGTGGCGCGGGCGGCGTGGGCGCGGCCTGCATGGCGGCGAGCACGGCGAGGAAGGGGATCAGCATGAAAGCTGTGTGGCATGAAGCGCCGCGCCCGCGCAATCGCCAGCGGCTTGCGCGTCCGCGCGCGAGCCTCTAGGGCCTGCCCTCCTGCCAGGGAATGCGGAGCGGTGGCCGAGTGGTCGAAGGCGCTCGCCTGGAAAGTGAGTATACGTCAAAAGCGTATCGAGGGTTCGAATCCCTCCCGCTCCGCCATTCCTGCCCTTTCTAGGGCTGCAAAAACCCTGAAAATCAGCGGTTTTTTGTTCCGCTAGATTCCACTCGATCCCGCACCATCCCACACGGAGTGTGGGGAGGATGCGGCGAAACGATGGGTAAACTCACAGCCGTCACGATAAGATCGTTGACGCAGCCCGGCCGCTATTCGGATGGAGCCGGCCTTTGCCTCGAAATTAACGGCAAGGGCTCAGCGAGCTGGATCCTTCGCGTCCAGTCACGCGGAAAGCGAGAGGATATCGGCCTCGGCTCCGCCAAGTCGGTGTCGCTCGCCGATGCGCGCGATGCAGCCTTCGTGGCAAGGAAGAAGATTGCGCAGGGGATCGACCCGCTTGCGGAGCGGAAGGAGGAGCGTCTGATGATCCCGACTTTTCGCGAGGCGGCGAAGAGCGTCCACAAAGAGCATGAGGAGGGTTGGAAGAACGTAAAGCATCAGAAGCAGTGGATTGCCACACTTGAGCCTATGCCTTCCCCATTCTTGGGATCGCCTCGTGCGCGAGATTGAGGGTCCGCTCATCACCACGGTGCTGGCGCTGATCTGGCTGAGCAAGCCAGAAACTGCACGCCGGGTCCGGCAGTGGATCGGACCTGTGCTGGACTGGTCCCACGCGAAAAGGCTTCGATCGACCGAAGCGCTGATGCGCTCTCTCTCCAAAGGACTGCCTCGCCAAGGGTCCTCTTCGTGTCCACCTCGTGAATCTATGCCTATCGAGGATGAAGGCGTTTGCCGATCTCAGACACGGATTTCTCAAGTTGATATAGGATCTTTTGGCGGCAAGCTTACAAGTCTACGAGCTAAAGGTCGCCAGTGATATCCAAGAATTGGCGGCGTCGACGGTCCCGATGACGTAAGCGCGCGATCAAGGTCATACGCAGTGCTCCGCCGACGAAAGCGGCAACAAGCAGCCCGAGCAATAGATATCCAACGATCGTGCGGTCCATGATACCTTTTAGCCTATCTACCCATGGCAGCAAGCCTCGTTCTGGCGGCTGCTCGGACATGGGGAGTGACCCAATCTCCGACGTTTTCATATCGGGAGCAGTGGGTTGGCCGCGATGGGGGAATAACGAACGAGCCGCAAACACGCTCGAAAAACGCCTTCAGTCCGGAGGTGAAGCGAGCGGCGATCGGGCGGTTTATCGTTTGGGCCACTCATCCTTTTGCGTGCCATGGATCAGAAGATCCGAGGACCTGTTCCCTGCCACATTTGCCACATCGGCATCTTGCTCTCGCAGGCCGACGAGCCTGATCATAGGACATGGTGCCCATTCGCCATTCAAGGTACCTGACCTGGTCATCCCGGGATGAGACCACCATCCGGCCGGCGGCGAGTTAGATGCTGGCTGACCGAGCCCAAGAGCGGTGCCCTGGAGCGGATTTTGGCTTCGTTCAAAGAGCATGTAACTGGCGCGCAGCGATTTTGGCACCGCCTGAAGCATTTGGGTGAATGCCGTCATCGGTATCGACTCCTTTCCTGGGGTCGATCCAGCCATCGGTGTTGACGTATTTAATGTTTGGATCGCCCATAGCCTCAACAGCCGCCGCTATGGCCGCATTGTAGGTTAGACGTTCCCGCACCCAGTTGACCTCAGGTGGGATGCCACGGCAGTAAATCTTCTGCCCGCGTTTGAGGGCCGTACGGAAATTGGCAAGCATCTGCTGATAGGCGGCTTGAAAAGTGGTTAGCTCGACCGCCGCCCGCATGTCCGCTGCGCCGGCCCAGATGAAGACGCGCGCTGGGAGAACGGGCAGAATAGTAGTGGCTGCTGAGGTGTTATCGCGGAGGAAGGTGGAGACGCCCACGCCGCCAAAGCCGACTAACAGGGAGGCATGTCCTGCCGCCTTTGCAATTTGATAGGCATCGCCGCGCCGGGCGTCGAAGAACAAGCCTGCCGATGTACCTGTCTCCTGCGCGAGTGAATCGCCATACGTGACATCAAGGGGCAAAGCGATGTGCTTCACCGCGTCGATACGGTCGACCATCAACGCATAAATGTACGTTGGTCGCCCGACCTGGACAGGGTCAATCTCATATTCGTGCGAGCCGGAGAGCCCTGTCGCCAACGACACGACATCCATGCCGGCAGAGGCATTCGAAGGCGTCACGTCAGCAATTGGCTTGCCATCCTGTAACAAGATCAGGCGGCTGGGATTGAGGTGGTTGTACTGCCAGAGCCGAATGGATTTTGTAGTTGCCTTGAAGCGGAGCCCGAAGCCCGCGCCAGTCGGCCAAGCCATGATCGGAGGCGATGCCCCATAAATCGTCGTGCTGTATGGTCCCATGCCATCGAGCGCGCCGTACGTGGAATAGGGGGGAGATCCGAGAACGAAGGCGTCAGGGATATTGGGCGGTGAATTGACATTAGCCTCGGGACGCAGCCCGCTCGACGCGGCGACGCGACGCAGGTCGTTCGTGACAGTGTGGAAAACGGTGGCGAAGGACCAAGGCATCACGACCGCCGGCACGCCGACCCCGACCAGCAACAACCCGGCCAAAACGTAGCGCAAAACCGGACCAGTCATCATGCCTCCGATTCGAGCAGATACTTGCGCGTGCGCTCATAGCCGCGTTTGACACGGGCGTCGTTGAAAGAGTGAGATTGGTTATGCTGGCTCGGTGCCGCGCTCCCCCGACGGCAAGAGTGTGCAGCATATGAAGACTTCAGATTTCGCTAGGCAAGCACTCGCCTCGTTTGTAAGGCACGCGCGGCAATTTGTTGGGGTTGCCGCGCACAAATCATAGTTTCCCTCATGTCGTCCGGAGCCCCTGTAAAACATGTTCTTCTCGCCGATGCCGCTCTTGCTCAGCGACTTGGCGGGGGGCGATCGTGCCGAACCTCACCGTTGGTTGCAGGGTGGGACGGTCCCAAGGCGTGATAGCAATACGAGCATCCTATTTGACGCGATGACGGCCGCTATATGATCTTTAGCGACCCCACATTCCTTTTTTTGTTCTTCCCCATATTTGCGATCACATTCTTCGGAATGGGACGACGCTTCGGCAATGATGCTGCCTTGACGACCATCTTCGTCGCATCGCTTTTATGTTACCTTCCTTGGGGCATTTTGCCGTTTACCCTGCTTGCATCGTCCATCGTCCTCAATTTCAGCTTTGCCGCGTGGCTGTACGCACCGGGCCTTGAGGAAAAACAGTCGACCAGGAAATCTATCCACCTCGTCGGGCAAGTCGTTAACTTCGCCGTATTGATCTGGTTCAAATACCAGATTGTCCAGTATTTGTGGGCTTTGAACACCGGCGATCGTACGTTCCTGATGATGCTGATCCCGGCTGGTATTTCCTTTTATACGTTTCATCAGGCTGCGTTTCTCGCTGACGCATATGCCAGAGAGGAAAACGTTACCCGGCTGCTCGCCGGGGGACGCTCGCCGAAAACATTGCTGACATCGTTTGCCCGATACGGTGCGTTCGTCTCGTTCTTTCCACAGCTGGTGATAGGTCCCATCACCTATCTTAAGGAATTTTACCCGCAGGTGACGGTCCGCAGATTTGGGCGCTTTAGCGGGATCGACGTCAGCATTGGCCTTGCCCTGATCGCGGCGGGCCTGTTCAAGAAGCTCGTTCTTGCCGACAACCTCAGCTACGTGACCACGGTCGTTTTCACTGCATCGGAAGCTGGCGCGCGCCTTGGTGCCGGCGGAGCGATGACGGGAATGCTGGCTTATTATGCGCAGTTGTATCTCGACTTCTCGGGCTATTCCGATATCGCCCTCGGCCTCGCACGATTTTGCGGTATCCGCTATCCGATCAACTTCTTCTCACCGCTGAAGTCGGTCGGGATCATTGATTTCTACCGCCGCTGGCACATGACGCTGACACGGGTGATCTCGCGCTTCGTCTTTCAGCCTATGTCGATCAAGGGCACGCGTCGATCGACGCGATGGCCCAAAAAGTACCGCCGCCTGGCAAGCCTGTGGCTCCCGCTTCTGCTCAATTTCGAGTTGATCGCCTTGTGGCATGGCGCGACCATGACATTCGCCTTGTTCGGATTGTTGCATGGGACCTGGTATATCGCCGAGACCGAGGTGAGGGCGACGCGCTGGTTCAAGGCGTGGCGCGCGCGGTCAAGTGCTCTGCTGCGGCAGATTCTGGGTCGGCTGATCTTTACATTGCCGATGATGGCGACCTTTGCACTCTTCCGGTCGGAGACACTCGCCGGATTCGGCCACCTGCTTTATGCCGCGACGGGGTTGAACGGCGTGCCGCTGTCGGAAGGGGCTGAGAGCTTTGGTGTTCGCTATTATGCCGTGCTTGGCGTCTGCTTCGTCGTCATCGGCTTGCTGCCGAACTCGATCGAGTTGATGCGACGGTATCGACCTGGCTTGCTCCCTTACATCAATCCTCTCTCTCGGACCGCGGCGATGCTGCCCGTCTGGCGCCCGACCTGGCCGTGGGCAATATTGTCTGGAGCTTTCGCGATCGCGGCGTTGATGTTCCTGTCCCGGCAGCCACCATTCCTCTATCAGGGCTTTTGATGTGGCCCAGCAAGCTCGATCCAGGTTCCTCTATCCGCACATCATCATCGCGCTTCTGATCCTCGTCGGGTTTTGGGTCGCGTTCGCCTTTATCGTGCTGGTCGATCCGCTCGACGTCTACTCATGGGGGTCGACGCCTAAGGTCGATGAAGCAGCCTCGGTTGTGGACCATCCGGAGCTGATGCTGCCACGGTCTGCCGATCCGAAGAGCGATCTTTTGATAATCGGGGATTCGACCTCGGCGATCTTTACGCCGGATGTCGTTCGAAAAGCGATCCCGAGCGTCAAGCGGCCTCTCAATCTCAGCTATGGCTTTCCGCAACTGGGCGATACCGATCTATTGCTGCGGCGCGTCGCGAAGAGGTCAAGGGCCGGCTGGATCATTCTGTTCGTCGGGCCTGCCGACTTGACGCCGATCACGATGATGCGGTCTGGCATACCGACCTATCTGCTGAACAGCACGCCTCTCGACGATTTGCGCTACATCAATCCGGTAAGCATGAAGCTTGCCCTCGATGTCGCACGAGGCAAGACACTCTACGCAATGCCCCCGGGCATGGGGCGGGGCGGATCGCCCGACGATGCTAAAATCGCCGCCTTCCAGACGCGGGAATCGATGCAGGCGTTGAAGAAGCGGTTGGTCGAGGCGCGAGGTCAACTGGCTGCGCAGCCCTATACGCGCGATTGCGGCGGCCAGGTCGGCGTCAACCAGGTCCTTGTTCCGTTCTTGCGCGAGATGTCCGCCAGGGGCGTGCGCATCGACGTGGTATTCACGCTGACTTCAAGAGCGGTGTACGGCCAAATCCTCGAAGATCCTGTCGGCGCTCGCCTCTTTCCACCCGACATGTTCGGGGGCGAATCCATGCTTCGGCGCTGCCTGGTGCTCACGGCCGGTGCCTTACCCCATGTGACATTCCACGCCTTTGACGATGATCGCATGATCGGCGATCTCGCGAATTACAAGGACGCAGCCCATTTCAGTTCGACTGCGCAGGCCGGATATATATTTGGTGAAATTAGTAGAGGCGGGCATTCGATTACGCCGGCTACAGTGGAGAGCTACATAGCGAAATTCAGGCGCGAGACTCTTGCCTATCAAGGGTATAATTCAAATTTCCCAGAGCTTTACCGGAGCGACCTCAATAGGCACTAAGCGTCTCTAGCGCTTAATGCCCACTACGATACATGAAACGCTCTTGTTGCGTTTGATCGCATGCTCCAGGGATGCGCCCGTTACCGGGAAGAAAGTCGCCTGCTCGATCTCGAAGCCCTGGTCCTCGACGAACGTCACGAACTCCTCCGTCGTGCGCCACAGATAGATATGGTCGGGTGCCGGACTGTTGATGGGCGCGTTGATGAAGATGCGCCCCCCTTTGCGAAGCCCCGCGTGTAGCGAGCGGAGGGCCTTGTCGGGAGCTTCCAAATGCTCGAGAACTTCGCTGATTACCGCAGCATCATATTTTTCGACGTGGCTCGGCGCGGCGAGTACGTCTTGCTCAACGATTGAAATGTCGCGCGTGACGCCAAGCTTGGAAAGCGTTGCCTTGGTCTCGGCGATGCTCGATTTGCTGACGTCCCAGGCCTCGAGCGAGCCGATGTTGGGTTGGCGCGAAGCAAAGAACAGGAACAGCCCATGGCCGGGTCCGACCTCAAGATAATCCGACCCTTGAGGGAGCGAGGCCAGGAATGAGGTTCGGTAGAGATCAAAAGCTTGTGCGTGCGGGCCCCACAGAATTTGCGAAATCAGAATGCCGCGAACATAGCGCGACATGTAGGTCGAATCGCCATAGACCTCCCGAAAAGCGTCGTCGAATGTCGACAGGCGATAGGTTTTGTGCCGAGCGAAGTAGATTTCCTCTTTAAGAAACTCTTCGCACATCCATCGATAGTCACGGCAATAGCCATGAAGTTCCTCACCGACAATGGACACTACCAATTCAGCGACCTCGTCCATGCGTGCCCGAAATTCTGGCGTATCCTTCAGAAATCGCGCGTTGCAGTAATCGAGATGTTCCGGCCAAACCTCCAGAACAGCGTTGACAATTTTCCTAATTGCCGGCGACCCTGACAGGGAGTTCAAAATATCCATCGACATGTCTCTCGCCGTAGTTTGGGCGTCTGGCCCGGCCCCGCGCCGCTCTAGCTAGGGGCTTCAACCCTGTCCAGCGTGCGCAACAGTCGGCAGTATGGCGAGGCCCACTGGTCCGCTGACGGCGAGCGGCGCCCGCAAAAGATTTGCACCACCAAAAGCAATTGCATATGGCGGCCAGCGTCATAGCGAGTGCGGGGCGACCGTCATGCCGCCGCTTGCAGGCGGTACCCGATCCGCCGAAGCGATCATCTGGAGTCATCCGTGGACAAGCAAGAAATGCTGGAAGTGATAACGTCGACGATCCGCGACGAGCTCGACGATGATACGGTTATGTTGACGCCTGAAACTTCGGCCAGTGACGTTGAAGGTTGGGACAGCCTGGCTCACGTCCGCATCATGGTGGCGATCGAGGAACGGTTCGGCGTCCATTTTTCGAACAGCGAGATAACGAGCATGAAGAACGTCGGTGAGCTGATCGCCCTGATTGAATCCAAGCGCTGACGCCTCATCTTTCTCCCCAGATGTTCAACCTTTGGGAAATGCCATGGCTGCCGGTAGCGCCCGCTGATTTTCGGCAGCGCTGCAAGGCATTTACGGAATCCGAGCCAAAACTCGGAGAGCGTCTGATCGCTCTGGCGGCTCAGCGCGCGGACTCCGCACAGTCGCGAGCTTTCGCCAAGCTGCTTGCCCGCGTCCACGCAACGGGTACTTCGCTGGATCCGATGGCACCGATGCGGATCGCGGTGTTGGGGTCGGGAACGCTGGACATCCTGGCGGATGCGCTTCCGATCGCATGCGCGCGCCACGGGATCGCGGCGACGTTGACCTTGGGAGAGTATGACCAGCTTGTCCAAACAGCATTAACGCCGGGATGCGCCGTCTGGGCGAGCAAGCCAGAAGTTATATTCGTGCAGTTCGACCATCACTGGCTGGGCTTCGACCGCTTCGCGGCGGACGGAGGCGCCGCAGAGGCGAGCGAGGCAGAGGATCGGGTCGACACGGTGCTCGCCGGCATTCGACGCAACAGTGAGGCCCATATCATTGTCACGAACGTCGCTGTTCCGCCCGGTGCTCTTTTTGGCAACCTGGATCGGGCGATCAGTGGGACGATCCGACGCTTGGTGAACGATTTCAACCAGGCGTTGGAACCGATCGCAGGCCGGTACGGCGCAACAATTTTGGACGTTGCGGGATTAGCTGAGCAGATCGGAACCGGGCACTGGTGCGATCCAGTGTTGTGGCATCAATATAAGATCCCGTTCGCGGCCAACTGCGCACCGGTGCTCGCAGACACTCTGGCAAGGGCGATAGCTGCGGGACGCGGAAAGGGGCGCAAATGCCTCGTTCTCGATTGCGACAATACGCTTTGGGGCGGTGTCATTGGTGACGATGGCATTGATTCAATCAGGGTCGGCACGGGCGATGGCGAAAGCGAAAGCTTCCTGGCCATCCAGCGCCTGGCCCTCGATTATCGAGATCGCGGCGTAATTCTCGCGGTTTGTTCCAAGAACGATGACCAGGTCGCGATCGAGCCCTTCCGCGATCACGAAGGCATGTTGCTGCGGGAGGGACACATTGCTGTCTTTCAAGCGAACTGGACCGACAAAGCGACCAATCTCGAGGCTATTGCCCGGACACTTAATATCGGTGTCGATGCTCTGGTGTTCCTTGATGACAACGCTGCTGAGCGAGCCCAGGTTCGGGCGGCCCTTCCGCTCGTAGCGGTACCGGAATTGCCGGCCGACCCGGCATATTATCCGCTCTATCTGTCGAGCGCCGGCTATTTCGAGGCGCTTTCGTTTTCCGATGAGGATAGCAATCGAGCGGCCAGCTACGCGGCCAATGCCCAGCGTGCGAAGGTGATGGAAACGGCGCGTGACCTGGGCAGCTATTTGGACGCGCTGGGCATGTCGATCGCTATACGCGCGTTTGATCCGCCGGGGATCACAAGAATCAGCCAGCTGATCAACAAGTCGAACCAATTCAATTTAACGACAAGGCGTTATAACGAAGCAGAGGTCAGGGCCTTCGCCAATAATTCGGCGATGATAACGATGCAGACGTGCTTAAAAGACAAATTTACCGACTTCGGAATGATCGGGGTCGTGATCGGGCGTCTTGACCCGCAATCGGATGTCATGGAAATCGATAGCTGGCTGATGAGCTGTCGCGTCCTGGGGCGCAAGGTTGAGCACGCGATGCTCAATGCACTGATCGAAAATGCTCGCGCGAGAAACGTGGCGACAATTAGATCTTTTTACCTTCCGACAGCCAAGAATGGCATGGTCGCTGATTTCTTTGACTCGCTGGGCTTTCGTCGGACAGCGGAGGCTTCTGACGGCGCTCGCACTTATCTCCTCGATGTCAATGATTTTGTCAGTTTTGACGTGCCCTTCAAGCAGCCCGACCAACTCTGACGGGAGCAAATAGCCTAGTTGCTCGTCCAGCGGCTATTCTTCTCCATCAAGCCTGAGCGATCCAGCCGGCCACCGTGCGCACACGGCGCGATAGGCCTTGTCGCCCAGGACAACGCGCCGGGGCTGAGATGATCGAGCAGTTGATCGGCCATTGGTCCATCATGGGCCTGCCCGCCGCTCAGGCCGAGCCGGACCGGGAGCCCTTGAACCCGATAACGAAACCCCGTTTATGAGTTCACGACCTGGTAGACGAAGTGAACTCGCCCGTCCCAAACTGTCATAGCCGAACGTGGATGATCGTCTTGCCCGTGCGACGCGTGGTCGGGTTGAACGCGGCGACGGCGTCATCAAGGGATGAGACGTTGCCGATGTTTGTCCGTAGCCGCCCGTCCCGCACCCGCTGGACGATCTCGTTCAGTTGGGTACGATCGGACTCGACAACGAAGTCAACCGCTCGGCCGTTGACGGGCTGCGCCTCTACCGGCCCGACAATCGATACCAATGTTCCGCCGGGTCGAACCAGGCCCGCAGAGCGCTTCCCGATGTCGCCGCCGATGAGGTCCAGCACCAGATCGACTTTGCCAACACCGTCTAGGACATCATTCTCAAGGTCGACAAATTCCTGCGCGTCGAAGGCGAGTGCCTTCTCGCGGTCGGCGGCCCGTCCTGTGCCGATGACGTAGGCTCCGGCCTCGCGTGCGAGTTGCGTCATCATCGAACCGACCGCGCCGGCTGCCGCGTGGACGAGAACGCTCTGCCCCGCCCGAAGGCGGCCGTGATCAAACAGTCCCTGCCACGCGGTCAGCCCCGAGATCGGCAGGCTTGCGCCCGCCGTGAAGTCAACGTCACCCGGCAGCGGTGCAAGGTTGCGTGCCTCGACGGCCACATACTCCGCCAGAGTTCCGTCGCGATACCAGTCGGTGAGGCCGAACACCCGTTGACCTATCGACAGCCCTGTCGTGCCATAGCCAAGGGCGGTGACCACTCCCGACACCTCGTGACCGGGGATCGATGGCGTCCGCTCACGATTGGCTCGGTCTGTCCAGGTCGAGGGCCAGGTCAGCTCAGTCGGTACGAAGCCCGACGCGTAAACCTGAACGACGACATCGTTTATCGCGGCTTGCGGCTCGGGCCGTTCCATCAGCGTCATCCCGGCCGTTCCCGCAGCCTGATCCGTTACCACGATCGCCTTCATATGATTCTCCATCGTCAAAGGGCTTTGGCGGGTGCCACAAGCCGACGGCGGCCGAGACTGCCCGCTCGTCGGAACCAGCCCGAAAGAGGCTATCCGGAGCGGACAACGACAGCAGCAAAAGTAGAATGTCCGCCTTCGGGATCAACGCGAGTCGATGCAAAATGGCTGAAATCGGACGCATTACGGACACTAGCGATCCCGCACCGCTCCATAAAATCTCACCAACAATGTGGGGAAAGATGTGGGGTCCTGGCGCGCGGGCTTTAAAATATATTTTAAAATCAATAGACTATGGGGAATCTGGGATTCCTCCCGCTCCGCCATCGCCCTTCGCCGGCGTACGCCCGTCCAATCGCCACAAAACAGCCGCCTCTTGACCCTGACACGATGTCACACCCCATCTTCTTTTCTGAGGAGGTGGCGAGCGATTCGAGATCGCCCGGCATATGCCTCTCGAACGCGTTGAAGACCCGAAAAGCTGGAAAGACCATGAAAGAAGCGATCGACCGCCGTCAGCTGCTGCGCGGTGCGACCCTGACAGGTGGCGGGCTCGCGCTCGCCGCCTGGATGCCCGCCTGGGCGCAAAGCGTGTCGCCCGGCCTCACCGCGCCGCTGCCGATCGTCTCGGGCGAAGACATCACGCTCAGGATCGCGCGCCAGACGATGATGATCGACGGCCGGCCGTCAAAAGCGATCGGCATCAACGGCACGGTACCCGCGCCGCTGATCCGGCTGCGCGAAGGCCAGACTGTCCGGCTCCATGTCGTCAACGATCTCGATGAGGAAAGCTCGATCCACTGGCACGGCCTCCTCGTGCCGGCGCAATTCGATGGTGTGCCGGGCGTCTCCTTTCCCGGCATCAAGCCGCGCTCGACCTTCACTTATGAATTCCCGATCCGCCAGTCAGGCACCTATTGGTACCACAGCCATTCGGGCTTGCAGGAACAGCTCGGCCACTACGGGCCGATCGTGATCGATCCCGCCGGCGCCGACCCAATCCAGTCCGATCGCGAGCATGTCATTGTCCTCTCCGATCACAGCCCGATTGCGCCCGAGGCGATCTTCCGGCGGATGAAGCTCGATCCCGGCAGCCTCAATTTCCAGAAGCAGACGCTTGTCGGCCTGCTCTCCGGCAGTGACCAGCCGCTCAAGGAGCGGCTCGACTGGGGCCGCATGCGGATGGACCCGACCGATATCTCGGACGCGACCGGCGCCGCTTATACCTATCTCGTCAACGGCCATGGTCCGCGCGACAATTGGACTGCCTTGTTCACGCCGGGCCAACGGGTGCGGCTGCGGTTCATCAACGCCTCGTCGATGACGACGTTCAATGTCCGCATTCCCGGGCTCACGCTCAGCATCGTCCAGGCCGATGGTCAGAATGTGATGCCGGTCGAGGTCGACGAGTTCCAGATCGGCGTCGCCGAGACCTATGACGCGATCGTCACCCCCGCCGGGGACCGCGCCTATACGCTGGTCGGCGAGGCAGTCGACCGCTCGGGAATGGCGCGCGCCACGCTTGCGCCGCGCACCGGCATGGCGGCCGAGGTCCCCGCGCTGCGAAAGCGCCCGCTGGCGACGATGAAGGACATGGGGATGGACATGTCCGGGGGCATGAAGCCGCCGCGAGACGTCGACCCGAGCGCCGAGCAAAATGATTCCGCGAAGATCGCGACGGGACCGGCGGCGATGCCGGGCATGGCCCATGGCGCGATGTCCGCGACCAAGACGGGCGACATGCCGGGCATGGATCATTCCGCAATGTCCAGCACGGACGCGGCGCCAATGAGCGGCATGGACATGAGCGCCATGACAATGCGCGACTTCTCCAAGGCGCCACAGGTCCATAAAGGGCCGGGCGTCCAGACCATCGCGCCGATGCCAATGGATCGGACCGGCGAACCCGGACAGGGCCTCGAGGATGTCGGCCACAAGATACTCGTCTACAAGGACCTGATGGCGCTGGTGCCCAACCCGGACGTCCGCGCACCGTCGCGCAGCCTCGATATCCACCTGACCGGCAACATGGAGCGCTTCATGTGGTCATTCGACGGCATGACAATGTCAGACCATATGACGCCGATCCCGTTCGTCGAAGGCGAACGCGTACGGATCAATCTCATCAATGACAGCATGATGGCCCATCCGATCCACATCCATGGCCATTTCTTCGAGCTGGTGACGGGCCACGGCGATCATGCGCCGCGCAAGCACACGGTGATCGTCCAGCCGGGCGGCAAGGTGAGCTGGGATTTCACCGCCGATGCAGTCGGCGACTGGGCTTTCCACTGCCACCTTCTCTACCACATGAATGCCGGCATGATGCGGATCGTCAGCGTCCGCCCGCGCGGAGACGCAGCATGAGCCAGCTTCTCGCCGCGCTCGCGGCCACCAGCGCGCTCGCAATGCCCGCCTCCGCCCAGCACATGCCGGGGATGCCCGGGATGAAGATGCCCGCGCCGGCCAGCAAGCCGCCCGCCGCGAAAGCCGCGGCGAAGAAGCCGGCGGTAAGGAAGACTGCCCGCAAACCCGCCGCACATCACACCCCCGCCCGGCACACGGCTCCCACCACGTCCGCTCCGGCTGCGATGCCGGAGACGCATGGCTCGATGCCGGGCATGACCATGCCGGCGACACCGGATGCATCGACACCCGCGGGCCCGCAGTCGATGCCTGGAATGGACATGCCAGGCGCCCATGACGGGCACGATATGTCGGCAATGCCGGGGATGGCGCCGACCGGAACCGCACTCCCGGCCGGCAACGCACCTGCGCCCTCGCCGCCGATGGATCATTATGCCGATCGCTTCTTCCCCGCCTCCGAGATGGAGCGTGCGCGCGCCGCGATGATGCGCGAGTCTGACCAGACCCTCTACCGGGTGATGTTCAACCTCGCCGAGTATCAGGCGCACAGCGGCCGCGACGGCTATCGCTGGGATGGGGAGGCGTTCGTCGGCGGCGACATTAACCGGCTCTGGCTCAAGTCGGAGGGCGAGGGCAGTTTTCGCGATGGCGTCGAAAGTGCCGAAATCCAGGCGCTCTACAGCCGCGCGATCGATCCCTATTTCAACCTCCAGGCCGGGGTACGGCACGACTTCAAGCCAGGCCCGTCGCGCACCTATGCGACGATCGGCTTCGAGGGGCTCGCGCCTTATCGGGTAGACGTCGAGGGCGCCCTGTTCCTGAGCGACAAGGGCGATCTGCTCGGCCGGCTCGAAGGCTATTATGATCAGCGCATCACCCAGCGGCTGGTCCTGCAGCCGCGCATCGAGCTCAATCTGTCGGCGCAGGACATGCCCGCGAACCGGCTTGGCTCCGGCCTGACCGATGCCGAACTCGGCTTGCGCCTGCGCTACGAGATCAGCCGGCAGTTCGCGCCCTATATCGGCGTCTCCTACGAGGCAAAGACCGGCCGCACCGCCGACTTCGCCCGCGCCGACGGCAAGGATCCGACCAGCACCAGCTTCGTCGTCGGCCTACGATTCTGGTTCTGAGCCGCCGCCCGGACGGCAAAAGGAGGAAGACGATGGATAGAGAGACGGTGCGGCGCCACTTGCCGAGCTTCCCGTTCGTCGGGGCAATCGCGGCGCTGCTGCTGCTTTTCGCCGCCGCCTTCGTCTATTTCGGGATCTACAATATCGCGGCCGACGCACCGCATTCCCCTGCGATCTATTCGTTGCTCGATAGTCTGCGCGACCGCTCGATCGCCGTTCGAGCGCGCGGCATCGCGCTTCCCGCCGACCTGAATTCGCCAGGGCGCGTCGCGGCGGGCGCCGGCCTCTATGCCGAGATGTGCTCGAGCTGCCATCTCGGCCCCGGCGTAGAGCGCTCGGAGCTGAGCCAGGGCCTCTATCCCCCGGCACCCGAACTCGCCAGGGCGGGGAACTTGAGTGCGGCCGAGCAATTCTGGATCATCAAGCACGGCGTCAAGCTGAGCGCGATGCCGGCATGGGGCAAAACCCATCCCGATCCGCTGATCTGGGACATGGTGGCGTTCGTGCGCCGCCTGCCGGGCATGTCGCCCGCCGAATACAAGCGCCTCGTGGCCAGCGCGCCGGAGGATCATGACGAGATGATGAAGGATATGCCCGGCATGAAATGAGCACCGGGACAGGGGCGGGCGAACCTGAACGGAGAAAGAGCGATGAAGAACGCCTATGCCAGCCTCGCCCTGCAAACCATCGTCAGCGGCATCATCATGTATCTGGTGATGTTCGTGATGATCGACAATCTCGGAAGTTTCTACAACAATCTCAACATGTTCTATATGACGCTGATGATGGTCGCGCCGATGGTGCTGCTGATGGTCCTCGCTATGAAGCACATGTTCCCGTCCAGGGCCGCCAACGCCGCACTGCTGGCCGGATCAGTCATTGTCTTTCTTGGAAGCTTCGCGCTGATCCGCACTCAGACCACCATCGGTGACCGGCAGCTCCTGCGCTCGATGATCCCGCACCATTCGGGCGCGGTGCTGATGTGCACCCAGGCACCAGTCAGGGATCCCGAGGTCGTTGCGCTCTGCGGGCGGATCACCAAGTCGCAGCGTGAAGAGATCGCCGAGATGAAGGCGATTCTCGCGCGGATGTGAAGACATTGGCGCCGCATCGCTCACGCTTGAGCGGCGGTGCGTTGCCTGGAACCGCAGCCGGACGCGAGCGTGTAGCGAAAATAAGCGCGACGTGCCGTGCCCGAGAGGAGGCAACCATGTCCACAAAATCCACTCACTAACCCCAAATCTACCGCGAAGATCGGCGGGCATCCGATTCATCCGATGCTCGTCCCCTTCCCGATCGCCGGCTTCGTCGGCGCCTTCGTCACTGATATCGTCTATTGGCGAACGTCCGACCCGCTATGGGCCAGCTTCTCCGGCTGGCTGCTCGTCGCCGGCCTGGCCATGGCGGCGCTGGCGGCTATCGCCGGGCTGATCGATTTCCTCGGCAGCGCCCAGATCCGCGCGCTCAGGCCGGCCTGGATCCACCTCATCGGCAATGTCACCGCAGTGGTGCTGTCGCTGATCAACGCCTTTGTCCATTGCCGCGCCGGATATGAAGCGGGCAGATATGAAGCGGCCAGATATGAAGCGATCGTGCCGACCGGCCTCATTCTCTCGGGCCTGGTCGTGGCCATCCTGCTGGTCACGGGCTGGATGAGCTGGGAAATGGTCTATCGCAACCGCGTCGGCATCGCCGATTGAGCAGCACCGGCGGCACGGTGCACGGCAGCGCCGGGGGCCCAGCTGTCTCGGGGAATGGGTGGCGGCTGCCGTGCACCTCCTGGTAACACGCAGGGCGCACCGCGGTCTTTAACGTGGGTTGCCGTGGACTGGGCGGGACGCTGCCACCGCAGTTTCCGCCGCCCATGGTGTCTCTTCAGCATTTACAGGCCAAGGTGTTCCTTAGCAGCTATAGTGACGAGCCCACGCTCAAAAATACCCTCAGCTATCGCGCCCTTCAGCCCTGAAATATCCCCGATTCTCAGCGCGAATGGGGCGATATAATCTGTAATTAGCTCTGTAATACGTTCAGATCTCTGCTCGTCCCGCCACGTATCATCTTCCAGGTCAAATATTTTACCTATCTCCCCTTCAAGGGACGGGAAGGCTCCGTCCGCGCGAATTCTAATCGGGAATTTATGTTCTTTTGGGGTAGGCATCCCTTCGATATTCATACCCAAGGGCGCGCAACACATATTAACATAGTATTTTTGGCTATAGTTCGACTTCTGTAAATCTATGGCAACGATATTATCTGCACTTGAAAAGTACCAAGACCACCCCTTTCTCTTAAAGCCGGGCCCGCTCAGAGCGAGGATCACTGTGCGTTTAAGATCTTCCTTAGTCATGGAGTTCTCATAATTTTCGACGCTGGATTTAGGTAACAGTGCATTTAAACGCACTGGTGGTCCAGCCCGCCTCTAGCCCTTCCAACCCCGCGACCCGCCGCCTTATCTTCAGTCACCCCCGTTCCGAAACTCGCGTTGCGAGCGGGGGGCGTCAGGCGCCTGTCGATCGAGTGACTGGCGATAGGCGATGCAGCCCCTGAAGAACTGGGGCCATTCGGGCACTTCGATCTTTGGATCCACCGGCTCGGGCAACAGCGCCCATAACTTGGGATGGTACCAGCAAAGCTCATGCTCGGTTGCGTCGCGGTGTGCTCGGATGCCTGCGCGCAAGCGCCTGACTTCAGCCGCCAACGCCGCCTTGTCCCAGCTGTCCAGATCGCGGTCGAAGTCCGTTTCCATATTCCCTCAACAGCAGACTCCCACCGGAAACGCCTTTGCTGGCGTGACGGTTGCCGCGCCCAAGTCGTGGCAATGGACTGAGCATGAAGGGGGGAGAGTTCAGCGTTCCGCTGCTTCGGCGGCGCAGTGTCACCGATCTGTACAATGTTCTGTACAGATCGGAAATGTCAGTGGACCCTCATGACATTCCCAACAGCCACGGAGAGCTGATCGCTGTCTCCACATGCCTCGCTCATGCCTGACCGCCACAGCCCCCCGATAGGCATGACAAAATTATCCAACATGCCGGACGCCATTTCGCGCGTTCGCCCTTGTGAGACTCCAACGCGGGCGCCTGAATCCGCCTTGAATTATGTCACACGTCCAACATCCGCGCCTTCGCATGAGATCATGCGCCGACCTTGATTCAACCGCGACGGCAAACGTCATAAAGGCTCCTTCGCTGCAATCGACGGCGGAGCGCTGAGCTACGCCGCGAAACCGAAAGGCAACCCCGTTTGCCGCTTGAAACGCCACCTTCAAAGCCCGGCAAATCGAAACGTTATCGAAACGTTAACGCGCCCTGTGCCATGAAGAAGGCCGTCAGGGGTGGCTGCGCGTGAGCGACACTGAGGGACGCACTATGTCGGAAAAAGAGGCGATCCGCTCTCTCGATCGCTGGCTCCGCTTCGTCCCCCAGGTGCAAATTCGATATGATAGCGAACAGGGCGCCGAACGCGCCATCGCCCTTCGCAATGCCATCTATGTCGGGGTGGCCCTCTACAACGCCTACAACCTCACCAGCATCGTGCTGCTGCACGATATCGTCTGGCTGTCGGTCGGGCTTCGTATCCTCCTGGTGACGCCGGGCTCGCTCGCGCTGGCCTGGTTTATCGGCCGCGTTCCCGTCCATCTGCGTGAGCTGCTGGTCCTCGGCGCGCTGGTCTGGGCCTATCTGATCCCGGTCTTCCTGTTCTGGCTGACCGAGGAACCCCTGGGTGCCTTCACCTTCGGGGAGTTCTCGCTGACGCTGATCTTCGGCAACATGCTGCTTCCGCTCCGCTTCCGGCATGCTGTCATCTTCACCTGCGCGGCGTTCCTGATGACGAGCGCTGCCATTCTCCTGAAACCGGATCTCGGCGCGTCGCTGCGTTTCGCCTTTGCGGTGCAGCTCGCGACGGCGTGCCTCTTCAGCCTTTACGCCAATTACCGGGTGGAGCGCCGCCGATGCGAGGACTATCTGTCGCAGCTGGGCGCTCGCCTCGAGGCCGAAGCGGCTGAGGCCGCGAGGAAGCAGTTTCAGGACCTGTCGCGGACCGACGCGCTGACTGGCCTCCCAAACCGGCGATTCCTCAGCGAGCGCATGGACGAATGGTTCAGCGACGATCGCCAGGCGGCGCTGATGATGATCGACATCGATCATTTCAAGCTGTTCAACGACATGCTCGGGCACCCCGCGGGCGATGATTGCCTTCGCAGCGTCGGTGCCGTGTTCGCGGCCGTGGCCGCGGACGCCGATATGGTCTGCGCCCGGTTCGGCGGAGAGGAGTTCACGCTCGTGGTGCGCGACGCCGGAGAGCTGGCAGCGGCGCGCCTGGCGCGCGGTGTCGTGCACGCAATCGAGAGCCTCGCTATCGTTCATCCCGGGCGGTCGGACGGCGTGGGTGTCGTCACCGTCAGCGTCGGGGTGGCTTTCAAGCCCCATGGCAGGGTGGTTTCCCTGGCGGAGGTTTTCACCGCTGCCGATCGCGCGCTGTATGAAGCCAAACGGAGAGGGCGCAATCGTTTCGTTCTCGATCGGAGTCTCGAGGTTCAGCAGGCGCGTTCAACCTGAGGCAAGCCATATAGTACGCCCCGTCCGTCTTGCGAAAAAACCGCCGAGTCCCTCTCCTCGCCAATGAAGATGGTGACATGCACTTTGTGTTCAGCATGACACCTGCTCGTCCGGTATTATTGTTAACGCCTTATTGGGTACGTTTACTGTGCGGCGCTTCATTCGGCAGCGCATATGAAGGTCACGTCACTTCTATTGGATTGCTCGCTTTGTTGCGGTTGCAGAATATCATCCTCGAAATGGTGGCAAAGGGCGAAAGCCTGAAATGCACCGCCGATCGTCTCTGCGTCGAGGTGGAGAGGATGGTGCCTGGCCTTGTCTGTTCCGTCCTCACCGTGGACCGCGCCGGCCTCCTTCATCCGCTGTCCGGCCCCAGCCTTCCGGACTTTTATTCGGCCGCTCTCGACTCCCTGGCCATCGGTCCAAGTGTCGGCTCGTGCGGGACTGCGGCTTATCTGCAGGCGCCGGTCGCGGTCGTCGATATCGAGCATGATCCGTTATGGGCGGATTACAAGCACCTCCCCTTGCCGCTTGGACTCAAGGCATGCTGGTCGAGCCCGATCTGCGGATCGCAGGGGCGCGTGCTCGGGACCTTCGCCTTTTATTATCGCGAAAATCGCGGCCCGAGCGAAACCGAACG
Organism: Sphingomonas sp. P3_C5; assembly: GCF_056402635.1. NCBI lineage: Bacteria > Pseudomonadati > Pseudomonadota > Alphaproteobacteria > Sphingomonadales > Sphingomonadaceae > Sphingomonas > Sphingomonas sp. P3_C5. The sequence goes on from NZ_JBFUHA010000001.1 coordinate 801,643, forward strand.
GAAGATCGTCGAGACCTGCCTGCATCTGTGCGCGATCGCCCTGGAGCTTCACGAGCGCGTGGTGGAACGCGATCGCCTGGCCAATATCGATGGCCTGACCGGCCTTTCCAATCGCGCCTCGTTCAGCGCGGCACTTGGCGCCCTCGACTGCGCTGAGCCCGGCGCATGGGCACTGCTCGTTGCCGATCTCGACAATCTGAAAGTGGTCAACGACACGTTCGGCCATCACGCCGGAGATATCCTGCTCCACGAGGTCGCCTCGCGCATCGGCGCGGCATGCGCGCCCGACAAGGCCTATCGGCTCGGCGGCGACGAGTTCGCCGTGATCGTCCAGGAGCCCGAAGCCCTTCGCGATATCGAAGCTGTCGCCGCCCGAATCCTCGAGCGACTGGTCGCGCCCGTCCAGTGCGACGGTCACCTCGTCCAGCCCCAGGCGACGATCGGCGGCGCCGTGGTGTGCCACGGCGATCAATCGCCGGAGAGCGTACGGCAGAATGCGGATTTCGCCCTGTACCACGCCAAGGAAACCGGACGGGGCGGCTTTGTCCGCTATTGGCCCGGCATCGGCACTGCGATCACCCAGCGCCTCTCGGCCATTCGCGAGGTCGCCTCCGCGCTCCGCGAGGACCGGCTCGACGCTCATTATCAACCAGTGGTTCGTCTCGACACCCGCGAGATCATCGGCCTCGAGGCCTTGTGCCGCCTTACCACCGAAAGCGGCGAGGTCATTTCAGCGGCCGAATTTTCCGAGGCGACCGCAGACACGTTCGTCGCGGCGGGCATGACCGAGCTGATGCTGTCGCGCGTCGCCAGCGATATCCGCGCGTGGCTCGACATGGGGATTCCCATCCAGCATGTCAGCATCAACCTGTCCGCGGCCGACTTCCAGCGCGGTGGGCTCGACGAACAGCTCATCAGGGCGTTCGAGCGCGAAAATGTGCCTCTCAAGCATCTGATCGTCGAGATCACCGAAGACGTCTATCTGGGGCGGGGCGGTCAGGTGGCGGCGCGGGAGATCAAGGCGCTGCGCCGGAAGGGCTTGCGCGTGGCGCTGGACGATTTCGGCACCGGCTTCGCGTCCCTCACGCATCTGCTGACCGTCCCCGTCGATGTGATGAAGATCGACAAGTCCTTTGTCAGCCGGCTCGCGCCGGAGGATGCCAGCAGCGCGATTGTCGAGGGATTGTTCCTGATCGCCGGCAAGCTCGGCATTCATGTCATCGCCGAAGGCATCGAGACCGAGAGCCAGATATCGCAGCTGTGCGCATTCGGCTGCCTGTTCGGCCAGGGCTATCTGTTTTCCCGGCCGGTCGATCGTGTCGCCGCGACTGACCTGCTGCGCCGCCTGGCGCAAAAGCCGGAGCATATCCCAAGGAAAACAATATCCGAGGCGCGGTTGCCGACAGTGGACGAAGCGTATCAACCGCGAGAATCGCCCAGGGCTGCGTAGGGAGACGACTGGTCGTTTCCGGCGCGTCTATCGCTTCGCCGCGCCCTCCCGCCCGAGATAATAGCCCGCGAGCACGTCGAACGCCTGTTTGCGCTGCCCCGTCTCGGAGATCAGGCCCTTGCGGTTCCAGCCCTGTTGGAAATCGGGATTCTGCCGGCGCGGCGAGCGGAAGTCCTTGAGGATCCAGGGCGACATGCCGCGCAGCGTCGGCAGCTTGTCCGCCATGCCAAGCGTCGCGCGATAAAAGGCCGCCTGGAATTCCTCCGAGAATTTCTGCGGCCCGCCAAGGTCATGGAAACCCGCCCGGGCATCGGCCCCGAATTCGGAGAAGATCAGCGGCTTGTCGCCCGGTATGTGCCAGGTCGTCGCTGCCAGATCGGTCAGCCGGTCGGCGGTGTACCAGCCATTATAGGTATTGATCGCAAGCACATCGAGCGACTCGGCGAGCGGATCGGCCATCGTCATCACCGGCGGCCCATCGCCTTTCGCCCGCTCGACCAGCAATGCGGCGCTCACCAGCCTGCTATCGTCAAGATGGCGGACATCGGCGATGAGGGTGCGCAGGAAGAGGTTGCGCGCGTCGGAGACCGGCGTCTCGTTGGCGACGCTCCAGATCCCGATCGAGGCGCGGTTGCGATCGCGCAGGATGTTCTCGGCAAGCATGTTGCGCGCCGTCGCCAGCGTCTCCGGATTGGACCAGGCGACCATCCAATAGACCGGCACCTCGCTCCACACGAGCAGGCCGAGCTCGTCGGCGGTGCGCGTCATCATTTCGGAATGCGGGTAATGCGCCAGGCGGACGAAGTTGCCGTGCAACCCGTCCTTCACCTCGCCGAGCAGCGCGCGCGCCGCGGCCGGGCTGATCGCGCGTGTCGGATCGCTGCCCAGTTCCTCCTCGTGCACCGAGATGCCACGCAGGAAGATCGGCTTGCCGTTGAGCAGGATATCTGCACCGCGCACCTCGATGGTGCGGAAGCCGATCCGGTCGCGCCACTCGTCTTCGCCGGTCGCGATCGTCACGTCGTACAGCTTGGGCCGCTCGGGCGACCAGCGCAGCAGCGCGCGCGGCGCCGTCATGGTCGCGCGCCAGTTGCCCGTGGCGTCAGTGGTGCCGGCCTGGTCGAACCCGAGCTCGGCGATGCGCAGCCGTACGGCGCGATTGGCCGCCTGCGGGCCGTCGAGATGGACATCGACCGCCATGCGCCCGTCACGCGTCAGGCGCACCCAGGCATCGTCGACATAGGTGTCCGGCGTGACGATCAGCCGCACCGGGCGGGTGATGCCGCCATAATTCTCCCAGTCGGTCACCGGCGGCGGCACGGTAGCCTCGGTCGCCTGTGAATCGACGCCAACCGTGATCTGGTTGTCGCCCGCGCGCAGCAGCCCGGTGACCTCGAACGCGAAGGGCGTGAAGCCGCCCTCGTGCCGCCCCACCGGCTTGCCGTTCAGATAGACGACAGTCGAATAATTGGCGGCACCGAATCGCAGGAATGCGCGGCCCTTGCGCTGCGCCGGCACCGGGAAGCTGCGCTGATACCACATCAACCCCTGATAATAGCGCAGCTCGGGCGCCTGGGTCAGCCAGGACGAGGGCAGGCTGGTGACCGGCGAATGCGCGAGATCGAACTCGTACAGAACCCGGCTGTCCCGCGCCATTTCCGTGCGCACATCGACATCGCGGTAGCGCTGCTGCCCGACATCGGGCGTTCCGCCATGGAAGCCGCCAATGCCGGCGCGGTACGGGTCGATCGAATAATGCCATGCGCCCGACAGATCGGTCCCCTGCCGCATATCGGCGGAGACAAGCAGCGGCCCGGTCTGCGCGGTCGCCTTGGGCAGATCCTGTTGCGCGGCAACGGGGACCGCCCATAAAGCGGCGATCGCGATGAGCCATGCGGCCCTCATCCGGTTATGCATGTCCGTCTCCCAAAGTCGCATAGGCATGCGCGATTCCGCGTTCGAGCCCTCTGAGTTCCGCCAGCCCCCGCATCCGGCCGAGCAAGGAATAGCCGGGGTTGGTCTGCTTGTTCAAATCGTCGAGCATCTGGTGGCCATGGTCGGGGCGCATCGGGATTGAGCGGCCGGTCCGGCGCTGCAGCTGATGGACCGCTGCCATGATCCCGGTCATCCCCGCGTCGCCCTTGAGATGCTCCGCCTCGTGAAAGGCCTGGTTCGCTTCGCGCTGTACTGAGCGAAGATGCAAAAAGCCGATCCGGTCGCCCAGCCGCTCGATCATGCCGGGCAGGTCGTTGTCTGCACGCACGCCGAACGATCCTGCGCAGAAGCACAGGCCGTTCGAAGGATTGGGGACGCGGGCGAACAAGGCGGCGACATCAGCCTCGGTCGAGACGACGCGCGGCAGACCGAAGAGCGGGAAGGGCGGGTCGTCGGGATGGACGACAAGCTGAATGCCGACCTCGTCGGCTGTCGGGCAGACCGCCTCCAGGAAAGCGACATGGTTTTCGCGCAAAGCATCAGCGTCCACCGACGCATAGGAGCCGATCGCCACCAGCAACTCAGCGGCGGTGAATCCCTCCTCGCTGCCCGGCAGGCCGGCGGCGATGGTCTCGGCCAGCCTGTCGCGCGCGTCCTGGTCCATCGCATCGAAGCGCCGCGTCGCCGCATCGACCATCTCGGGATTATAGTCAGCCTCGGCGCCCGGGCGCTTCAGGATATGCATGTCATACGCCGCCACCGCTTCGAGCTCGAAGCGAAGCGCGAGGGCGCCGTCCGGCATCGGCCAGGCCAGATCAGTCCGCGTCCAGTCGAGCAGCGGCATGAAATTATAGGTGACGGTGGTGATCCCGCACGCCGCCAGATTGCACAGGCTCTCACGGTAATGGTCGATCAGCTGATCCCGGTCCTCCCCGCCCGTCTTGATGCCTTCATGCACCGGCAGGCTTTCGACCACGGTCCAGCCCAGCCCGGCCGCTTCGATCATCGCCTTGCGCGCCGCGATCGCTTCGCGCGGCCAGACCGCGCCGTTCGCGACCTCGTGCAGCGCCGTCACGACTTCGGTTGCGCCGGCCTGACGGATATCCCGCAACGCTACGGGATCGCCTGGTCCGAACCAGCGCATCGTCTGTGTCATGAACATGTTCGGCAACTACTCTCTCTTTGTTCGAATGCGTCTATTCGGCCGGCTTGAATTCAAGGGACATTCCCGATGCCTTGTTCGGCTGGAATCCCTTCCACAACGTGGCCGCGGGCGGCCCGCGGCTATATCCCGAATAGCGTCCTGGCGGAGCGCCCGCCCAGACTCCATCGTTGGAATTGGGCACCAGCCCGTCGATATAGGCCGCCTTCGCCTGGTCGCCCTTCACATAGCGGTCGAGGAACGCGGTGATGAAATGCGCCTCCACGGCCATCAGCCGGTCCTTGCGCCACACCGCGTCCTCGAACCAGTCCTTGTCCCAGAAGGAGCCCTGCATTTCGGGCGGCGCGCCGATCAGCGCGATGCTGTGCGCGGCTTCGCGGAAGGTCAGCAGATAGCGCGGCGCGTGCACCTCCTCCGCGAACAAGGTGCGCACGCCCGGATCGTAACCCACGACATGATCCTGGCTCCCGACGATGAACAGCGTCGGCGCGGTGATCGCGGCGACACCGGGGCCGCCCCACATATTGGCCCCGCGCAAAGCCCGGGGCGGCGCGATCGCGACCACCGCTTTCAGATTGGCGACCTTGAGCTCAGCGGCCCTTGCTCCGCCCGCCACATAGGGCGCGAGCACGCCGCGGGTCGCGCCGGCAAGACCTGGATCGAGCGGTGCGCCCGCAGCCGCGAGTGCGCCATAGCCGCCCATCGAATAGCCGATCACCGCCGTTCGGTCGGCATCGGCAATGGCGAAAATCCCCTGGCCGGCCCGGGCGCGGCGTTGCGCCTCAGCTGCGGCGAACGCGATGTCGAGCGGTCGGCGAGCAAGCGGGCCGGCAGCCGCTGCCGCTGTGCGGATGTTGATCGGCGGATCGCGGAATGCCGGTGCGACCACGACATAGCCCTTACTGGCGAGATTTTCGCCGAGCCAGGAAAGGACCTCGGGCGTGTTGCTATAGCCATGCGCGAGGATCACGAGCGGAAAACGCCCCGCCGCCGCGTGCGCGCCTCGCGAGGCGATACCGGAAACGGCGAACGCTACGTCAGCGCCACTTTCGCCCGGCAACGCGGATCGATAGGTCGTGCCGGGCCCCGGTGCCGCGGCCGGATACCAGATCTTGAGCGGCAGATGACGGTCGGTGAGGGCCGGCCGGTCCTTGCCCTGAAGCGGATCTTCCTGGCCGGGCTGAACGAACTCGACATCCGCCACGCCCACTGGATGTGAACCAAGAGCTGCGAGCTCGGGTGCGTCCACCCCCGGCCGGGCCGGCGCATCCTGCGCCGGGGCGCCCATGGCCGGGAGCATTGCCGCAGCACCCGCGATCGCCACCGGCACTATGAACCGAAACATCACATCGCCCCCGATAGCTGGGCGGCGGGGGCGGTACGCATCCCCGCCATTCTCATCAGAAGTTCACACCCACCCGAACGCCCGCGTAACGCCGGAAATCGCGGGGCAGCAGCGCCTGGGTCGCGAGCTTGGTTCCGAAATTGCCCGCCGAGTTGACCAGCGATGGATAATATTGCTTGTCGAACAGGTTGTTGACGAACGCGACCACTTCCCATTTACGGTCCTTGTCGCGCACGCCGAGGCCGGCATTGACGATGCTATAGGCCCGCTGGAAGGTCTGCGGATCCTCGGCCACATAATAGACGCCGCTCTGATATTGCCAGTTGGCCTGGACGATGCCGCGAAGATCCCCGCCCAGTGACGGCGAATAATCCATGCCGATCGAGAATTTCCACTCCGGCGCCTGCACGGCGCGCTGGCCGGTCAGGTTCTGATAGGCGGGCTGTGCCGGTATCGGGGGCGCCGCAGGCACTGCAGCCACGCACCCCTGCGCCACTGTCTGCATCGGGAAGCACTGCGCATGGGCGAAAGAGGTGTACTTCGCATTGAGATAGGCGGCCGACGCATTGAGATTGAAGTCGCTCCCGATCCGCGCCGAGGTGTCCAGCTCGATGCCTTTCGTGTTCAGTCCGCCGACATTGGTCAGCCGGAAATTGGCCGTCCCATCGGCAAGCGTCTCGATCGTCTGCGCCTGCAGATTCTCGTAATCGGTATTGAACAGGGTCAGATTGGCCGTCACTCGCCGGTCGAGGAACTGCATGCGGGCGCCGAGTTCCCAGTCGCGCGACCGTTCGGGCTTGATCGGGCCCGCTGCCGCCCGGTTCGCGTTGAAACCGGTCGTCAGATCATAGGTCTGGCCTTTATAACCGGTCGAATAGTTGGCGAAGACCATGAGATCGGGCGTGAACTCATAGCGCCCGCTGATGCGATAGGTGCCTGCGGTATCTTCGGCATTGCCGCTGAAGAACTGGGCGCCGGCGGCTGCGAGATTGTCGCGGAAGGTATAGGCAACCTTTTCGTTCTGGACTCGCCCGCCAGCGCTCAGGGTCAGGTGCTGAACGACTTCCCAGTCGAACTGCGCAAAGGCGGCGATCTGCTCGGACTTGGATGTCGCGTACCAATTGGCCAGCGAGAAAGCCGGGCCGCGCTGGAAAGGCCGCTCGAACGCCACGTTCGCGTAATAGGCCCCCAGCGTATAGCGGAACGGCTTGTCGCTCGGCGAGAGCAGGCGGATTTCCTGCGTAAACAGCTTCGAGTGGAACTCGCCGATCTGGACGTTGCTGCCATTGGCGTGCGTGGAGGACGAGTCGTCAACGTCGAGATAGTCGCTGAGGTGGAACTTGTCGTAGGAGCTGAGCCACACCAGGCTCATGCCGCCCAGCCCGACATCAGCGCGCAGCGAACCGCCGCCGCCCTCATATTTGGTGCGCGCATCATAGTTGTTGCTGACGTTCCGATTCTCCGGGCCGACCGTGACGCCTGGGAACACGACCGCCGCCGTCTGCCCGGCAACGTTGCGGAGCAACGCGGTGGGGTCGAGGCGGATGAACGGCCGGCCGACGGTGGTGTTGCCATTCAGATAATTGCCCGACAGCGTGATTTTGACGTCTTCATTGGGTTCCCAGCGGATCTTGCCGCGGGTGTTGAAGGCTTCGCGTCCGTTCACCTTCTTGCCATTGAACAGGTTGCGAACATTGCCGTCCCAAGCGGAATAGCTGGCTGACACGACATAGCCGAGTTCCGGCGTGATGGGGCCCGATACGCTGAAATTGCCGCCATATTCGCTGTCGGTGGTCGCCAGCGCGTTGGCGCGAAAGTGGAAGCTGTCGGTGGGGTTGCGGGTGATGATATTGATCAGGCCGGCCGACGCCGACTTGCCGTACAGCGTGCTCTGCGGGCCACGCAGCACTTCGATCCGCTCCACATCGGGCAGGTCGGTAAAGGCGCGGGCCTGGAAGGCGAGCGGCACTTCGTCGACCAGCACCGCGACGCTCGGCTCGACGCCGATGCCGAAGGCGAAGGTGCCCACGCCGCGCAGCGAGACATTGGCGTTGACCGGGTGTTCGGCGGGCCGAACCGTCAGCGAGGGCGCAATCTTGCCCAGGTCCTGAAACTGGGTAACGCCGGTCGCGCGCAACTGCGCTTCGCCGAGCACCGACACCGCGAGCGGCACCTTCTGGACATTCTCCGAACGCTTCTGGGCGGTGACGATGATGTCGCCGGGCAGTGCAGCGTCAGCTGGCTGCTCGGCCGTTTGGGGTGCCTCTGGCGCTTTAGCCGCGTCGGCTCCCTTGGCCAGCGCCGGTGTAGCACTCAGCGCGAGCGAAACGGCGAGTGCGCCCAACCCAACATTCTGGTGGAAAATACCCATGTCATCGTCCCCTTGGAATGTGCAGGGTCATACCGATATGCCCGCATCTATGACGATCGCAGTATCAAATGGTCAGACCACATGCAAGCCATGCCTGACCAGATACGGGCTTTGATGGCTGCCCACTCGGTGATGTGTTGCTCCCGCGCAACTGCGCTGATAGACTGGCACTCACCATGACGTTGCGAAAATTGATCAGACCAGCGGGACAATCAGCCACCAGAACGCTGGAGCCGGATGGCCGCAAGCTCTATCAACAGGTCGCCGTTGCCGTGTCCGACGCGATCCAGCGCGGCGAGTTCAAGCCGGGGCAGCGCATTCCATCCGAACGCGAACTGGCTGACGAATATAAGGTCAGCCGCCCGACCGTCCGCGAGGCGATGATCGCGCTCGAAGTGATCGGGATTGTCCGGTCGCGCCACGGTTCGGGCATCTTCGTCGTCGACAATCCGCCGCTCGATGCGCCGATGATCGGGCTCGATATCGGCGCGTTCGAACTGACCGAGGCGCGCCGCCTGTTCGAGGCCGAAGCGGCCGCCCTCGCCGCGGTATCGATCACTGACGATGAGATCGCGACCCTCGAGCGGCTGATCGGCGAGATGGAGCGCGAAAATCAGGAACATGTCAGCGGCGAGCATGCCGACCGCGAGTTCCACCTCACCATCGCCCGCGCGACGCGCAATTCGGCGGTGGCCGATGTGGTCGAATCGCTATGGGACACCCGCTATCGGTCGCCGCTGTGCCAGCACATGCTCGAGCGCGCCCGCGCGGTGGGTGTCGTGCCGCGCATCGACGAACATCAGGATATTCTCGCGGCGCTCCGCGACCGCAATCCCAAGGCCGCGCGCAAGGCGATGCGTGACCATCTCGGGCGGGTGATCGAGGGCCTGTTGCGCGCCACTGAAACCGATACGCTCGAACGCGCTCGCGCCGAGGTCGAGGCGAAGCGCACCGATCTGGCGCGCCGGGTGGCGATCTAAACCCGATCGACATTCAGGCTTCAAAATCCTCTCCAGTGGGAGAGGATAGTGTAGCTTGTCAGCTTGCTGACTAGCGAAACTTGGTGAGGGGCTCCGGGAGCTCTCGATAGCTCCCGGAACCCCTCACCAACTCCGACTAGATCGCTTCGCTCTCAAGTCTTCGTATCCTTGCATATGGGCGTCAGCCCGATCTGATTGCATGATTGGGTGATCGCCGGGGATGGCCGTCCCCGGCGATCGGGCGGTTGGGACCGTTGTATCCTTGGCGATTGAGCGCCGTGGGAGAGCCTGGTCCAGCCGTCCTTCGCGCCGGTCCTGAACAGATGAAGGGGAGTTAGTCCCGCATGCAAGGCAAGGTCATGCCCGAACAGGGTGGAGCGATGGCGGCAGTCTATGCCGGTATCGACGTGTGTAAAGAGCGTCTCGATATCCACCTCCACCCGATCGGCGAGCACTTCACGGTGGCCAACGATGCCGGTGGCTGGCGACGCCTCAAGCGCGAACTTGGCCGCCATCGGGTGGTCAGAGTGGTGATGGAGGCGACCTCGAAATACCATCGCCGCGCCCATCGCAGCCTCGATGCCGCCGGCTTCGCGGTGGCGGTGGTCAACCCTCTTCGCGCAAGGCTGTTCGCCGAGGCAATCGGTGCCCTCGCCAAGACCGATGCGATCGATGCACGCATCCTGGCGCTGATGGCCGAGCGGCTCGATCCTGCCGCAACCCCGCCGATACGCGAGATCGTCGAGGCAGTGCAGGAACTCACCCGCGCCAGAACCGCCGCCATCGCCGAGCGCGTCGCGATCGGGCATCGCCGCACGACCGCCATCACAAGCTTCCTGCGCGCCGAGCTTGCTCGCCGGATCCGCACGATCGATACCCATGTCGATCGCCTCGAGGCCGAGATCGCAAGCCTGATCGCCGAAGATCCCGGCCTGGCGAGGCGCTACGCCATCCTGCTATCGATCCCGGGCATCGGTCCTGTCGCCGCCACCGCCATCGTCGCCAATCTCGATGAGATCGGTCAACTCACTGACAAACAGGCGACCGCCCTTGCTGGCCTCGCGCCCTTCGCACGCGACAGCGGACCCGTACAGGGCATGAGACGCATCCGCGGCGGAAGACCCAACCTGCGCAGCCCGCTCTACATGACAGCCCTCTCTGCCGCCCGCTGCAACCCGGACCTCAAGTCCTTCTACCAACGGCTCATCGCCAACGGAAAAGCCAAAAAGATCGCACTCATCGCCGTCGCCAGAAAACTCCTCATCCTCGCAAATGCTCTCGTCTCAAGCGATCGAACATGGTCCCTCGTCCGACCTTGACACTCAACACAGATGCTCTCCCAAAGGAGAGGACCATATGAACCTCCCGAACGCCGATCGGGCCTAGACCTCAATCTCGAGGCCGCTACGCCCGTCATGCGTAACGGTTGCGCCGGTACCGCCATTTACCACCAGCGTGCGCGTTTCACCCTGCGGCAACAGGATGGTGATGGCATTGTCGCCGAAAGTCCCCGGCCCATCGCGCCCGATCTCCACCACGATCCGATCCGCATCGGCCACGCCGGTCAGGCTCCAGCGATCGATCGGCCCGTCACCATCGCCGGCATCTTCCACCGCTGACCAGGCGAACGCGCCTTCCCGTGGCGGGAAGAGCCACAGCCCGCGGCGATAGGGTTCCGGCTTCCACCCGCCTTTCGCAAGATCGACCAGCATGCCCGATCCGGCGCGCGCCAGCAGCGGCGGCGGCCCTTCCAGCGGCGCGGATAGCAGGGCCTCAGTGCCGCCCTCGATCCGCTGTCCGGTCCAGACCTCAATCCATTCCGCACCCGCCGGCGGCCGCGCCGCGCGGGTTTCGGCGCCCTGTTCCATCACCGTCGCGACGAGCAGATCGGGGCCGAGCAGATGCTCGTCATTCTCCTCCCACGCTGCCGCATCCTCCGGGAAATCAAGCCAGGTCGGCCGCACCATCGGCGCGCAGTCGGCATGATAGCGGTGCAGCAGATCATAAAAGAACGGGATGAGCGTCTGGCGCAGCGCCATCAGGCGGCGGATCGCGGGGAGCGCCTCGGGATACATCCATGGCTCGTTGACACTCTGGTCTTCGTTCCAGCTATGGATGCTGAAGCGCGGCATCAGCACGCCTGCCTGCACCCAGCGGACCAGCAGCTCCGGGTCGGGCGCGGGCCCGGAAAACCCGCCGACATCATGTCCGCTGTTCGACACGCCCGATAGCGCCAGCCCGATCGCCATCCGCGCATTGTAGCGCAGCGTCTTCCACGCAGTGAAATTGTCGCCGGTCCAGGTCTGGGCATAACGGTGAAGCCCAGCCATCCCCGATCGGGTCACGACATAGGGGCGCCGCCCGGGCAGCGTCTCGGCCTGGATCTTCCGCGATGCGCGCATCATCAGCTGCGGCTGGACCGGGCGCATATCTGCGGCGGGGCGCGGTTGCCCGAACCCGGCAAAGCGCGCCCGCGCATCCCAGATCTCATATTCGTTATTGTCGTTCCACGTCGCGATCATGCCATGATCGAGCAGCGCCGACTTCACCTCAGCTCGCCACCAGGCGGCCGCGGCCGGATTGGTGAAGTCGATATAGCTGCCGACCTCATCCCAGAATTGCGCCTCCACGGGGTGCCGCTCGGCATCGCCCACGAACAGCCCTTTGGCGGCGACTTCGTCATAGCGGGGATGGCTGCGCAGCAACGCCGGCTTGATGTTCGGCACCAGCTGGATGCCCGCATCCGCATAGCTGGTAACGAACGCCGACGGCTCCGGAAACTTCTCGCGGTTCCAGTGGAAGACATAGCGCTTGTCGCCGATAGACGTGTAGCCCGACGACAAATGGAACGAGGTGCAGCCGATATCATGCTCGGCGAGCTTGTCGATGAAGCGCCCCATCTGCGCCGCGGCGTCGGGCGCGTCGGTATAGCTCATCGTCGAGCCGGAATAGCCGAGCGACCAGCGCGGCATCAGCGCCGGGCGTCCGGTCAGCCAGGTGAAGCGCTGCGTCACCGCCAATGGATCGGGTCCGGCGATCATCCACAGGTCGAGATCGCCGGTGTCGGCGACCATGTGGCGGTACCAGCCATGGTAATTGTCGAGCTCGCGCCCGAAATCGAACGCAACCGCAGCGCCGGTGTCGTAGAAACTGCCATGGCATTGGCCTCCGGCATCGGCCACCAGCACATAGGGGATCGACTTGTAGAGCGGGTCGCTATGCTCCGCATCATAGCCCATCGCGTCGAGATTGGTCAGCCGGAAGCTGCGCCCGGCACGGTCATTGTCGCCCGACCGGTCGCCAAGCCCGTAGAAGCGCTCGCCCCTGGTACGCGCGGCATAATGATGGACGCGGCCGTCCCACCAGCCGAAATCATAAGCCTGGGTCGGACGATCCTGCGCCATCAGGCGCCAGCCATCGCCGTCGCGCTGCTCCCAGGTGCAGTGCAGCCCATGCAGCCGGATGGTGACACGCAGCCGCGTCGTTTCCGCAACCAGTGCCCCATCAGCAACATCGACGCGAAAATCGGGGCAGGTGAAGCCGGCCACGTCCATCCGGTCTCGGCCAGGCTCCGCAATATCGTCCGCGCCCGGCGCGATCGCCCAGCTTGGCGGGCTCTTGATCGTGCCGTCGGCGAGCAGCAGCAGCCGCGCGATATCCTCTTCGAGCAGGAAGAGATGCGCCACCGCCCCGGTATCCGCGGTCAGGGTCAGGCGCCCCCGCTCGCGCGCAGTCAGCGCGAACAAGGGCGGGTTCGACAAGGTCGCGTGTCGCATCAGCGGGATTCCGGCTTGGGGAGGGTGAGGCGGCGGAGGAAGACGATCAGCACCGCCGCCCCGATCAGGTCGAACACGCCAAGCGCGCCGAACAAAGGCGCATAGCCGATCCGGTCGGCATACTGGCCGATCAGCCAGGTGAAGAGCAGCCCGCCGATCCACCCCGCCTGCCCGACAAAGCCGTTGGCCGTGCCGACCTCCTCGGGCGTGAAGACGTCGGCCGACAGCGTGTTGATCAACACCGAGATCATCTGATGGGCAAAGCCGCCGATGCAGAACAAGGCGATCGCCGTATAGGGGCTGACCGCCAGCCCGATGCATCCGGGTGCGATCATCAGCACCGCCGCCAGGCTGATCCCGAGCACGCGGGACGGCACCAGGGTCATGCTGAATCGCTTCATGAAGAAGGGCGAGAGATAGCCGCCCAGCACCCCGCCAAAGTCTGCCGCGAGGAACGGCAACCAGGCGAAGGCGGCGATATGCGCCAAGTCCATATGGCGCTCGGTGGCGAGATAGAGCGGGATCCAGAAGCTGAACGTTTGCCAAGCCGGTTCAGCCAGGAAGCGCGGCACGGCGATCACCCAGAAGCGCGCCGACGACAGGATTTCGCGCGCGCTGGCCTTGCGGGGGCGGATGATGTCGCGATCAGCCGCGATCATCGCCTGCTCGCCCGGCGTGATCGCCGGATGGTCCTTTGGCGACCGATAGAAAGCGTACCACGCGCCTGCCCAGACAAGCCCGATCGCGCCCGTTACGATAAAGGCAAGCCGCCAGTCGCCCCACAGGGCAACCGCGACCACGAGCGGCGGCGCGATCAAGGCCCCGAGCGACGTGCCGGCATTGAACCACCCGGTCGCAACCGACCGCTCCCGCGCCGGGAACCATTCAGCGATCGCCTTCATGCCGGAGGGGATCGCCGCCGCCTCGCTCAGCCCGAGCAATCCGCGAAAGAAAGCGAGGCTCACCCATCCGCCCGCCAGAGCGTGCAGCATATTGGCCGCCGACCATGCCACCCCGAACAGCGCGAAACCGGCCCGCAGCCCGAAGCGGTCGACGATATAGCCGGCAACCGGTTGCATCACTGTGTAGGCGAGCTGAAACGCCATGACGACATAGCTGTACTGCGCGGTCGAGATCGCCATCGACTTCTTGAGCTCGGGCGCGAGCACCCCCAGCGAATTGCGCGCGAGATAATTGGCGATCGTGCCGGCGCAGATCAGCCCGACGATCCACCAGCGCAGATGCGGTATCCGCCTCAAATCGACCTCTCCACGCTTTTTTGCCGCGACGCCTTTGACGCGTTCGGGTAGCTCGACTAGCGCAGTCGGAGTGGCTTGTCGATATTGGTCAGGCCAATAAACCAGAGCAGAGTTCGGCCAGGTACATCAGCCGTCACCCCGGACTTGTTCCGGGGTCCATGGTTCCGCGTACGCAACGCCTGAAGCTCTTGCGGAACGTGGATGCCGGAACAAGTCCGGCATGACGGGAAAGTTGATCAAATTTCACCCTAACGCCGCGTGTGGTCGTCTACACCCAATCGCGCCCTACTGGCCTGACCAAAGCAAGGCTGGGCTTAGTCGCTGCTGGGATCGGCCGCCCGCATCTAGCCCTTGACCCGATCCTAACCCTCATGGTGCAGGATCAGCGTCATGAACGAAGCCCTTCCCGCTTATGCCCAGGCCGCACTCAAGGCCGACCTCCTCGCCGCCGGCGTGTCGGGCACCATCTATGCGCTGGTGATGCCGGAATCCGAGGCTGCGCTCGCGCAGGTTGTCGACGGATGCGACCGGAATGCGCTGCTGGCCGATCCCGTCGCGCTCGATGCGGCGCGGCGCACGGGTTGGTTCGATTGCTATCACGAGCCCTGGACGCAGAAACAGGATGCGCTCCACGAGGAATATTTCGACCGCTGGCTCGATTGGGCGGCGCCAGTGGTGGCCGTGGATGGCGCTGCCTTCCCGTTCCGTTATCCGACGGCCGGGGCGAGCGAGGGCATCTACAAGCTGATGGCTGAACATGCCGCAGCGACGCTCGCTGCGGGCACTGAGCCAAGCGTCCATCTGTTCGACGGCGAGTATGAAGGCTTTCCCGCCTTTGCCGCCGCGCTCGCCATTCCCGTGGTCCGCCACCACCGTGACGATTGGGCGGATATCGGCGCCAGCATGCCCTTCGGCGCGCAATTCTGGATCAGTCAGCCCTCAGCGATCGACGGCCAGGTCTGGCCGCACTTCGCCGATTTCCTGGCGCATATGGCTGAAGCGGCGCCGCACGCGACGGTGATCCCCGACCTCACTTATGTCGGCAGCGTCGCGCGCGCCTATCGCATCGCACTCGATTTCCCCAACATCCCCGCCTTCGTGATCAGCCATTCCAAGCCGTTCGGCGGCTATTATCTCCGCGTCGGCGGCGTCTTCTCGCGCCGGGAAAGCGCGTCGCTGTTCGGCAATCGCTGGTTCAAGAATCTCCTGTCGCTTGCCTGGGGCGTCGAGATGATGGCGCGCCACGACGTGTTCGCGCTGCCGCGCCGCTATCGGCCGGTGCAGGAGGCGGCATGCGTCCAAGTCGGCGAGCAACTCGGCATCTCCGGCCTGCGCCCAGCGGATGTCATTCTGCTCGGGATCGCCCCGCCGCCCGCCGCGCCATCCCCGCTGATCGCGAGCGTGCTGCGCGGCGAAGGGAGCGACCAGGTCGTGCGGCTGTGCCTGACGCCGACGATGACGGTGATGATCGATCCAGCCATGGCGCCGACCATGGCCGCCACGCTCGCCCGGGATATCGCCTGATGCGCCGTGACAGCCTGAAGCTGCTGGTCGAGCGCGATGACGTGCACGCCTATGTCGATGCGCTGTGGAGCGACGGTCCGATCCGCCGCTCGCACCGCGATGGCGGGCTCGTCCACCGCCTGGTCGATCGCTTCGCGCATCTCCCGCGCCTGTTCTTCGAGGCATCGGATCAATATCATGAATGGACGCATTTCTCGCCCTGGTGGGGTGCGATCCTGCTCTGCGACTATGACAATCCGACGATCCGCGATCTTCGCTATCTCCATGAAATCTATCATGCCGCCACGATCCCGCACGTCGCCGGGCTGAACCAGGCGGCGATGGCGGCGCGGTCCTTTCAGAATGAGCGCGAGGCGAGCACCTTCACCGAGATCGCCATCTATCTCGAGCTGCCGGAACTGCGCGCCTCGAGCTTCCCGCACACGATCTTCGCCGACCGATTGATCTTTCCAGACGGCGACCTGACCCGGCCGGACCCCATATTGGTCGAGCGCTGGCGCACCGATCGCGACCAGGTCTTCCAGGATCTGATGTACCGCCGGCTGAATGTCGTGCTGGCGAGCCCCGAGGAGATCGACCCCCGGGATCCCCAACTGGTCTGGCTGCGCCGCTATGCCGAACAGGGCGCCGCCTGGTGCGAGGTGTGGAGCGAGCGTCATCAACAGGTGGATGCGGCGATGATCAGGCTCCGCGAGGATTGCCGCACCGCCGGTCGCCAGGAGGGCGCTGCACGCTATCTCGAATGGTTGCTATCGCCTGAGGTGACCGACGGCAGCGATATTCCGTTCCAGCGCGAGGCGAAGCGCTTCCGCACGACCTTCGATGCCTTGCTGCAAAGCTATGACGAGGCAATGGTGCGCGTGGATCAGGCGGCCATTCGCCACCTCTGAGGAATCCGCGCGTGTGGGATGATTTCGGCGCCTATGATTATATCGTCGTCGGCGGCGGCAGCGCCGGGTGCGTGCTGGCGAACCGGCTGAGCGAAGATCCGCGCAACCGCGTCCTGTTGCTGGAGGCAGGCGGCAAGGACGATTATCTCTGGATCAGGATTCCGGTCGGCTATCTCTATTGCATGGGCAATCCCCGCACTGACTGGTGCTTCAGGACCKGCCCGGAAACTTTTCTCAACGGCCGCGAACTTAATTATCCGCGCGGCCGGGTGATCGGCGGCAGCTCGTCGATCAACGGCATGATCTATATCCGCGGTCAGGCGCAGGATTATGATGGCTGGCGCCAGGCCGGGAACATAGGCTGGGGCTGGGACGATGTGCTGCCCTTTTTCATGAAGGCCGAAGATCATGTCGCCGGGCCGAGCGCGGCGCACGGCTCCGGCGGCGAGTTGCGCGTCGAACGGCAAAGGCTCCGCTGGGATCTGCTCGAAGCGTTCCGCGCGGCGGCAAGCCAATATGGCGTGCCTGAGACGCAGGATTTCAACACCGGCGACAATGAAGGGTCGGGCTTTTTCGACGTTACGCAAAGGCGCGGGCGACGCTGGAGCGCGGCCGATGCCTTCCTGCGGCCGGTGGCGAAGCGCCCCAATCTGCGGATCGAGACCGGGGCGATCGTCGATCATGTGGTGATCGAACAGCGCCGGGCGATGGGCGTCGCCTTCCTGTCCAACGGAAGGCGCTTCGTCGCGAAGGCACAAGGCGAAGTCCTGCTGGCGAGCGGCGCGATCGGCTCGCCGGTATTGCTCCAGCGATCCGGAATCGCCGACGCCGAGAAGCTACGTGCGGTCGGGATCGAACCCGTCCACCACCTCCCCGGCGTGGGCGAGAATCTGCAGGATCATCTGCAGATCAGATGCGCGTACCGCGTCGAGGATGTACCGACCCTAAACATCCTCGCCGGCTCCTGGCCGGGCAAGGCTCGGATCGGCCTCGAATATCTGCTGAAGCGCGCCGGGCCTATGTCGATGGCACCGAGCCAGCTCGGGCTGTTCCTGCGATCGAACCCGCGTTTCGCGACCCCCAATCTGGAATATCACGTCCAGCCCCTGAGCCTCGCCGCGTTCGGCGGCGGGCTCGATCCGTTTCCGGCCTTCACCGCCAGCGTCTGCAACCTCCGGCCGCAGAGCCGGGGCAGCGTGTGGATCGGCTCGCCCGATCACGCCGAGCCACCCCGCATCCAGCCCAATTATCTCTCCGCGCCGGAGGATCTCCAGACCGCGATCCAAGCCGTGAAGATCACCCGCGCCATTATCGCCCAGCCGGCGCTCGCCCGCTATTGCCCCGTCGAGTTCCGGCCCGGGGCCGAGTGCGAGAGCGACGAACAGCTTGCCGAGGCGATCGGCAACATCTCGACCAGCATCTTCCACCCCGTCGGAACCGCCGCGATGGGCGTCGATGACCGCGCCGTGGTCGATCCCCAGCTCCGCGTCCACGGCATCGCCGGCCTGCGCGTGATCGACGCCTCGATCATGCCCCGCATCACCTCAGGCAACACCAACGCGCCCACGATGATGATCGCCGAGAAAGGCGCAGCGATGATCCTCGGTCCGCGGGCATAGTACCCGATCTCGGTAGGCGATTCGCCCTCCACCGTTCGCCCTGAGCTTGTCGAAGGGCACTTGTGGGCGGAACGCAGCGCCAAGAACCCGGGCTTCGACAGGCTCAGCCCGAACGGTGGGTTGGTTCCGATCATCGCCCTGTCAGCCACAACTGTACAATGTTCTGTACAACTCGAAAATGTCAGCGCCCCGCATGACATTCCCAACACACCGACCGCGATTCAACTGCTCCGCCTACCGCGCTACACGCCACCCATGGCTACAAGCTCGGCAAATCCAGCCCCTGCTCGCGGGCACAGTCGATCGCAACCGGATAGCCCGCATCGGCATGCCGCATCACCCCCGTCGCAGGATCATTCCACAGCACGCGTTCGAGCCGCCGCGCCGCCGCCTCGGTCCCATCGGCGACGATCACCATGCCGGCATGCTGCGAATAGCCCATGCCGACCCCACCGCCGTGGTGGAGCGACACCCAGGTCGCGCCCGAGGCTGTGTTGAGGAGCGCGTTGAGCAGGGGCCAGTCCGATACCGCGTCCGATCCATCCCGCATCGCCTCGGTCTCGCGATTGGGGCTCGCGACTGAGCCTGAATCAAGATGGTCGCGGCCAATCACGATCGGCGCCTTCAACTCGCCACTCGCGACCATCGCATTGAACGCCATGCCAAGCCGGTGACGATCGCCAAGTCCAACCCAGCAGATCCGTGCCGGCAGTCCCTGGAACTGGATCTTCTCTCGCGCCATATCGAGCCAGCGGTGCAGCGGCGCATTGTCCGGCAGCAGCTCCTTCACCTTGGCGTCGGTCTTGTAGATATCCTCGGGATCGCCCGAAAGCGCGACCCAGCGGAACGGCCCGATCCCCCGGCAGAACAGCGGGCGAATATAGGCGGGGACGAAGCCGGGGAAATCGAACGCCTTGGCCACCCCCTCGTCCTTCGCCACCTGGCGGATGTTATTGCCATAATCGACCGTCGGCACGCCCGCCGCCTGGAAATCCAGCATCGCCTGGACATGGATCGCCATCGAAGCCTTGGCCGCATCGATCACCAGTTGCGGATTGCGCTCGCGGCCAAGCGCCCATTCCTCGAGCGACCAGCCCTTGGGCAGATAGCCGTTCAACGGATCATGCGCGGAGGTCTGGTCCGTCAGCAGATCGGGGCGAACGCCGCGTTCATACAGCCTGGGCAGGATCTCCGCGGCATTGCCGAGCAGCCCGACCGAGACCGGCTTCCCCTCGGCCTTCGCAGCCTCGATGATAGCAAGCGCCTCCTCGATCGTATCGGCCGAACGATCGAGATAGCCGGTGCGCAGCCGCATCTCGATCCGGCTCGGCTGGCATTCGATCGCGAGGCACGAGGCGCCGGCCATCACTGCCGCAAGCGGCTGAGCACCGCCCATGCCGCCAAGCCCCGCAGTCAGCAGCCAGCGGCCCGAAAGGTCGCCGCCATAATGCTGGCGGCCCATCTCGACGAACGTCTCATAGGTGCCCTGAACGATCCCCTGGGTGCCGATATAGATCCAGGAACCCGCGGTCATCTGGCCGTACATCGCCAGCCCCTTGCGATCGAGCTCGTTGAAATGCGCCCAGGTCGCCCAGTGCGGCACGAGGTTGGAATTGGCGAGCAGCACCCGCGGCGCATCCGCATGCGTGCGGAAGATGCCGACCGGCTTGCCGGACTGGATCAGCAAGGTCTCATCGTCCTCGAGCCGGGTCAGCGCAGCGACGATCCGGTCATAGCTCTCCCAGTCGCGCGCCGCGCGGCCGATGCCGCCATAGACGACCAGCTCCTCAGGCCGCTCGGCGACATCGGGGTGGAGGTTGTTCATCAACATCCGCAACGGCGCTTCGGTCAGCCAGCTCTTCGCGGTCAGCTGTGTGCCGGTGGCGGGGCGGATGATGCGGCTATTATCGAGGCGGGTCATGCAGGGTCCTTTGCGGCAAAGGCGAGGCAGGCCTGGAGGATGCGGATCAGCACCGGGCGGATCGGGGCGGCGTCCGGGCCGAAAGGGGCGGGCCAGTTTCCGGGCGACGGCCTTGCAGGCTCGGCCATATACCCGCGCATCGCGAGCTCCATCTGGATGGCATGCACACCCTCCGCTGGGCGGCCATAGTGACGCGTCGTCCAGCCACCCTTGAAACGGCCGTCGAGCACATGGCTCAGCCCCGATGCCGCGCATTCGGCCTCGACCATCGCCGCCAGCGCTGGGTCGCAGCTCGCGCCGGAAAAGGTGCCGATATTGAACTGGGGAAGCTCACCCTCGAAGAGCCGCGGGATGCGGCTGCGGATCGAGTGTGCGTCATAGAGCACGACCCTTGGATGAAGCGCGCGCAACCGCACCAGCTCGGCCTCGATCGCCTGATGATAGGGGGTGAACCACACAGCGCGCCGGCGCGCGATCTCGTCGTCGTCGGGTGCGCATCCATTGCGATAGAGCGGCGCGCCATCGAAGGTCGTTGTCGGGCACAGTTCTGTCGTCGCCTGCCCCGGGTAGAGCGAAGCGCCGGAAGGGTCGCGGTTCACATCGATAGCACTGCGCGAGATGGTCGTGCGAATGGTGGTCGCGCCGAGATCGGCGGCGAAGTCGTAGAGCCGGTCGATCCACCAATCAGCATCGCGCTGCGCCAGCCAAACCGAAGCGAACCTCGGTGCGATCTCACGTGGAAGGTCAGTGCCCGTGTGTGGGAAGCTGACGACGAGCGGAGCTGTGCCGCGGCGAACCTCGATGCTCATGCCCTACCTCAGCTCGTCATGCCGGACTCGTTCCGGCATCCACCGTGCAACAGGCAATGACGGTGGACATGGAGGGATGGACCCCGGAACAAGTCCGGGGTGACGGCAGGGAGTTGGCGAGGCGCTCACACCGCCACGCCCGGCAGGGCGATCCCCACCGCCTCGATCAACGCGCCCGAGCGGATGATCGCATTCGCCGCCTCCATTTCGGGGTGCATATGCCGGTCATGATCGAGCGGCGGCACTTCGCGTCGCAGCCGCGCCCGCGCGCCTTCCAGCGCATCCGAGGAGGTGAGCGGCGCGTGAAAATCGCATCCCTGCGCCGCAGCGAGCAGCTCGATGCCGAGCACCGCCCCGAGATTCTCCGCCATCTCAAGCAATCGCCGCGCGCCATGCGCCGCCATCGAGACATGGTCCTCCTGATTGGCCGAGGTCGGGATCGAATCCACGCTCGCCGGATAAGCGCGCTGCTTGTTTTCGGAGACCAAAGCCGCCGCCGTCACCTGCGGAATCATGAAGCCCGAATTGAGCCCCGGCTGCGGCGTCAGGAAAGCCGGCAGGCCGGACAGCGCCGGATCGACCAGCATCGCGATCCGGCGTTCAGCGATCGAGCCGATCTCGCAGATCGCCAGCGCCAGGATATCGGCGGCAAACGCCACCGGCTCCGCGTGGAAATTACCGCCCGACAAAGCTTCATCGGTGTCGGGGAAGATCAGCGGATTGTCCGAAACGCCATTGGCCTCATCCTCCAGCGTCGTCGCGACCTGGCGCATGATGTCGAGCGCGGCGCCCATCACCTGGGGCTGGCAGCGCAGGCAATAGGGGTCCTGCACGCGCGCATCGCCAGTCGCGTGCGAGGCGCGGATCGCCGAGCCCACCATCAGCGTGCGCAGGGCCGCCGCCGTCTCGATCTGCCCGGCATGGCGGCGCAGCTTATGGATGCGGGGATCGAACGGCGTGTCCGATCCCTTCGCCGCCTCGGTCGACAGCGCACCGGTGATCAGCGCGGACCGGTGCAGCGCCTCCACCTCGAACAGCGCAGCCAGCGCATTGGCGGTCGAGAATTGCGTGCCGTTGAGCAGCGCCAGCCCTTCTTTCGGGCCAAGCACGAGTGGCGCGAGGCCGGCCTTCGCGAGCGCCTCCGCCGCGGGCAATCGCTGTCCGCCCACGAAAATCTCGCCGACGCCGATCATGGTCGCAGCCATATGCGCGAGCGGCGCGAGGTCGCCCGACGCGCCGACCGAACCCTGGGCCGGGATCACCGGCGTCAGCCCGCGCGCCAGCATCGCCTCGAGCAGCGCGACCGTCTCGGGCCGGACGCCCGAGGCGCCCTGGGCGAGGCTGGCGAGCTTCAACGCGAGCATCAGCCGCACCACCGGGATCGGCGAAGGCGTGCCGGTGCCCGCACTATGGCTCAGCACAATGTTGCGCTGGAGCAAGGCGAGATCCGTTTCGGCAATCCGCACCCCGGCGAGTTTCCCGAAGCCGGTGTTGATGCCGTAAACCGGCTCGCCCCTTGCGAGAATGCGCTCCACTGCGGCGGCGCTTGCCGAGATCACCGGCGCGGATGCCGGATCGAGGCGAAGCTCGGCGGCGCGATAGACCGCGCGCCAGTCCGCGAGCGGCACCGCGCCGGGTTTGAGGGCGATGATGGTCACAGGCCTTTCCAGATGCGGGCGTGGAGCGGGTTATGGCCGATATGACAGACAAGCTCGGCGAGCTGCTCGACGTCCCAGATGGCGAGATCGCAGGCCTTGCCCGGCTCGAGCGTGCCGATCTCGTTCTGCATCCCGAGCGCGCGCGCGGCATTGACGGTCACGCCCCGGATGCATTCCGTGACAGTGAGCCGGAACAGGGTCGCGCCCATATTCAGCACGAGCAGCAACGAGGTGAGCGGCGACGTGCCAGGGTT
The DNA here is from genome assembly GCF_056402635.1 of Sphingomonas sp. P3_C5. Taxonomy (NCBI): domain Bacteria; kingdom Pseudomonadati; phylum Pseudomonadota; class Alphaproteobacteria; order Sphingomonadales; family Sphingomonadaceae; genus Sphingomonas; species Sphingomonas sp. P3_C5. Next base: position 824,596 of record NZ_JBFUHA010000001.1, read on the forward strand.
GCAGTCAGTCGCCAGAGCGATCGGGACGCCGGCGGCCCGGAGCGCGGTGATCGGCGGCGCCTGGGTTTCGCGCATGAAGTAAAAGGCACCGGGCAGCAGCGTCGCAACGGTCCCGCTCGCCGCCATCGCCATGACGCCTGCGGCATCGAGATATTCGAGATGGTCGGCCGACAAGGCGCCGAACCGTGCCGCGAGCTCAGCGCCGTGGAGGTTCGACAATTGCTCGGCGTGGAGCTTGATCGGCAGCCCATGCGCCGCGGCGGCGGTGAAGACCCGCTCGGTCTGCGCCGCCGAAAAGCCGATCCCCTCGCAAAACGCATCGACTGCGTCCGCGAGTCCGGCATCGGCCACAGCCGGGATCATCGTGTCGCAGACCAGGCCGATATAACCGTCGGGGTCGCCCGCCCATTCGGGAGGCAAGGCATGCGCGCCGAGGAAGGTCGTGCGGATATTCACCTGCCGCGCCCCACCGAGGCTCCGGGCAGCGCGCAGCATCTTCATCTCGTCGGCAAGCGTCAGCCCATAGCCCGATTTCACCTCAACGGTAGTCACGCCTTCGGCGATCAGCGCATTGAGGCGCGGCAGGGCGGTTTCTACCAGCACCGCCTCGCTGGCCACCCGCGTCGCGGCCATGGTCGATCGGATGCCGCCGCCGGCGCGGGCGATCTCCTCATAGGTCGCGCCTTCGAGCCGCATCTCGAATTCACGGGCGCGGTTGCCGGCATGGATCAGGTGGGTGTGGCAATCGATCAGCCCGGGGGTGATCCAGCGGCGCTCGCAGTCGATCGTCTCTGTCGCGGCGAAAGCAGGGGCTTGGTCCGCCGGTCCGGCATAGACGATCCGCCCCGCCTGGGCAGCGATCACGCCGTCCTCGACCAGTCCAAGCCCGTCACCGACAAGCGTCGCCAGCCTGGCGTTCCGCCAGAGCCGGTCGCAGCGCAGATCATCCGGAGTCGTCATTTTGCTAGACTTGGCCAACCGCATCAATATGTCTAGACATATTCGAAAGCGCGCTGGAGAAATGTCGATGCGGACATTGTGGTTCGAAACCGCGCTGGTCGACGGCCAATGGGCCGACCGCGTCCGGCTTGAGATTTCCGACGGCCTCATCTCTGCGATCCGGACCGATGTCGCGGCGGAGCCGGGCGACGAACGCCACGCGATCGGGCTGCCCGGCCTGCCCAATCTCCACAGCCACGCCTTCCAGCGGGGCATGGCGGGGCTTGCCGAGGCACGCGGGCCGTCAGGGGATGATTTCTGGTCGTGGCGCGATCTCATGTACCGCTTTCTCGATCGGCTCGGCCCCGATGACGTCGAGGCGATCGCGGCCCAGGCCTATGCCGAGATGCTGGAGAGCGGCTTCACCCGCGTCGGCGAGTTCCACTATCTCCATCATGACGCGTCAGGCCGTCCCTATGCAGCGCCCGCCGAAATGGCCTCGCGCATTGCCGCCGCAGCCGAGACAAGCGGCATTGCACTGACCTTGCTTCCGGTCTTCTACGCTCATGGCGGCTTCGGCGGCGCGGCACCTGGCGCTGCGCAACGCCGTTTCCTGAACGACGTGGATAGCTATGCGAAACTCCTCGAGGGCTCGCGCGCTACTGTGTCGGCGCTGCCCGATGCTGTGGTCGGCGTGGCGCCGCACAGCCTGCGAGCGGTGACGCCTGAGGAACTCGGGACAATCCCGCCGCTCGCTGGAGCCGGCCCGATCCATATCCATATCGCCGAGCAGCGCCGCGAAGTGGCCGACTGCCTCGCATGGAGCGGCAAACGGCCGGTCGAATGGCTGCTCGAAACAATGCCGGTCGACGCGCGCTGGTGCCTCGTCCATGCGACCCATATGACGGATGGTGAGCGCATTGCCTTGGCGCGGAGCGGCGCGACAGCGGGGCTTTGCCCAATCACCGAAGCCAATCTCGGCGACGGCATCTTCCCGGCCGCGGCCTATCTCGCCGAGGGTGGCGCGTTCGGAATCGGCAGCGATTCGAACGTCCGGATCGATGCCGCCGAGGAACTGCGGCTGCTCGAATATGGCCAGCGGCTTCAAGATCAGGCGCGCTGCGTACTCGGCCGGCCGGAGCGGCTCTCGGTCGGGGCAAGCCTGTTCGTTGGCGCGGTACAGGGCGGCGCGCGAGCGCTCGGCGTCGAAGCAGGTATCGCGCAGGGCCGTTCAGCCGACATCGTCTCGCTTAATGCCCGCGATCCGGCTCTGGTCGGCCGCAAGGGCGACCCATTGCTCGACAGCTGGATCTTCGCGTCGCGCGGTGCGATCGACTGCGTCTGGCGCCGCGGGCTCAAGGTGGTGGAAGCCGGACGGCATGTGCGCGCGGACGCAATCCGGCAGCGCTACGCCGCCACTCTCGCCCGGCTGCTCGACGCGTGACGATCGAAGAGCGGATCAGGGGCGATATCGAAGCCCGCATCCGCTCGGGCGAATGGCCGCCGGGCACGCGCATCCCGTTCGAGCATCAGCTTGTGGTCGAATATGGTTGCGCCCGCGCGACCGTGAACAAGGCGCTGAGCCGTCTCGCGCGCGAAGGCCTGATCGAACGGCGCCGGCGGGCCGGCTCGTTCGTGGCGCATCCCCGCATCCACTCGGCAATCATCGGCGTTCCCGATATCGGCGCGCTGATCACGGCGCGGGGGGAGGCCTATCGCTGGCAACTCGCCTCCCGAAATTCCTCTTTCGCACCGCAAGAGGTCGAAACGAGAGCCCGCGGCCGATGGATGGCGCTGGAAGGCGTTCATCATTCGGGCTTGCTTCCGTTCGGCGTGGAGGCGCGGTGGATCAACATCGCAGCTGTGCCCAAGGCGGAGCACGCTGATTTCGCGGTCGAGGCGCCCGGCACCTGGTTGCTCGGCCATGTTCCCTGGACTGATGCGCGGCACCGGATCAGCGCCGCCGCCGCGTCGGCCATGGTCGCGCGCGTGCTCCGCATCAGGGAGGGTGACGCCTGCCTCCAGATTGAGCGCTGGACCTGGCGGAGCGGCGTGCCCGTCACCTTCGTCCGCCAGGTCTTCCCGGGCGATCGCTATGATCTGGTCGAGGATTTCACCCCGCGCTGATTGCCGTTCAGGACTTCCGATCTGCCTTGATCGCAACCGTCACGGTGACCGCCGCGGGCACGTCCGTCGTCGCAGCCCACTCGCCCTGGCCCACGCCGAAGACGGTACGGTCGATCGTCGCCGTTCCCGTCATGGTGGCGACATCATCTGCAATGCTGAGCGTGAAGGGCAGTTTGAGCGGCCGCGATATCCCGCGCAGCCTGAGCACGCCCACTGCCTCATAACGATTGCCGGCGAGGTGGCGGAATCGAGTCGCCTTGAAGGTCGCGGTCGGGTGGGTGGCGACCGAAAACCATTCAGTGCCCGGCAGGGCGCTCTCGGTATCGGAAACCCCGGTCGTCGCAGACGCCATGTCGATAGTGACGTTGACCGACGACATGTCGAGCGCCTCGGGGCCGAACACGATCGCCGCCTTCCATTTCCCGAAGCGACCATTGACCGGGCCCTGCGACCAGGCGGTATGGAAGCCGAGCGACGAGGCTGACTGACGGACAATCCAGGTGTCCGCCATGGCCGTCTGCGTCGTTTCGGGGGTCGGCGTGGCTTCCGGCGTAGGCGTGGCAGTGGGTGTCGCGACTGGCGTAGCCGGTGAAGATGTCTCAACTACGGGCGTCGGCGCCGGTGATGATGATGGCCCCGCGAGCGCGATTGGCGCGAGGTGGATCCGGTTGCCGATCGCCAGGATCAAGGCGAACGCCGCAATCATCGCCACAGCAGCGACGCCGAGCATCCGTCGCGGTGCCGGCAGCATCCGGGCAAGGTCGTCGCCGCGCTCGACAAACTGGTGTTTGAGCGCACCGGCGATGTGCAGGGCGAGCAGCAGATAGGCGATATACACCAGCGACTCATGGCCAAAGCCCGACAGGTCGTTGACGAACGCCTTCGTCGCCGGCGCCAGCGCCGGAATGCCTGGCACATGCGGCCAGGGCAGCATGCCGTAGAGGAAGGTTGGCACCCCCGTCTTGCTAGAGGAGACGATCAGCCAGCCGGTCAGCGGCAGGCCGATCAGCAAGACGTAGAAGCCGGCATGGACGACGGTCGCAAGCCGCTTTTCGAGCGCAGTCATCGTCGCCGGAAAGGCTGGAGCCGGCTTGGTCAGCCGCCAGGCGAGGCGGATCAGGGTCAGCAGCAGGATGGTGATGCCGACCGACTTGTGGAGCTGATAGACCGCGAATGTCTGCGGGCCACGCGACGCGTCCATCCGCAAGCCAAGGCCGATCTGGAAGGCGAAGCAGGCTGCGATCAACCAGTGGAGCAGCATCGCCACGCGCGAATAGCGCGGGTTCGTCCCAAGCGGCGGTGCGGTTTCGTCTCGCAGCTCGTCCATGCTTCGCGCACTCCGTCAATCGATCCGCCGCGCTGATATCGCAGGCTGCGTGGATCGGATAGGGGCGGCTTGAAATGTTCGCCATCGATCGGCGGTGGTTGATCGTCTATATTACCAGGAAATCGCGACGCCGGCGCGGACGTTCATCGGACGAAGCGGCGTGGTCTGATCGCGCGTTCCGAGGATGGTTGGGTTGCCGAGCGCGAAGCGATTGTCCGACTGATTGGTCAGATTGTCGATCGCCAGCGAGACATCGATATTGCGCCATTTCCAGCTGCCATTGATGCCAACCACCGCGTAGCGACCTTGGCTGATATCGAGGAAATCGCCGGGCCCGAGCACCGAGCGCCCGACATAGCGGACTAAACCGCCGACGCTGAAGCTGCTCTCGCCGCGCCCCGCCCATTGATAGGACAGCCCAACATTGCCCGCAAAGGGCGGGGTTTCCGGCAAGCGACGGTTCGCCAGGACCGACAATTGGGCGAGCGGGCCATCGAGCCGGTTGTGCGTAAAGAGGAAGGCGAAATTGGCATGGAGCCCGCGGATCGGTACCCAGTCGCCGGTTCCTTCGACGGCGACGATGTTCGCATCGCCGATATTGGCGGTAAGGGGTTGACCGCGCCGATTGAAGAGATCGGCCTGGATGTCGCTCCAATGGGCGAAGGAGAGGCTGGTGGACATGGCAAGCCCGGTCGCCCCGCCCCGCTCCATGCGCAACCCGACCTCGCCGACCCTGATCGAGTCCGATTGGAAATCGGCAATCCGCCCGACGCCGCGCGCGACCGCGATGCCGCCGGTCCGATAACCTGACTGGAAGCGCGCGAATGCCGCGAGTCGCGGCGCGATCAGCCAGGAGATGGCTGCGGTCGGATCGAAGCGCTTGGTCGATCGCCCGCGCACGAAATCCTCGGCGCGTGGCTGGGAGGAGGGTTCGCCATCCGTGCGCGCCGTTGTCGCGCGCCCACCGATCGTGATTGAAAAGCTCGGGGAAAGTGGGAAAGTGCCTTCAGCGAAGGCCGAAATGCTCTTGGTCATATTGGTGACACCGATGATGTCGGCCGGGTCTCCCGGCGAACCGAAGGACCGTGTCTGCGCGTCGCGATCATAGAGCAAGGCAATGCCCGCCACCCAGGAGATGCCGCCCGATATGGTTCGGGCCAACCTGGTTTCGTGGGTCAGTAGCAGGCTGGCATCGTTATTCTCATAGACGGTCGGGCCGAAGCTGCCCAGTGCGCGCGATGCGTCATAGAGGTCGGTGGCACGGGTGCTGACAAGGCCTGTCGCGGAGACCAGTTCAAGCTCGTTGTCCCATTTCTTGCGGACCACAGCACGGCCGAGCGCGACCTGGTTATGGAAAGGCTCGGCGAGGATCGAGCGCCGGCTGAGAGGCCCGACGCGGACCTCGGCATATTGCGCATCCGCCGCGTCGATGCGCTGGAACAGCCCACCCGTATCAACGCTCCAGCCGTCGCCGGCATCGATCCCGATCGAGAGTCGCCCGCCCACCGTGTCGGTGCTGTTGATGTTCGACAGCCGGCGCAAGGAGTCGTCGATATAGCCGCCATCGCGGACGCGATAGCCGACCATCCGGACGCCGATCTTGTCTTTCAGGAGCGGCACGTTGAGCATGCCGCTCAGATCACCTCCGACGCCGCCGCCATTGGTTGCGGTGATGCCGGCGGCAACCGAGCCCTCCGATTTCGCCAGATTGACCGGATTGGGCGTCAGCCGGATGATGCCGCCGATCGCGCCGGCGCCGTACAGCGTACCCTGCGGGCCTTCCAGCACCTCGACCCTGTCGATGTCGTAAAGATTGAGGCTTGGCTCAGGCCCGGAATAGCCGAGCTGGACATCGCCGAAATAGATACTCGCGGTCGATTGGGTCGAACCGTTGAAACTGCTGTCGGCGATGCCGCGAATAAAGATCTTGTTCCGGCCCGGCCCGAACTCCGTATTCTGGAGTATAGGGGTCTCGCGCGCGATTTCGTCCATATCGGGCGGCCTGTTCCCGGACGCGCGCGGGGTTGCTTTGCTGGCGACGACGAGGCTGCCCGGAAAGCGCAACAAGGCGACCGCCTGCTTGCTGGCGGTGACAATGATGTCAGGCGTGACCGTTTCTTCAGGCGCCGGGGCAAACCGAGGCCGGGCGACGGCCTGTGCCTGCAAAGGTGCGCGGACGACGCGGTAGCTGTTGCCGTCGATCACGATGGCGCGGTAGCCGGTGCCGGCGAGCAGCCGGTCGAGCGCTTTGCGCACCGGCATGCGCCCGGCGATTCCCTTGACGTGGATCTGCTTCAGGCCCGGCTCGGTGCTGATGATATCGGCACCGCTTTGCCGCGCGAGCGCAGTCAGCGCTGCGTCGAGCGTTGTCGGGGCAATGGAGATCGCGGGGTCGGCTGCCCGGACGGTGACGGGCAGGCACGACAATAGCAGCGCTGCAAAGATGCTAGCGCGCGTCGCCCTTGGTCGGCGAGAGAGTCCATCGCTCGCCATCGCGTCGCCACCCTGCCCCGACCAGCGCAGCAAGGTGCGGGACATCCCGCTCCGCCACGCCGGTCAGGCGAACCATGCCGGTAAAGGGCCTTATCGACAAGTCCGGGTCGAGTACCAGATCGGTGCCGTAGAGACGACGGATCGTGTCGGCGACATGCGCCAGCGGCTCACCAGCAAAGGCGAGCCGCCCGCTGCGCCAGCCGCCGATTGTGTCGACCGCGACATGCGCAAGGGTGACGCGCCCAAGGTCTTCGCGTGCGGACAGGGCCAGCCCAGGCGTCAGCTTCACCGCTTCACGATCAGGCTGAAACAGCACGGCGCCTTCTGCTACCTGGACGTCGAGTCGCCTGCCCTCACGGGCCACGTTGAACACAGTCCCGACGTCGCGCACCGTCAGGTCGCCGGACCTCAGCGTGAAGGGATCGCGCGCGTCATGGCGGACATGGAAGGTCGCTTCACCCGTCTCGAGGCTGGCAAGGCGTGGATTGCGGCGGTCGAGCTGAAGCCGGCTGCCGCCGCTCACCTCGATCCGCGTGCCGTCTGCCAACACCACATCCTGTCGCTGGCCGGGCTTGGTGTCCAGCCAATAGGGGTCGCTCGCGGGCGCAAGGGCGATCGGCATCAGCAGGGCGACAAGCCCCGCCGCGACCGCGGTACCGCCAACCGTCCACATCCAGCGACGCCGCACTGGCACTGGCATTTCGAATACATCATTGGCAGCAACGGGCGACGCGTTCAGGGCGACCGCCGGCTGTGCCGACACCAGTGTCTGATCGAGGCTGATCCGGTCGAACGCCTGCGCATGTGCTGCGTCGGCCTCGATCCACGCGACGAAATCATGCCAGTCAGGCGCAGTCATCTCGTTCTGGCGGATATGCCAGCCGATGGCCTGATCGACGATGTCGCCCCCGATACCGGTCACGATGCTAATCCTCTTCACCAGCTAGACGATGCCGCCCCGCCAAACCCTCACCCGTTACTGATCCCGTTTCATAAATTTGCCGATAAGCCCGCTGAAGGAGCTTTTCGACCCCACTTACGCTGATACCGAGATGTTCCGAGATATGCTTTTGGGGGAGCTCGTCGATCCGGAACATGCGGAATGCCGATGCCATCCGGTCAGGCATTGCCGCCAGCGTGGCTTCGATTTGCGCAAGTCTTTCGCGGGCGATCAACGTTCGCTCGATATCGGGAAGATCGTCCGCTACCGGCTGGATGTCGAGCCATGCGGTGTCGCGCGCACCGCCGCGGGCCGCGGAGATTCGCCGGTCGGCAGCAAGATTGGCGGCCATGCGGTAGAGATAGGCGGCTGGTTGTGCGACCGGCTTGGCGACCAGCTGGTCAAGCTTGATCCACATGTCCTGGAGTGCGTCTTCCGCTTCTTCCCGGCTGCCGAGCCGCGCGACCAGGAGCCGCATCAGCATCGGCCGTTCCTCGAGGAACACGGCTTTCAGCCCGCCCTCCGTCATTGCACCGCGCGGCTCTTCAAAGACGGGCAGAGCCCGGAATTATCGGCACTTCCATCGCGTCGCGGCGACTCAGGATTGGAATTCCAGGCCATGTTCTGCAGCAATGTCGCGCATCTCCATGGCGCGCAATGCCGCAGCTTCGCTCTTGCGTCCCGTCGCGATCCTATCCCCCGCCAGATCGCCCGCACCGGGATGGCACATCACGAGGTGGACGGCGCCCGGTTTGGCCAGGAAGCGCGGAAACAGCGATGCATAGTCGCTCGCGAAATCATAATGGCCGCCAAAGCTGTCATTGCAGGTGAGGCCGTGTGGCTTTGCGGCCCGTTTCAGGCCCCGCGAATGCAGGGCGTTTGCCAGTGCCTTGCCGAGAAATGGGCGCGACATCATTGCGCCAAACCTGTCCCTGCAGTTGCGCACCCAGGCATCCGGCGCGCGGCGGGCGGTTTCGGCCAGCATGATTTCGCGGATGCCCGGCAGCACATGCGCATGCTGATGACCATCGACAAAGGCCGGCGCGCGACCATGTTCGTCGATGAAACGGTCGAACTGGGCACTGATCTCGGACCTGATCTCCTCGAGCGGAAGCCGCTTCGCGATCGCGCTGCGGGCGAGCTGATTGATTGCCGGGAGATGTCCGCTGGGGGCGAGTCGGGGCATCGCCGTCAGCGGCGGTTCGCCGGTAAGCACGAGATGGAGGCCAATCTGGATCGTATCGGGAAGCGAGCGCAGCATGGCGCTGTCCCGCGCCCAGCCGGCACAGACCGCCATGCAGCTGATCGCGTTGATCCTGCCTTCAGCCGCGAGTTCTGCGATGACCCTGCTGATTTCCGGCGAAAGCCCGAAATCATCCGCACAGAGGATAAGGCGTGGCATCGTCGGAAATTCCGCTGTTCTGGCCCTCAATATGGCCGCCTGGACCTGCATTCTGGTATTGCCTTTCGCGCATGCGCTCGCTGGTTAGGCGACGCGCCCTGAGCCGTGGGCCGAGGAATTCGTAGAAGAACCGGTCGCGCCACTGCGCCGGCGCGGCGTGGTAGAGAAGCCGCTCGACAAGCGTCCAGCGGATCGAATCGCGGTCGCGGTCGCGGTGCGAGGGCATGCACCAGAAGCCGGGACCATATTCGAGCGACCCGGTCTTCACCACGCGGTGCATGATCTCATGGTCTTCAAGGACATAGTTCCAGCGGGCTGCATCGAACCCGCCGGTGCTGCGCAGGCTGGCGGTATGGAACACCTGGCCCGCGCCGCCAGTATGGCATTGGCGCGGCAACAGGCTGGCGACGATCATGATGTGCCATGCCTTGGCGATCTGTTGCCGGCGCGGCGCCCCTTTGCGGAGGAAATAGGCGCCGGCGGCGGCGCTATTGTCGGCTTCGAGCAGCTTGCCCGCCTGGGAGAAATAATCGGAGGGATACCAGGTATCGGCATCGCAGGTGGCGACAAAAGGGGTGCGGACGAGATCGAGGCCGGCGGCCAGGGCGTGGACCTTGCCGGGGCGTGGCTCGCGGATAAATGTGAAGTGCAGGCCGAGGCGCCGGCACTCAGCCATCGCGAACTCGCCGCTGCCATCAGTCGAAGCATTGTCGATCAGGATAACGCGCAGCGGCTGATCCTGCACGGCGAGGCTCTCAAGCGTACCCGCCAGAAAATGCCGCTCGTTGAAGAAGGGCAGCAGGATCGTCCAGGTGCATTCCGGGCGGCGGTCGGACTCCACCTCCTCCGGTTGCCAGGGCGAATGCCAGGCATGGAACGCCCCCGTATCAAGCAGCATTAGACGGTCCGAAATTGGTCGTGGTCGAAAAGGAAAAGCGGCCGGAACGTGGAGAGGGAGTGAAACCGGTGTTCAGGAACGATGCTCGGCCCCCCAGCCGTACGAGCACATCAAGCCTGCCGTGCGCGTCGCTCCGCGATCCGCGCTCGAAAACCGGCCTGATATCCTGACTTGCCGCTGAAAAACGCAGCGGCACATCGGTAAACGCCATTGGCGATCACTCCCCCTCCGCTTCCAAGACGATACCGCTCAGCGGTAGCCACACCGAAAAAGCGCAGAATCGAAAGATTTTGTTAGGAGGTGGCGGCGCGCACGCCGGCGTCAGTGCCGGAAGGGCAGATCGCGGCGCAGATAGACGATCGTGCGATAGTCATTTCGCGGCGCACTGAACACCGGGCGATAGTCCCGGGCGAGTGCAGCGCTGACAATCGCGAAGCTCTGGACATTCCACGCCGCGAGCGGGCGGCTTCCACTCACGATCACCGGCGGGCGTTTCGCGATGATGCGGCGCACTTCGCCCGCCGCATCAATGCCCGCCGCGCCCTGTTCGGGGGCATAAGCGAGCGTCGACGGGAAGGCATAGGCGGTCGGCAGGCAGGCATGAGCGAGATGATAGGTGATGGAATCGCCGATGAAGACATAGGGACATTCGCCGCCGCTGTTCGCCTCGACGACATGGGCGACTGCATAGGCGCCATCCGTATCGCTCGGCCGGATCACCGCTTCGATCACGAACACCAGCGCGCCCGCGCCGAGCGTCGCGCCCATCGCTCGCGGTACACGTCCGAAAGTCGGCGCCGCGGCGATCGCGAGCGGGGCGACGAGCGGCAGGGCATAATGGTCGAAATAGGTACCGAGTATGGCGAACCCCGCTGCCGCTGAGATCAGCCAGGCAAAGGCGAGCCTGGTCTCTTCGCTTCGCGGTCGCATGCGCCATGTCAGCACCGCGCAGATCGCGAGCGGCAGAAGCTGCGCGCTGATGCCAAGCAGCCGGCGCACGATCAGATCAGGTGGGTAGGCATAGCTGGATCGCACGAAGAAGGACGCGAAATTGGCGAACCAGAAGGCCTGGAACGCCGCTGGACCGTGCATTGCGTAAAGCGCGAGCGGGATGATCGTCGGTGCAAGGCCAAGCCCGATCCACAACGGCGCCGCACCCGCGATCACCGGCCAGCGCGCGTCCGCACGGCGCAGATACCAGAGATGCGCGAGACCGAAGAACGCGCCCTCAATTGCCGGCGTATATTTGGTCTGGATCGCCAGCCCCGCAAGCAGGCACACCGCCGCGCCATTCGCGATGATCGCGGCTATTGCCCGTCGCGCCGCCAGTTCGGGCAGGCGCAGCGTCAGCACGGCGGCCCCGGTCATGAACAGGTTGAAGAACACCGGCGACTGGCCTGCGCGCCCGCTCAGCAGCGGCAGCCAGATCAGATAGGCCGCCCCTGCCGCGAACGCAGCGAGCGGTGTCGCGCCGATCTTGCGCGCGGCGTGCTGCACCAGCCACGCGGTCGCCGCCGCGAACGGGAGTGCGACGACCTGATACGCGACAATGCCGTCACCAGGCAGCAGCCGGATCGCGGCGAAGATCGCGAACAGGCCGATCGGCTTGCGGTCCCAGATATCGACATAGGGCAGGGCGCCGTGCAGCATCCGATCGCCGGCCAGCAGATAATATTGCTCGTCGACATGGATGACCGGGTTGCCGAAATCCCAGGCCCGCAGCGCCAGCGCGACGAGCAGCAACGCGGCCCCGACGGTTGCGGGTGATCTCGGGGCAAGCCTGTCCATGTCGCGGCTGTAGCCGCCGATCAGGCGGTAAGTCGATCGACCTGCGCCTCGAGCAGCGCGCGCGCCTTTCGTGCGGAGAGGTTTTGCTCGACGCGCAGCCTCTGCCAGGTTTCGAAGCTCAGCAGCAGGTCGAGCGTCTCGAACCTGAGTTCATCCCCACTGATCTCCTCGGGCAGCAGCGATTTCAGCCGTGCCCGCATCATCGCGAGCGTGCGGGCATGCTCGGTCTGAATCGATGCCGATTCGTGGCGATGCGCATCCGCCGCACGCTTGAACGGCATCAGTTTCTCGTACGTCGATACGCGCCGCTCAAGCGTCTCGGCCAGTTGCCCGCGCCACTCAGGCGCGGTGAACGGCACCAGCCACATCTGATATTGGCGAGAGAGCCGCGCCGTCATCTCGGCATAAAGGCTCTCCATATCCTTGAAGTGCCTGAAGACGCTGCGCAGCCCGACTTCGGCACGCAGTGCGACCTGCTCGGCGCTCGGCGTGATCTGGCCCTCGGCGACGATCGCCAGCATCGCCTCGACGATTTTGTCGCGGCTGGTCTCGGATCGCCTTCTGCGTCCGTCGGTGGAACGCCGGTTCTGCTCGGTCACCTAGTTCCACCAATAAATATAGGTTTCTTTCGGGCGCGGCTTCGTGCCCAGCGGCCGGTCTATCGCGATCGGCGACTGGATCAAGCTCGGCCATGAGGGTTTGATGCTTTCGGCATCATGCTGCCTGAGCAAAGCGGTCAGCTGGGCGACGATGGCCGGCTGGCTCGCCGCCACGTCATGCTGCTCGGTCGGGTCGCTCGTCAGATTATAGAGCAGGGGCTTCTGCTGGAGTCCGGGTATCTTGCCAAGCACCTGCAGCTTCCAGTCGCCGTCCCGCACCACCTTATAACCGCCGCTCCGCCAGAACAGGATCTGGTGCGGCGTACCGCCCTGTTTGCCGGCGACGAAGGGCAGCAGATCGACCCCGTCGATCGCGCGGTCATGGGGCATCGGGACGCCGGCAGCCTTTCCGGCGGTGGCGAAGATGTCGAAATGGCTGACTGGCCCGCCCACCACTGTCGCCGGCTTGATCTGCGCCGGCCAGCGCATGAAGAACGGCACCTTCATCCCGCCCTCGAAAAAGGTCGCTTTCCAGCCGCGATAGGGACGGTTAATGTCGGGCAGGCCGATATAATGCGCGCCGCCATTGTCGCTGGTGAAGATCACCAGCGTATTATTGTCGAGCCCCTGCGCCTTGAGCTCCGCCGTCACCCGCCCGACACCGCGGTCGAGCGCGCGGATCATCGCTGCGTAGACGCGGGTGCGGTGGTCGGCGATCTGCGGCAGCGCGTCATAGTCCGCCTTCAGCGCCTGGAGCGGCGTGTGCGGCGCATTATAGGCGAGGTAGAGAAAGAAGGGCCGGTTGCGATTGGTCCTGATCGTCTCGACCGCCTGATCGGTCAGATAGTCGGTCATGTAGCGCGCCGGGCGGAAATTCGCGCTGCCGTTATACTGGACGCTGAACGGCAGGTTCGCCCAGATATATTTGTCGATCGGGTCGAAATCCTGCTTCGAATTTTCGACGTTCGGGTCGTTCTCGGGCAGGAACATCTGCCCGCCGATGATGAAGCCAAGACTCTCGTCGAAACCCTGCTGCTCCGGACGCATGCCCTTGGCGCCGCCGAGATGCCATTTGCCGAGATGCAGGGTGTGATAGCCCTTGCCGCGCAGCAATTCGGCGATGGTCAGCTCGCTTGCCGGCACGCCCTTGCTGTCGGACGGCGGATCGTTCGCTGCGGCGTCCTCGTCCAGGATCGTCTTGTGTTCCCAGTCGCCCGGAAAGCCGGCGATCGTGCGCGCGAAGCGGGTGTCGGTCGGCGTGAATTCGAAGCCGAACCGGGTCGGATACCGTCCGGTCATCAGCGCGGCGCGAGACGGCGCACAGGTGGCGTTGCCGGCATAGCCATCGGGAAAGCTCACCCCACCATGACCGATCGCATCGATATTCGGCGTCTTGAGCAAGCCGCCCGCGACCCCGCCGCCATTGAAGCTGATATCGTTGTAGCCGAGATCGTCAGCGACGATCAGGATGATATTGGGCGGGCGCTTGTCGGCCGGAACCACTGCCTGATCGGGGCCCTTTTGCCAGGCAACCGCGTGGTTCGGGTAGACATGCGGCCCAAGCCAGCCGGCGAGGTGCAGCAGCACATAATCCTTGGCGAGGAATCCCCCGACAAGGACGAGCGCAAGCGCGCCCAGCAGGATCTTGAGCCAGGTCTTCATGCGATCCTCTAGCGATACGCGCGAAGCGTGCGGCGGCCGGCGAACAGGATCGCGATCATCACCGCTTCAGCCGCCATCGGCTGGAATGCGGTCGGCGAGACGCCGTCCACTGCAAGGCTCACGAACCGCGCCGACAGGGCGATGGCGAGCAGGATCAGCGGCACCGCAAGCGGTTCCGGCCGGCCGCGCACTGCGCCGAGCAGTGCGAACACGCCGCCGGTCACGAAGAAGGCGGTGAAATCGGCGCGCATCGTCGCCAGACCCTGAATACCGACGGGTGAGAGGAAGAAGGCAGCGCCCAGTCGCACCGGGTCGATCAGGAAACTGAGTCCGATCGCAAGGTTGAACAGCCCCACCAGCAGGGTGAGGGCGCGCATCGCATTCCGCATGACCGCCGCTCCATGGGGATCCTTTTGCCGCACCCTAACAGCGCCGCCGGGCATTGCAACATTTCGGCATTGATAATGCCATTATCTCCGGGCATCATCGGGTCGCGGGAGGGGAAAGTTGCCCAGATATTGGAAATCCGGCCGCGTCGTCGTGGCGCTGAGCGCCCTGCTGTGCGTCCCCGCGCTCGCCTCGAATCCAGGCTCGGCCGAAAAGAAACGGCCCAATATCGTCATCCTGCTCGCTGACGATTGGGGCTATAGCGATGTCGGCAGTTTCGGCAGCGAGATCCACACCCCCAATATCGACGCGCTGGCCAGAGCGGGGGTGCGCTTCTCGGATTTCCATGTCGCCGGCACCTGCTCCCCCACCCGCGCAATGCTGCAGACTGGGATCAGCAACCACCGCGCCGGTCTCGGCAACATGCCCGAGACGATTCCGTCCGAGCATGTCGGCAAGCCCGGTTACGAGACTTTCCTCAACGGCCGCGTCGTGACGATGGCGAGCCTGTTCCGCGATGCCGGTTACCGTACCTATCTCACCGGAAAATGGCATCTCGGCAAAAGGCCGGGCACGATGCCGACCGCGCGCGGTTACGATCACGCCTTCTCGCTCGCCGACGCCGGCGCCGACAATTTCGAGCAGCGCCCGATCGAGGGGCTCTACGACAGCGCTGACTGGACGGAGGACGGCAAGCCGGCGACTCTGCCGAAGGATTATTACTCCTCGCGCTTCGTCATCGACAAGATGATCGATTATATCGAGCGCGGCCGGTCGAGCGGGAAACCCTTTTTCGCCTCGATCAATTTCCTCGCCAACCACATCCCGGTCCAGGCGCCGGACGATTATATCGCACGCTATCGCGCCGCCTATACCGGCGGCTGGGGGCGCATACGCCAGGCGCGGCGCGACCGGGCGATTGCGCTCGGCATTATACCGCCGGGCACGGCTATGGTCACGATGGGCACCACGCCTGACTGGAACGGGCTGAGCGTTGAAAAGCGTGCCGCCCAGGCCCGCGCCATGGCCGCTTATGGCGGAATGGCTGAGGCAGCCGATGCGCAGATCGGCCGTCTCATCGCGCACCTCAAGGCGACCGGTGATTATGACAACACGATCTTCGTCTTCCTGTCTGACAATGGCGCCGAGCCGATGGACCCGATGGCGAGGTGGTTCAGCCGGCTGAACAGCTGGGTGCATTACGACATGAGCCCCGCCTCGCAGGGCCGGCGCGGCTCGCTGACCTCGATCGGACCGGGCTGGGCAAGTGCCGCCTCCTCCCCCTTGCGCGGCTATAAATTCTCGGCCGGCGAGGGCGGGCTGCGGGTTCCGTTGATCGTCGCCTGGCCGGCCAACCCGACATTCCGGGCCGGCGCAATCGCCGGGCGGTTGGCCTATGTCACCGACATCGCACCGACCTTGCTCGCGCTCGCCAATGTGCCCGGGCAGGGCGGGCTTTATCGGGGCAAAGCGGTCGAGCTGATGACGGGGTCGAGCCTCGTGCCGATGCTCACCGGCGCAAGCGATAGCGTCCATCCCATCACGCAGCCGATCGGCTACGAACTCTCGGGCAACGCCGCCCTGTTCCGGGGCGATTACAAGCTGGTCAAGAATCTGCCGCCCACCGGGCATGGCGAATGGCACCTCTACGACATCGTCCGAGATCCCGGCGAGACCCGCGATCTCGCGGGCGCGATGCCGGGCCTGTTCCGTACGATGCAGGCCGACTACGCTGCCTTCGCCGCAAGGGACGGCGTGCTGCCGATGCCGGCCGGCTACACGGCGGCGCAGCAGATCAACGACACGGCGTTCAACAGCACGGTGAAGCCGAAGCTGTCCCGGGCGCTGGCCGGTTTGCTTGCGTTAGTGGCTATCCTGACCGGTGTGCGCTGGCGGCGGCGGCGCGGTCGGGTTCCAACATAACCGTCACCCCGGACTGGTTCCGGGGTCCACTGTTGTTCAAGCGCTGCGCTTTCAACGGTGCGCTGTACCAAGCCGCGGAGTGGATGCCGGAACAGGTCCGGCATGACGAAAAGAAGTCCTACCGCCGCACCAACCCCCGCTGCTCCATCCGCCATTTGAGCTGGTCGAAACGGTCCTGCCCGAAGAACGGCTCACCCTCGAAGACCATCAGCGGCACACCATAATGCCCGCCAAGGCGCTGCGCTTCCTGATTGGCCTTCACGATCGCGATAAAATGCGCCGGGTCCGCCGCAATCGCCGCGTCCATCTCGGCCAGGTCGAGCTCGGCACGCTTAGCGGCGCGGGCAAGATGGTCGCCGAGATGCCAGTCAGTCACCGCCCCGCCCCAGATCACCCGGCTCACTTCGTCGAGAAAGGCAAGGCCCCGTCCGCGCTCGGCCGCGGCGATGCCGAGATGGGTGAGGCGGCGGGCGAGGGGCTGCTCCCTCGGATAGCTGCGCTTGGCCGGATCCATCTCCACCGGGTCAGGCGAGGCCCAGCGGAACGGCAGCCCGACAAACTCGGCACTGCGCCCGATGTCGCGCATGAAATAGCGCAGCCAGAGCGGATCATTGTTCGCGAAGAAATCGGGCTGACGGATCGCGATCGGATAGACAGGCCGCACATTGGCGGCGACGTCATAGTCCCGTTCGAGCGCCACCAGCCGCGGCGTCACCAGATAGGAATAAGGCGAGCGGAACGACCAGTAGAGATCATAGCCGAGCGTCATCCGCCGAGCGCCTTGGTCCGGATATTGAGCTGTCCGGCGAGCCCGGCGACGCGGTGCTTCTCGATCGCCTGATAGGCGGGCGAGGACACCATCGTCATCATCGCCGCACGAGAGGGATATTCGGCAAGCGCGACCATGTCCCACAGCTCGTCGATCTCGCCGAGCATCAGCTCGGTCACGTCGCCGGCATAAAGCGATCGTCCACCGACCGAGGCGAGGCACCCCTGCACTGCCACACCATAGCGCCGATAGGCCTCGCGCCCGCTCAGCTCCGGCTCGGAGCCGTCGGCATATTCGGCACGCTCCTTGAACTTCAGCAGATTGATCATGACGAACGGCCCGTCCTCGGCGCCGCCGAAGAACGCGGTGATCTGGGCGGGCCCGGGAAAGACGGCGTTGGTGACATTCATCGTCGCTCTCCCGTCAGGCGCGGACGAAATCATGGATCAACGCGCACAGCTCCTCAGGCCTGTCCTCCTGAAGGAAATGGCCTGCATCGGCGAGGATGACATGCGGCTGCCCACGCGCGCCGGGGATGCGTTCGATGAACGCCTTCTCGCCGCCGCGGGTGATCGGGTCGCCATCGGAAAAGGCGGTCAGGACTGGTCTCTCGAACCGTCCGAGCACTGCCCAGGCGGCCTTGTTCTCAGCGACTGAGGCGTGGTCTGGCGTCACCGGCACCAGGGTCGGGAATTGCCGCGCCCCTTCCTTGTAGCTCTCATCGGGGAAGGGCGCGTCATAGGCGGCGATCTCGGCCGGCGTCAGATCGCGGATGACGCCGCCATTGACGATCGCGCCCGCCGGGAATTGCGGGACGTTCTGGCTGAAGGCGAGCCAGGCATTGAAGCCTTCCGAAAAACCCGTGCCAACCGGCAGGCCGGTATTGGCGACCACCAGCCGCGCGAAACGGTCGGGGAACGCTGCGGCCAGCCTCAGCCCGATCAGCCCGCCCCAGTCCTGGCAGAACAGGGTGATCTTGGTGAGATTGAGCGCCGTCAGCCAGTCCTTCATCCAGCGCACATGGCGTTCATAGCTATAGTCGCTCCGGGCCGCGGGCTTGTCGGATTTGCCGAACCCGATCAGGTCGGGCGCGATCACCCGGTGCCCCTTGGCAACCAGCGCGGGCACGAATTTGCGGTAGAGATAGGACCAGCTCGGCTCGCCATGCATCAGCAGGATCGGCGGCGCGCCTCGCGGCCCTTCGTCGATATAATGCAGTCTGAGGTCGGTCCCGTCCTCGTCGATGACGGTCAGATAATGCGGCGCGAAGGGATAATCGGCGAGCCCCGCGAACCGATCCTCGGGCGTCCTGAGCACCAGCATGTCACTCTCCCCCGGTCTTATATATTGGCAGTTGAAGTGCCATATCATGCCGGGTGGGTCAATGTCGGGGCTGCACGGCTTCCATGCTCACGAAGCGAACGCCGATATGGTCGGTGCCGAGCCCACGCTCCTGGAACTGGCGGGCAGCGGGGCGATAGCGCGCGCAATAATTGCCCGCGCACAGATAGGATCCGCCCTTGATGATATGGTCGCCCTCGGGCCCGCCGGGGTCGCTCGTCCATTCCCAGACATTGCCGATCATGTCGTAAAGGCCAAACGCGTTGGGCTTGAAGCAGCCCACGGGTGCGCGGCCCTTATACCCGTCAAGGCCGAGGTCGCGGACCGGGAACACGCCCTGATAATAATTCGCCTGCGGGCGCCCCTCGCCATCGAGCGGCTCGGGCAGCGCCTTTTGCCCGGCACGCGCGGCATATTCCCATTGCGCCTCGGTCGGCAGCGTCTTGCCGGCCCAGCGCGCATAGGCCTCGGCATCCTCATAGGCGATCTGGACCACCGGCTCGCGGTCGCGCCCGGCGATCGATTCCTTCGGGCCCGAAGGATGTTGCCACTCGGCCCCGACCACCCAGCGCCACCAGCGCGGATCGTCATGCGTCGGCACGGTGAACACGGCTGATCCCGGCACCAGCATCTCGGGCGGAGCACCCGCCAGCTTGGGCGGCGACCGTTCCGCCATCGTCCGATAACCGGTCGCCTTCACGAAACTGGCGAATTCGGCGTTGGTCAGCTCATGCGAATCGATCCAGAAAGGATCGACCTTCACGACATGTGGCGGCCCTTCCTCGGGATAATGCGGGTCGTCGCCCATAACGAAGCTGCCGCCAGCGATATGGACCATCGGCGCACTGGCGAGATTGGCACAGGCGGCGGAAGGAGCGGCGCTCTTGTCCTTGCAACCCGAGGTGGCAATCAGGGCGAGCGCGAGAGTCAGGGTGCAGCGCTTCACCGGGGCTCCTGCTTCTCGCCGACGACCCGCGACAGGTCGCTTGAATAGCTTGGTGGGCTCGCCGGGATTCGAACCCGGGACCTACAGATTAAAAGTCCGTTGCTCTACCGACTGAGCTACGAGCCCGACCAAGGCACGCGCGTTACGAGCGGCATGGGCGGCGGTCAACCGCGTGAATGCGTGCCGCGAGCTGGCGGACGCTCAGTCCGCTCACCGGATCACGCCAGCGCGGCACCAGTGTCTCGAGTGGGTCGAGCACGAACCGGCGTGATCTGAAGGCCGGGTGCGGTATTGTCAGCACAGCGCCGACATGCACGCCGCCCGACCACAGGATGATATCGAGATCGATCACGCGAGCGCCCCAGCGGCGGCCGGCGCGGCGGCCGAAAGCGCGCTCCAGGGCTTTCAATCGGGCAAGCAAGGCGATCGGCGATTCGGCCGATTCGAGGATCGCCACTGCATTGGCATAGCGTCGAGAAGACGGGCCGAGCGGCGCTGTGGCGAAGATCCGCGATGCCGCGATGACCTCCCCCAGCGCTGCGATCGCTGCGCGCACCTCCGCTTCGGGCGGCCCATGGCGGCCCGGCCGGTTCGATCCAATCGCGATGGCGTATCTTGCTGCTGGCATCAGGACGTGCGTTAGCGTGGTCCGATGTTTGCCCCAAGCCCGATCCCCGATACCGAGCCATCTCGCGATTGCCCGCTCTGCCCGCGCCTTGCAGCACTTCGAAGCGAGGTGCGGATCGAGCACCCCGAATGGTGGAACGCACCGGTCCCCGCTTTTGGCGATCCTGAAGCCTGGCTCGGCGTGATCGGCCTCGCGCCGGGCAAGCACGGCGCCAACCGCACCGGCCGGCCCTTTACCGGAGATGGCTCGGGCAGTTTGCTGTTCCGGGCGCTCGGCAAATGTGGGCTGGCGACCGGCGCTTTCGAGGGCCGCGTCGATGATTCGCTGCGGCTTGAAGGCGTGATGATCGTCAACGCGGTCAAATGCCTGCCGCCGCTGAACAAGCCGGCGCCCGAGGAAATCCGCACCTGCCGAACCATCGTCGAGCGCCAGATAGAAGCGCTGCCCAACGCCCGGGTGTTCGTCGCGCTTGGCCAGATCGCGCATCAATCGGCGGTGAAGATGCTCGGCGGCAGGCTGCCGAAATGCCGGTTTGCGCATCTCGCCGAGCACCGCATGCCCGATGGCCGCATCCTGATCGATAGCTATCACTGCTCGCGCTACAACCAGAATACCGGCCGGCTGACCGACGAAATGTTCGATGCGGTCTTTGCGCGGGCGCTCGAACTGCGTTGAACTGGCTCGTTTTTACCGGTTGATGATGCTATAAAGTTCGCTCACCGAGGAGCACATCACCATGCGTATCGTTGCAATTCTTGCCTTGGCGGTGATTGCCGCAGCACCGGTACCCAAAGCGGGCCCTGCGCCCGAGACACCCAAAGGGGAGCCTGCGGCCGAGGCAAAGCCGGTCTGTCAGAGCGCCGAGGTGTCCGTTGCCGATGATCAGGTGCCGGGCCCGACCGCACATCCGCTCACGGCCGAGCCGCCGGCGAAGCTCATCCTCGGCGTGCTCCGGACCGTCGATGGCTGCAGCCGGCCAGTCGTGGTCCGCGAGGATGTCGGCGCGCCGCGTCGTTGATTCAATCCAGCGGAAATATGGTGCAGGCAGCCATTCGACGGGCTCGATAATCGCGCCCGTCGCTCGTGCTTTTTCCGCTCTTTCGCAGTGTCGATGAGATAAATTGACCGGCTGGCTGTTTCGGCCCGGACGCTGGCTGTTACCTGGCTGTTCCGTTGGCTGTTATGGCTGTTTTGCTGGCTGTTACCTGGCTGTTACCTGGCTGTTATTCAATAACAGCCAGACCCTCAGCAAGTCTTTGAAACAGAACGGGAAAATCTGGCGAAAATTCCAACATAACAGCCAGAAAAAAATTTCGGCGAATAACAGCCAGCTTTTTGCGGTCAGATGCGGAGAATCTCCGTGATGTCCATCGCCCAGGGCAGCGCCGAACCGCACCAGATCTGCCGGACCGGTGGCAGTGCGGCGCGCTGCTTCAACGCGCCGACGCGGAGCGAATAGGTCGGCGGGTTTTCCGGTGCCGCCGCATAGACCGGAGATCCGCACAGAGGGCAGAAGGCATGGGCCCGTTTCGTGCCACTGTCGGCGGTCTTGATATAGACGGTCGGCGGCCCGCCGCTCAGGACAAAGCTGGCGGCAGGTACCCGCGCCGACACCCGATAGGCCGATCCGGTCAGCGTCTGGCAGTCAGTGCAATGGCAGATGCCGACAGTTTCGGGATCGACCTCGGCCTCGTACCGGATATTGCCGCAATGGCAGGCGCCTTCGACCTTCATGCCCTGACCTCCGTTCAGATATCCCCGACCAGCCGTACAGATGGGCCGGCGATCCAGAAAAAGCCGAAGGTGGCGCGGTGACGCTTGCCCGGTAAAGATCGTCGATCAACGCGCCCGGTATGTGTCGTCAAACTGTCCTTCAGCTCTGTCCACCCATCCAGGCGGGTCTCTCTGCAAGCTGGTCCCGGAACAGGTGAAAGCGGCTCACATCATCAACCGACCAGACTCCCCATGGGAGTTCGGTGTCCACTTCGACAATCTCGCGATTCACGTCGTCGCGGCCATGTGAAACAATCTCGCAAGCGATCCAGGCCGGCTGGGGATAAGAGGATTTGCTGTCCAAATTATCCGAAGAAACGACCGGCAGCTTTTCGACAAAGACCCACTCCTTGCCGAAGCGATCGGTCAAACGGCATTCGACAAAGCCCGGATTATCGTCGCTATACCATCGAACGATAGAGGCTCTGATGAGCATCAGATATCCTCCACAAGCCGCCCATAAAGCTCCGGCCGACGATCGCGAAAGAAACCGAAGGCGGCGCGGTGGCGCTTCACCCGGTCGAGATCGAGCGTCGCCACCAGCACGCCGGTTTCGTCAGCGCCGAACTCAGCGATCAGGTCGCCGCGCTCGTCAGTGATGAAGCTGTGCCCGTAAAAATGCTGGCCATGCTCAGTACCGATCCGGTTGGCCGCGACCACCGGCACGACGTTCGACACGGCATGACCGATCATCGCGCGGCGCCACAGGCGGGAGGTATCGAGATCGGCATCATGCGGCTCGCTGCCGATCGCGGTCGGGTAGAACAGGATCTCCGCGCCCATCAGCATCATCGCGCGCGCCGTTTCGGGATACCATTGGTCCCAGCACACGCCCACGCCGAGCGTCGCTGATGGCCCGGGCCATACCTTGAAGCCGGTATTGCCGGGGCGGAAGTAGAATTTCTCCTCATAGCCCGGGCCGTCCGGGATATGGCTCTTGCGATAGACGCCCATCACGCCGCCATCGGGGCCGATCATCGCCAGGCTGTTATAGTGATGCGGCCCATCGGATTCGAAGAAGCTGGTCGGGATATAGACGCCGAGCTCGGCCGCGAGCTTCCGCATCGCCAGCACCGCCTGATGCTCGCCGACCGGCTTGGCGTTGGCGAACAGGCCCTCGTCCTCGACCCGGCAGAAATATTCGCCCTCGAACAATTCGGGCGGCAGGATCACCTGAGCGCCCTTGGCCGCGGCCTCGCGTACGAGGTCTGAGACATGCGCGATGTTCGCGGCCATGTCGTTGGAGAAGGCGAGCTGGAGCGCGGCGACAGTGAGTTCGGTCATGCGCGGCCCCTTAGCGGTTTTCGCAGCGGAACGGCACCCCTCAGGCGGGAATCTGCTGGCTGATGCAATGGAAGCTGCCGCCACCGGTCAGGATCGCATCGGCATGAAGGCCGACCGCCACCCGGTCCGGAAACAGAGCCTGGATTGCAGCGACTGCCGCCGCATCATTGGCGGCGCCATATTGCGGCACGACCACAGCTGCGTTGCCGATGTAGAAGTTCATATAGCTGGCCGGGATGATCTCCCCGTCGCGCAGCACCCGCCCGGGCGAAGGAAGGCTTACGATCTCTACATCATGCCCGGCGGCGTCGCGCGCTGCCTGGAGATAGACCTGGCCGTTCGGATCATCCTCGGCGGGCACAGGGATCGCCAGCCGCCCCGGCGCCACGAACCGCGCGAGATTGTCGACATGGCCGTCGGTATGATCGTGCATCAGACCCTCGCCGAGCCAGATCACCCTGGTATAGCCAAGATCCGCCGCCAACCGCGCCTCGATATCGGCGCGCGACAGGCTGGAGTTGCGATTGGGGTTGAGCAGGCACTGCTCGGTGGTGACGACCAGCCCTGTGCCGTCGCCATCGATCGCCCCGCCCTCGAGGATCCAGTCGCGCGCCTCGTCCGCGATTCCGCGCCGCGCCGCCAGCCGATGGCCGATACTGTCGTCGCCGGGCAGATCATATTTGCCGCCCCAGCCGTTGAACCGGAAATCGCGCGCGCGGCCATCACCGGCGATGATCGCGGCTGTGTCCCGCAGCCAAATATCGCCGAACGGCTCGGTCACGATCTCGGCACTATCGCCAGCCATGGCCCGTGCGGCGTTTGCCGCCTCCTCATCCGCGGCAACGAGCAGCACGCGCTCGCCCCGGCCGCCGGCGTGAACCGCGCGCGCGAACGCCACCACCTCGGCACGCGCCGGTTCGAGATCATCCTCCCACAGTTCGGGATGACTCGGAAAGCCGATCCACACCGCCTCGTGCGGCGCCCATTCGGGTGCCGGTGTAATGTTGGTCACTTGGTTTCAGCTCTGCTCTTGTCGCGGATCGCCCGGAATTCGGCGGTCGGATACCAGTTCGGCCAGGCCTTGCCATCGGCAAGCTCGCGCCCGAGCCGGTAATATAGGGTCAGGTCCTGGACCGCGCCGGACCAGTCCCAGGTCGCGACATATTCGTCCTGCGGCTTGTGGTAGCGGTGCTCGATATAGTCGACCGTCGCGGCATGGCCGGCCGCTTCGCCGCCCTTGACCAGATCCTCTCCAGATCCGGCATCAAGCATCGGCACGCCGAGCTTGGCGAAGCTGAAATGGTCGGAGCGGAAATAGCCGCCGCGTTCCGGGTTGGGCTCGGGCTTGATCACCCGGCCCTGGGCCTTGACCAGCGGCACGATCAGATCCTCCAGCTCGGATTTGCCCGCGCCGGTGATCACGAAGTCCCGGGCCGGGCCGACGATATTCAGCCCGTCCATGTTCACCCCGCCGACGGTCCGGCCGAGCGGATAGATCGGGTGTTCGGCATAGTAACGCGAGCCGAGCAGCCCCGATTCCTCCGCCGTCACGGCCATGAACGCCATCGTCCTTTTGGCCGGCCCGGCCTTGGCCTGCGCCTCGGCCAGCGCCACCAGCCCGGCGACACCGCTCGCATTGTCGAGCGCGCCGTTGCAGATATCGTCGCCATTCACCGGCGTGCAGTGGCCGAGATGGTCCCAATGGGCTGTGTAGAGGACGGTGTCGTCGGGCGCCGACGTTCCCGGCAATATCCCGATCACGTTCTTCGACGCCTGGCGCCGAATCGTGTTGCTGAAGGAAACCGAGGCCTTCAGGCCGAGCGGAACCGCCTTGAAGCCCTTCTGCTTCGCCGCCTCAGCCAGCGCGCCGAAATCCTTGCCGGCACTGGCGAACAGCTCTTTCGCCTTGTCTAGCTGCATCCAGCCGACCGCCTGGGACTGGTCCATATGGTCGCCAGCCGCGTCGAGCTCGAGCTGCGGCCCGCTCCACGACGATTGCACCACGCCCCAGCCATAAGCGGCAGGCTCGGTATCATGGACGATGATCGCGGCGGCTGCGCCCTGCCGCGCTGCCTCCTCGAACTTGTAGGTCCAGCGGCCATAATAGGTCATCGCCCGGCCCTCGAAGAGTCCGTCACGGCCCGTCATCTGCCAGTCCGGATCGTTGACGAGGATAACCACCGTCTTCCCCTTCACGTCGAGCCCGGCATAGTCGTTCCAGCCCCGCTCGGGTGCGTTGATGCCATAGCCGACGAACACGACGTCGCTGTCCTTGATCGCGA
Organism: Sphingomonas sp. P3_C5; assembly: GCF_056402635.1. Lineage (NCBI taxonomy): Bacteria > Pseudomonadati > Pseudomonadota > Alphaproteobacteria > Sphingomonadales > Sphingomonadaceae > Sphingomonas > Sphingomonas sp. P3_C5. The sequence continues at coordinate 850,104 of NZ_JBFUHA010000001.1, forward strand.
TGCCCGGCGTCACGCGGTAGGTCGCGATCACCATATCCTTGCGATAGTCGAGGCTGACGGGCGCGGTGCCGCCGGTGAAGGTCAGCGGCGTCACGTCCTGCGCCGCGATCTCGACCAGGGGCACGTCCTGGAACCATTTGCCATGGTTGCCCGGCTTCAGCCCGGCAGCCTTGAAGCGCTCGACGATATAGGCAGTCGCCTTGTCTTCGGCGGGCGTCGTCGGCTTGCGGCCCTCGAAGCTGTCGGACGAAAGGGTCTTCGTCACATCCTTGAGCGTCTGGACGCGGATGTCGGGCGAATCAGGCGCCGCAGCGACAAGGGCGATCGCGGCGGGCAGCAGGAAAAGGGCGCGCATCGGGACTCCTGGAATGGATTGAACGCTTCGGGTTCTGGCAGCCCGTCCGGGCGGGTGCAAGTCGCTCGCGATCAAGCCATTTCGGTTCGACAACATCGTTGCCCTCAATCGCGATAGCGCTACATTGAAGGACGTAACTGTTTGAAATCGGGGTGGGCAATTGAATATTCGAATATGGGTGGCGCTCCTCGCCACGACGGCGGGCCTCGCTGCCCAGCCAGTGGCCGGCGCGACGAGCGAAGCGGCGGCCCGTTTTGGCGCCCGGGAGGAGGTGCAACAGATCAGCCTGTCACCCGACGGTCGCACCATCGCCTTCCTCCAACCATCGGGCGCACGGGGAACGGCTCTTTTCGTCGTCAGCGTCGATGGGGGTACGCCCAAGGCGATCACACGCTCGGACGGCGAGCCGGATCAATTGCGATATTGCCGGTGGTCCACCAACACGAGGCTGGTGTGCGGCGTCTACGCGGTAGCGCAAAGCGGCGAGGGGTTGCTCGGGATCACCCGGCTCTTCTCGATGGATTCAGACGGCAAGAACCTGAAGATGCTCAGCGCCGCCGATTCATCGCGAGCGCTGGGCCTGGCCCTTGGTGGAGGCGATGTAATCGACTGGCTCGGCGACGAGGCGGGGGGATCGGTGCTGATGGCCCGCACCTATGTTCCCGAACGCACCACAGGCACGCATCTCGCCAGCGAAGAGGAGGGATATGGGGTCGATCGGGTCGATACCGCCAGCCTGAAGCGTTCGACGGTCGAAGGTCCGAAACGCGATGCCGAGGAATATATCTCCGACGGCCATGGTGTCGTGCGGATCATGGGCCTTCAACCGAGCGACACTACGGGGTATGACAAGGACAAGATCAACTACTTTTACCGTAAATTGGGCAGCCGCAGCTGGCTTCCGCTGGGGTCGCTCAAGCTGACAGGGGGACAGACGGAGGGCTTTAACCCAGTCGCCGTCGATCGCGACCGTAATGTCGTCTACGGCTTCGATGCGGCAGGCGGGCACACCGCGCTTTACGCGATCGCGCTGGACGGCAGCGCCAAGCGCGATCTTGTGCTTGCCCGGCCTGATGTCGACATAGATTCGCTCATCCGGATCGGCCGTAGCGCGCGCGTCATCGGCGCAAGCTTCGCTACGGAGCGGCGCCAGATCGAGTTCTTCGATCCCGAGCTCAAGAAACTCGCCGCGTCGCTCTCACGGGCTCTTCCCAACTTGCCTCTGGTCGCATTTGTCGATGCGAGCGCTGACGAAACCAAGCTGTTATTGTTCGCTGGCAGCGACGTTGACCCCGGGCGCTATTATCTCCTCGACAAGGCGACCAAACAGATGGCGGAAGTGCTTCCGGTGCGGCCGCAACTTCTCCAAACGCAGCTCGCGACCGTCAAGGCCATCACCTACAGCGCCGCTGACGGGACGCAGATTCCCGGATATCTGACCCTCCCGCCGGGAAGCGATGGCAAGAACCTGCCAACCATTGTGATGCCACATGGCGGCCCCGGAGACCGCGATGAATGGGGTTTCGACTGGCTTGCACAATTCTTCGCTAACCGTGGTTATGCGGTGCTGCAGCCGAATTACCGCGGTTCGACCGGCTATGGCTCGAGCTGGTTCCGGCAGAATGGCTTCAAATCATGGAGAGTAGCGATCGGCGACGTCAACGACGGCGGGCGCTGGCTGGCGAAACAGGGAATCGCCGACCCGAACAAGCTCGCCATCCTCGGCTGGTCCTATGGGGGATATGCCGCGCTACAGTCAGCCGTGCTTGATCCCAATTTGTTCAAGGCAATCGTGGCGGTTGCGCCGGTCACGGATCTCGAAACATTGCGCAATGAGTCGCTGAACTTTTCGAACCACATTCTCGTAGATGCCTATATTGGCCATGGCCCGCAGGTTCGGGAAGGCTCTCCGGCACAGAATGTCGACCGGATCACTGCGCCCGTACTGATGTTCCACGGCGATCGTGATCGTACCGTGGGCATCGGGGAATCGCGCATGATGGCATCGCGTTTGAAGAGCGCGGGAAAGCGGGTCGAGCTCGTCGAGTTCCACAATCTGGATCATCAAATTCAGGACAGTATTGTCCGCGCCGAGATGCTCGACAAGATGGATGCGTTCCTGCGGGCATCCATGGGCATGACCGCCAAATGAAAAGGGCGGCCTCTTGCGAGGCCGCCCCTTTCTTGATTGCGAGACTGCTGCCGGATCAGCGCGAGTAGAACTCGACGACCAGGTTCGGCTCCATCTTCACCGGATAGGGCACTTCGTCGAGCGTCGGAACGCGCGTGAAGGTCACCTTGGCGTTGCCGTCGGGTGCGACATAATCGGGGATGTCGCGCTCGGCGAGGCTCTGCGCCTCCATCACCAGCGCCATTTCCTTGGCCTTGGTGCCCAGCGTGATTTCCATGCCCGGGAACACGCGACGCGACGCGATGTTGCACTTCACGCCATTGACGTAGATGTGGCCATGGCTGACGAGCTGGCGTGCCGCCCAGACGGTCGGCGCGAACTTGGCGCGATAGACGATCATGTCCAGACGCTGCTCGAGCAGGCCGATCAGGTTCTGGCCGGTGTCACCCTTCATGCGGGCGGCTTCGGTATAGCATGCCCGGAACTGCTTCTCGGTCACGTCGCCATAATAGCCCTTGAGCTTCTGCTTGGCGCGCAGCTGGATACCGAAGTCGGAGACCTTGCCCTTGCGGCGCTGGCCGTGCTGGCCGGGGCCATATTCGCGCTTGTTCACCGGGGACTTGGGACGACCCCAGATGTTCTCGCCCATACGGCGATCGAGCTTGTACTTGGCGCTGGAGCGCTTCGACATGTGATATTCCTTGCAAGTGCCAACAACGAGACCGGCGCCGGACGGCGTCGATCGCTTCCCGGTCATCGCTCTGTAGATCTGTCGAGGATCTGGGCAGGGCCACCGCTTCACCGGGGTGCGGGGCCTTTTGCGAAGGCGCGCGGTTAGCCGGGTGTCCTGCGCGAGTCAAGCAAACGTCTCAGGTGCGGGGCCGTTTCCCGGCAAGCGCGCTCAGAATTCCGCGAAACGTGCGCACTTCCTGTTCGGACCATCCCGGCTTGGTCAGCAATGTCCGCAAGGTCCGCCGGACGGTCGGCTCGCGGTCCGGCAGATGGAAATAGCCGGTCTGCTCGAGCATCCCGCTCAGCTGGGCGAGCATGCCTTCCAGATGCTCCTGCGGGGCAGGGGGATCGAGCTCGGTCTCGGGTGGTGAGGCCAGGCTCATCCCCTTGGACCATTCATAGGCGACGAGAATGACCGCCTGGGCAAGGTTCAGCGAACCGAATTCCGGGTTGATAGGCACGGTGATGATCGTGCGCGCCACGGCTACATCGTCGGTTTCCAATCCCGAGCGCTCGGGCCCGAACAGGATCGCCGATCGCCCGGGTGCGGCGTGGATTGCGCGCCCCGCCGCCTCGGGCGTGATAACTGGCTTGGTGACTCCGCGCTTGCGCACCGTGGTCGCATAGACATGGGCACAGTCACCGACTGCCTCGGCGACACTGCCGAACACCCGTGCCTGTTCGAGCACGATATCCGCGCCGCTCGCGGCCGGGCCCGCGGAAGGGTTGGGCCAGCCGTCGCGCGGCGTGACGAGCCGCATTTCGGTGAGCCCGAAATTGAGCATCGCCCGCGCCGCCTTGCCGATATTCTCGCCGAGCTGGGGGCGGACCAGGACAATGACGGGGGGTGACGCGAGGGGAACCGGCCGTTCGCTCACCCCTTGCCCACCTCGTTCACATTGCCGGCGAATTCTTCGAAATCGCGTGCCTCGCGGAAGTCCTTATAGACGCTCGCAAACCGAATGTACGCGACTGAATCGAGGCCCTTGAGCCCCTCCATCACCATCTCGCCGATCCGCTTTGCGGGCACTTCATTCTCGCCCTGGGTCTCGAGCTGGCGCTGGATCCCCGAAACCAGCTTTTCCAGCCGCACCGGATCGATCGGCCGTTTGCGCGCCGCGATCGAGACCGAGCGGAGCAGCTTCTCGCGATCGAAGGGCTCGCGCTTCTCCTCGCTTTTCAGCACGTAAAGCTCACGCAACTGGATGCGTTCGAAGGTGGTGAAGCGTGCCGCGCACCCTTCGCATTGCCGCCGCCGCCGAATCGCTGCCCCGTCATCGGTCGGGCGGCTGTCTTTTACCTGACTGTCTTCATGTCCGCAAAAAGGGCAGCGCAAGCGATCAGTCCTCCGTCAGCTTCTTGTAGGCGGCCACGCCCGCGCCCACCACGGCGCCGCCGACTAGGCCGACGAACGGCACCGGGATCGAGATCAGGGCGCCGATCGCCGCGCCCTTGGCCATGCTGGTGCCGAGGTCGCTTTTCACGGCGGTGACGGCGCTCTGTGCCGCATCCTCGACGAATACGCGGGCGGCGCGGAGCTCGTCGGCGAGCGCGTCGGGAATCGGCCGCTCCGGTGCCGTTGCGGCGGTCATCGACGTACCGCAGCGAGGGCAGAAAAGAGCACCCTTGGGAGCGCTGGCATCACAGGCTGGACACTTCATTGCATCAGACTCCTTCAGGGTAGATGGGGAAACGCGCGCACAAGGCGAGCACGCGTTCGCGCACCGCCGCTTCGACCTGGCCGTCACCGGCCTCGCCATTCTTGCGCAAGCCATCGAGCACATCGGCGACCATATTGCCAATTTCCCGGAACTCGGCCGGGCCGAAGCCCCGCGTCGTCCCGGCGGGCGAGCCGACCCGTATGCCGCTGGTCTTGGTCGGCGGCAGCGGATCATTGGGGATGCCGTTCTTGTTGCAGGTAATGCCGGCGCGCTCCAGCGCCTCATCCGCGTCCTTGCCGGTCACGCCGAGCGGCGACAGGTCGATCAGCGCGAGATGCGTGTCGGTGCCGCCCGAGACCACTTCAGCGCCGCGCTCCTTCAATGTCGCGGCGAGGATCTTCGCATTCTCCACGACTGCGGCGATATAGCTCTTATATTCCGGCTGCAGCGCCTCGCCGAAGGCGACTGCCTTGGCGGCGATCACGTGCATCAATGGCCCGCCCTGAAGGCCCGGGAAGACCGCCGAGTTGATCTTCTTGGCGATCGCCTCGTTGTTGGTCAGCACCATGCCACCGCGCGGACCGCGCAAAGTCTTGTGGGTCGTGGTCGTCACGACATCGGCGAACGGCAGCGGCGAAGGGTGCAGGCCGCCCGCCACAATCCCGGCGAAATGCGCCATGTCGACCATGAACAAAGCCCCGACCTCGTCTGCGATCGCGCGGAACTTCGCGAAATCGATCTGGCGCGGATAGGCCGAGCCGCCGGTGATGATCAGCTTGGGCTTGTGCTCGCGCGCAAGCCTGGCGACCTCGTCGAAATCGATCAGATGCGTGACCGGATCGACGCCGTACTGGACTGCGTTGAACCATTTGCCCGACATCGCGGCCTTGGCGCCGTGAGTCAGATGCCCGCCGGCATCGAGGCTCAGCCCCATGATCGTATCGCCCGGCCTGGTCAGCGCGAGCATCACCGCGCCGTTCGCCTGCGCGCCCGAGTGCGGCTGGACATTGGCAAAGCCGCAATCGAACAATTGCTTCGCCCGGTCGATGGCGAGTTGCTCGACCTCGTCCGAAGGCTCGCAGCCCTGATAATAGCGCTTGCCCGGATAGCCTTCCGCATATTTGTTGGTGAAGACGGATCCTTGCGCCTGCAATACTGCCTTAGAGACGATATTCTCGCTGGCGATCAGCTCGATCTGGGTCTGCTCGCGCTTCAGCTCATGGGTGACGCCGCCGAACACGGCCGGATCGGCCTCGGCAAGGCCGCGGGTGAAGAAGCCGTCAGGCTGGACGTCGTTCAGGGTGCGGGGGTTGGTGCTCATGCGGGTTCCTTCGCGAAGCTGGGGGCGCCGAGCTTGTCGACGCGGGGGGCGTGGCGGCCACCGGCGAAATCGGTGGCCAGGAAAGCGGTGATACAGGCCTTGGCCATGTCCTCGCCGGTCAGGCGGGCGCCCATGGCGAGGATATTGGCGTCGTTATGCTCGCGGGCGAGTGCGGCGGATAGCGGCTCGCCGACCAGCGCACAGCGTGCGGCGGGGTGGCGGTTGACCGCGATCGAAATGCCGATGCCCGAACCGCACAGAGCAATGCCGCGCTCGGCCTCGCCCGCCGCGACCGCCTCGGCAAGCGCAAAGCCGTAATCGGGATAATCGACCCTTGCGTCCGAATGCGGGCCGAGATCGCGCACCTCATGGCCCTCATCGCTCAGCCATGCGGACAGCAAGTCCTTCAGCGCGAAGGCGGCATGGTCGGAAGCGATGGCGATGCGCATTGGGCTGCGCTCCTTCTCGGCGAAAGCGGATGCGGCGGCCTTTACGCAAAGCGCGCACCGAACGCCACCGGGCTGGTGTGCTCTTGTCGAAAAAGAGTCACAGAAACATGAATCAGGGAGCTCGACGGAGCCGAAGCCACCCCCGTGAGCGGGCGATTTTCGTAAAGCGCGCGCTGACCGGAATACGGGCGCCGTCCGCCAATAGGAGCAGCCAGCGGCGCCCGTCGCGCTCGGCACCGGCGACGTCCCGCGCCGCGACCCAGGCGCCGCGATGGACTTGCGCACCGTCGAAACTGGCGACTTCCTTGAGCGCGTCGCCGAACCGGTGGAGGACCAGCACGCTCCGCCCGCCCGCCAGATGCAGCCGGCAATAATGATCCTCCGCCTCGATCGCCTGCAGCGCAGCCGGATCGGTGATCCCGGCACGCGCAAGCAGGCCATCCGGCACGATGACGGGCGGGGTGGTAACCGCGGGGACGGGCGCCGCTCGCCTGCGGACGCCCGCAATGACCAGCACGAGGAACACGACCATGCTGATCGCGAGCGCCTCGACCCAGGTCTGCGCCAGGCCAGGCGAATCGTCGATGCCGAAGAGGCGAAGGCTGAGCGCGATCTCGAACGGCAGCGGCAGGTTGAGAACCACCGCCCCGATCGCGCTCGCGCGCGGCCAGTCAGTGGGGCGGCGCACAAGCAGCGCGAACCAGATCTGCCACTTCAGAATATTCCAGCCGAGCAGCACGCCCCAGAATCCCGCGCGCATCGCCAGCGGCATTTGCCCGGTGCCGAAAGCGCCGACGATGATCATCAGCATCGCGGCGGCAAAGCCGGCAACGGGCAGGATCGGGAAGCCCGGCAGGGCGGCGACGCGATTCGCGAACTTTCGAGCGCGCTTCGCGAAACCCGTGTTGCCGGAAGCGCGCGGCATGACGGAAGCCGGATGCGGGGAAGCGGGGCGCAGGACGGGCATGGCGCGAAGCTGCCACCACGACGGCCCCCACGCAATGACACAAAGGAGCTGACACGTGACGAGACACTTTTGGACCCGGACCGCCGCGCTGATCATCACGATGACGCCGCTATCCGGCGCGGTGGCGCAGGTGGCTGATCCCGCCACGCTCGAGGCCCAGCGCGCGGCTATCGCGAAGCTCAGCTGGATGGACGGCACCTGGCGCGGCCCCGCCGCGACGATGACGCCCACCGGCGAGCACAAGGTAACCCAGACCGAGCGGATCGGTACCATGCTCGGCGGCACCATCCGGGTGATGGAAGGCAAGGGCTTCAATCCGGACGGTACGACCGGCTTCAATGCCTTTGGTATCCTGTCCTATGATCCCGCGACCAACGCCTATGCGCTGCATTCCTATGCGCAAGGCCGTGCCGGCGATTTCAAGCTGGCGCCGACGGCGGACGGCTATGTCTGGGAGATACCGGCCGGGCCGATGACGATCCGCTACACCGCGACGTTCAATGGAACGGCCTGGCACGAGGTCGGCGATCGGATCGTCCCCGGCCAGCCACCGCAGCGCTTCTTCGACATGATGCTGACGCGCGTCGGCGACAGTGCATGGCCGGGCGCCGGCGGGATGGCACCTAAATAAAGGTGACCATTCGGTTTGGGTGCGCGGGATTGCCGTGCACCCCCGGAGCGCGCTAGCTTCGGCACCATGACGGATTCATCCTCGGCCACTTCCGGCGCTCTTGCGTCCGATCCGCGTGCGCGCCTCGTCGCGGCGCTGGTCGGTACCGGGGATGAGGACCGCTCGGCATTCCGTGATCTCTATGCGCTCACCTCGGCGAAGCTTTTTGGCATCTGCTACCGTATCTGCGGTGAAAGGCAGGCTGCTGAAGATGTGTTGCACGACGTGTATCTGACGATCTGGAAACGGGCCGGCGCCTATGAGCCGCACCGGGCGAGCCCGATCACCTGGCTCGCGACGATTGCCCGCAACCGGTCGATCGACTGGCGCCGCGCCCAGGCCGTGCGCCGTTCGAGCCCGATCGAGGACGCCCCGCCGATTCTCGATGAGGCTCCGCTGGCCAGCGAAACGATGCTGGCGGACGAGGCATCGCACCTGCTGCACGGCTGCCTCGACGGGCTGGAAGAAAACCAGCGCGCAGCGATCCGCACCGCCTTTTTCGATGGCGTCACCTATGCGGAGCTCGCCGAACGGCAGAATGTGCCGCTCGGCACGATGAAAAGCTGGGTCCGTCGTGGCCTTGCCAAGCTCAAGGCCTGCCTTGAGGGATGAGTGACGAAATTGCCCTCGATGATGACATCCCCGACATGGCCGCGGCCGAACTCGCGCTCGGCTTGCTTGAGGGGGAGGAGCGGGCGCACGCACTTCGCCGCATGCTGGCCGAGCATGGCTTCGCGCAGGACGTTGAACGCTGGCGCGCACATCTCGCGCAGCTGTTCGATCTTTGGCCTGCTATGGATGCGCCGTCCGGCGTACTCGGGCGGGTCGAGCGGACGATCGACGGCGCGGATGCAGTGCCGGCGGCACCGCCGGTAGCGGCGAAACGCAGCCTTTTCTGGCCAGTGGCGGCGGGGCTGTCGAGCGTCGCCGCCGCTGCGATGCTGGTGGTGATCGTCATGCGCCCGGTGCCGGTGCCCGGCCCCGCGCAGCAACCGGTGCCAGTCGCCGTAGCGCGCGCACCGGTGCTGGTCGCGTCGATCGACAGAGGCAAGGCCGGCGCGCCGGTGACAGCGCTTTACGACCCCAACTCGGCTGCCCTGCGGCTGACGGCGGCCACGCTCGCCGATGCCGACCGCAGCGCGGAGCTCTGGGTGATCGCCGGCGACGGTGTGCCGCATTCGCTTGGGCTGCTGAAGACATCGGGCGCCTCGTACTTCACCGTGGGCGGCGCCAATCGCGCCCGCCTTGCCGCGGGTGCCACCCTTGCCGTTTCGATCGAGCCGGTCGGCGGGTCTCCGACAGGTCTGCCAACCGGGCCGGTTGTCGCAAAGGGCGTGCTCTCCCGGGTCTGACCCGTCGTGACTCTGCTTCGTGCTGCGTCTTTACCGAGGGCGCCGTCGTAACTGTGCCGTGCCCCGTTCGGGGCCAGTACAGGAGAGTAATCCATGACCCCTTCCTTCCGCGCCACCATTGCCGCCGCCGCCATCATTCTTGGCGGCTCGTCGATTGCTCTGGCGAAGTCCAACCCAATGGTCGGCGGCGCTGCGATGTACCCGACAAAGACCATCGTCGAAAACGCAGTCAATTCGAAGGACCACACGACGCTCGTCGCTGCCGTCAAGGCGGCCGGGCTTGTCGAAACGCTGATGGGCGCGGGACCATTCACTGTTTTCGCGCCGACCAACACCGCCTTCGAGAAACTGCCCGCAGGGACCGTCGATACCCTGCTCAAGCCCGAGAACAAGGCGACCCTGGCCAGCGTGCTGACCTATCATGTGGTGCCCGGTCGCATCACCGCAGCCGACATCGCCGCCAATGCCAGGGCGCATGGCGGCACGGCAAGCTACACCACCGTTCAGGGTGAGACCCTGACCTTCATGAAATCCGGCACCAGCGGCTGGACGATCGCGGACGGCAAGGGCAATGCCGGCAAGATAACCGTTGCAAATGTGATGCAGTCGAACGGCGTCATCCATGTGATCGACACTGTGATGCTGCCCTGACCCGAAAAAGTTGCGCGGCCGCTGCATCCGGCTGGAGTCTCCACGCGTATATGCAGCGTCTTTCTTCCCGAGCGAAAGACGAGTGACAGGCTGCCGACCCCCTTCGCGGCGCCGTGCGTATGGGACCTGCCGACCCTTACTGGGTCGGCAGGTCCTTTTCATTTCGACGCAACACCGTCATGGAAGCGTCACGAGTTTGTCCTAGCGGGGCGCTGCCGCCATTCTTGCGACAACCGGGAGGAGACTGTCCCCATGGCCACGGCCAGCCGATCGCAGAAGAACCGCGCGGTGAAGGCCGCTGTCCATCGGCACGACCATCTGTCGAAGCAGGGGCTGCTCGAACGCGCCTTCACCTTCGCCTTTCGCGGCCTGGTCTATGCCCAGATCTGGGAAGATCCCGCCGTCGACATGGAGGCGCTCGCGATCACGCCTGACAGCCATGTCGTCACGATCGCGTCGGGCGGTTGCAACGTGCTCTCCTATCTGACCGCTGATCCGCGCGCGATCACCGCGGTTGATCTCAACACCGCGCATATCGCGCTCAACAAATTGAAGCTGGTCGCCGCGCGGCACCTGCCCGGATATGACGCGTTCCACCGCTTCTTCGGCAACGCCAACAGCCGCGCCAATATCCTCGCCTATCGCACCTATGTGCGTCCGCATCTCGACGACGTCACGCGGCGCTACTGGGAAGGCCGCGACATGATCGGGCGCCGCCGCATCGGCGGCTTCGCCCACGGCGTCTATCGGCGCGGTCTGCTCGGCAATTTCATCAGCGTGGCGCATCTGCTCGCCCGGCTCAACGGTCTGAATCCCAAGGTGCTGCTAAAGGCCAATTCGCTCGAGGAACAGCGCGAGATCTTCGACCGCGAATTCGCGCCGATGTTCGACAAGCGCTTCATCAAATGGCTCACGGACCAGCCCGCGTCGCTGTTTGGCCTCGGCATCCCGCCCGCCCAATATGAAGCGCTGGCCGGCGACGAGAAGATGGCATCGGTGCTGCGCGAGCGGCTCGAGAAACTCGCCTGCGATTTCGATCTCAAGGATAATTATTTCGCCTGGCAGGCCTTCAACCGCGGCTATGGCGAAGGGCCGTCGGCGCCGTTGCCGCCTTATTTGCAGCGCGAGCATTACGACGAGATCGTCGATCGGGTCGACCGGATCGAAGTGCGTCACATCAATTTCGCCGACTATCTGCGCACCTGTCCGGACGCCTCGCTCGATCGCTATATCCTGCTCGACGCGCAGGACTGGATGACCGACGAGCAGCTGACCGATCTGTGGAGCGAGATCACCAGGACCGCAAAGGCCGGCGCCCGGGTGCTGTTCCGCACCGCCGGCACGCCGACGATCCTGCCCGGGCGCGTGCCCGATGCGATCCTGTCGCGCTGGGGCTACCGCGCCGAGGAGTCGCTTGATTACACCAGGCGGGATCGCTCCTCGATCTATGGCGGCGTTCATCTCTATGTGCTGGGGGAAGGCGCCTGAGCAGCGACAATCATGCCGGGCAGATGGATGCGATCTACCGGACGCAGCGCCATTTCTATGATCTGACCCGCAAATATTATCTGCTCGGACGAGATCGGCTGATCCGCCATTTGTCGCCTCCGCCGGGTGGCAGCGTGCTTGAAATCGGCTGCGGCACCGGGCGCAATCTCATCGTCGCGGCGCACGCCTGGCCCGATGCGCATTTCTTCGGGATCGATATTTCCGAGGCAATGCTCGAGACCGCGCGCGCCAAGGTCGCAAAGGCGGGCCTGAGCGACCGCATCACGCTTGCCCAGGGCGATGCGACAGCGTTCGATGCCCAGGCCCTGTTCGGCAGGCCCGCGTTCGACCGCGTCTTTCAGAGCTATACCCTGTCGATGATTCCCGACTGGAAGGGCGCGATCCGCGAGGCTGCGGCGAAGCTCGCTCCCGGCGGCCGCCTCGACATCGTCGATTTCGGCCAGCAGAACGGACTGCCCCGTCTGTGGCGCAAATTTCTGTTCGCATGGCTCGCCAAATTCGACGTATCGCCCCGCGCGACCCTGCGTGACGTGGTGGAAGGGATTGCGGCGGCACAAGGGTTGGAAGCTGATTTCCTGCCGCTACGGCTCGACTATGTCTGGGTAGCGCGGCTGAGCCGGAGCTGATTCTCGCCTTTGGGGCGTTGCGATGGCCGAGGGCCGCGAATGGCGGTTTCTCCCTGTTCTTGGCCAATAACAGGGAAGGAACAGGGAAGAATTTATTTTTCTCCCTGTTATTGGCCCTTTTCGGGGCTTTTTTGCTGAAATTCGTGCAGTGTTTCCAGCGGCTTGGCATGACGTCTCCCTGTTATTCGCGGAACAGGGAGAGTGTTGGAAATAACAGGGAAGCGTGTTGGAAATAACAGGGAGAGCCGCATCCGGAACAGGGAGCGTTTTCGAAGGAACAGGGACGGGCGAAACGCCGAGGGATTCGACCGTCATGTCAAAGAGCAAACCGGGCTTTGCACGCGCCCGATTCGCATAGTGCAACACTCCGCAGCGCGATTGAATCAAGCTCGCTCCAGGGCCGATCGACATTCAATGTCACAGTAAAGGGTTCACGCGAAGGCGCGAAGGCGCGAAGGGCTCACCTGAGGCGGGCGTTCGTTCCTCCAACTTCCGGGTGGTCGAATCGGAAGCAAGGGCGATCTTCCTTATCAGCGCACGCCCTTCGCGCCTTTGCGCCTTTGCGTGAACGTCCTTGTCCCGCTCTCAAACTGAAGTGCTGAGTGTCGATCGGCCCTAGTGATGGAACAACAGATACAGGACGATGATCACCGGGATCGGCACGCCGAGCAGCCAGAGCAGGCACCCTTTTCCCATCTCGATCTCCCTTCGAATCGAGAATGAACCTTGCTCGGCTTCACTTGGTTCCGCCGCGCCTCAGGACTTGAGGAGTGCGTCCCCCTCGGTTTCGGCAACGGGGCCGTTCCGCACTGAAATGATTCGGGTAGCCGCCAGGTCCATGGTCACATTGCCCAGCGTGCGGAAGATGTCGGGGATGGTCTCGACCGCGACGAGCAGGCCGAGCGGGGCGATCGGCACGCCCATGGCGATGCAGATCGGCGCGATCGAGCTGACATAGCTGATCTGCCCCGGCAGGCTCACCGCGCCCATCGTCGTGATCGCGGCGACCGCGACGCCGGCCGCAAGCTGGCTCGGTCCGAGCGGTATGCCGAACCAGTAAGCGACATAGATCGCCACCGCGAGGTTCATCGGCGGCCCGGTCACGCGGAAGATGGCGACGGCGAGCGGCAGGATCACCCCGGAGGTCGCAACTGGGACGCCGAGCGCCTCAGCGCCGCGCAGCATCGCGGGCAACGAGGCGAGCGAGGATTGGGTGCTGATCGCGACCGCCTGGGCGGGCACCGTCGCACGGACGAACCGCGCCAGGCCGACCCGGCCGCCGATCGCACCGACCGGGAAGGACGCAAGCCAGACCAGGACGCCGATGCCGGAGACGATCAGGATATAATGAACCAGCGCGCCGAAGGCCGCCGTGCCCGCGCGCGCGCCGACCACATAGGCAAGCGCGAACACCCCGAGCGGGGCCAGCCACAGGATCCAGCCGATCATCACCAGCATCACATCGGCAATCGCCTGGAAGAATTTCGTCAGCATCACCCGCGGCTCCGCCGGCAGGCGCGTGAGCGCGAAGGCGAACACCATGGTGAAGACGATCAGCGGCAGAAAGGCGTCATTGGCGGCGGCGGCGATCGGGTTGCTCGGCACGATTGAGGCAATGAATTCGGAGAAGGGAGGTACATCGCCGATCGGTTTTGTCGCGCTCAGCGCCGTCTTCAACGCGGCCGAGGAGGTGGCCGGCAGGGGAAACCAGCGGAGCAGGAGCGGGGTAACAATGGCGGCAAAGGCGGAGAAGAACCACAGCAAGGCGATGAACAGCCCAAGCGCCCGTCCCGTGGTTCGCCCCGCCCGCGCTGCCTCGGCGGTCGCGGCGACGCCGGTTATCAGCAACGCTACGACCAGCGGCACGACAGTCATCTGAAGCGCGTTGAGCCAGGCGGTGCCGATCGGATGGGCGATGGAGATGCCGCTGGTGGCAGTGCCGGCGCTCCAGGTCGCGAGGCCGATGCCCAGGGCAAGGCCGAGGACCAGGGCAGACAGGACACGCGTTGCTTGCGACATGCTCGCCCTTCGAAGTTTCCGGCGCTATCAGGCCGCCAATAAGACGGATCGCATAACGGATTGGATGCGCGGATATGGCAAGGAAATATTTCGGTACCGATGGCATTCGCGGCGCCACCAATCTCTCCCCGATGACGGCGGCGATGGCGATGAAGGTCGGCATGGCGGCCGGCGCGCATTTCGTCCGCGGCAACCACAAGCACCGCGTCGTGATCGGCAAGGACACCAGGCTTTCGGGCTATATGCTCGAAAATGCGATGGTCGCCGGGTTCACCAGCGTCGGCATGGATGTGGTGCTGCTCGGGCCGATGCCGACCCCGGCGGTCGCGATGCTCACCCAGTCGATGCGCGCCGATCTCGGCGTGATGATCTCGGCGAGCCACAATCCTTATGCCGATAACGGCATCAAGCTGTTCGGGCCTGATGGCTATAAATTGTCGGACGCCGATGAGCTCGCCATCGAGGCGCTGATCGATGGCGACGTCGCGCTGGCGGCCTCCGCCGACATTGGCCGCGCGCGACGGGTGGACGATGCCAAGGGCCGCTATATCCATTTCGCGAAATCAACCTTTCCGGAACATCTCCGGCTCGATGGCCTCAAGATCGTCGTCGATTGCGCGAACGGTGCCGCCTATCAGGTCGCGCCTTCGGCCCTGTGGGAGCTCGGCGCGGATGTGATCGCGATCGGCACCACGCCCAACGGCAAGAACATCAATGACGGTGTCGGTTCGACTGCCCCCGATGTCCTTTGCGAAACGGTCGTTGCCTCCGGCGCGGCGCTTGGCATCGCGCTCGACGGCGATGCCGACCGATTGATCCTGGTCGACGAGCTTGGCCATGTCGTCGATGGCGATCAGCTGATGGCGACGATCGCCAGCGGCTGGGCGCGCGCCGGGCGGCTGGCCAATGGCGGACTTGTCGCGACTGTGATGTCGAATCTAGGGCTCGAACGGCATCTCGCGACTCAAGGCATCAAATTGATCCGGACCAATGTCGGGGATCGCTATGTGCTCGAGGCAATGCGCGCCCAGGGCTATAATGTCGGCGGCGAGCAATCCGGGCACATCATCCTGTCGGATTATGCGACGACCGGCGATGGCCTGGTTGCGGCGTTGCAGGTCCTCGCCGAACTGGTCGAGGTCGGCGCACCCGCGAGCCAGATCCTCCACCGTTTCGAGCCGCTTCCGCAGCTCCTCAAGAATGTCCGCTTCGCGGGTGGCAAACCGCTCGAAGCCGAGGCGGTGAAGGCGGTCATCGCCGAGGCTGAGGCTGAGCTCGACGGCAAGGGCCGCCTGGTGATCCGCCCCTCGGGCACCGAGCCGGTGATCCGGGTGATGGCCGAGGGCGACGATCCGGGCCAGGTGGAGCAGGTGGTCGACCGCATCTGTGAGGCGGTCCGGGTGGCGGCAGGTTAATTCCCTCCCGTAGGCGAGAGGGAAGGAAGATAGAGAAGGAAGGAAGACAATGCTCGAGATGCGCCCCGATTGTGAACGCTGCGGCACGGACCTTCTCGCCGACGAACCCGGCGCGTTCATTTGCTCGTTCGAATGCACCTTTTGCGCGACCTGCGCCGAAGCGCTCGACGATCGCTGCCCCAATTGCGGCGGCGAGCTGATGGACCGGCCGGCCCGGGTCGGGAAGGCGCTGGAACGGAACCCGGCCTCGACAGTGCGGATGTTCAAGGGCGGAGCGTGACGGCGGTGCGAGCTTACTCTCCTCTCCCTTCGGGGCCACCAGATTCGCACATTGTGCGGGCGCCCTTCTTCCCCTCTCCTTTTAGGAGAGGGGCAAGCTGCGCAGCAGCGCGGGGTGAGGTTGAGGGCGAGACGCTCCGATCAGTCACCCTCACCCTTCCCATCGCTTCGCGATGGGCCCCTTCCCTCTCCCGCCGGGAGAGGGAGAAACAGCGTTCCGCAGATGCGTGTGAATGGCCGAGCCCCGAAGGGAGAGGGGAGTGATGACTCCCCGCATCCTGATCATCGCGGGCTCGGATTCGGGCGGCGGCGCCGGCATCCAGGCCGATATCAAGACGGTTACGATGCTCGGCGGCCACGCAATGACGGCGATCACCGCGATCACCGCGCAGAACACGCTCGGCGTGCAGGCAGTGATGCCGGTGCTGACCGACATGGTGATCGCACAGATCGATTCAGTGGTGAGCGATATCGGCGTCGATGCCGTAAAGATCGGAATGATCGGATCGGCCGAAACCGCCCATGCGGTGGCGGATCGGCTCGAGGCGATGCCTGGCATCCCGATCGTGTTCGACCCGGTGATGGTGGCGACGAGCGGGGCCCTGCTTTCCGATGACGCGACCATCGCCGCGTTTGCACGGCTGATGCGGATCGCAACGGTGACCACGCCGAATCTGCCCGAACTGGTGGCGCTCGGCGGCGAGGCCGCAGTGCGGGCCGGTTGTGCCGCGCTCCTCGTCAAAGGGGGGCACGGCGAGAGCGACGAGATTGTCGACCGACTGATCCTCGCTGACGGAAGTGAAGTTCGCTGGGCCGATCCCCGAATCCCGACGTACCACAACCACGGCACGGGTTGCACGCTGGCGAGCGCTGTCGCCACAGGGCTTGGGCGCGGCATGAGCCTGTCCAACGCGGTGGGGCGCGCGCGCATCTTCGTCCGGCTCGCGCTCCACGACGCACCCGGATTTGGCGCAGGCCACGGCCCGATGGGGCATCAGACGGTCAGGCTCGATAATGACCTGGGCCAGCCAATGCTCAACCAGATCACCCTGCCGATGACCGATTACGAGGCAAGCGCCGCCTTCTATCGCCTGCTCGGCCTGAATCAGATCGTCGAATCATCGCCGCGCTACGCCCGCTTCGAAAGCGCCGGCGGAGGCACTCTCTCAATCGAAACAGCGGATGAGATTGCCGGCAAGCCAGTAGTCTTCCTCGAATGCGGCGACCTCGATGCCATCGTCGCACGGCTGCGCGCGGCAGACGTCGCCATCTCCAATCCCACGCTGGAAAACTGGGGCTGGCGCGAAGCCCGTCTCGCTGATCCCGCCGGCAATGCGGTCTGCCTCTATCAGGCTGGCGAGAATCGCCGCTTTCCGCCATGGCGGCTGGCGTGACCCGGCCTTCCCTGAAACATGAAAAGCTCTGCCTCGCCCCCGTCGCCGGGGTCGACGAAGCCGGGCGCGGGCCGCTCGCAGGGCCCGTCGTCGCAGCGGCGGTGATCCTTCCCGCCAAAGGCGTACCGCGCGGGATCGACGATTCGAAGAAGCTTTCCGCTGCCGAGCGCGCCCGCCTCCATGACCGGCTCCGCGATTGCGCGATTGTCGGCGTCGGCATTGTCGAGGCCGACGAGATCGACCGGCTCAACATCTATTGGGCGACGATGAAGGCGATGACGCTTGCGGTCGACGCGCTCGGCCTGCTGCCGGCGCATGTGCTGGTCGACGGCAACCGCCTCCCGCGCTGGACTCATCAGGCGACCGCGATCGTTTCGGGCGATGCGATCTCGCTGTCGATCGCCGCGGCCTCGATCATTGCCAAGCACACCCGCGACACGATCATGATCGCCCATGCCCAGACGCATCCGCTCTATGGCTGGCATTCGAACAAGGGCTATGCCTGCCGCGCGCATCTCGATGCACTGCGCGAACACGGGCCCTCGCCGCTGCACCGGCGCAGTTTTGCACCGGTCGCCCAGGCCTGGCTCGATTTATAGCGCTTATCTGGATCAATGAGTCTTTTGGGCCACACCCCATGGATTGAGTCCCTGTGGATAACTCGACTCAATATCTGGACAGCTTCCCGAAATGTTCCGCCTTGTTAACGATTTGGCAACCCCAATCGTTAACTAAGTTCTGCTTGACCCGAGTCCGCACATCCGCAGGGATGCGCCGCTCTTGAGCAGGGGCAATGATAATGGGCGTGATGGATAAGGTTAAGGCGCGGGTCGCGGTGCCGACTGTGGAGACGGCGCCGAACGCTGCATTGCCGCTCGACAGCATCATCATGCAGGACTGCATCACGGCGATGCGCGCGCTGC
Organism: Sphingomonas sp. P3_C5; assembly: GCF_056402635.1. Classification (NCBI taxonomy): domain Bacteria; kingdom Pseudomonadati; phylum Pseudomonadota; class Alphaproteobacteria; order Sphingomonadales; family Sphingomonadaceae; genus Sphingomonas; species Sphingomonas sp. P3_C5. Next base: position 868,558 of record NZ_JBFUHA010000001.1, read on the forward strand.
CGGCCAAATCGGTCGATCTGATCTTTGCCGATCCGCCGTACAATCTCCAGCTCGGCGGCGATCTCAGCCGCCCTGACGGCAGCCATGTCGATGCCGTGACCGATGATTGGGACAAGTTCGATTCGCTCGCCATCTATGACAAGTTCACCCGCGCCTGGCTCACCGAGGCGAAACGCATCCTCAAGGACAATGGCGCGATCTGGGTGATCGGCAGCTATCACAACATTTTCAAGGTCGGCTCGGCGATCCAGGATCTCGGCTATTGGATCCTCAACGACATCGTCTGGCGCAAGGCCAACCCGATGCCCAATTTCAAGGGCACCCGCTTCACCAACGCGCATGAGACACTGATCTGGGCGTCGATGGGCGAAAAGGCGCGCTACACCTTCAACTATCGCAGCATGAAGACGCTGAACGACGAGCTGCAGATGCGCAGCGACTGGGAATTCCCGATCTGCGGCGGCCAGGAGCGGCTGAAGCGGGACGGGGTGAAGGTCCATCCGACCCAGAAGCCTGAGGCACTGATCTACCGCATCCTGCTGGCCTGCACCAAGCCGGGCGATGTGGTGCTCGATCCGTTCTTCGGCACCGGCACCACCGGCGCGGTCGCCAAGCGGCTCGGCCGGCGCTGGATCGGCATCGAGCGCGAGGCCGGCTATTGCTCGGCGGCGCTCGAGCGGATCGAGGCGGCGCTCCCACTCGACGAATCTGCCCTGGTCACGATGCAGTCGCCCAAGGCAGCGCCGCGCGTCGCCTTCGGCACGATCGTCGAGAATGGCATGCTGACCGCAGGCGCGGTGCTGACCGACGCGAAACGCCGCTACCGAGTAACGGTGCGCGCCGACGGCTCAGTGATGAGCGGCGACGTGACCGGCTCGATCCACAAGCTCGGCGCAACGCTTCAGGGGGCGCCAGCCTGCAATGGCTGGACCTTCTGGCACTACGAGACGCCCGATGGCCTCAAGCCAATCGATGTGCTCCGCCAGAATTATCTGCTCGCGACCCAGCCCTGAGCGAAACCGTCACCCCGGACTTGTTCCGGGGTCCACGGTGCCGCAGGAGCAGGCAGCGCACTATTCGCGGGACCGTGGATGCCGGAACAAGTTCGGCATGACGAAAGAGGCTTGATGACTGGCAAACTCCATCTCCGCCCGATCCAGTTCGTCGACACGCCAGTCGGTCGCGACGGCGAAGTCGCGCGGCTTGCCGGGGGGATGGCGTGGTTCTCCGCCTATGAGGTGATCGAGGACGGCACGCGCCGCACCATCCCTGTCGCCGATTTCGACGCTACCCTCGCTCAGAACGAACGCGCCGCCCGCCTCCACGCTGCAATCACATCGGCCCGCCCGCAGCTCACGCTAGGCGACCGCACGCTCCGTTTCGACCAGCCTCTTGTCGCCGGCATCCTCAACGTGACCCCCGACAGCTTCTCGGATGGCGGCAAGCTCCAGGAAGATCCCGCCGCCGCAGCCGCCGCCGGCGTCGATATGTCGGTCAAGGGCGCCGCCCTGATCGATGTCGGCGGGGAATCCACCCGGCCCAAGGCGCCGCTCGTCTGGGAAGGCGACGAGATCAAGCGTGTCGTGCCGGTCATCGAGCGGCTGGTGAAAAGCGGCACGCTCGTCTCAGCCGATACGCGGAAGGCCGCGGTGATGGAGGCGGCGCTCGCCGCCGGCGCCGCGATCGTCAATGATGTGTCGGCGCTCTATTGGGACGATCGCTCGACCGAGATCGTCGTCGCCGCCGGCTGCCCGGTCGTGCTGATGCATTCGCCCGATCCGAAAAAGGGCCCGCATGGCGGAGACGGCTATGGCAATGTCCTGATCGAGGTATTCGACTGGCTCGAGGCGCGGATCGCAGCAGTCGTCGCGGCCGGGGTCGATCGCAACAAGATCATCGTCGATCCAGGGATCGGCTTCGGCAAGTCGCTCCAGGACAATCTCGCGCTGCTGAACGGGCTCACGCTCTTCCACGGCCTTGGCTGTCCGATCATGCTCGGCGCGAGCCGCAAGCGGATGATCGGCGCGCTCTCGAACGAGGCACCGGTCGACGCCCGCCTCGGCGGGTCGATCGCGCTCGCGATGAAGGGCATCGAGGCGGGCGTGCAGATGCTCCGCGTCCATGACGTCGCCGAGACGGTACAGGCGATCCGCGTCTGGCGCGGATTGCGCGACGCCGCGCTGGTCGGACGATAAGACGTTCGGTCATTGTGGGACATGCCTTTCAGGTTCGCTGGACCGTCGATCCGGCGGGCGATAGGGTCTGTTCATTCGGCTGTTGGGGGGCTCGATGAAAAAGGCACTTACCGGACTCATGGCCTTGTTCGGTCTTGGGAATGCGCCACCCGAACAGCAAGTGGTGATGGTCGATCCAGCCACCATTCTGGCGTCGATCTCTACCCTCTCCGACGATGCCGCGCCGGTGGAGGAATCGACCGGGGAGATCGCGCCTGGAGATCTTGTTTTTCACGAGGATGACTGGCGGCAGATCGAGTTCTTTCCGGCGAGCCGGGAGGCCGAAATCCGAAGGACACTGACCGAGCTCATATTGTTCGAGAAAGCCCATCGAAAAGGGGACGGTTGGGACAAAATCTATCTTCGCAAGCTCGACGTCATGCCGGTTCTTTCGGGCTCCGGCGCGCGGGATGCACTGCTGGCGGAACTTGGAGTAGCAGCGCGACCGGCACCCATATTGTTTTACGGCGACAATGTGGTGGTCGGCCGCGTCGCGCATGGCTTTTCCGTGCCCATAGGGCGGAGCGTCGCCCTGTATGGATTCCAGGACTCGACAGGCATCCCAGTCCTGGGAGCGAACGTGGAGGCGGGCTCCGACGACCTCGCTCTTACGCGGGTATTCGCGAAGCTGAGCGCCAGTCATCACCTCATCATGGTCGATTGGCGCCAGCACCTACTCTTGCTCGGCGTTGCACCCGGAGGCGATTTCGAGATTTGGCATCCGTAGAAAATTCGCAGCGCCAGTAGGCGAACTGGCAGCGCATGACGCTGGCCGGACAACGGTCGTCAGATTGGAGCGAGCGCCCAATAATAGGCCAGCACCGCGCATATCCCGAGCAGGCTGCGCACCGCATGGAGATAGCCCCAGCGCTTGATCAGCGGCCGGATCTGCGCCGCATCGCCATCCGGTCCGATCGCGCCAAGCTTGCGATTGACCGGCATGATCACGACAAAGGTCCAGGGCAGGTTGGTGAGCATGAGCGCCGCGCCGAGCAGGAAGAACCACCCGCCTTTCTCCCACCATGTCCAGCCGCCCAGTGCCGCGCTCACCACCGCGAGCGGCGCCTGCATCAGCGTGCCGCGCAGATAGGCGGGGAGCCACTGGGCGAGCACCGCGCGATCGTCGAGCTTCAGGCGCGCGGGCTGCTCGGCAAAATTGATGTAGATGGCGGCGCCTGCGAACAGTGCTGCTGTGATAAGAGCCAGCAATCCGGTCAAAAGCGCCCCCCTCCGGTCAGATCGGCTTCGGCACGTCTACCACAGCTGCCGGGTCATAGGCACGTTTATATCCCCAGGCGGTCCGCACCGTCGCGCCGCCCTTGGCGACGGATTCGAGGATCGCGTGCATCAGCCGCATGTCCTGCAACCCTTCCTCGCCCGGCGACACCAGCGGCGCCTTGCCGCGCACCACATCGGCCATCCAGTCCATCTCGCGCCCAAACTGGTCGACCTCGCGGATTTTCGGTTCGCGTTCGCCTTTGACGCCGTCGATGGTCAGATGATTGCCACCATAGAAAGCGCCGGGCTCGGCAGTCATCTTGCCGTGCTCGCAAAGCACCTGAAAGGCCATTGTCCCCTGATAGGAGAAAGAGGTCGAGCCGTTGGAGATCGCGCCCGAGGGGAAACGGAACTGCCAGGCGATCACGTCCTCCGTCGTCTTGAAACGCGGATCGGTCCGGTCGGTCTGCGCCCAGGCGCGCACCTCGACCGGCTCTTCGGCGAGGATATAGCGCGCGGCGTTGACGCCGTAGACGCCCATATCGGCAAGCGCGCCGCCGCCCGACATCTTCATGTCGAGCCGCCACGCATCCGAAGGCTCGTTGAGGTCGGACTGCCGGCCCATATTGGTGACGACCATCCGCGGCTTACCCAGCGCACCCGATCGCATCCGGCGCATCACCTCGAGGTTGAGCGGTTCGTAATGGCAGCGATAGGCGATCATCAGCTTGCGGTCGGCGGCTTTCGCGGCGGCGATCATCGCCTCGCAATCGGCGATGCTGGTCGCCATCGGCTTTTCGCACAGCACATGCTTGCCGGCCTTGAGCGCCCGGATCGTGTATTCGGCATGCATTGAATTGGGCAGGACGATATAGACCACCTGGATCCGCGGGTCCTTCGCGATCCGGTCGTAGTCATCGTAGCTGTAGATCGCGTCGGCCGGCAGACCCTGCTCGGCGGCGATCCGCCGGGCCTTGTCGGGGTGGCCGCTGACCACAGCGACAAGCTTTGCGCCCTTTGCCGTCTTGAGCCCGGGGATGATCTGCCCCAGCGAAAGCTTGCCGAGGCCGACGACCGCAAAGCCGATCTTCTCGCTATCGGGGAGCGGTGGCGAGTCCTGCGGCTCGGGAACGAGCGCGGGCTCGGCAAGCGCGCTTCCGGCAATCGCGGCGGAAGCGCCGGCAAGGCCGAGTTCGATCAGGGTGCGGCGTGAAATGCTGTTCGGCATGCGGATCTCCTCCGGCTTCAGCGATCCCAGTCGCTGGCCGTCGGAATCCTATAGCATATCGGAAGTGTCGCTGACGAGATGGTAGCGTTAACGAGCGCAGCGATTGGAGCCGTCAGGCTGCGGCGTTGTCGATTCCGAGCTCGCCCAGCTTGCGATACAGCGTCGACCGCCCGATCCCGAGCCGCCGCGCGACTTCGGTCATGCGGCCGCGATAATGACCGATGGCGAGGCGGATCACATCGGCTTCGATTTCTTCCAGCGCACGCAGATTGCCGTCGGCGTGGAACAGGGTCACTCCGCCGCTGGTCGCCATCGGCGCGGGCCCAGAAACGCTGTGCCGCTGCGCGCCGAGCGCCGCGATCTGCGGGAAATCGGATCGGGTGAGCGCATCGCCGTCACACAGCACGGCGGCGCGGAACAGCGCGTTCTGGAGCTGGCGGACATTGCCCGGCCAGTCATATTGGCCAAGCAGAGCCAAGGCATCGTCGGTAATGCCGAGCTCGCGCAATCCCGGTTGCTCGGCGATCCGCGCGAGCAGATGTCGGGCGAGCGCGGGAATATCGCCGGTGCGCTCCCGCAAGGGAGGGATCGTCACCTGCACCACATTGAGGCGGTAATAGAGATCCTCGCGGAACCGGTCGGCTTCGACCTCCTCGATCAGCCTTTTGTTGGTCGCCGCGATCACCCGGACATCGACTTCACGGGTATGCCGCGCGCCGATCGGCTGGATCTCGCCCGATTGCAGCACGCGGAGCAATTTGACCTGCGCGTCGAGCGGCATCTCGCCGATTTCGTCGAGGAACAAGGTGCCGCCATCGGCTTCCTGGAAACGCCCGATCTTGCGCTCGAACGCCCCGGTAAAGGCGCCTTTCTCATGCCCGAACAGCTCGGATTCGACCAGATTGGCCGGGATCGCACCGCAATTGACCGCGACCATCGGCTTCTTGCCGCGAGGCGAAGCCGCATGGATCGCCTCGGCGACCACTTCCTTGCCGACGCCGCTTTCGCCTTCGAGCAATACCGGGACCCGCGCCCGAGCCGCCTTGGCCGCGATCGCCAGCGCAGCGCGGAAATCCGGCGCTGAACCGACAATTTCATCGAATGCGAGCAGGGCGGGAATCTTCTCGGTGAGCGGCCGGAGCTCGCCAGCCGCCTTGCCGGCGACGGCAGCCTCGAGCGCGCTGAGCAGGCGTTCCGGCGCGAGCGGCTTCACGAGGAAGTCCGTCGCGCCGGCGCGCATGGCCGCGACGGCATGCGCCACGGATCCGTTTGCGGTGAGCATCAGCAGGGGCAGCGCCGGACGGCGCTCGCGGATTTCAGTGATCAGCGCGGTTGCGTCGGCTTCGGGCGCCCAATGATCGAGCAGGATCGCGTCAAGCTGCATGCCGTCCTGGGTGCCGAGCATCGCGATCGCCATCTCGCCGTCATTGGCGAACACCGCACGCCAGCCGCGCCGGGCTGCGAGCGCCGCGACGAGGCGGCGTTGTGCCGGTTCGTCGTCGATCAGCATCAGCAGCCTTTGTCCGTTGCGCGTCATTCAATAGTTCCCAATTCCCGCCCAACGAGGCCGGTTCGATGCTAACCATAAAGCTAGGGGGTAAAGGCGCCCTTAAGCGCGGACTTGAGGGACAGGCCCGGGCGAGCTAAGCAGCGCCCAACGGATGACTAGGCAGGGGTTCACATCATGGCCGGTGACGGCGAGATCAAGGTGCACGAGGCGACCTATCACAAGGTGATCGGCATGCTGAAATGGGGCGCCGTGGCGTGCTTTCTGATCGCCATGCTGGTGATCTGGCTGATTCACCCCGCCAAGTGAAGATCGCCGTCCTCCGGGAGCAGGCCGAAGGCGAGCGCCGCGTTGCCGCGACACCCGAAACGGTCAAGAAATTCATCGCCCTCGGCGCCGAAATGGCAGTCGAGGCCGGAGCGGGCGACTCGGCATCCTGTGCCGATGCGGATTATACCGCTGCCGGCGCCAAGGTCGGGACTCGTGCCGCGACGCTGAAGGGTGCCGACATCATTCTCGGTGTTCAGGGTCCCGATGCGAAGAGCCTTGCCGGTGCGGCCAAGGGCGCCTGGCTCGTCGCCAGCCTCAATCCGTTCGGAGAGCGTGCCCGGGTCGATGGCTATGCCGCGGCCGGCATCGAGGCCCTGGCAATGGAATTCATGCCGCGCATCACCCGCGCTCAGTCGATGGATATTCTCTCCTCGCAGTCGAACCTCGCCGGCTACAAGGCAGTGCTCGATGCGGCGGCTGAATATGGCCGCGCCTTCCCGATGATGATGACCGCGGCGGGCACCGTCTCCGCCGCGCGCGTGTTCGTGATGGGCGTCGGCGTCGCCGGGCTGCAGGCGATCGCGACTGCCCGCCGCCTCGGCGCGCAGGTCTCCGCTACCGATGTGCGCTCGGCGACCAAGGAGCAGATCCAGTCGCTTGGCGCCAAGCCGATCTTCGTCGAGAATGTCGCCGGCATTGAGGGCGAGGGATCGGGCGGCTATGCCGGCGAGATGTCGCCTGAATATCAGGCGGCGCAGGCTGAACTGGTCTCCGGCCATATCGCCAAGCAGGACATCGTCATCACCACCGCTTTGATCCCGGGGCGCCCTGCGCCCCGGCTGATCTCGGCTGCGCAGGTCGCGAGCATGCGGCCCGGCAGCGTGATCGTCGATCTCGCGGTCGAGCAGGGCGGCAATGTCGAAGGCGCGGTTGCTGGCGAGGTCGTCACGGTCTCGGGCGTGAAGATCGTCGGCCACCGCAACGTGCCGAGCCGCCTCGCAGCGGATACGTCGGCCTTGTTCTCGCGCAACCTGTTCAACTTCCTCAGCGCCTTCTGGGACAAGGAAGCCGGCAAGCCGGTGCTCGACGAGGAGATCGGCGACGCGATCCGACTGACCAAAGGCGGTGCTGTGGTGAATGCGCGGCTGCTCGGATGAGTTTGCCGATCAGAATGTTGCTTGTCGGCCTCTGTCTCTACTTTTCAGGGGGGCTTGCTCCCGCGGGAGCCGAAACGAGAGAAGCTTATCTGGTAAAATGGCGCACAATTCCTCGGGATGCGGATCAGCATCAGAAATGGCGATCGAACCAAGAAATGACCGTTTCCGTCAATATACGACCGGAAACCCTCGTTACACTCGATAGGGATTTTACCGACGGAAAGAAGCGAGGTCTTTCATTGGGCGCTTCTTCAGAGTTGGCGCTACTTAGTTCGGATAGATTTTCGGCTTGCGCCCTTATGGTCAAAAAAATGCGGGAGGGCTACACAGATATCCCGTGCTTTGTTGATGATGATCGGGATGGAAAATTCGAAAAATTCTTCACAATCAATGTTATGCAACAGGGGTTTATTCCATTTTACGGATTTTTTCCTCGTAGTAAGGAAAAATATCACGATATTGATCCAATACCATATCATGTATTCAAGGAAGATAGGCCTGGTGATTATCCGAGTGCCTTTTTGAAGATCAATGGATTTAATGACATTCTGAGAACGACATTCGATTTTGATTTATGTTTCGCATCCGCGTCAGGTAACTTTGTCCCATCTTACGCGCTTTGCGGAATTCACCCAATCTCCATTAAGAAACCAAGCGACGGCCATCCCAGCGAGATCGCATTCTTTGGCGGAAAGATAATCATCGATAAGATAAATAGTAATAAATTGAGCAGCCCCGATGAAATGAATCGCTCACATGTGGGCGGCGGCGCCAGTGTTACGGAAACAGAATCATTCAAAGAAATAGCCGTACCGTAAAGGACTAAGCCATGGATTTCGTAGCAATCCTCTCAATCTTCGTCATGGCCTGTTTCGTGGGCTATTATGTCGTCTGGTCGGTCACGCCAGCGCTGCACACGCCACTGATGGCGGTGACCAACGCGATCTCGAGCGTGATCATAGTCGGGGCGTTGATCGCAAGTTCGGCGGCGGCGGGCGGTTCCGCTTCGTCGAAATGGCTGGGTCTGCTCGCGGTGGTGCTGGCAAGCGTCAATATCTTCGGCGGCTTTGCGGTCACCGCGCGGATGCTGGCGATGTACAAGAAGAAAGAGCGGCCGGCGGCCAAATAACAACTCGTCACCCCGGACGTGTTCCGGGGTCCACTCATCCATTTGCGCCGGTGGCGCGGTGGATCCCGGAACAAGTCCGGGATGACGTAAAAGGGGTTTTGGGGAATGGAACACACGGTAACGGTCAATCCATGGGCGGCACTGGCGTATCTGGTGGCCGGCGCCTGCTTCATCCTCGCCTTGCGCGGCCTTTCCAGCCCAGCTTCGAGCCAGCGCGGCAACCGCTTCGGCATGATCGGCATGGCGATCGCCGTGGTGACAACGCTGGTGACGCATGTGCCGACCCTGGTTCACGAAACCGTGGCGAACTGTCCGACCGATTTGACAGCAAGCTGTCCTGTCACCGATCACATCCCTGATCTCGCTGGTATGGGCGCGATCCTCGTTGCGATCGCAATTGGTGCTGCAATCGGCATCGTCACCGCGCGCCGAATCGCGATGACTGCGATGCCGCAGCTCGTCGCGGCCTTCCATTCCCTGGTTGGTCTGGCCGCCGTGCTGGTCGGCTGCGCTGCGTTCCTCAATCCCGAGGCCTTCGGCATCGCCGGCGCGGACGGCGAAATCCTCACCGTCAGCCGCATCGAGATGGGCCTCGGCGTCGCGATCGGCGCCATCACCTTCTCGGGCTCGGTGATCGCGTTCCTGAAACTGAACGGCAATATGGGCGGCAAGCCGATCATGCTGCCCGGTCGCCACGTCATCAATCTCGGCGTGCTCGCCGGCATTCTCGGCCTGATCGCCTACTTCACCCAGGATCAGAGCCCCTGGATCTTCTGGACCGTTACCGGCCTCAGCTTCGCGATCGGTTTCCTGCTGATCATCCCGATCGGCGGCGCGGACATGCCGGTCGTCGTGTCGATGCTCAACAGCTATTCGGGCTKGGCGGCGGCGGCGATGGGCTTCACGCTCCACAACGCCGCGATGATCATCACCGGCGCACTGGTCGGCTCGTCGGGCGCGATCCTCAGCTACATCATGTGCCGGGCGATGAACCGCAGCTTCATCAGCGTGATCGCCGGCGGCTTTGGCGGTGACACCGGCGGCGGGGCGACCGCTGCGGCGACCGATCGCCCGTGGAAGCGCGGCTCGGCGGAAGACGCTGCCTTCCTGATGCAGCAGGCCGAGCAGGTCATCATCGTCCCCGGCTACGGCATGGCGGTCGCCCAGGCGCAGCATGTGCTGCGTGAGATGGGCGACAAGCTGAAAGAGCACGGCGTCCGCGTGAAATATGCGATTCATCCGGTCGCGGGGCGCATGCCCGGCCATATGAACGTTCTGCTCGCCGAGGCGAACGTGCCCTATGACGAAGTATTCGAGCTTGAGGACATCAACAGCGAATTCGCCCAGACCGATGTCGCCTTCGTGATCGGTGCCAACGACGTCACCAATCCGGCGGCGAAGACCGACAAATCGTCACCGATTTACGGCATGCCGGTGCTTGATGTGGAAAAGGCCAAGACGGTGCTGTTTGTGAAGCGCTCGATGGGGGGCGTCGGTTACGCCGGTGTCGATAACGATGTGTTCTACATGGACAATACGATGATGCTGCTCGCCGACGCGAAGAAGATGGTCGAGGAAATCGTGAAGTCGCTGGGATAGTCCGCCGGCAATATCGCCGGCGAGGCTTGCCGTCCGCGCGCGATACTGGCAACGGGGCCGCCTCACGAAGCGCGATATCGAATCGCCGGCCAAGTCCGGGCGGTGCGCGCTTTTCGGGAGGGCGATTAGCTCAGTTGGTAGAGCGTCTCGTTTACACCGAGAATGTCGGCGGTTCGAGCCCGTCATCGCCCACCATTTTTCCGTGCATAGTTGAGTCGCCTCGCACGGGAACGCGTGCCTGAAGCGCGAGCTCTGAATCGAAACTATCCACGTCCGTTCAGGGCGCGCGCGCGATTCAACCCCATCCCTGAATCGGCCATAAGATGCGCACGGGACGTCTCAGAAGCCCGAGCTGCTCTTTCTTATCGTCTGGCTCTTCGAATGCTGCGCGTCGCGCCGTGGATGGCGCCTGCGCGGCAAATTCCCTGTTAATTTCCCTGTTATTCCCTGTTCCGGCGTAAGTAGGTGAATGGTCGGATTCAGGAAGCTATTGTAGTATAAGAATAATCTAAAAATTTAGCCGCAAACGGCGCCGAGAAAAAATAAAAAATTCCCTGTTCCGTGGAAATAACAGGGAATTTCATAGCTACGACAAAGCGCGTCGGACGGCGGTCAGCGCCGGCTCGCATCGCCAATGCTCGTTGAACGAATGAACTGGATTCAAGGCTCACTGCGCCAAGGCTGGTTTCAGCGCGAAGCTGCCGACGATCCCGAATGAAGGGAAGACAGCAAACCGGTCAGCCTCTGGCCGCTTGCCGCTGGCCATTCATCATTTCGGCAACGATCGCGACCTGGGTGCGGTTGCGCACGTTCAGCTTGCGCATCAGGATCGTCATATGCGCCTTCACGGTCGCTTCGGCGATGCCGAGATCGAACGCGATCTGCTTGTTGAGGCGGCCCGAATGGACGCCGTCCAGAACCTTGCGCTGCGTGGGGGTGAGGTGGACGCCGTCACCTGGCGCGCTGTTGTCGCGGCCGGTGCTGCGGGGTGCCATGTCGCCACTCAGGTCAATCAGCACACAACCCTCCCTCAAGGACACGATCAGACCCACGGGCAAATTGCCGGCTGTGCCGGTCTTGCGATGCTCGATCGAATCGCCCGTATGGCCAGCTTAACGCAATTTGTTGGACAGACTCAAGCCAAATCAGGCGCGACTCAGCCCAGATAGCGCCGAATCCGACCCCTTATCGACGGTTTTTGTAGCAATCGGTGAAATGCTGTCATACTAATTTGAGGAACGATCGCCGCTCCGGTGAATGGGGATGGCGGCACAGGGAGGCGAGGATGGGCGTCGAGGGGCAAGGGCCGTGCCGTGACGGCAAACATTATGGATATGGCGCAGCCGTAAAGCGCGTTGCTCCGGGGGCCGGTCGATGATCGGCGCCGACGCCAGCCTCGTCGCCGCCGCCATTGCCGGGATCGGGCTGTCGATCCTGCTCGTGGTGCGCGGCCGTCTCCACCCATTCGTCGCGTTGCTGTGTGGTGCCTTCGCCGTAGGGCTGCTGTCGGGCATGCCGATCGCTGACACCGCAAAGGCGGTACAGAAGGGCGTTGGCGACATCCTCGGCGGCACCGGGCTGGTCGTCGCGCTCGGTCTCGCGCTGGGTGCGATGCTGCAATTGTCGGATGGTGCCGGTGGGCTCGCGCGCGCCGCGCTCAAAATGTCTGGCACCGCAGGGGCATCGACGGCGGCGCTGGTCGCCGGCCTGGTCATCGGGCTGCCGCTGTTCTTCGAAACCGGCCTGGTGCTGCTGTTGCCGGTGGTCGCGACCGCCGCAGCCGCCATGCCGCAACGGGGCAAGGGCGACGAGGCCAAATTGTCGCTGATGCTGTGTGCGATCGCTGGCCTAGCCGTGGTTCACGCGCTGGTGCCGCCGCATCCCGGGCCGCTGCTTGCGGTCGATGCCCTGCATGCCAATCTGGCGCGGACGATCGGCTATGGGCTGCTTGTCGGCATCCCGACCGCGATCATCGCCGGCCCGCTCCTGGCCCGGTTCACAGCGCGTGGCGTACGCATCGCGCCGCCGGTGCTGGCCGCTGTCCGGCTCGACGTTCCGGCACCGGGCGTCGGACGCGCTCTGATTGTCATTCTCATGCCGGTGGTGTTGATTGCTGCCGGTCAGGTCGGGGCACTGCTTCCAGCATCGGTCGCGCCGAACTTCGCCTGGCTCGGCATCGCCAGCAATCCAGTCCTGGCATTGCTCATCGCGGTGCTTGCCGCGCTCCCGCTTCTGTTCGGGCGGCGTCTGTTCGACGAGGCCGTCCAGGACGGGATCTGGGCCGAGGCCGTGACGCCGGCGGGCACGATCTTGCTGGCGATCGGCGCGGGCGGCGCGCTCAAACAGGTATTGGTGCAGGCCGGCATTTCAGATCTGCTCGCGCGCCTGGCCGCCGGCGGGGCGCTCTCGCCGCTGCTGGTGGCGTGGCTTGTCGCTGCCGGCATCCGCCTATCGATCGGCTCCGCGACAGTTGCCACGATCACGACCGCCGGGATCATGCCCGCCCTGGTGATCAGCTCGGGCGTGTCGCCGGAATGGACCGTGCTGGCGATCGGCGCCGGCTCGGTGTTCTTCTCGCACGTCAACGATCCCGGCTTCTGGCTGGTGAAAAGCTATCTCGGTACTGATATGCCGGGCACATTCCGGACTTGGTCGCTGATGGAAACTGCGGTGTCGGTCGTGGGCCTGGCGTTCATCCTCATCGCCAGCCAGTTCCTCTGAGGCGCTGCGCGATGATGACGGAATCGGGATCAAAAGAGGGGGGCGGGATATGGCTGAGCCGCGGCTAGCCGACAGGGCCTATTCCGGCATCGTCGAGATCATCAAGACTGATGGCCTCGAGATCGGCGATCGACTGCCTGCGGAAGCGCGCCTCTCCGAGATGTTCGGCATTTCGCGCACCATCGTCCGAGAAGCCCTCGCCCGGCTTGCGTCGGACGGTTTCATCGAGGCACGGCGCGGCGCCGGATCTTTCGTGAAAAGCCGCCCTTCGGATCGGCTGATGACCTTCATGCCGATGGCCGAACTGTCAGCGACGCTCGGCAGCTATGAGGTTCGCTTCGTGCTCGAGGCGGAGGCAGCGCGCCTCGCTGCGGCGCGGCGTTCGGTCGAGGACATGGCGAGCATCCAGACGGCGCTCGATCAGCTTCGCGCTGCCCTGCTGTCCAGCGCGCCTGCCGATGCCGAGGATATGGAGCTGCACCGCTGCATCATGGCGGCGACCGCGAACCCCGCCTTCAGCCTGGCGTTCGATGCGCTGTTTGGGGAAATGGAGCGGATCATGCGGGCCGGGGTCGATATTTCGCGCTCGCGCCCGCCCGAGGTGATCGGCGCCATGATGCGCGAGCATGAGATGATCGTCGAGGCGATACGCGCACAGGATTGCGACGCCGCCGCACTGGCGATGCGCTGGCATCTGTCCGAAGGTCGCAAGCGGCTGATGCCGTGAGGCGAGTCTAGTTGCTGCTGGGTGTGGGTTTCGAGCCGCCGCCCGGATGAAGCCATCCGCCATCGGCCAGCCAGTCGGCGAGCCGGTCGGGCCAGTGCGCGACGCCGAGCCGCTCTGAATGCATGCCGACATTGAAGCCATGATCGGTGTCCGCGAACAGGTGCAGCTCAGCGGATACGCCGGCGGCGCGGAGCTGCTGGTACAAGGTGATCGTCGGCGTTGCGCAGCATTGGTCGAGCGTGCCGGCGGCGAGGAATGCTGGTGGAGCGGCCGCCGCCGCACGGGCCGGAATGCCGAGCGGCCCGGGGTAGATCAGCACCTGGAAATCAGGACGTCCGCTGACGCGGTCGACTGCGTCGGCCTTTGCCGGCGTCGGCGGTGCCGGATTGTCCGCGACCATCGACACGAGCTCGCCGCCCGCCGAAAATCCCATCAACCCAATTCGCTTCGGATCCACGCCGTAGTCGGCCGCATGCAGGCGCACCCAGCGCACGGCACGGCGCGCGTCCGCAGCGGCATCCCGCTCGATATCGTATGGCGAGCCGGGGTCGCGAGCGAGGCGGTATTTGAGCACGAACGCGGTGACGCCGAAACGATTGAGGTCGCGTGCCGGCATCGCCCCTTCGTTCACCCAGACGAGCATGCGGTGGCCGCCTCCCGGGATCACGATGATGCCGACGCCATTGGCATGGGCGGGGTCGGCGCGGAACACGGACAGTGACGGCGCGTGGACATTATGGATGTAGGTGTTCTCGACGATTTCCGCCTCGCCGCGATGCGCCTCGCTGCCGGGAGCGCCCTGCGGCCACAGCAGGATCGTCGGCGCGGCAACCTGCGCCGGCGCACTGGCGGTGACGGCAAGCGCGGCCATGGCCGCGCTGACACGGAGCCATGTACGCGTCACGAATGCCTCAGCTGAAGCTCAGGCGCAGCGACCGGGTTGGCCAGCCAGCCCAGCACTTCGTCGACCAGCAGCTCGGGCGGCGCCTGGGTATAGAGTCGCAAGGCAGCCTCGTCGGAGCTCGGGCGCTCGAGCGTGGCGAGCTGGCTCTCCAGCAAACTGGGCGGCATATAATGGCCTGATCGCTGCGCCAGGCGACGGCGCAGTTCATCGGAATCATTGTCCAGGAACACGAAACGGGTCGCGGCGGGGACAGCATCGGCGATGCGGCTGCGATAGCTGCGCTTCAGCGCTGAGCACGCAGCGACGGCAAAGCCGTGAGCCTTGACCTCTCCCGCCATGGCCGTACCGATTCGGTCGAGCCACGGCCAGCGTTCCACGTCCGTCAGTGGCTGGCCGGAGCGCATCATCTCGATCGAAGCCGGAGCGTGGAAGCTATCGCCTTCAATGAAATCGCACCCCAATCGTGCCGCGAGCAGCGCGCCCAGCGTGGACTTGCCGCTACCGCTGACACCCATGACGACAATTGCTGCCGGGTCGATCCTGTTGCGACTCACTGCCGATTGCACGCGTCTTCCCCGCCTCTTTCGCCAGATTCTCTGGGCAATCGCCTCCGGTCGCGGGACGATCAGGTACCAGCGTATCGGCTGAGCGGGTCGCGGCGAAAACTACGACCTTGGTCGCGGGTGATCGTCTCACCATTGCGCCTTAAACCATGAGCTTGCGATGCCCGGCGGAAAGAAAGCACCCGTGACGGGATAAGGGGATGAAAATGCTTTGTCCGCTGGAACGGGGACGTTAACGTTAACTACAGCGATTCCCGCTGCCTCATTTGCCGAGGCGTCCGGGCGAGGTTTCAATGAGAACATGAAAAAACAGGAGAGGTTGAGATGATGGGAGTTCAGGTTTCTTTGCACCGGGCGCGGCTGCTGGCTTCGGTCGGAGCGGCGTTGGCGATCGGCATCGCACTGCCGGCTGAGGCCGAGCAGATCGCGGCAAATGCCGCCAGCCCGGCTCCCGCCCAGCAGGTCGCCGATCCTGCCGCACCGGCCGATCAAGCCGATGCGCCCAAGACCGGCGAAGACATTATCATCACCGGTTCGCGCATCACGGTGAGCGGCTTCACCGCGCCCACGCCGACCCAGGTGATCGGCGCCGCCGATCTCGCGAGGAACGCCGAGCCCAACGTCTTCACCACCATCGCCCAGCTTCCCTCGCTCCAGGGCTCGACCGGTACCTCGGTCAACGTCAACAGCACGTCGAGCGGTCTGCAGGGCCTTTCGTCCTTCTCGCTTCGCGGGCTTGGGCCGATCCGCACGCTGACGCTGCTCGACAGTCAGCGCGTCGTCGGCGCCAACGTAACCGGCGTGCCGGACATCAGCCTGTTTCCGCAGCTCCTGATCAAGCGCGTCGATGTGGTGACCGGCGGCGCCTCGGCCTCCTACGGCTCGGACGCAGTGGGCGGCGTGGTCAACTTCATCACCGACAAGAGGTTCGAGGGCTTCAAGGCCAATATCGCCGGCGGCATCACCAACTATGGCGACGACAAGCAATATCTCATCCAGGCTGCGGCCGGCCACAATTTCGGCGCGCTGCACGTCGAGGTGAGCGGCGAATATGATCATGAGGATGGCATTCCCTCGCCACGCTTCGGTGAGGCCGGCGCCAATGGTCGCCACTGGTATCGCACCACCACCTTCATCAACCGTGGCACTAGCGCCAGCGTTCTTAACGATGGTTCGCCGCAATTTCTCGTGCGCGATCACGCTCAGGCCTATCAATATACCAAATATGGCCTGATCAACGCCGGCCCGCTCCAGGGCACAGCCTTCGACGTGAACGGCAATCCGTTCACCTTCAACTATGGCGGCGGCACGCCGGCCAAGAACGCGGCCGGCACCGTGAACGGCTGCTATTCGGCCGGCGCCTTCTGCCTCGGCGGCGATCTGTCGGGCAATGTCGGCAACGGCACCACGCCCCAATCGGCGCTGAAGCGATGGGACGTCTATACCCGGGTCGGCTACGATCTCGACGACAACAACGAGATCTACGCGACCGTCAACATCGCCCGCGTAGACACGAGCAACACGCCGAATCCGGGCGCGAACAAGACGAACCTTGTCATTCAGTGCGGCACAACGAATGCGCTTGCGAACCCCTTTCTGCCAGCCTCGATCCAGCAAGCCTGCACCAATGCCAACATCACCAATTTCCAGTTCGGCACCTCAAACGGCGAGCTGCCGAAGGACATCACTGTCTATCCGAGCCGCAAGCAATACCGCTTCGTCCTTGGCGCCGCTGGCAAGCTAGACCTTGGAGGCGGAACCTGGACCTACGACATCTATGGTCAGCATGGAGAGAATATCACTGACATCCATGTCGAGAATATCACGCTCAATTCGCGCTACGCCGCGGCAGTCCAGGCAATCTCGCTTGGCGGCCAGATCGTCTGCGCGGATCCAGTTGCGCGCGCCAATGGCTGCGTTCCGCTCAATATCTTCGGTGGCGCGACGCCGAGTGCGGCAACGCTCGCCTATATCTCGCCGGCCAACGGCCCTTTCCAGCATACCCGCCAGACCCAGGATGTGGTGAGCGCCAACTTCAGCGGCTCGCCCCTCACGCTTCCGGCCGGTCCGCTCGCGGTGGCGTTTGGCGGAGAGTATCGCAAGGAATTCTACCACGTCACTGCTGATCCCTATGGGAATGGCGCGCTTCCCGAGACGCCGTACAACGCTGCATATCCCGCCGATCCGTTGCTCTCGACCAACGGGGCGAACTGGTATGCTGGCAACTATCATTCCGGGCGCGGCCGCTACTCGGTGTATGAAGGTTTCCTCGAGCTCAACGTGCCGCTGTTCAAGTCCGATACGGCTGGGCACGCGAACCTGAACGTCGCGGGCCGGGCAACGCACTACTCGACTTCCGGCACCGTCTACACCTGGAAGATCGGCGGTACTTGGGACACACCGTTCGACGGCATCCGCTTCCGCGCCGTTACGTCGCGGGACGTGCGTGCTCCCAACCTTTCGGAGCTGTTCGCGGCCCCGACGACGACGACGCAGCCCAACTTCACCAATCCTGATCCTAACCGGCCTTCCAACCAGCCCCAGACGCTGACCGTTTTCCAGAACACGATCGGCAACCCTGCGCTGAAGCCTGAGGTCGCGCACAATACCGAGGTAGGTGTCGTCCTGTCAGGGGCGTCCTGGTTGCCGGCGGGTTTCTCCGCTTCGGTCGATTATTATCATATCAAGATCGACGGGGTGATCTCCACGCTCGGTGCGCAGCAGGAGGTCAATCTGTGCTATCTGGGCGGTCTCACCCAGCTCTGCGGCGCAATCAATTTCTATCCGACCGATGGCTCGACGCCCTATGTCAACGTCCAGGCATTCAATCTCGCCTCGATCAAGACCGATGGCTTCGACATCGAGGTGGGTTACCGCAAGCGCGTGCTCGGCGGCACCCTCTCGCTCCGCGCGCTGGCGACTCATGTCAGCCATTTCATCACCGATCAGGGCATCCCCGGCACGATTCTGGTGGATACGGCGGGCGTGAACGCGGGCAATACGCCGCATTGGAAGCTGCTGGGTGTCGAGAGCTTTGAAACCGACAAGTTCAGCTTCAACCTGCAGGAACGCTGGTTCAGCAACGGCACCTACGCGAATACTTATGTCGTGTGTAGCGCCGGCACTTGCCCGACGGGGCGCAGCGCGGCCGACAACACCAATCATCCGACGATCGACACCAACCGGATGAAGGGCGCCTTCTATCTCGACATTGGCGGATCCTACAAACTGACGCCCAAGTTCTCGGCCTATTTCAAGATCGACAATGTGTTCGACAAGGCGCCTGAGCCATCGCCGCAGGGCAATACCGGCGTCGACGTCAACGCGGCGCTCTATGATCTGCTCGGCCGCTTCTACCGGGTCGGCGTCCGCTATAATTTCTAGGCGCGGGGCTGGCATATCGTGCCGGCTCAGCTCAATTGTTCTCCCTACTTCGTCCCGATCGCAAGGTCGGGACGCCTTTTTTCGCGTGGGATGCCGGTGCGGACCGGCTGCCAGAGGAGCGCCCGAATGATGAGCAGAATCGCCTTTGCCCTTGTGCTGCTGGCTGCTCCCGGCGTTGCCATTGCCGGACCATCGACCTTGCGGACCGCGCCGATCGATCCGCGCGCTGTCACCGTCGCCGGGCATGGCGATGGCCGTGCCGACGACAGCGCGGCACTGCAAAGCGCGATCGATGCCGCCGCAGCGAAGGGCGGCGGTGGCATCGTGTTCGTGCCGTCGGGCCGTTACCGGATCAGCCACACCATCTATGTCTGGCCCGGCGTCCGCGTATTCGGCGTCGGCGCCACACGACCGGTCATCACGCTCGGCGATGCCACACCCGGCTTCCAGCGCGGCATCGCCAATATGGTGATCTTTGCCGGCGCGAGGCGCGGCGAGCTGAAGCGCGTGCCGTTTCCGCCACCCGGCAGCGTGCCTTATGATCCGGCAATCGCCGATGCCAATCCCGGCACCTTCTACTCGGCGATGAGCAATATCGACTTCGCGATCGGCAAGGGCAATCCGGCCGCGACCGCAATCCGTTTCCACGCGGCGCAGCACGCTTATCTCAGCCATATCGACTTCGATCTGGGGTCGGCGCTGGCAGGGATTTACCAGGTCGCGAACATCGCCAGCGACCTGCACTTCCGGGGTGGCCGCTATGGTATCCTGGCCGAGAACACCTCGCCGATGTGGCAGTTCACCCTGCTCGATTCGAGCTTTGACGGGCAGCGCGACGCCGCGATCCGCGAGCATCAGGCGGGGCTGACGCTGGTCAACGTCGCCATGCGCAACGTGCCGGTCGGGATCGATATCGATCCAGGCTATGGCGACTGGCTATGGGGCAAGAATGTCCGCTTCGAGCATGTCGCCCGCGCCGGTATCCTGATCTCGAACGAAGCCAGCGCCTATACCCAGATCGGCTTCGAGAATGCGGTCGCCGGCGACACTCCGGTGTTCGCGCGCTTTCGTGACAGCGGGAAGACGGTGGCGGGGGCGGGTCGCGCCTATCGTGTCACCGCGTTCAACCATGGCCTTGCCATCGCCTCGCCGGGTTCGACGGGAAAGACTGCGACCGTGATGAACGCAGCACCTCTAGGAGCGCCGGCACCGCTCGCGCCACCTGCGCTTCCGCCGCTCCCAACGGCCGATCTGTGGACCAATGTCAGAACGCTTGGCGTCAAGGGCGACAATGCGAGCGACGATACCGCCGCGATCCAGGCCGCGATCGACCAGCACCGCATCCTGTATTTCCCGGCCGGCCGCTATGTCGTGAGCGATACCCTGCGCCTCAGGCCGGACACCATATTGATCGGCCTCCACCCGAGCCTCACCCAGATCGTCCTCCCTGATCATAGCGCTGGCTATCAGGGCGTGGGCGCACCCAAGGCACTGATCCAGTCAGCTGATGGCGGCGACGCGATCGTCTCGGGGTTGGGGATCGCCACCGGCGGCATCAATCCCCGCGCGACCGGCCTGTTATGGACTGCTGGCGCCGGTTCGCTGGTCGATGACGTGAAGTTCCAGGGCGGCCATGGCACTGATCTGGCGGACGGTACCCGCTTCGATCCCTATAACGCCAATCACAGCGGTGATCCCGATCCGAACAAGCGGTGGGATGCGCAATATCCCAGCCTCTGGGTGACGCGCGGCGGCGGCGGCACTTTCTCCGGCCTCTGGACCCCCAACACTTACGCCCAGGCCGGCATGTATATTTCGGACACCGATACGCCCGGCCATGTCTATGAGATGTCGAGCGAGCACCATGTCCGCACTGAGATGGCGCTCAATCGGGTCGCGCATTGGGAATTGCTCTCATTTCAGACCGAAGAGGAAGTGGGAGAGGGCCAGGACACCGTTTCACTCGACATCCGCGATTCGCACGACATCCTTGTCGCCAACTATCACGCCTATCGAGTCACCCGCTCGATCAAGCCCGCCGCCAGTGCTGTCCGGCTCTCCAACGTCGCTGACATCCGCTTCCGCAACGTGCACGTGAATGCCGAGAGCGGCATTGGCCTGTGCCAGGACGACACCTGCTTCACCTATCTGCGCGCCAGCAAATTCCCCTATGAAAATGCGATTGAGGACGTGACGCATGGCATCGCGGTGCGCGAGCGCGAATTCGCGACGCTCGACATTCCCGCAAATCCGGCACCCGTCGCGCCGTCGGTATACCCCGCTGGCGCCAAGGTCGAGAAGCTGGCTGACGGCTTCTATTCGATCTCGGGCGCGGCGGCTGCGCCCGACGGGACGCTCTACTTCGTCGATCACCATCAGCAGCGGATCTACGCCTGGTCGGAAGCGCGCAAATTGACCGTCGTACGCGACAGCCCGCTCGATCCGGTCAACCTAGCGGTGGCGCGTTCGGGCGATGTGCTGGTGCTGTCGTCGGATGGCCCCGCCGGCACCGTATACAGCTTCAAGCCTGGCGGGCCCGACGATGCGCTGACCGTCATCGCGCCAGGCGAGGCGGCCGTTGCACCGGATGCCCGGATCGCACTGCCGGTAAATTACTGGAACAATGGCGAATTCAAGGATCAGCTCGATCCGAAGAGCCTGCGCTTCACCACCCTGGCCGAGATGTTCGCGCGCGATGTCGCGCTGCCCAAGACGATGCACTATGTTTCTCCGGATGGTAGCTTGGTTCTGCCCGCCTATCGCGCCGTGCGGCAGGGGCCGCCCGATTTCCGGGGGTGGCGCTTCTCCGATTCCCTCGACACCTATGGCTTCGTGACGGCCAGCCCGGGTGAGCGGGTGTTCGTCAGCAATGAATCCGAGGATCGGACCTACAGCGCGGCAGTCGGCCAGCATGGTGAGCTCACCGATCTGCGCCCCTTTGCGGATCGCGGCGGCGAAAGCGTCACGGTCGGCGGCGACGGCAACATCTATATCGCAAACGGCCAGATCTACGTCTACGCGCCGAACGGCACGCAAATCGGCGCCATCAATGTGCCCGAGCGGCCGCTGCAAGTCGTGTTTGGTGGCAAAGGTAACCGAATGCTGTTCATCCTCACCCACCACGCATTATATGGTGTGGCGATGTAAATGGCTCGCTCCTCCCGGCTGACATAGCAGGTCATCTGGACCGCTTTTCTGTTCTGATGGCGTCTGAGCCCCAGCTGCATGATGCGGTTTTGTCACACCCGGCATCTTTACTTTGAGCATCCGTAATAACCCCGGATAGCGCTGGCGTCCGGACGGCGCGATACCTCGCCTCAGCTGTTTGGCGATCGATCACGTCCAACGGGGGGCGAGAGCGGGATTGTCATTGGCCGGTTCAAGAGCGTTCAGTGCGTCGAGGTTTTCCGGAGTCCCCTTCGAAGGAAACCGCTCGGCGCGACGGGCGCGGCATGGCGGTGTGATGTGAGAGCCTCATGCCGCCGTGCCGTTTCGTCCGGTGCGGGGTTTCAGAAGGCGGAGCTCTAGAGGTCGCAATTTTCAGACGTTTGCAGTCGCTGGTCCATCCCCCGAGCGATTAGCGAACCGGGCCGTGCTCCATCCCTCCGGAGCACGGCCCACCCATTTCCCTAACCGCAATAGCCCAGCGTCGTCAGCCGCGTCAGAGCGATCGCAACAACCGTACCGCGCGCGCGATCCAGGCCGGGTCGGCAACGATCTGCTGGCGGGCACCCGCACCGAGCGGCAGGATCTGGAGCCTGCCCTCTTCACGGCCGATCAGCCGGCCGAACAGGAAGCGACCCGCGGGACGCGGCACCAGCACATCGCGATTGAGCGCCTGGCCGAACTGTGCGGGCGCCAGCGTCTCACACCAGATTTCGTCTCCCGCCCGATAATCGCCGATTCCCGTTGCGATGGTCACGGCGATCAACCCCGGCTCAGGCAGCGGCGGCGCCACCGTGGCGGGTCGCTTCGGTGCCTGTGCTCCGCTCGAGTCAAGGATCGCCGCCACCGGAATCTCGACCCGCTCGGGCAGCCTGACAAGATCGGCCGCGGCAACGCCGAGTGCATCGGCGATGCGGTTGAGCCAGCCGACCGAAACCGTCCGCGTCCCCGTCTCGAGCCGGCCGATCGTCTGAGCGGTGGTCGGCGGTACGCAGCGGCGCGCGACATCGTCGAGAGTCAGGCCCTTGGCGCGGCGAACCTCGCGGATTGCGGTGATCATTACGCTCTCCTAACCATATCGGTGTTTTACCTCTGACATAAAACAGCCATTTTGGCAAGTCTGCGCCCGTTCATCTGCCGCCGTGGGTGTTCTTAGCCGAAGCGGTGACGACTGGGCTGGCGTTCGACCGATGCAGGGGTCATGATGCACTGGTTACCCGTGGGGAGCGGGAGGGAGCGAGCATGCCGATCAAGCGTCAGATGATGGTGCGCTGCGACGCGCTCGACCAGATTGCCGTCAACGAAACCTTGCTTGGTGAGCCCGGCGAAGGCGAGCTGCTGCTCGAGATCGAGGGCTTCGCGGTGACCGCGAACAACGTGACCTATGCTGTCGTCGGCGATCAGCTCGGCTACTGGAATTTCTTCCCCGCTCCGGAAAGCTGGGGGATCGTGCCAGTCTGGGGCCATGCCCGGGCGATCGCCTCGCGCGTGCCGGAGATCGCGGTCGGCGAGCGCGTCTATGGCTATCTGCCGATGGCATCGCACCTGATCGTCCGCCCCGGCGACATCGCCGCTGACGGTTTTCGCGACATGGCGCCGCACCGCCAGCCGATGAGCCGGATCTACAATCAATATCGCCGCCTCGCCGCTGATCCCGCGCACCATCCAGCGCGCGAAGCCGAGCGTGCCGTGTTCGCGCCGCTGTTCACGACGAGCTTCCTGATCGCCGATCAGCTCAAGCGGGAGAACTGGCACGGTGCCGACACGCTGATCCTGACGAGCGCTTCAAGCAAGACCGCACTTGCGGCCGCCTATGTCGTGCGCGCGGACAGCCCGACGACGCGCCGTATCGGACTGACGTCAGCCGCCAATGCCGCCTTCGTCACCGCGACTGGCCTGTATGACGAGGTCATCTCCTATGACGCGCTCGACCGGCTCGACCCATCAGGCAGCGCGGTCGTGGTCGATTTCGCCGGCGACGCGCAGGTGCTGAACGCGATCCACGCCGCCTTGCCGGGCCGCATCGCGCATATTCTCCGCGTCGGCGTCACACATCATGAGGACCGTGACGGCGCGATATCGCTCGATCCCAAACCGGTCTGGTTCTTCGCTCCCGACGCCGCGACGGCATTGATCCGCGCCATCGGCCCCGAAGCCTTCAACGCCGCGCTGGCGGAGCGCTGGGGCGGCTTCGTCGCCGAGGCGGCAAACTGGATCACGATCGAACGGTCCGATGGCGCCGAGGCGCTGCAGCGCGTCTGGCGTGATCAGCTCGCTGGCCGCGCTTCCCCCGACAAGGGCTATATCGTCCGGCTCTGAGCCGGCGCGATCCGGCCATAAGCCCAGCCGATCCCGATCAGCGCAAGGCCAAGTCCGAGGAAGGAGAGGATGCGCAAAATCCCCTCGAGTGCCGCTGCGTCGATCAGGAAGACCTTGAGCGTCACGGCGGTGAGCAGCGCCAGCCCGGCGATACGCAAATCGCCCAGCCCCGTCCTGATCCCGTGCCCGAGCCAGACCAGAGCCAGGCCGAGCAACGCGGCCGAATAGAGCCAGTTCTCGGTTCGCCCGATATAGCCGTTCAGGAACGTCCCGTGCATCGACTGGCGCACGGTGACGGCAACCGCGATCAGCACCAGCGCCAGCATCCCCTCGCGCCAATAGCGATCATCGCGCCTCGGCCAGAGCCATGCGGCGGCAAAAGCTGCGTGGAGCGTGGCGAGGTTGAGCAAGGGCAGTCCGCCGACTGCCTGACGGACCAGTACCGGATCGAGGATCAGGAGATCGAACCAGATGAATCGGCCAAGCGCGAGGATCAGCAGGGCAAGGCCTAGCCTGGGCCAACGTTTCGCCGTCGCCCACGCACCGGCAAAGACGATCTGCGTGATCGCCGCGCGTTCGAAGAAACCGAGCGTCTCGAACCGATCTGTCGTGCTTATCGCAAGGAGCGCCTTGGCCAAGGCGTAGAGGGTGGTCGCGCCGACGCAGCCGAGGATGATCGTCACGCGCGTCCGCCATGGTCCGGGCAGTGCCTGGCGGTGCCACAATGCCGTTCCAATCATCGCGGCAGGGAGGGTAAGCTCGCGCAGGATCGTCCATAAAGGCGGCAGGTCGAGATAGGGCAGGCGGTTGCCGACAAGCGAACTGCCGGCAAGCACCAGCAACTGGAACAGGAGCGGCAGCGTGAACGCCAAGGTGGTCAGCCCCGCGGCAATCGCCGCAATCCGGCGCGACGGCGCGATCAGGATCACCGCGGCGGTTGCAAGCCCGAGCCCCGTACTGTGCCAGGGCGCCGGTAGCACAGCGGGAATGAAGGCGAGGCCAAGCGCGAACGCCGCCCAGCCGAGTATGATGCGGGGCATCCCTGGCATCAGCAGCCATCCGGTCGCAGCGATCAGCAGCGTGGGCAGCAGGCCGATTGCGGCGAGATCGGCGAGGGGTGGCGTCGCCGCGTCGGTGGCGATGCTCGCGGCATAGGCGTCGAGCTGCTCGAAGCCGATCATCATCGCGAGTCCGGTGACGACGATCGCCGCAAAGCTCAGCCAGCCCAACCCGACATCACGCGTCCGCCGCGACCAGGCAGCCAGCCCGACCGCGAGCAACAGCCAGGCCGGCCATCGCCATGGCTCCGGGATCACCTCGGCCTGGGCAAGTCCGGCCAGCAGCGCCGCCATCGCCGCGCCGCCGGTAAGGCCGATAACGGGTAGGAGTATGTCGCTCCCGGCTTCGCGGTCCCGCCAGCTTAGTGACCCGGCAGCACACGCTGCGAGGGCGAGCAGTCCCGCCCATGCCGATGCCGGCAGCAGCACATGCGCGAGCGCTAATGCGACAATGATCGGCCCAGCGCTCGCGCCCAAGGCGATCCCTGCCCAGAGCAGGCTCCGGCGTGCCAGCAGATGGCCCGCTATGCCGAACAACACGGTGATCGCGATGGCGGCTAGCGGCGCATTCACCAGCTCGTGCTGGTCAAGTGCGACCGCGAGCAACGCAAGCACCAGAGCCAGTGCCGCCCCGGCACCCGGGGCGAGCGCCTCGTCGCGCCAGCCGAGAAAGAGCGCGGCGGCACTCAGCACCAGATAAAGGCCCCAGGCGAGCGGCCCGAACTCGAGTGCTGGCGCCAGCACCATCAGCTGGACCAGCCCTGCGACCAGCGGCAACAGCCGCAGCCATGGCCGCGCCGCCCCGGTGCTCGGCAGCGCCAGAGTCGCGCCGATCGCGAGCAGCAGGACGAACCCGCCAACCCCCGCAAGCGCATCGCGATCGACCATGAAGAGCAGGATATTCACCCAGACGAACCCGCCGCCGCACGCGGCCAGCGCGAGCCACCACCAGCCGCGCCGGATCGCGAGCCCGAACAGCGCTGCGACAAGCAGCGCGAGATAGACCAGCAATGGCCCGATATTGGCGGCATCGACGCCGGCGATAAGCGGCGCGACAAAGCCGCCGACCAGCCCCATGATCGCGGTGGGCGGGCCGTGGCGCAGCGCCAGGCCCAGCCCCGCCAGCGTCACCGCCACCACTGCCGCAAAGGCGGTTCCAGCGCTGATCAGGTGATAGATCTCCGCCCCGACATAGAGCGTTCCGTACAGGCTCGCGATCCCAGCCCCGGCCAGCGCCTGGCCGATCCGCGGATCGTCGCGCGTCGCCGGCAAACGCCGCGCTACTTCGCTCGCGGCAACCATCGCGATCCCGAACAGGCCGCCGATGATGGTCCGCGCCGCGGGCCCGAGCAGCCCGTTCTCGATTGAATAACGCACCAGGAAAAAGGCAGCGAGCACCAGCGCCGCCCCGCCAATCCAGATCGGCAGCTTGCCCCCCGCCAAGGTCTCGAAGCCGATCCGCATCGGCTCGCGGACCGGACGCGCCGGTGTGTCGGATGAGGGCATTTCGGGGTCGGCAGCTGCCTCCACCACGGGCGTCGGCGTTTCTGGTTCCGGCTCCTGGATGGCCGGCGGCGCCATAGCGGCAAGCGCCCGCTCGCGGATGACCGCCGCGGCCTGCCGTTGCGCTTCCTCCCTGCGTTCTTCGGCTTCAACCTCTTCAGCGCTTGGTTCTGGTGGCGCCGCTGGTTCCGGCTCGAGCGCGGTCACCCGGCGATGAAGATCGCGCAGGACCTGTTCTTGTCTGGCCAGTCGACCCGACAGGTGGTGCACCAGCACGCAGAGTACGATCACGCCAATGAACAGAATGAATGTCACGCGCGCTCCCCTTCGCTGGCATCCCGTGTGCCACACCCCCGGAGCGATGTCGCCTCCACCCGCCTCAGCGGCAATATCAGGCGGCCGCGAGATCCGCGCAGGGGTGACGAAGCCGCCATCCCTGCGGTACAAGCGCCGCCATGCGCTTCGACTTCATCAAATGCCACGGCTCCGGCAATGACTTCCCGCTGATCGACGCCCGCGCGCTCGATCTCGACGACGCCACTTGGGCAGGAGTCGCGCGGGCGCTGGCGGACAGGCGCGGGCCGGTTGGCGGCGACGGGCTGCTGCTGCTGACGGCTGGCGACAAGATCCACCCCTTCGGCATGCGGATGTTCAATGCCGACGGCGGCGAGGCGGAGACCTGCCTCAATGGCCTGCGCTGCGTCGCGCGGCTGGGCTTCGAGGCGCTTGGGCTCGATCGTGCCAATGTCCACCTCAAGACGTCGAGCGCCGAGGTAGCGCGCGATGCCGCGATCGCGCCCGGCGTGGTCACGATCCGGGAGACTGCCGGCCCGGCCGATCTCGATGTGACCCATTGGCCGCTGCTCGCTGATGCCGGTCGCGTCGGCGCACACGAATATGTGCAGGCACTGGTGCCCCCGCTCCCTAGCAAGCGGCGCTTCACTGCCGTGGCGATGCCGAACCCGCATCTGGTGAGCTTCGTCGACACCATCGACGAGGCCGAGCTGGTCGCGATCGGAGAGATTTGCGAAGCCGCACCCGCCTGGCTTCCAAATCGCGCCAACATCTCGTTCGTTGAATTGCGCGGCCCCACCGCCCTGTTCGTGCGAACCTTCGAGCGCGGCGTCGGCCTCACCGACAGTTGCGGCAGCGCAATGGCCGCCTCGGTCTTCGCCGCATGCCTCACCGGCGGCACTGAATTCGGCGAGGAACTTACGGTGTTCAACCGAGGCGGCCTTGTCCGTGGCCAGGCCGAAAGCGACGGCATGGTCAGCCTCTCGGGCAACGCGACCTTCGAATGGGAAGGTTCAGCCGAAGTCGATCCAGCGCGCAGCCTCGCCGGGGAGCTGACGGTCGATCGCCATCTCGACGCCGAGATCGCAGCCTGGGCCGCAGTCGTCGAAACGATCGACTGAGCCCCGGCAAACGACGATGAAGCGAACCTATACTGCGCGGCGGCCGCTCACCAGGTTCACGACGACGACGATCAGGGCGATCACCAACAGCAGGTGAATCAGTCCGCCTGCGACGTGGAAGCCGAAGCCGAGCGCCCAGAGGATCAGCAGGATTACGGCGATTGTCCAAAGCATCTTATCTCTCCAAACAGGATTTCAGGACCGCCCGCGCCCTCATTCAGCTGCGTAACGAAACGTCCGTTTATTCGGCGGGTTCCGTCGGTGGCGATGAGCAGCGGCGCCTGTGGCTGGGGTCTTGCCGGCGGCACGGAGAGAAACCTGTACCTAAGCCAACAATCGCGTTCAGGAACGATACGTCAGCGTAATCGTATCTCCGGTCATCGCCCGATCTCCGGGCAAGGAGAGAATGCCATGAAGATTCGCAATATTCTCGCCGCGGCGGGTCTCGCGGTTGCAGCGCTTGGCGCGAGCAGCAGCGCCACCGCACAGAATTACAATGGCGACCGCCATTATGATCGCGATCATCGCGATGACCGCCGTGATGACCGTCGCGACGAGCGCCGGGATGATCGTCGTTATGATCGCTACGATCGCGGCCGTCATTATGGCTATGAGCGTGGCCATCATTATGGCTGGGACCGCCATCACCAGCGTTGCTGGGTCGAGTGGCGTCATCATCACCGCGTCCGCGTCTGCCGCTGACCTGTCGGCGGGGCGGCGACAATCGCCGCCCCGTTCCCCGGGGCAGCCGCTTTACGGCAAAATGGCCCCGGGTTTTTTCCGAATTGATCTTGCAACGATCCCGGATACGGGTCGTTCTGCGTACGTAACATATCTCCGGAGAGCCTCATGAAACGTATCACCAATATCGCCGTCCTTGTCGCCACCAGCTGCCTCGCGGTCGCGACCCCCGTCGTCGCCCAGACGGCGCAGGACGACGCGCGTTTCCAGCAGGCCCAGCAGCGGTTCGACAACGAGCTTCGGGTCTTCCGCCAGGAGTTCGATCGCTATCAGGCTGCGCGCGCCAACAACCCGCGCGGTGGCTATCGTGGCGGTTATGACGATCCTCGGGGCGGTTATAATGATTCCCGCGGCGGCTATGATGATGATCGGGTCGAGAGTGGCTATGATCCTTCGCGCTATTATCGCGCCGGTCCGAACTATCAGGAGCGCGTGCTGAGCGCCGACGAGCGCGTCTATCGCGGCAATGACGGACGCTATTATTGCAAACGCAATGACGGCACGACCGGCTTGGTCGTCGGTGCGGTGGCGGGCGGCGTGCTCGGCAATGTCATCGATGGCGGCCATTCGCGGAGTGTCGGCACCATTCTCGGCGCCATCCTCGGCGGTGCCGCCGGCCGATCGATCGACAAGAACAACAGCGAAGTCCACTGCCGCTGAAGCGGTTCCGGGCGCCGCGTGAGCCGCGGCGCCCGCTATTCCAGTGCCGATTTGGCTCTGCAAATTCCTGGATAAGTGCCGATATGGTTCATGCCGTCCGACCCGGGCATGACTTACACGAAACGCGGGATCGGGCGCGGATGTGGCGTCATCCGGTCCGACAGGTCGAAATCGACTTCATCGACATAGCACCAGCCCCAGCCCTCGGGCGGATCATAGCCTTCGATGATCGGGTGGCTGGTCGCATGATAATGTTTGGTCGCGTGGCGATTGGGAGAATCGTCGCAACAACCGACATGGCCGCAGGTCCGGCAGAGCCTGAGGTGGACCCACCAGCTGCCGGTCTTGAGGCATTCCTCACAGCCATCGGCGCTCGGCGTCACGTCCTTGATGTCGCGCTGGTGCGGGCAGGTATCCGTCATCATTTGATTCCCGTTCTGACGCCGTATCATTGCGCAGGGCAGGGCCCCGGGGCAATGCGCTCGTGACATCCCATGGAGAAGCTGCCCGGTGGTTCCCCGAATTCTGATCGACACCGCAGCGGTGCCCGATGGCGGGGAGCTTCGCCTGTTCCGGCGCGGTGACGAGTTCTCGATCATGCTCGGCGCCAACGAACTGATGAACAGCCGGCTGAGCGGGTCGGAAGAGGCACTGGCCGGGCTTGCCTGTGATCGCCTGGCTGGCACGGTGAGGCCGCATTTCCTCATCGGTGGACTCGGCATGGGCTTTACGCTGCGCGCCGCATTGGCCCGGCTCGGGCCGGAAGCGGCGGTGACGGTGGCCGAACTGGTGCCTGCTGTGATCGCCTGGGGGCGTGGGCCGATGGCGGAGATTTTCGCCGGCTGCCTCGACGATCAGCGCGTCCGCATCGCTGCGGACGATGTCGCCGGCCTGATATGGGCAGGGGCCGCTGCTTATGATGCGGTCCTGCTGGACGTCGACAATGGTCCGGACGGGTTGAGCCGGGAAAGCAATGGGCGGCTCTACAGCGCGAATGGCCTCGCTGCGGCACGTCGCGCGTTACGGCCCGGCGGTGTGCTCGCGATCTGGTCGGCGGCGCCCGACCGCGCATTCACACGGCGGCTCGGCGAAGCCGGATACTCAGTCGAGGAGGTCGTCGCCCGAGGCCGCGCCGGCGGCCGCGGCGCGCGTCATGTGATCTGGCTGGCCACGAAGCCATCATAGGGGCCCGGCAGAGAGCCCCTCACTCGTTCGCGGTGACCTCGCTGCCATCCTCGTTCGTGGCGGGAACCGGCGGAGTCGGTTCGGCGGCAAAGCCACTCGCGACTGCGTCGAGCCGGGAGACCAGGTCGAGGGCAAACGGGCTGCTGGAGCTGACCGAGAGTAACGCGCCCCGCGTCGCAGCCCCGGTCGGGGGAAAGGCCAGCAATGCTGTCATCGCGAAAGGAACCGCTGCAGCGGTCAGCAGGACAGTGCCGAAGAGCCGCGTCGGCGAGAGGCGGCGGCGTGGCGGCGGGCGAAAGCGCGGTGGCGGAGCGCTGCGGAGCTGCGCGGTCTCCGGGCCAAGGACGCGCAGGCGGTCATACCTTGCCCGGCTGTCAGGCTTGCCGAGCACGGCGAAAGCCTCGTTGATTTCGCGGGCGCGCGCGCCGGACGGGTCGCCCGGGTTGGTGTCGGGGTGGTGTTTGCGCAGCAACGCCTTCCAGGCGGCGTGGATAACGACATCGTCCGCCGAAGGGTTCAGGCCGAGAACGGCATAATGATCGATACCGCCATACATGCGCGTTTACTGCACTCGAAACGGCCGGAAATCAAAACCGTACGCGGCCGTCCGCGTCGGCTTCTCCAATGGGGTTCGAAAATGCGACCGTTTCTGCTCCGAAACGGAATTGACTCGCGCGTGCGGCGGGGTGACATAGTTGCCTGAGGGGAGACGGTGCGATGGCGACAGGAATCGTAAAATGGTTCAACGATTCAAAGGGCTTCGGCTTCATCACGCCTGATGATGGCGGGGAGGATCTGTTCGCTCACTTCTCTGCGATCCAGATGAACGGCTTCAAAACGCTGCAAGAGGGGCAGCGCGTGGCGTTCGAAGTCACCGAGGGTCCCAAGGGCAAACAGGCCTCAAACATCCAGGCACCCGAAGACTGATAAAGCTTCGCGGGCGGGTGAATTACGCTCCCGCGCCGACTGCAACCGCGCTCGCTCGGTCCGCCGTTCCGCTGGTAGCCGCGGCGGTGCAAAAGCGTGATCAATCGGCACCATTGCGCCCGGCAGGGCGCGGTGTCTGGACCACCCCATGGCAGGGCGTCTTCGGACCATATTGGTTGCGCGCTGCCCGCAACGATCAGGACAGCACAGAAAAGGACCAAAGCTGTTGCGCTTGAGCAACAGCTGCAAGAATTTGTTCGCTTGCGCGGAAACCAACCTTTGAGTAGGGAGTTTGCGCTGTCCGAGTGACAACGAAGAAAGGGGATTTTTATGCGGAAGCTTGCCGTTGCTATGGCGCTCGCCTCCACCGCTCTCGCCACACCCGCCCTGGCCCGCGATGATTCGTGGTATGTGGGCGTCGAAGGCGGGGCGATGATCGTCCAAGACCTGCATTTTGATATTGGTGCACTTCCGCGTGCCGCCACCGTCGATAGCAACTACGGTTTTACCGTCGATGGTAATATCGGCTATGATTTCGGCGCGTTCCGCGTTGAAACCGAAGTTGGCTACCAGAGCGCGACCGTCGATCGCTACTCGTCGACGACCACGACGGCCATCCTGAACCAGCAGGGCCGTCCGGCGAACGCACCCGCGGGCAGCTATGATTATGCCGGCGGTCGCACCACGGCGCTCAGCTTCATGCTGAACGGCTTGCTCGACTTCGGTGACGACAATGGCCTTCAGGGCTTTGTCGGCGGCGGCGTCGGCGTCGCTCGCATCAAAGCTGGCAAATATGCGCTGAACACCCTCAGCAACTTCCTCGATGATTCGGACTCGGTGTTCGCCTGGCAGGGTCTTGCTGGTATCCGCGCACCGATCACCAGCCACATCGATGCCTCGATCAAGTATCGCTACTTCGTCGCGGACAATGTGAAGCTGGTCGATAACCAGGGACGCTCACTCCAGACGGACTATCGTTCGCACTCGATCATGGGTGGCTTTACCTACAACTTCGGCGAGCCGGCGGCACCGCCTCCGCCTCCGCCGCCGCCACCTCCTCCGCCACCTCCTCCGCCGCCACCTGAGCCGACACCGGTTCCGGCAGCGATCCCGTGCTCGCCAGGACCGTTCATCGTGTTCTTCGAGTGGGACAAGTCGGACATTACGCCGGATGCATCGTCGATCCTCGACAATGCCATCACCCAGTATCAGAACTGCGGCAATGCGCAGGTCATGCTGGCCGGTCACGCCGATCGCTCGGGTTCGGATGCATACAACGTTGCTCTCTCGCAGCGTCGTGCCGACTCGGTGAAGGGCTATCTGTCCGCTCATGCGATCCCCGCTGGCGTGATCTCGACGGAAGCGTTCGGCGAAAGCCGCCCGCGCGTCGCGACTGCCGACGGTGTCCGCGAGGTTCAGAACCGCCGCGTGGAAGTCACGTACGGACCTGGGTCGGGCAACTAAGCCTGACCTGAGTTTCGCAAGCTATCGAGGGGGAGATCGGCATCGCCGGTCTCCCCTTTCGTTTGTGCGCAAGGTCCGCTGACGCGGCCAGCCATTAGCTGGTAGCCATCCTAGCCTGCGGTTTCGCGCCTTCAACCCCGGCGCCATGGCCGCCCGTGTTCTCGTCGCCGACGTCCCGCCGCTCACAGCAATGGTCGCGGCGATCTACGAGACGGTCGCCGACATCCGGTACGCATCGTGCCCGCTTGCTAACCGAATCGGTTCGAATTCTTCGACGCCCTCGACCCGATTATGGCAGTCCGTATTCCCAAGGGCGGGCTTGCGCTGCTCGAGGCGCCGAAGTTTACGAGGCGATCGCAAACGCCAGGACGTCGAGCGCCAATATGGAAGCATCAGCAGTCGGCCTGAAGCGGTCGCGATTCAATCGCATCGCCAGATCGGCCATACGCTATGCACGGGACGCCTCCAGAAGCCCGACAGCTATTTTCTCATGGTCGATCTGAATAGTGTTCCGCCGCGAAATGGCAGCGGTCCGGGCCCCATTTTCCCTGATAATTCCCTGTTATTCCCTGTTCCGGATCATCTTGGCTCAGGGAGGTTTCCGCCACGTACTTGTATATATTAGGTATAATGGAAATATCGCGCGCGACGGCATCGAGAAAAAATATAATTTTCCCTGTTAATGGCGGCGGAACAGGGAAATCTACGCGTGGCGGCGCCGAGGCAGGTGGCGGGTTGGCGGCCCCACCCTGGCAACGGCTATCCGAAACCAACGGAGCGTATTTCCCGCGCTGGCCTAACCCTCGCCCAGCGATGTCGCCAGCCAAGCCGGTATGATCGCATCGCCCAGCGCCTCGACCCGACGGAGTTCGACCATCAGGCCGAGTTCGGGGTAGGTGCTGCGGGTGCGCTCACCCGCTTCGGCGAGCGGTGCCACGACAAGGCGGCGGTTGACTTTGGCGCGGTGATGCATCCGCGCGGTGTTCTCCTGGCCGACATAGCAGCCCTTGGTGAAGCTGACTCCGTTCAACTCGCGGGCATTGGCCTCGAGCCACAACGTCTTGTCTGAGCCCAGTTCGGCAAGGCCCTCGACAACGCCGAGCGCCAGCCGATGGGCCAGCCAGCCAGTGGCGGGCTCGCCAGCGTCGCCTAGCCAGCGGCGACCGAGTTCCGGAAGGCGGGGGTCGGGCGCGCCCGTATCGCCCCTGAGAGACCAGTGCACGGCGCCCGCGATTCGCTCGATCGTGATCGGGCGCCGCAATCGATAAATTGCGAGCCGGCGGGCAAGCGCATCGGCCGCCTCCGTTTCGCAGTCGATCAGCACTGCGTCGCCGTCTGCCCAGAGCATAAAGTCGAACAATACCTTGCCCTGGGGCGTCAACAGGCCTGACCAACGCGGTGCGGACGCGGTGAGACCGAGCACGTCCTGCGTCACCAGGCCCTGCAGGAAGCCGCGGACATCCTCACCCGCCACGCGGATCAGCGCGCGGTCAGCGAGCATCGTTCCATGGTTTCGGGCGGTTGGGGTGGTTTCGCTCATGGCGAACAGGTAGGGATGCCGGAGGGATCGCGGAAGAGGCGAAGACGATCATGACGGGTAGTGCGTTCGATCTGAAGCTTGTTGGTGGCACGCTCCATCTGCCGAGCGGGCCGGTGCGTGCCGATATCGGTGTGCGCGGCGGCCGCATAGCGGAGATCGGCGCCATCGGCGACGCGGGCGAGACGATCGACTGCACTGGGCTCGATATCCTGCCCGGCGTCATCGACACTCAGGTCCATTTCCGCGAGCCCGGGCTCACCCACAAGGAGGATCTCGAAAGCGGCAGC
Organism: Sphingomonas sp. P3_C5; assembly: GCF_056402635.1. Lineage (NCBI taxonomy): Bacteria > Pseudomonadati > Pseudomonadota > Alphaproteobacteria > Sphingomonadales > Sphingomonadaceae > Sphingomonas > Sphingomonas sp. P3_C5. The sequence goes on from NZ_JBFUHA010000001.1 coordinate 903,463, forward strand.
CGCGCAGCTGTCCTTGGCGGCGTCACCGCCGTGTTCGAGATGCCTAATACCAAGCCCAATACCGACAGCGCCGAGGCGATCCAGGACAAGCTTGCTCGCGCGCATCACCGGATGTGGTGTGACCATGCCTTTTATGTCGGCGCAACCAACGCCAATTCCGCTGAACTTGCGGCGCTCGAGCGGCTGCCCGGAACAGCGGGGGTCAAGATCTTCATGGGCGCATCGACCGGCGACCTGCTCGTCGCTGAGGACGCCAGCCTCGCCCGGGTACTCGCCTCGGGTCATCGCCGCGTCGCAATCCATGCCGAAGACGAAGCGCGGATGAACGCGCGTGCCGGTGAGCGCGTGCCGGGCGATGCGTCGTCGCATCCGGTGTGGCGCGATGATGAGAGCGCGCTCCTCGCAACACGACGGATTCTCGCGCTGGCCCGGGCGGCCGGACGGCGCATCCACGTCCTCCACGTGACGACGCCAGCCGAGCTCGAACTGCTCGGCCAGAACAAGGACATCGCGACCTGCGAGGTTACGCCGCAGCACCTCACTTTGGCAGGCGAGGAAGTCTATCCTCGGCTTGGCACGCTTGCGCAGATGAATCCACCGATCCGCTCGGGCGCGCATCGCGACGGGCTGTGGCACTGGCTGGGCCAGGGCGTGCCGGACATTCTCGGCTCGGATCACGCCCCGCACACGCTCGAAGAAAAAGCGAAGCCCTATCCGGACAGTCCGAGCGGCATGCCAGGCGTTCAGACGATGCTGCCGTTGATGCTGAACCATGTCGCCGAAGGGCGCACGACCCTGGCCCGCGTAATCGATCTAACGAGTGCCGGCCCGCAGCGGGTGTTCGGCATCATCGGCAAGGGCCGCATCGCGACTGGCTATGATGCCGATTTCAGCGTGGTGGACCTGAAGGCGCGGTGGACGATCGAGGAGAGCTGGCTCGCGTCGCGCAGCGGCTGGTCGCCCTTCACCGGCATGACGCTGACCGGTCGGCCGATCGGCACGATCGTCCGCGGCCAGCGGGTGATGTGGGACGGCGCGCTCGCAGAAGCTGCGATCGGCGAACCGATCAGGTTCGAAGCGATCGAATTCGGCTGATCAGAGCGGGAACCACCGCGATTTGTGGGTGAATTTCATGTAGCCGATATTCACGCCCTGCCGCCAACCCACACCCAGCCTGATCGGGATCAGAACGGTATTGCCGCGGCGCAAATAGGTCGCTGCGAATCCGCCGACGAAATAGAGCCGGCCCTCGCCCGCCGGGAAGCGGTGGAACAGCTCCTCCGAATCGTAGAGATTATAGACAAGCACGAACACCTTGGTCGCGTCGCCGCCAAGATCGAAGCCGAGCGACGGACCGCTCCAGTAGACCGGCATCTCGCCTTCGACCTTGTGGAACATCGTTCCCTTGCCATAGCGCAGGCCAATCGCGATCGCGCCCGCGGCCTCGCGGCCCGAGATATAGGCGTTGGGCTCGCCCTGCTGCTTGAGCGTGCGCTCGAGGATGCCGGCAAGCCCGGCCGCGCCCTTGCCGAACGTGCCCTCGGCGGCGCTGAGAATTTCCTCGCGCTTGAAGGTCTCCGCCTTGGCCGCGTTGGCATTGGCTTCGTCGCGCGCGGTGTTCGGTCCTGGCGGCACTGCCTGCGCGCCGCCGTCATTCGCCTGAACTCCGGGCTCGGCGGGATTATAGGGCGGATAGGCTTGCGGTTCCGATGCCGGAACCGGCTCATAGCCCGGCGTCGTCTGCGGCGCAGGCTGGGGCGCGGTGGCCGGCGCTGCCTGTGGCCTCTGAAGATCGCTGTCGATTGCCTGGTTGGGGTCGATCGTGCGTACCTGGCCAAGCGAGGGCGCTGTACCGACGGTGAGGGTCGCCGCCAGCAAGGCAATCGTCAAAATCCTGCGCACGCGCTTTACTCCCCCAACAAACTCGTCGGCCATTCTAGCGCCCCTGTGGCTTGCGCCACAATGAACGGCGCGACGACACGAGTCGGTTTCGGGATAGATGACGGTTACGAGCGCAGTTGATCGTATGGAAACCCCTCGCTATAGCCCCGCACTGCTGCCGAGCCGGAGACGTGGGTGAGTGGCTGAAACCAGCGGTTTGCTAAACCGCCGTACGGGGTTTACTCGTACCGAGGGTTCGAATCCCTCCGTCTCCGCCAGGGCCTGAAGGTGCCCCGCCATCGCCCGACACTATCTCGCTTATGATCTGGTAGTCCGCTCCGGGCTTGCCCTTCCCGGTGGCATTGCCCTCGAGAGCGGCGATCGCCGGCTTGCGGCGGGTATCGACATCGAGATCGTCGAGGGCGACGCAGCGCTCCCTGGGCCGGCGCGGGAACTGGGTCCGTATCGGCTGGCAGGCGACAGCCTTTTGTTCGAAATGCCAGGGATCGCCCGCTATCGCTGCGAGGCGGGCGGCCGAATGACGGTGGAGCGCATCGGGGATACCCGAGAAGACGTGGCGGCGAGCTATCTCATTGCGACGGCGCTTCCGGCATTGCTCTGGATGCGCGGCGAGATCGTCCTTCATGCGGCCGCGGCCGTATTGCCGGGTGCGGCCGGCGCCATCGCGATCGGTGGCGCATCGGGGACCGGCAAGTCGACTGTCCTGCGCCAACTGGTCGCGGCCGGCGCGAGCGTGGTTGCGGACGACAGCCTGTGCCTGCGCTTCAGCGGCGCCGCTATGACGGTCAGTGGGCTGGCGGGCGGCTATTTCGTTGCTGAAGCCGACAACGATTCGGCGCGCAGGTTGGAGATCGTGCCGCCTGAGTATCAGATCAGAGCGGCGCCCCTTGCGGGCTTGGTGATGCTGGGCGCGCGACTATCGTCGGGCGGCCCGGCGTTCCAGGCTTTGAGCGGTGTTGCTGCGCTGGAGGCGTTGCTGACCAGCCGCCACCGGCCGCGCATCCCGACCTTGCTCGGGAACAACAAGGGGATGCTGCCGGTCCTGGCACGCCTGTCGGAGACGCTGCCGGTCCATCTGTGGCATCGACGAGAAGGCGCAGCAGCGCTCGATCCCGCTGAGATGGCGTGGCTCACCGCTCGCGCTTGAGTTCAGCCGCGGAACGGCCAAAGCGGCGTCCCGCCGCCAGCGAAGAGTGATAGTCCCAGGTCCTTGCCATCGAGCCGACGGATTTCAGTCGGTGCGGCTGGCAGTTCGAGCGTCGAAAGCTGGCGAAAAGAGCGGTCGAGGAAGGTGACGGTCCCCGGCGTTCGGTGGCGGTCGGCGCGCGCCGAGAATTTGGAGGCGCCAACCGCGATCACATCGCGTCCGACAGAGAGGCCGCGCGTCATCATCGTGCTGACCTTCGCAATCGCACCATCGAAGCCGATAATCTCGCCGGCGGCGGAACCGCAGCTGACCAGCCTCCCATCTTCGAGCACGACGAGATTATGACAATCATGCCCGGGCAGCGGCCGGCGATCGATCTCTTTCCAATCGAGATCGACCAGCATCACCTCGCTCGCCTTGCTGGTATAGGCGAAGCCATTGTGGAGCAGCAGCAGGATGCGGTTCTTCACCTGGAGCAGCGAGTTGACATGAGCATAGCCGCGCGACCAGGCGCGCTTGTCCATGTGTGGGAGTGGATACAGCGTCTCGTAGCCTGTCTCGCCCGCACCGAAACGGAGGACGCGCTGGTTCTGTGTGTCGAGCACGATGAGGTGCCCGTCGACGAAATCGATCTGGTGGCAGCCATTGTCCAGCCCGTCGACAAGGACGCAGGCTTCGGCGATCCGGTCGCCCGCTCGGTCCAGGCGGACGACGCGGCCGCGCCGCGTCGGCAGGCCGGCGAGGTCGCACGCCTCGAATGCGAAGATCGAATCGCCGCGCAGCGTCAGCCCGAAAAAGGAGCCGTGCGCGATGCGGACATGCCTTGCCGCGTTCACCGCGAACAGGCCGCGTCGGCTCGCCACAAGGTGGCTCATGCCGACCAGGTCATGCGGTACCAGGCGTATCGTGCGTGCGTCATAGGCGGCATGGGCAAGTGCGCGGGCGATCCGTTCGGCCTCGGTCAGCGGCGCGCGCGCGCCCTTGCCGCCCGATGGCGCCACCGGCCTGTCGTCCCGTCCGCCTGAAAGCTTTCCCGCCACCTGTGTGCATCCGCCTGTTGCTTCCGGACGCGATATCGGGTCATCCTTCCCGACACCATGGGGAAGCCGATCACCAATATCACGATCGTCGGCGGCGGGACCGCCGGCTGGATCGTCGCCGCCTATCTCAATCACCGCCTGCAATGGGGACTGACCGGCCGCAAGGACGTCCGCGTCACGCTGATCGAGTCACCGACCGTCCCGACCATCGGCGTCGGCGAGGCAACGGTGCCGACGCTCAAGGGTACGCTCCGAATCCTCGAGATTTCAGAGGCCGAGTTCGTCATGCGGACCAACGCCACGCTGAAACTCGGTATTCGTTTCGACAATTGGCAGCGCCGCGCCGACGGCACACCCTATAGCTATGTCCATCCCTTCACCGGCGGTGCGACGGTGCGCGGGCGGAACCCCGGCTATGCCTTTCAGCGCTACGGTCTGCCGGGCCAGGAAACCGCGCATGGCGACGATTTCCTCGATACCGTCAGCTACACCCGCGCGGCGATGGATCAGGTGAAGGGCCCGCGCGGCCTTGATGACCCGGAATTCTCCGGGCCGCTGCAATATGCCTATCATCTTGACGCGGCGCTGCTGACTGGATTTCTGAGGGAGCTCTGCGTCAGCCGCGGCGTCGAGCATCTCAGCGACGACGTAGAGGGGATCACCCGCGACGAGCGCGGCAATATCGCGTCGCTGCAGCTCAAGGAACAAGGTGATTGGCCGGTCGAACTGGTGGTCGATTGCACCGGTTTTCGCGGCCTGTTGATCAATGAGGCAATGGACGAGCCTTTCCTGCCGATGTCGGACTATCTGTTCAATGACAGGGCCATCCCGATCCAGGTGCAGCGCGAGGAGCAACGCGTTGTGGTGCCGGCGACGATATCGAGCGCGATGGATTCCGGCTGGTCCTGGCGGGTGCCGCTGCATTCGCGCGAAGGCACTGGCTATGTCTATTCGAGCGCCTTTGTTTCGGACGATCAGGCGCTCGACGAGTTCAACCGCGCACTAGGTGGTGCTGAACATTTGACGGCCCCGCGCGTGCTGAAAATGCGCGTCGGCCGCAGCCGACGGTCCTGGGTGAAGAATTGCGTCGCCATCGGCCCGTCGAGCGGCTTTCTCGAGCCGCTCGAATCCACCGCGATCATGTCGATCGAGCTGGCGGCGCGCTGGCTGCTACAGAATTTCCCCACCAGTGATTTAGAGCCGCCGCTGGTCCGCCAGTTCAACCGCAACATGGAGCGCTTCTACGATGAAGTGCGCGATTTTCTCGGACTGCATTTCTCGCTGAGCGGTCGCGATGATACGCCCTATTGGCGTGCGGTGCGGCACGATGCGAAACTCTCCGACGGGCTGCGCGAGAATCTGGCGGTATGGAAGCACGTGCTGCCCAGCATCGCCGACGCGCGCACCGATACGATTTTCAGCCATTGGAGCGTTCAGTCGGTCCTGTTCGGCAAGGGCTTTTATGACGATTCGGCCCTCACGGAGATCGACGTGGTCCCGCCCGATGTGTGGCGCATCTTCTGGGCGGAGACCCGGGCCCGGAACCGGGCGACGATAGAGGCACTGCCGGACCATTTCGCGCTGGTGGAGGCGATCCGCGCGCGTGCCGTGATCGGTGAGAGCGCGGCGCGGACGCCGAAGGGGCGGAGCTTCCAGCTCAGCGAGGATGCGCTCCAGGAATCGACGCGCGTCCTCTACGATACGGCGATGGCTCGCCGCTATCATATGGTGGAGGCGGCGCTGCGTGAGGGCTAGCCCCGTCTTCGCGGTGAGTGCCTTTCGAACCGCGCTGCTTGCCTCACCCGAGGCCGCCGCCGCCGAATTCTCGAAGCACCGCGCCATCGCCTGCGCCAATGCGATCGAACCGGAGCTTCTGGCCTCGCTGATGCGGTTGTGCCGCGAGGGCCATTTCGAGTCCAACGAGGTAAAGGATCTCGGCCACCGGGAGGTCGAGAACCCGCAGCGGGCTGGCCGCACCCTCACTCATGTCCTCAAACGTGCCGAGCTGATCGGCTGGATCGAGCGGGCGACGGGGTGTGGACTGTTAGAGACAGTCGAAGGTCGGGTCGTCCGGGCCCTCGCCAATAATCATGACCAGCTGCTCTGGCATGACGATCTCGACGATCCGCGGCGGCGCCTCGCGATCACCGTCAATCTGAGCGAGCATGGCTACGAAGGCGGCCTGTTCGAATTGCGCGAAAAAGGCACCGGGAAGCTGCTGGTAGCGCACCATCATCTCGAGCAGGGCACCGCGTTGATTTTCGACGTCGGCTACGACATCGAGCACCGCGTGCTGCCGGTTACGTCAGGCGGACCGCGCTGTGTCTATACCGGCTGGTTCTACAAGGGCGCAAAATGACCAAAACCGGCCTGTACGGGATCGTGTCGCTCGACGGCGCGCCGATTGACCCGAATGACCTGGCCGTGCTGGACTTTGCCGATCCGCCGGCGCCGCGCATGATCGAGACAGGCGGCTTTGCGGTGAATATCGTCGATCGCGAAGAGGCCGGCCGCGCTGTTCATATCCTCGAGCGCGACGGCGTGGTGCTGGTCTTGCTCGGGCATCTCGACGAGCCTGCCGATCTGGCCGGGGCGTTGGGGATGGCTCCAGCGAGCCCGCCAGCTGAGCTCGCGCTCGCCGCACTCGATCGCTTCGGTGCCGACGCGCCGCACCATATGCTCGGCGAATGGTCACTGCTGCGTTGGCGTGCTGACCAGCGCGAGCTGACCCTGCTGATGTCGCAGGCTTGCCGCGATCCGCTCTATTTCGCCGTGCATGGCGGACGGGTTGCGGTGTCGGCCGAGATGCGCCGCCTTACCCGCCTCGACTGGGTCGGCAAGGCGTTTGATCCGAACGGGCTGTATCTGATCTGGGGCAAGGCCAGGCTGCGGCGTTATATGACCGAGGAAACGCCGTTTCGCGGCGTCCACCGGCTCATGCCGGGATCTCGCGAGACCTTCGATTCCGCAGGCCGCCGGACATTGCGGCTTGCGCCGATTGCTGAGTTCGAGCCGTGGCGCGGCACGTTCGACGAGGCGCTCGAGGCGATCGAAGCAGTGCTGCGCCGGATCGTCGGCCAGCATCTTGGGCGTCATGGCAGGACGGTGTCGCTGTTGAGCGGTGGCCTCGATTCTTCGCTCTTGGCCTGGCTCGCCTCGCTGGAGCGGCGCGAGGGCCAAGACATGTCGTTCCTCACCTCAGTCGCCCCGGATGGTTGCGGTGCACCCGACGAACGCGAGGAGAGCCGGATCGTGGCTGATCATCTCGGGCTGGCGATCCGTTTTCTGGCACCGGATGCGGGGGCGAATCCCTATCTCCCCGCAGACCGCATGTTCGCTCATTCCGAACTGCCCGTCACCTCGCCGCGCCATTATCTTTACGCCGCACTCTATGATGCTGCGCGCGAGGAAGGGGCCGAACTGTTGCTCGACGGCGTCTATGGCGAACTCACCGTCACCAATCCGGTCCTGCTGGCCGGGGCGCCGACCTCGCTTCGCCGGTTCAAACGCCTCTATCGGGACTGGAAAAGAGAGTGGGAGGAGCGGCGAAGCTGGCCCGCCGGACTGTTCCATACTCGGTTGTCGCCCGCCGCGCTTTCGGCTTTGTCTTCGACCATCGACCATGATTGGGCAGCACCCTTCGAATCGCTGCCGACCGTCAGGCCCGATTCGATGTGGGGCGTCCGCGCGGGCGCAAGCAAGAATGCCATGACGCCGACGTCGTCGCCTGACGGGAATTTGCGCCACGTCATGCCGTTTCGCGATCGCCGGCTACTGAATCTGGTGGCGACGATGCCGGCGGCGTATATGGAACAGGCCGGCCTGACCCGAGCGCCGGCGCGCCTCTTGCTGAAGGATCGGCTGCCCGACAGGATCCGCCTTCGCCGTGACGGAAAGCCGTTCTCGCCGGACTTCATGGACCGGCTGCGCACCCATGCGCTGCCGACGATAAAATATATCGACGAGTGCAGCGCGGCAGGCGCCGGTGAGTGGATTGATCTCGAATGGTTGAGAAACCGCCTGACGATCATCGCGGATCAGGCCAACATCGCTGTGCAAGAAGCGGCGGAAGTACAGTCGACCGCAGTGGCGGCCGCTTATTTCAAATGGTGGGCCGATCAGTGATCGGCCCGCCGAATCATCAGGAAAGCGTGCAATCGGTCCAGATCGTCTCGCCGTCATGGCCCGAACGACCTGGCAGGACCGACGTCTCGACAATTGCGAGCGAACGAACCTCAGGTTCGATCCATTCAATGCGTGAGTCAGCCCCGGTGTCGATAGTATTTGCCATGGAAAACCCCTTTGTTGCGATCTCGGCCTACCAGAAAAGAATTACCAAGAATAGACTCAACTTTCCAGACTGCTAATCCGTTCCAGAAGGGCATTCGCACGGGCGGTAAAGGCAGCGGCGTCGCGAATTTCAGCTGAGGGGACGAACAACATCGGCAATGTGGTCGCCGCACGCCGAATCACCCGATCGCGTCTATCACTCTCGGGGATCGCCTCCATCCAGCGCGGCCGGAAACGGTGCTCGCGCAACAATTTCTCTCTTTGCCAGGGCTTTTTGGTGTCGGCTTCGCCAAGCAAAATCGTGGCGGCGAGCGGAATCGGCTCAAGCGCAGGGACGCGCGGCGGCTCAATAATCAGCTTATCGTTGCCAGGCTCGCTACGTGCCGTACTCGCGCCCGCCTGCTCCATCAGCCGCGCAATGGCCGGAAAGAGCCGCATGCCCGGCCGACCTGCGTATAGCGAAGGTACCGCGTCATCCATCGCTTCGAGCACCGATAGGTCGTCAGCGATCAGCCTGGCGGCCCCGCTGGCAACTAATGCGGCGCCAAGCGTCGATTTGCCCGCGCCGGATTGCCCACAGATCAGCCAGGCCTTGCCGTCAATCTCGATCGAGGTGCCATGGATCGGCACGCTGCCGCGCCAGGCCAGCAACAGCGCCGTCAGCGTTCCGAAGAATTGAGGTTGGAAACTACCGGACCAATCCGGCCCGGCGATCCAGTCGATGCGGCCTGGGGAATAGATGTCGACGGTTGCGCCATCATCCATCGCGAAGCGGATGCCGTCGGTACACAGCGTGGCATTGGCGATGGTGACGACTGAGTCGCGTGGCGCCAGGGCCGCCACGCGGCGGACGGTGACGTCCGCTTCGGGGCTGACAGGAGCTTGGCCGAAAGCGCCGAGCGGGACATCGCTCGCCCAGCGCAGGCCGAAAGCGACCGCGCCATAGCCTGGCGCGGACACTCGTCAGCCGGCCTGTCTGGCGAGGCCTTTGACCGCGAGGTCGTCAAGCACGCGCGCTACGGAGACGGCGCATTGCTCCGGCGCGACCCGATACTTGGCCACCAGCTGGTCAACGAGCTGGGCCTGGGTCACCGGTTCGGCGAGCGCCTCCCAGATATCGGCAGCCGGGCCGTTCAGTGCGAAATAGCTGCCGCCGTCCAGATCGAGCAATACCAGCGCGTCCTCAACCTCGGTACCGACGCATTCGGCGCCGCGCGTCCACATGATGTCGCTCAAGAATACGTCCCCATTCGTTCCAAGACTGCCAGCATGGCGCGCTTCAGCTAAACTGCGTCTTCGTGCGGTGCAATGTCGAAAGCCAGGCAAATCCGGCGCTTGTCGCCATGATGGGCATAGGTCCGGTGGAAGGAATGCGAGGGAAACATCATCACCAGCCCCGAACACGGCCTGAACAGCCGCGTGCCGAACCTCTCATGCGGCTCGTCGCCGACAATGCCCTCCGGCAGGCCGAAGGCGACGCAGCCGCCAGGGCCGTCACCGTTGAGGATGAAGTCGGGGATGTCGACATAATAGGCGCCGCTCAGCCAGCCATTCTGGTGGACATGCCATTCCTCGAACCCATCGCCATCAGTGATCACCGACCAATGATGCAGGAAGCCGCTCGGCTTGCGCTGGCCCAGCCAGGCATCGCTGCGATCCCCGAGGCTCGCGACATAGGTTTCGGCCTCGCGCTTGATCAGCTGCTGGAGGAGCGGCACCATTTTGGATCGCCGCAGACATGGTTCGTCGATCCGCCAGCTATGCGCCGAGGCGACGCCGTAGCGCTCATAGCGGATCCCGGGATGCGACATCAGTTCGGCCGCGAGATCGCGGTTGAATGCCTCGATCGTGTCCCAGCCGGGAGGCGGTGGCAGTATCGCCTTGTGCAGATAGGTATCGAAACCGAAGGCCTCGCGCGCCTCCTCAGTGCGGCCGAGCTTGGCGAGTGCCAGCGGGCGGATGCCGAGCACCCGGGCATGGGCGACGCCGCGCGCGACCAGATCGTCAGCGAATTCCAGCGCCGCCTCGGTACGCTCCATCTGGAAGTCGAGCATCGCGAGGCGTTTATAGGCATCCTTGTTGTGGATATTGTCGTTGAGCGCGGCTTCCAGAGTCTTGCGCCCGGTATCGAATTCGGAAAGCCTTATCTGGGCCTTGCCGAGCGCGGCAAGGGCGCGGGCACGGTTCTCCACGTCGGGTGCGATATCGGCTGCGCGTGCCTGGATTTCCTTTGCGCGCAGCGTGTCCTTGTGGGTCTCGCGAGCCAATAACGTGCCGCCGAGCAAATGGACGGCGCCAAAATCATCGCCTTCGCGGTTCAGTTCCTCGAGCAGATCGACTGCCTCGTCGAACTGATCGAGCGTGTAATGAAACCGCGCCATGCGTAACCGGAACTCGAACGATCCCGGATTACGTTCGAGCGCACGCCGCGTGATCGCCATTTCCTCCTTGATGGTCATCATCTTGGGAGGTTCGACATCGACCCGGAAGGGCAAGTGCGTGTCGGTCGCGAAGTTCTGAGCTACGTTCATGGCGCCTCTTTTCCACATTTCGGCTTTCGGGACCAGTCACGGACCTCAGAAAGCGCCCTGGGCACTGATAATATTGAATTTCGCCGTCATTGGGTCGGCACGCTCTTGGCGATTGGTGCCGGCGCGGCGAGGAAGCGCATCATTGGTTCGAACACTGGCGCCACAAAAAGGGCGCCGCGCGCGCTGAGATGATTGCTGTCATAGTAGATCGGATAGCCCCCCTGCGTGACGCGACAGGTCTGTGCATCGCACAACCGAAGTGCGGGATCGATGATATTGATCAAATCGCGCCGCTGCAGATCGGATGACATGGTGCGAAACCCGACATCACGTTGCAGATAGGCGGCGAGGTTCGGCTCGAGCTCAACAGTGGCGCCGGTGAGATGCGCCTTGGCCAGTGCCCGGGGCTCGGCGAGCGAGGCGCTCGGCACATCCTGCACGACATAAACCTGGATCCCGAGCGAGCGCAGCTTCTCGACGCTGGTGTCGAATGGAAGGCGATCGCGATCCGGTGCTTCAGCCAAGGCGTGCTTCCCGTCCGAATAGACTCCCCATTCAGCCGCGAGGAGCACGACGCGAGGCCGCGTCTCCACCAGGAACCGCATAACCTGCTCGTTGTGCGCATCGCACTCCTTGATCTTGTCGGCGCGGAGCATCCATTTCCCCGGGCGGTTGTCACGCGCCCGGATCGGGATCAACGGCGGACAGCCGAGCTTGGCGGCGTCATAGCCGGAGACGCCGTAGCGGCGCGCCAGCATGTCCAGGGCTGGGAAATAGACTGCCGCGTGCGAATCGCCCCACAGAACAAAGCTGGGGCGCTGCCCGGCGCCGCCGATCAGGCAACGCTGGTTGCGGCGTATGTCCTCAATCGTGCGGTTGGCGCAGCCATAATCGGGCTCGGGCCCTCGCTCGCTGAGGCGCTGGACTGCCGGATCGAACCTGTCCGGAATGCCGTTGGTACGGTAAATCACGGCACCGTAGAGCGCCAGCACGCCGCTGGCTGCCCCGGCGCTTAAGAAGAGGGTGCGGCGGGACAGCAACTGGCGAGGTTTACGGAACGGCAGCTCGACATAGCGCCAGGACAGCCAGGCAATGGGGAAGGCGATCAGTGCCATCGCGATCCGGATCGGGCCGTAAGGTTCGGAGGCGTAATAGCCGCCGAACACCATCAACGGCCAATGCCAGAGATACAGCGAATAGGAGATCAGCCCGATCGCGACGAGCGGACGAACGCCCAGCAAGCGGGCGACGCGCGATTCTGGCGCTTCGGTGCCGAACAGGATCAGCCCGCTTCCCAGCACCGGCGGGAGTGCATTCACGCCGGGAAAGGATGAGGTGTCGTGCAGATGCAGCGCCGTATAGGCGATCAGCATGATTCCCAGCGCAGCGGCAATGTCGCCGACCACTTGGCGCGGTTTCGGGAGGATGCCCGAGGCCAGCAGGGCGCCGGCCAGGAACTCCCATGCGCGTGACAGGGGGGAATAAAAGGCCATCTCCGCATGGCCGTGCGTCGCCCAGGCGCTATAGGCGAAGGAGCCGAGCGCCGTCGCCGTCAGTAAGGCCTGCACCATCCGCCGTCCGCCCCGGCGCGCAAGCAGGAGCAAGGTGGGGAAGAAGATGTAGAATTGCTCCTCGACCGCCAGCGACCAGGTGTGGAGCAGTGGCGTCGCATCGTCGGTGAGGTTGAAATAGCCGTCCCAGCGCCAGAACAGCAGATTGGACGCGAATAACGAGATCGCGGTCAGGCTCTCCCCGAACAGCGTGAAATCGACCGGCAGCAGGATCAGCCCGCCAAGGCCCGAGGCAACCAGCATGACGAGCAATGCCGGCAGGATCCGCCGCACCCGCCGCTCGTAGAAGCCGACCAGCGTGAAGCTGCCGGCCTCGCTTTCGCGCAGGATCAGCTGCGCAATCAGATAGCCCGAGATGACGAGGAAGACATCGACGCCAATGAACCCGCCGCCAAAGCCACGGAGCCGTGCGTGGAACAACACCACTGCGAGGACTGCGATCGCGCGCAGGCCGTCGATTTCGGGGCGATAGCCCTTATGGGCCCCGGCCGCTTCAGGGTCAGGGCTCATTCGATATTTTCCGGGCGGAGGGGCGTTTGTGATAGCCGAGGGTGCGGTCCTCGAGGACATCGAGCCGGCAGCCGTCACGGCCGTAAAGACCTGGGTGGCTGGCTGATCTTGGTGGGTCGGCATGCAGCACTGGCTCGAGCACCGAGGCCGAACCGGTATCGGATATCCTGAAATTGCTGTGTTCGACGAACAGGAGCCCGCCGGGCTTCAGGCTGCGCACAAGATCGGCGACGCCGCGTTCGAAATCGTCGAACGATATATGGCCGGCCGTGCTGCGCGTCGCTGGCGCGTCGAGCGCAGGGTCGCGGAACACTGCCATGCAGAACACCGCGTCATGGCTCTCGGGCAGTTCGCCACTCGCATCGGCGGCGCATTGAAACGCAATTCGGGAATCGCCGCTTTCGCGCAACCGCTCCTCGCAGATGCGGATGCGGGCGGGATCGACTTCGATTCCCTTTATCGTCGCAGCGGGGAAATAGTGGCGCAGCGTGAACACCTCCTCTCCGGTCGAGCAGCCGAACGACAGGATGCGCGTCGCCGCCTCGTCGCCGAGCTGGTCGCGGGCGAAATGGAAGGCGAGCGGGTAGCGATCGAATCGGGTGGCGGGATCGCGCTGATATTGGCCGGACCATCGCGTCCGCCGCGCGAGCCGCGCCCGGATGCTGCGCGTGACCCGGTTGGCGAACAGGCGCTTCAGCCCGCGCGCACCAGAAGTGTCTGTGGAGGGAAGCGCTTCAATCGTTGTCGGTGCGGTAGCCGTGATCGCTTCGAGGTGGATCGCATGACGGGTGGCAATCTCCGGAGTGATCGCCTGGCTGGTGAGCCAGGTTTCGATGGTTTCGGGCAAGCTACCAAGCAGTGCGCGGTGCGTGAGCAGGCTCGCCACGGCCAGCGGCTCGATTTCCGCCTCCGCGATCATCGCTATCAGCCGGGCATGCGCGTCGCCGTCGAGGCGGTGCATTGCCGCGGAAAAGTCGAGCAGCCATTTCAACTTGGCCCAGCGCCGCATATGGCCGCGCAACAGGATATCGAGCCCCATCGCCGCGCCGAGTTCGGGCGCCGGAATATCGCCCGGCCCGGCCGACTGCCGCGGGCGGGCGCCATCGCTGGTGAGCAGATCGCCGATCGGCCCGGGCGCGAAGAACAGGCGCTCGTGGAGTGCGATCGTTCCGGCCTCGCTCGCCAGCATGGTCGCTAGATCGGTACGCAGGCCGGCGCGCCCCAGCGACGCGGCCGGTTCAGGACCTGGAAGTGGGGACCAGCCGGCAGCCTGCAATATATCGGCGATGGCTCGCGACTGACCGGCTGGAACCAGAATGCCTATCCCGCTTGCGGCGCGCCAGGCCGGATCGGGATACAGGCGTTCGGCCTGAGGTTCTCCGTTCAGGACCAGCCAGGCGAAACCCTTGTCGGCTGAAAGCGCGGCGATCTCATGCAGTATCGACCGGCTTGCCGCCTGCGCTCGCGCATTCTCCTCGAACAGCGCGGCAAGGTCGGGTCGGGTCGTCCCGAGGGCGATGTGGAGTAGCGGCGTAATCCGGTGCGCTCCGGCGAGCGCCAGATCGACGGACTCTAGCGCACTCGCGGGCTGGCCCGAGAGCGCTGCCGCCGCGGCCCCTGCCAGTCCGCAGACCTGTTCCACCCGTTGGTCCTCCCCCTGAAGCCCGGCTTGTCAGCACGGTATTCCAGCTGGGGAGTCAAGGCAAAGACAGGCTAGATCATTATATTTGCACCGCGCTTCACGCTCGCGCTGTGGCCGATGCCGGCGGCGGCCGAAGCAGTCTTTACGGTTTCGACCATCACCCAGTCATTGCGTGCCAGGGTCGGCGTCAGCGTCATCGCCATATAGCCGCGCCGGCTTGTGTCACACCACTTCAGCTCGGGATTGGCGCCGATGAGCGCGGCCGCGACGGCCTTTGGATCGCTCCTGACTCCAGCTTCATAGCCTGGCGAGGTGACGCTGTGCCCGGCAAACTCGACGCCGGCGGGCTTGCCGTCCTGGCCCAGATCATAGGCCCAGGCATTGTGGCTGTCGCCGGTAATGACGACCAGGTTGGCGCCGAGCCCCTGTGCCGATCGCAGGAAGCGGGCACGGGCAGCGGGATAGCCGCCCCAATTGTCATAGTTGAAGGGCAGGCCGAGCTTCGCCGCTGCAATGCCGGACTGGATGAGGTCCTTCGCGCGCTTTGATGAATCGGGCGCGACCCAGCTCTCGGCCTCGGTGGGCATCACCGTCTGGCCCAGAATCGTGCCGAAGCCGACCACCTGCCATTGCTGCCCTGCCTTGACCGAGGCGCGCATCGCATGCGCCAGCCAATCCTCCTGCTGCGACCCCATCATCGTGACGGCAGGATCTGCCCAGGCACCGTCCCGAAACGCCTTCAGCGCCGCGACTGGATCGGCCTGTTGGAACAGGGCGGCGACATCGGGCTGGCGTGTGCGGGCGAGCAGCCGGGTCTCGGTGCGGAACAGGGTGGCAAGCGTGCCGATATCATAGGCCTTCCACGGCTCGTCCGAGACCGGCATCCATTCGCGATATGCCTGGATCGAGGCAGCGCGGCGATCATTCCAGTCGCCCTCTTCCGCCTGATGATTCTCGGCGCCGCCTTCCCAGCTGTCGTTCGCGGATTCGTGATCGTCCCACTGGACGATCATGGGCACGCGCGCATGGAGCTTCTGGAGGTCGGGGTCGCTGCGGTAGCTGGCATAACGCACCCGATAATCGGCCAGGTGGATCAGTTCGCCCATAGGCTCGAGCTTGCGGCCGGGAACGGCATCGCCTGCGGTGGGGTAATCGCCGGTTCGGTATTCGTAGAAATAATCGCCGAGATGGATGGCGAGATCGAGATCGTCGCGCGCAGCGGCATGGGCATAAGCGTTGAAATAGCCATAGGCCATGTTCGAGCAGGAGAAGATCGCGGTGCGGAAACTCGCGACCGGACCCTCAGGCAATGTCCTGGTTCGGCCGATCGGCGAGATAGTGCCATCGGGTGCGATGAAGCGGAAATGATAGTGCCGCCCAGGCGCGAGGCCGCTGACGGTGATCTTCGCCGTATGGTCGCGCCACGGCCCGGTGATCTGCGCGCCGCCCGAGACGATCCTGGCGAAATCGGCGGTTTCCGAAATCTCGGCCTTCAGCTCGACCGTGTCGCCACTGGCKGGAATGTAGCGAGTCCAGAGCAGGATCGAATCGGCCGAAGGCTCACCCGAGGCGACTGAATGAGTGAAGCCGGTCGCATGGCTGACACTGGGCATCTGGGCAAAACCCGGGACGGCAAATGCGCCAAGGCCCACCGAGCCGGTGAGCAGGAAGGAGCGGCGATCGATTCTCATGGTCATGGGCCTCTCCCCGTCGTGCACGGCTCCCTAGTGGGCGGCTGATATGGCGGCTTCGTGACAGTCGTGCCGCGGATCATTATGGCCGACCGAGCCCGGTTCTTCAAAAAAATCGCGCGGCACCGAATCGGAGAATTATGCGCGACGCCCTGACTGTTAACGATCGCGCCGCCCCGGGCACGCGCATCGGCACTTTCTACGGTCAGGTCGCGGAGAGGCTGACGGCGAACGGCGTGGCCGGCTCTCGCCCGGGATTTACGGTTGCTATCCTCCTGCTGGCTTCGCTGGTCGCGCGCGCGATCACCTTCGGCGACCCGATCGTTCATGTCGACGAGGAATTCTATTTCGGCACTGCCTATGGCTGGCTGCACGGCGCGACGCCTTATATCGACATCTGGGATCGCAAGCCGATTGGCCTGTTCATCCTCTATTTGCCGCCTGCGATGTTCGGGCTGAAGGCGGGCATCTGGGCCTATCAGATCATGGCGCTGGCCAGCCTGGTCGCCACGGCATGGCTGATCGCCCGGCTCGCCGAGCGGGCAGGGTGGGGCAAGGGGGCACTCGCCGGTGCGCTCGCTTATATATTGTGGGTCAATTTCCTCGACGGGCAGGGCGGGCAGGCACCGATCTTCTATAATCTGCTGGTCGTCGGCGCGGCTGCACTGATCGCGCCGGGCCGGGGCCCAGGTCTGGACGGGGGGGGCGGGAGCCTCCTACCGGGCTTTACCGCAATGGCGCTGATCGGGCTTGCGCTTCAGATCAAATATTCAGCGGTGTTCGAAGGCATGTTCTTCGGTCTCTGGCTGTTGTGGCACGAATGGCATGCGGGGCGGCGCTGGTCGATAATGCCGCTGGGTGCCGGGCTGGCCGCAACAGCCTTGCTGCCGACGGCGGTCGCCTGGTTCGCCTGGCACCGGATGGGGGCGGATGAGGCGTGGATCTTCGCCAACCTCACCTCGATCATCGCACGCCAGCCCGATCCTCTGCTCGAGCAATTCGCCAATCTGATGAAGATCGCGCTGATCGTCTCGCCGCTGATCGCCGCGAGCATTCTCACCTGGCGATCACGCGGCGAGGCGGAGCCGGCGGAGCGCGTGATCCGGACCTGGCTGTTCGCGTGGCTCGGCGCTGCCCTGTTCGGACTGCTCATATTCGGCTCCTATTTCGAGCATTACGCCCTGCCCTTGCTGGTGCCCGCCTCGATCTGCGCGAGCGGCTTCTTCGGCGATCACCGCAGCGGCCGCCGCATCGTCCTGCCCCTGCTGCTGATCGGCTTTCTCGGCGGCCAGACCCTGCTTGTCATCAAACGCCATAATCGCGGCACGGCGGCGCAGTTCGCCAGCGTTGTGAACGCGATTGGCAATGGGTCCGACCAGAAGCCAGGATGTCTTTTCGTGTTTTCGGGGGAAAGCCTGCTCTACCCCGCCAGCGGTCGCTGCGCCCTGTCGCGCTATCATTTCCCCAGCCACCTCGGCCGGGTGCGCGAGCGAGGTGCCATCGGGACCGATCAACAGGCTGAAATCACCCGCATCCTGGCGCTGAAGCCGGCGATCGTCGTGTTTCGACCGCCCTATCCCGGCGAACGTGCCGAGCTGCGCGCGATGGCGATGGTTGAGATGAAGCGGTACTATCGCCTGCGGGCCACTCGCCAACTGGGCGCTCAGGCAATCGAGATCTACGAGCGGGCGGCCCCGTAAAGACCGGCCGCGTAAAGGCCGGGGTGGACGGCATTGCGTTTCGCCGCCACCAGGCCGGCATAATAATCCATCAACTCGACAGTGTGCTCGCGGTCGCTGCGCACCTTGCCCGCGGCGACAATGGCGGCCCGGCGTAGCATGGCGGGATCGCGTGCGAACAGGCGTTCGATCGCCATCGCAGCCGATTCGGCGTCGCGCGCCGTGTAGAGTTCCGAACTATGAGGATCGGCGACTTCGGCGCAGCCGCCGGTATCGGGCACGATCAGCGGTAGCCCCGCCGCCATCGCCTCGGAGGCGACCAGCCCGAACGGCTCAGCTTCCGAACCATGGATCAGCGCATCGCAGCTCGCCACGATGCGGGCGAGACGCTCGCGATCATAGACCGGGCGGAACATCCGGATATGCGGGCTGCCGGCGATTCGCTTCTCGATAGAGCGGCTTTCCACCCCCGTTCCGAGCAGCATCAGGCCGACCGGCAGCGAGGACCCTGCGCGCTCGACTGCGTCGATCACCAGCCGCCAGCGCTTTTCGGGGTGATGCCGGCCGAGGCCGAGGAGCAAATGCCCTTCCGGCGGCAGTCCACATTGCGCGAGAAGCGCAGTGCGCAGCCTTTCGTCGCGGAGGTCGGGTGAGAAATGGCCGCGCTCGATGCCAAGCGGCATTGCCGCATCGATGCGGACGTCTCGCGCCTTCAGCCTTTTCTCGAGCGCAGGGCCGTTGGTCACCACCGCATCATATTTGTCGAGGAAGCGGTCCATATAGCGGCTGTACCAGGCAAAGGCGCGCTCGACACGGTCGGGGGCGGCAAGCCCTTCGAACCAGCGCATCGCATAAGCGGCGACATTGTCGTTGTGCATGAAGAACACCTTCACGGCGTCGCCTTGCCATTCGCCGACGATCCAGGCCGGGCGCCATGGCGATGAGGCCTCGACCACGTCCGGCTTGAGTTCGTCGAGCAGCCGGGTGACCGGCGCAGCATCCCAGAACAGGCCGTAATTCTTGTCGAAGGGGAGGCGCGATGCCCGGACATAGATGATGCGCCCGCCGCCCGGTCGCTCTTCGACCATGTCCTCACGGCCGGCGGCGATGACGATCAGCTCATGCCCCAAATCGGACATGATTCCCATCTTCCGGTCGATATAGGTCCGCACCCCGCCGCCGGTCGGGGAGTAGAATTCATTGACGTCGACGATTCGCATGGGCTTCGAGGCTCCGTGCAGAGCTTGATTCGGGGACCGCGTCACGCGCCGCGAATCAGTTGCCGTTGCCCATCGGCCCGAACCCGCCCAGACCGCGCAGATATTGCGCGCGGATATCCGTGACAGTCACGCCCGGGCCGACATTGATCACCGCCATGCCGAGCTTGGGCCGCGTGCGGCCGAGCTTCACGTTGCTCGGGAAGCCGGCGCCATCCACCCAGAAATCGAACTTGTTCTTGCCGTCGCGATTATGGGTGAAGAGCAGAGCGTAGCGTCCCGGCGTCGGGGCCTTGATGCAGAGCGCGATCGCACCCGATTGGGGTGTCGGCACGCGAATGCGCCTGAAGAACTTGCCTTCCTTGACCAAGTCGCGGTCGTCCTTCAGGAAATCGGCTTCGTTGGCGGGATAGAGCTCGAGCTTCAGTTCGCCGCTGCGATCCTTCAGCCCCGAGACATTGGCGCGAATCGCGGGGCCGGCACCGCCCGTACAGGCAGCGCTGTCGCTGCCGAGAACGCCGGCCTGCGCCTGTGGCGTTACAGCCAGCATCATCGCGGCGCCGATTGCGGCGGCGCTTACACGTTCAAGCAACTTCATTCTTCGTCCTCAACAAACCGTACAGGCTGAAGGAACCAATCAAAACGATATGGACCAGCAGCACTAAAGCAGCGGTCATCGCCATCAGTTCCGAAAGCGCTGCATTCTCACCGATCAATATGATGGCGAAATTGGCGAAAAGAAGGTCCTTGTTCGGCACCAATGGGAGGCGCGAAACGAGCAATCGGGCTGCGGCCAGGATCAGCCACATGCCGATCGAGACGCCCGGCAGGGCGAAATGCCAGGCGAAAGCGATGAAGACCGAACCCGAAATCAGCCGCGCGCAGTGCACCGCGAAAATCCACCAGAGCTTCGCACGTGGCAGCGAGAAAACGCGCTTCGAGAAGATCAGGAAGGGCAGCGACATTGCGAAGGTGACGACGGCAGATGTCTCGACGGTATGCAATTGTGCTGCCGACAGCATTTCGACGCCGAGCGGAAGCGCGACCGCGACCATTGCCAGTGTGATCGTATTGCCGGCGATCGCGGAGAGGATGCTGACATCCTTCACCGCGCCGAAGGGCGCTGCCACCATCTTCGCATTCTGCCGCGCCCAAGCGTAGAAATAGGCCTCGCCCGAATAGCCGAGCACCACGTCGTTCGCGATTCGCTTCTTCAGAAGCGCGGCCAGCCCGGACAGCGGGATGCCCCAGAGCCGTCTGAAAATGATATAGTCGCCGGCCGGTGACGACATATAGAGCAGGGCGAAGGCGATGTAGAAAAGCGGGTTGTGCGGTACGGCCCGACTAAGCCCCGCAAGCCCCGATCCGAGCAGCTCGCGACTGAGTCCGACGATCATCGCAACCGTGATCAGGGCGCCGAACACCATCGGCCAGCGCCGCTTCAGCGTCTCCATTGGCTCGAGTCCCGCGATATCGGGGACCGCCACCAGGGGCGCTTTCACATTGTCTAAAATAGGAATTTTTGTACCCAATCCGTCCACGTCGTATCGACCTGCCACTCTATGCCGGTCTGGACCGGGGGTTGGCGCGCCATAGCTAGATCGCGTGCCCGCCGCAATTTGCAACCTGCGCCGCAATCATGTCCATTTTTTGCTGCACCGCGAAACTTCTGCGACAATTGGCCGTTACAGCCCCGAATCGACATGTTGAGCCCACTCCCCGCCGCTGCCCATATCCTGGCCTATGCCCAGACGCTGAACGGCGGTGGGGTCGAGCGTGCCCTGCTGCGTCTCGCCCGGAGCTGGAGCGAAATGGGCCGGCGCGTCACCCTTTTGATCGGGGATGCGAGCGGGCCTCTCGCGGCTGAGCTGCCCGAGGGCGTCGATTTTCGCGTGCTTGGCGATCCGTCGATCGGGGCTATGCGCGCTCTTGTCGGGCTGGTGCGCGAAATCTCGCCTGATATCGTGTTCTGCCCGGGCAATCATTACAGCGGCGTCGCCGCCTTCATGAAGCTGCGGCTTGGCCGGCATTGCCCGCCAATCGTCGCCAAGGTCTCGAATCGCCTGGCGCGTACCGATCAGCCCTTCGGCGTGTCGCAGGGCTATCGTGCCTGGCTTAGGCTCCATCCCGGCTTTGTCGATCATGTGGTCGCGATGTCGCCGGCGATGCGCGACGAGGCGATCGCGACGATGCATATCGCACCCGGTCGGGTCAGCGTGATTCCCAATCCACCGGTGCAAGTGCAGGCATCATCGCCGCCACCCTGGCTACCCAGCGCGCGTTTCCTGCTCGGCGTGGGGCGGCTCACCCAGCAGAAGCGCTGGGACCGGATGATCGAAGCGCTGCCCCAGCTTGCTCAGCGCGATACCGAGCTTCTCATCCTCGGCGAGGGCGAGGCGCGCCCTGCGCTCGAGGCGCAGATCGCGGCGCTCGGGCTTGGCGGCAGGGTTCACCTGCCCGGCTATGATCCCAATCCCAGGCCCGCCTTCGCGCGCGCCGCTGCGGTGGTGCTGACCTCAGACTTCGAGGGCGTACCCGGCGTGCTGCGCGAGGCGCTTGCCGAGGGCGCGCCGGTCATTGCCACTGATTCGAGTGTCGCGGTTCGCGAGATCGTGTCGTCGCCGGCTCATGGCAGCGTGGTGCCGGCGGGGAATGCGCGGGCGCTGGTCGACGCGCTCGACCATTGGCTTGCCCCGAACCGGCTTCGCCCGATGCCGGTGCCCGAGCCCGGCACCAACGCCGCGCTGCATTATCTCGATCTGTTCGATGCGGTGGTGGCTGAGCGACGACGCGGTTAAGCGATTTTCACGCGATCCGGATGGGCAGCGGCGATCTCCGGGACGTCTGCAGCGGCCGCATCGGCAGCTACCAGCTTGGGAAACGCATCGAGCGGGACCGACATGCGCCGGGCATTAAACATCTGCGGCACGAGGCAGACGTCAGCGAGGTTGGGGGACTCTCCGCCGAGAAACGGCCCGGGACCCGCAAGTGCCTCGAGTGCGGTGAAGCCTTCTATGATCCAGTGCCGATACCACTCGTCCTTCGCCGCCTGGTCAGCACCGAACTGGCTTTCGAGCCGCTTCAGGATCCGGAGATTGTCGACCGGATGGATATCGGCGGCGATCACCAGTGCTTGGGCGAGCACGCGGGCGCGGGCGAGTGGCTCTTGCGGCACCAGCTTCGGATCGGGCCAGAGCGCGTCGAGATAGTCGATGATCGCCAGGCTCTGGGTGATCGTCTCGCCATCCACCTCGAGCGTCGGCACGAACCCTTGCGGGTTGCGCGCTAGATTCTCAGGCGAGCGGTGCACGCCCTCGAGCAGTGCGATGTCATGGCGTTCATAGGGGACGTGCTTCAGGTGAAGCGCAATCCGCACCCGATAGGCGGCGGACGATCGCCAATAATCGTAAAGCCGGATCATGCCGCGCTCCCGTCTCCGATGGCGCGCTCCGAATTGCGCTCGAGCGCAACCTTGATCATCGCAACCATGGGATCGGCGAGCGCGAGGCCGATCACCCCGAACAGGGTGCTGGCGAGGATCTGCGAGGAAAGGGTGAGGGCGGGGGGCATGTCCACGGTTCGCCGCGCGACCATCGGGATGACGACATAGCCGTCGAAATTCTGGACGATGAAATAGGTGGCGACTGCCCACCAGCCGGTGTGGACGCCGGCGCTGAAGCCGACTGCGACCATCAGCACCCCGGTGATGATCGCGCCGATATTGGGGATGAATGCAAGCACGCCGGCGATCAGGCCGAGCACCAGCGCCATCGGCACGCCGCCGATCGTCAGCGCGATCCAGATCAATGTCCCCTCGAACAGCATGCCGAGCAGTCGCCCCGCGAGCAGGCGGCGCAGCGTCAACGCCATCCGGTCTATGGTGATGGCGAATTCGGGGCGCGCGTCGGATGGGACCAGCCATTGCAGCCCGCGATCATAGAGGCGCGGCTCCATCGCCACGAACAGGCCGATGACCACCACCATGAGCAGGCTCGCGACTGCGCCGACCGCCGAGCCGACAAAGGAGGTGACCTTGCCGAAAGACCCCATTGCTTGTTGCATCAGGCCGTTGATGTCGGCGCGGCCGGGCATCAGCCCGAGGCCCGAGGCCCAGGCGATGATCCGGTTACCCTGGATCTCCAGCGTGAGGCGAAGCTGCTCCGCCTGCGCCGCGACCTGGACCCCCGTCATGTAGAAGACGCCGAGGATGAACGCGACCACGCAGAGCATGACGATCAGCAATCGCCAGCCGCGCGGGATCGGCAGGATGCGGCCGAGCAGGCGGACCCCACCATCGAGCATCGAGGCGAAGACCAGCCCGCCGAAGATGATCAGCAGGGGCTGGATCAGCAGCACCACCAGCGCCATCCCCGCGGCGAGGCCGAGCCAGATGGTGGCGCGCTTCAGTTCCTTGCGGACAAAAGGATCGCGCAGCTCGTTCGGGCCGGGTTCCGACACGACCTGATCGGCTGCGGTCTCCATCTACTTGTCGCTCGCCGGGTGAAGCGAGGTGCCTGCCCGGCCGGAGCGGAAACTCTGACGCCAGGTGAGGGGGTTCCAGCTGCCATTGCCGCTCTTGGAGAAGGTGATGAACTCGGCGCGGCCGCCCAGATTCTCCCAGGGCACCGGTCCGCCCAGGCCCATCGCCTCGACCGGGAAGCGGCTGTCGGCGCTGCGATCGCGATTGTCGCCCATCAGGAAGACATGGTTCGCCGGAATCGTGACCGGTCCGTAATTGTCGCCGTCGCTATAGCCGAGCTCGACCGTTTCATAATGTCGGCCGTTGGGCAGCGTCTCGGTGATGAGGGGGAGGCGGCAATATTGCTTGCCGTCCTTTCCGGTCGTCAATGCGCCTGGATATTCACTGTCGTCGCAGGTCGTTTTCGCGTCGACCGGGAGGAAGGTGTCGTGCGGTGCGCTGCGTTTCAACGCTGTCCCGTTCAGGTACACAGTGCCGCCGATCACCTGGAGCCGGTCGCCGGGCAGCCCGATCAGCCGCTTGATATAATCGGTGTTGCGCCCCGGCGGGGTGACGATGACGACATCGCCGCGCTCGGGCATGCGGCCGAACAGCCGGCCATGGATGAAGGGGAGCTGGACGCCCCAGCTCTCGACATTCTCCTGGCGGAGCACGAGGCTGCGGAAGATCGCGACCGGATTAGGGATCGTCGGTGAGACGAAGGACCAGCCATAGGCATATTTGGTGACGATCAGCTGATCGCCGACCTCGAGCCCGGGCAGCATCGATTCGGACGGGATATAGAAAGGCTTGGCGATGAAGCTGTGGAAGCCGAGCACGGCCAGGACGAGCCAGACAATGCCCTTGACCTCGCCCCACCAATCGGTTTTCGAACGCGCGTCGCTAGCCGGCTCCGCACCGGGCGCGGCCTCCTGCTCGGGTAGTGCGTCCAACGCGAACTCCTCACTCATTCTCTATCCTCGGTCCTGATCGCCTCGATCACCACGAATGCCTGCGCCCATGGATGATCGTCGGTTAGCGTCAGATGTACCATCGCGAGGTGGCCCGCTGGTGTCAGTGCGTCAAGCCTTGCCCTGGCTCCGCCCGTCAGCGCGAGGGTCGGCGCGCCCGACGGGGCGTTGACCACGCCAATATCCTTCATGAACACGCCGCGCTTGAAACCGGTGCCGACCGCCTTGGAAAATGCCTCCTTGGCGGCGAAGCGCTTGGCGAGCGTGCCGGCCTTGGTGAAGGGCCGGCGATTGCCCTTGGCGCGCTCGATCTCCGTGAAGACGCGGTTCTCGAACCGCTCGCCGAACCGGTCGAGCGACGCTTGGATACGCTCGATATTGCAGAGATCGGAGCCCAGGCCGATGATCATATTTCCCTCTCCCAGCGGGAGAGGGAGGGAGCCGCGAAGCGGCGGAAGGGTGAGGGTGACGGGTCCATCACGGTCGCCCTCACCCTTCCCATGCCTACGGCATGGGCCCCTTCCCTCTCCCGCTGGGAGGGGGAGATCACCGTGCTCCGTCCTTGGTCTTGCGCGACGCTCGCTCGACCAGCTCCGGAATGCCCCCGGCCCTCTGCTCTTCAAGCAACCTGTCGCGAAGGTTGGTCAACACCTCGCCCAGCCAGTTGGTGCCGCGCCACCTTGTCCGGTCGTGCGCGTCCGGGCTGTCGGCGGCGAGGCCGATTCCCCAGATCGTATCGAGCGGGCTCGCCTCGACGATCGTTGTACCTTCAGTCTCGAGCAGGATCGTCAGCAGGTCGCGGTGAGTGGTGAACTTCGCGCGGTTGCCGCGATAGACCACCTCGCGCGCGACCGCGTTCCAGCGATCCGCGTCGAAGAAACGGACTTTCCGGCCGAGCGCCTTCTGATCGCGCGGGTCGGTCGCAACGAGGATGCGCTCGCGAATCTCCTCGTCGCGGAACAGCCGGGCCTTTTCCGCCATCATATATTGCTCGGCGGTCACATAGACGGTGCCGTCGATCGTGAATCGGCTTGGGTGCCACTGCGAGAAAGGGCCACTCCAGAAAAAGGTGAAACGCTCTTCGGTCATCGTGCGGCGTCCATTGCCGCGCGCATCTGATGCACCGCTTCGCCGAGGCCGACGAACATCGCCTCGCCCACCAGGAAATGGCCGATATTGAGCTCGCGGATCTGCGGGATCGCGGCGATGGGGGCGACATTGTCATAGGTCAAGCCGTGGCCGGCATGGACCTCGATACCGTTCTTCGCGGCCAGCGCCGCTGCATCGGCGAGGCGGCGCAGTTCTTCGGCCTGGGCCTCGCCGGAAAGTTCGGCATAACGGCCGGTGTGCAGCTCGACGACCGGCGCGCCGAGGCGGAGTGCTGCGTCGATCTGGCGGGGGTCGGGTTCAATGAACAGGGACACGCGGATCTTCGCCCGACCCAGCTCGTCGACGAGATGCTGGAGATGATTATGCTGGCCGGCGGCGTCGAGCCCGCCCTCGGTAGTCCGTTCCTCGCGCTTTTCGGGGACGATGCAGGCGGCGTGCGGCAGATGGCGCAGCGCGATCGCCAGCATTTCGTCGGTCGCCGCCATTTCGAGGTTGAGCGGAATCGTCAGCTGCTCGGAAAGCCGGGCGATATCGTCGTCAGTGATGTGGCGGCGGTCTTCGCGCAGATGCGCCGTGATGCCGTCGGCACCGGCCTCGGCGGCGACGAGGGCGGCGCGGACCGGATCGGGATAGCCGGCGCCGCGCGCGTTACGGACGGTCGCGACATGGTCGATATTGACGCCCAAACGTAAAGAGGGGGGCGCGGGAACCGTCATGCCGCGGCCCGGCTGCCCGGCTTGATCGCGGGGATCGCTGCGAGCCCTGGCGGGAGTGCGTCGGCGCTATAGGTCGGCACATCGAGCCGAATCAGCGGGAAGAACGGCACGCCGAGATAGGCGGTGCCGCCCGAACGATCGACCAAAGCCGCCGCGGCGATGGTCTCGCCGCCGGCGCGGTCGATCGCGGCGATGGCTTCGCGCGAGGAGAGGCCGGTGGTCACGACGTCCTCCATCATCAGCACGCGGGTGCCGGGCGCGAGGCGGAACCCACGGCGCAGCTCGAATACGCCCTCGGGCCGTTCGAGGAACATCGCCTCGACGCCGAGCGCGCGGGCCATTTCATGTCCGGCGATCACGCCGCCCATGGCCGGCGAGACCACTGCCTGGATTCGGGTACGCACCTCTTCGGGCAGGCGTTCGACGAGCGCGTTTGCGAGGCGCGCGCCGCGCGCGGGATCCATCAGCACGCGCGCACATTGCAGATAACGCGGGCTGCGCAGCCCCGAGGAAAGGATGAAATGCCCTTCAAGCAGCGCGTCGGCGGCGCGGAACTCGGCCAGGATCTCTTCGTCGGTCATGATGCGGGCGCATTCCTCTAAGTAGATGGGCCTCTTCATCGACCGGCCTGGTCGCGAACGCCGCTCTTCGTGCGCGGGGTTGATAGGAGTGCGGTGCGCATGGTGCAACGCCACTGTCAAAAAACGCGCGCGACATGCTTGAGACACTGGGGACCTACGCGTATAGGCCCTCCCAAACGGGCGTATTCGCGTCCGGGCGCCGGGCCTGCGGCGCATCCGTCAGGGGTAACGAATCACGATGCGCATGTTGGGTCTCAAGTCGATCATACTGGCCGCCGGGCTCGCGCTGGCCGGTGTCGGCCATGCCACGCCGCTGGCGCCGGCCTCACCGGCCGCCGCGCCGGTAGCTGCGCCGGCGAGTACCACGCCAGCCGCGGCTCCGGCCGCCGCAAAGCCCGCCGCTGCGGCACCGACTGATCCGATGCTGGCCATGGACGGCGCGCCGGCGATGCTGCCGACCCCGGGCATCGGCATGCCGGTTGCCGGTGAATATGGCATGCAGCCGCAGGTTACGAAGAATGGCGAACGTGCGCTGGGGTTCCACAACTACATCCTGGTTCCGGTCATTACCGTCATCTCGCTGTTCGTGCTGGTGCTGCTGCTGTGGGTGATGTTCCGCTACCGCGCGAGCGCCAATCCGGTGCCGTCCAAGACCTCGCACAATACCCTGATCGAGATCATCTGGACCGCCGTTCCGGTGATCATCCTGGCGCTGATTGCCGCGCCGTCGATCGGCCTGCTTGCCGCCCAGTTCAAGCCAGCACCGGCTGGTGCCGTTACGCTCAAGGCGATCGGCAACCAATGGTATTGGAGCTATCAATATCCTGACAATGGCGGCTTCGAAATCACCTCCAACATGCTCAAGGAGCAGGGCGAAGGTCAGCCGGGCGAGCGCACCCGCACCGACGCCGATGGCCCGAAGCTGCTGGCGACGGACAATCGCGTCGTTCTGCCGGTCGGCGTTCCGATCCGCCTGCTCACCACCTCGAACGACGTGATCCACAGCTGGTCGATCCCGGCCTTCTGGATCAAGCTCGACGCAGTGCCCGGCCGGGTCAACGAGACCAGCTTCACGATCGAGAAGGAAGGCGTTTATTACGGCGTCTGTTCGGAACTGTGCGGCGCCCGTCACGGCTATATGCCGATCACCGTTGAGGCGGTGAAGCCGGCGGTGTTCGCAGCCTGGGTCAAGGCCAAGGGCGGCACGATGCCTGCCGCAGGCAAGCCCTCGACCGCTACGCCCGCCCAGCCCGGCGCGGCGCTCGAGACGAACACCTCGGAGATCGCCAACACCACCGGACCGGTCGAGAATGCGACCAGCGCCGCTCCCGCCACCAATCAGGCTGCCACGGCTAATCCCGCCGGCGCCGGCAATGCTGGACAGTAAGACATGACCGACACCGCCCTTCATCCGTCAGCGTTCGATGCGCATCATGACGATCACGCGCATCACGATGCCGATCACAAGCCGGCTTTCTTCCAGCGCTGGTTCATGTCGACGAACCACAAGGACATCGGCACGCTCTACCTGATCTTCGCGATCTTCGCGGGGATCGTCGGCGGCGCCATTTCGGGGCTGATGCGCCTCGAGCTTGCGCATCCCGGCATTCAGTATCTCGGCACCTGGGCGAGCTTCGTCCATCAGAGCCCGCAGAGCCTCGACGAATCGCTTCACTTCTGGAACGTGCTGATCACGGCGCACGGCCTGATCATGGTGTTCTTCATGGTCATGCCGGCGATGATCGGCGGGTTCGGTAACTGGTTCGTGCCGTTGATGATCGGCGCGCCGGACATGGCCTTCCCGCGGATGAATAATATCAGCTTCTGGCTGCTGATTCCGTCGATGATCCTGCTTTTCTCCTCGCCCTTTTTCGGCGGCGCGGGCAATGGCTGGACGCTCTACGCGCCGCTATCGACCTATGGCGAGCCGGGGCCGTCGACCGACATGGCGATCCTCGCGCTCCACCTTGCCGGTGCGAGCTCGATTCTGGGTGCGATCAACTTCATCACCACCATCTTCAACATGCGCGCGCCGGGCATGACGCTGCACAAGATGCCGCTGTTCGTGTGGTCGGTGCTGGTCACCGCCTTCCTGCTGCTGCTCGCGCTGCCGGTGCTGGCTGCTGCCATCACCATGTTGCTGACCGACCGCAACTTCCACACCACCTTCTTCGATCCGGCTGGCGGCGGCGATCCGATCCTGTACCAGCATCTCTTCTGGTTCTTCGGCCACCCCGAAGTGTACATCATGATCCTGCCGGGCTTCGGCATGGTCAGCCAGGTGATCTCGACCTTCTCGAAAAAGCCCGTCTTCGGCTATCTCGGCATGGCCTATGCCATGGTCGCGATCGGCGTGGTCGGCTTCGTCGTCTGGGCGCACCACATGTTCACCACTGGCCTATCGGTCGATGTGAAGATGTACTTCACCGCGGCGACGATGGTGATCGCGGTGCCGACCGGCATCAAGATCTTCTCCTGGATCGCGACGATGTGGGGCGGCTCGCTGAGCTTCAAGACGCCGATGATGTGGGCGATCGGCTTCATCTTCATGTTCACCGTCGGTGGCGTGACGGGTGTGGTGCTCGCCAATGGCGGCGTCGACGACAATATGCAGGACACCTATTATGTGGTGGCGCATTTCCACTATGTGCTGAGCCTCGGCGCAGTGTTCAGCCTGTTCTCGGGCTTCTATTACTGGTTCCCGAAAATGTCGGGCCGGATGATGAACGAGGCGCTCGGCCATGTGCATTTCTGGGTGTTCTTCATCGGCGTGAACATCCTGTTCTTCCCGATGCATTTCCTCGGCCTGCAGGCGATGCAGCGCCGCGTTCCGGATTACACCCCGGCGCTCGAGCATTGGAACACGATCGCCTCCTATGGCTATGCGATCATGGGCGTTTCGATGCTCGTGTTCTTCGTCAACCTGTTCTGGTCGCTGGCCGCAGGCAAGAAAGCCGGCGACAGCCCCTGGGGTGACGGCGCGACGACGCTTGAATGGACGCTGTCGAGCCCGCCGCCTTACCATCAGTTCGAGACGCTGCCCCGTATAGACTGACGACCGGAGCCGCCCGCGGCGGCAGATGAAAATTCCCCTCCCGCTTGCGGGAGGGGAGGATATGAAAATGGCCACAACGACCGCTCAGCCCATTGCCCTTCCCGCTGACTGGCGCGATTTCCTCGCGCTCACCAAGCCGCGGGTGATGACGCTTGTCGTCTTCACGGGGCTGTGCGGAATGCTGGCGGCGCCGGTGCAGATCGCGCCGGTCCTCGCCTTCACCGCGATCCTGTGCATTGCGCTTGGCGCGGGCGCGGCGGGGGCGCTCAACCAATGGTATGAGGCCGATCTCGACGCGAAGATGAAGCGCACCGAGCGCCGTCCGCTGCCGGCCGGCCGGATGGACCGGCAATCGGCGCTGCATTTCGGGGTCGGGCTCGGCGCTTTCTCGGTGATCTTGATGGGTCTGGCGACGAACCTGCTCGCGGCGGGCATCCTGGCCGTCTCGATCCTGTTCTATGTTCTTGTCTACACCGTCTGGCTCAAGCGCCGCACGCCGCAGAACATCGTTATCGGCGGCGCGGCCGGCGCCTTCCCGCCGCTAATCGGCTGGGCAGCGGCCACCGGCCATGTCGCGGTGCTGCCGGTGCTGCTCTTCGCGATCGTTTTCCTGTGGACACCCCCGCATTTCTGGGCGCTCGCTCTGTTCATGAAGAGCGATTACGCGGCCGCCGGCGTGCCGATGCTGCCGGTGGTTTCGGGCGAGCGGGTCACGCGGACGCAGATCGGCCTGTATACGATCCCGATGGCGATCGCCGCCATCGCACCCTGGGCGCTTGGATTGACTGGTGCGTTGTACGGCGTCGTCGCTGTCGTCGCGACGCTCGTCTTCGCGGCCCTCGCGCTACAGGTAAGCCTGCGCACCACCGGTGCCACGGATGCCATGCGGCCCGAGAAACGGCTGTTCGCCTGGTCGATCCTCTATCTTTTCATTCTTTTCGGGGCGATCGTGATCGACCGCTGGATATTCGCATGACCCAGCCTGACGACGCCCCGCGCCCGGATGCGTCCCCGTGGCAAAAGCCCGGCGCGGCGCAGAGCGACGCGATCCGGAAGCGCCAGCGCAGCCGCTCCGTCGTGATGGCGCTGCTGCTGGGGGCGTTCGCCGTGCTGATGTTTGGCATCTCGATCGCCAAGATCAAGGCGGGGATGGCGCATTGACCCCCAAGATCCGCACCCTGGTTTTCGCCCTTCTCGGCATCTGCTTCATGACCGGCCTCGGTTGGGCGAGCGTGCCGCTGTACCGCGTCTTCTGCCAGGCGACCGGGTTGAACGGCACCACGCAACGCGGAAAGGTCGCGCCAGGCGCGGTCGATCAACAGGTGCGGGTCGATTTCGACACCAATGTCTCGCCCAAGCTGCCCTGGAAGTTCGTGCCGGAAAATCCGTCGGACATGGTGGCGATCGGCGCGCGCGACATGGCGTTCTTCACCGCAACCAACACAAGCGACCATGCGATCACCGGCACCGCGACGTTCAACGTCACGCCGGCCCAGGCGGGCAAATATTTCACTAAGATCCAGTGCTTCTGCTTCACCCAGCAGACGCTGAAGCCCGGTGAGACCGCGCGCATGCCGGTCATCTTCTTCGTCGATCCCAAGATTCTTGCCGATCCGGATGCGGCGGACATCAAGACGATCACCTTGAGTTACACTTTTTACCCTGTGGATTCCGCGAAAGCTGCAAGCTAGAGCGGGCTCGACAGCCTATTGAACGGGGACCGAAATGGCCGGCGCCAAGAATCACGATTATCATATCCTTCCGCCCGATATCTGGCCGTTCTTCGGTGCCTTCTCGGCACTGGCAATGGCTATCGGCGGCATTATGTGGATGCATGGCGGCCATGTCGGCCATCCGAATGGCGGCGGTATCCTGTTTTTCATTGGCGTGGCCTTGGTGCTCACCACCATGTTCAGCTGGTGGAGCAACGTGATCCGCGAGGCGCATGCCGGCGATCACACCCCGGTCGTGCAGCTTCACCTGCGCTACGGCATGATCCTGTTCATCGCCTCCGAAGTGATGTTCTTCGTCGGCTGGTTCTGGGCCTTTTTCGATTTCTCGCTGTTCCCGGCGCCGGTCGCATACGACATGGCGACGCACACCACGAGCCTGATCACCGATGCGGCGGCGACTGCCTCGACCTGGCCGCCCAAGGGCATCGAAGTCCTCAACGCGTTCAAGTTCCCGCTGCTCAACACGATCATCCTGCTGACCTCGGGCACGACGGTGACCTGGGCGCATCACGCGCTGATCCATGGCCAGCGTGGCGGCGAGAAGACAGGCCTCTGGGGCCTTATCGGCGTCGGCAACCGCGACGGCGTGCTCAAGGGCCTGTGGCTGACGATCATCCTCGGCCTGCTGTTCAGCTCGATCCAGGCCTATGAATATTCGGACGCGCCTTTCCCCTTTCAGGGCATCAACTATGGCGCCTCCTTCTTCATGGCGACCGGCTTCCACGGCTTCCATGTCATCATCGGCACGATCTTCCTGACCGTTTGCCTGATCCGCGCGTACAAGGGCGACTTCACCCCGCGCCAGCATTTCGGCTTCGAGGCCGCTGCCTGGTACTGGCACTTCGTTGACGTGGTGTGGCTGTTCCTGTTCGTCTCCATCTATGTCTGGGGCGGCTGGGGCGCGCCGGTCTATAGCGGCTAGGCCGGTGGCGGGCTGGCATCTCGCACAGGTCAATATCGGTCGGCTCGCAGCGCCGGCCGATGACCCTCAGGTCGCGGGCTTTTTCGAGCAGTTGGACGCAATCAACGCGCTGGCCGATGCGAGCCCCGGTTTCATCTGGCGCCTGAAGGGCGAGGGCAACAGCGCCACCGATCTCCAGCCGACGCCCGATCCGAGGGTGATCCTCAACATGTCGGTCTGGGCCGATGCCGAGTCGCTGTTCGACTATGTCTATCGCAGTGCCCACACCCCGGTGATGGCGCAGCGCCGCAGCTGGTTCGAGCGCTTCGACGGCGCCTATCAGGTCTTGTGGTGGATCCCCGCCGGCACCATCCCCACGATCCACGACGCGCTCGCACGGCTCTGGCTGCTCGATCGCTATGGTCCGAGCGACCGCGCCTTCACCTTCAAGCTGCGCTATCCGGCGCCCGATGCCCCCGGCATTCCGGTCGACATGCAGCCTGACCCATGGTGCATCGGCCACGCCTGAATCACCTTCCTCGCTGAACTCCGCGCCTGCTCCCACACCGGCAGCCGTGGCGATCAAGGGATTGTGCCCGCGCTGCGGCGCCAAAACGCTGTTCACCGGGCCGATCAAGTTCACGAGCAGCTGCAGTGCCTGCGGGCTCGATTTCGCCGGCTTCAATGTCGGTGACGGGCCAGCGGCGTTCCTCACCTTCCTGCTCGGCGGACTCCTCGTCGGCCTGTCGCTGACGCTTGAGCTGACCATCGAACCGCCGCTCTGGCTGCTCGCACTCATTCTCATCCCGCTCGGCGTGGTCAGTGTGGTCGGCGCGCTCAGGATCGCGAAAGGCGTGCTGCTCGCGCTCGAATATCGGAACTCGGCACGCGAGGGGCGCATTTCAGACCAATGAAACGCTTTCCGATCCTCGCTACGATTCTGGTCGGCCTCGCTATCGCTGCAATGATCGCGCTTGGCGTCTGGCAGCTCCAGCGCAGAGGCGAGAAGGAAGCGCTGCTGGCGCAGATCTCCGCGAATCGCACGCTCCCGCCGATTGCCTTTCCTCGCATTCCCGTCGGCGAGAGCCTGCTCTTCCGCCGCGCGAGCGCTTTTTGCCTCCAGCCGGTGAGCTTCAAGGCCGAGGGCGGGCGGAGCGCAACCGGACGAACGGGTTGGCGCCAGATTGCGCAGTGCCGCACCGGCGCCGAAGGGCCGGGATTCGCGGTTCAGATCGGTGTCGCCTCGGCTGTTGATACGAAGCCGAACTGGAAGGGTGGGGAGGTCAGCGGCTACATCACCCATCTGCCCGATCACCGTCCCTTGATCGCCTCGCTTTTCTCGCGCGCGCCGAAGACCCTGATGCTGGTCGCTGACAAGCCTGCGCCTGGCCTCGAGGCAAACCCGGAGCCCGATCTGTCGGCGGTGCCGAACAATCACCTGGCTTATGCGGTGCAATGGTTTCTGTTCGCGGCTGTCGCGGCGATCATTTACGGGATTGCTCTCAGGCGACGGTTGAAGCCCTGACAAGCTTGTGACTTTGCCGCGTCGCGGTTAGGCGGCAATGCCATGCGCTATATCAGCACCCGCGGGGCAGCTCCCGTACTCGATTTCGAACAGGTCACGCTTGCCGGCCTCGGCAGCGACGGCGGCCTTTATATCCCCGAATCCTGGCCAAGCCTGAGCGCGGACGAGATCGCGGACTTACGCGGCCTGTCCTATGTCGACACGGCAGTCGCGGTGATGGCGCCCTTCGTCGAGGGCACGCTGACCCGCGAGGAACTGCGCGGGCTCTGCGCCCAGGCCTATGGCCGCTTCGCGCACGCCGCCGTCACCCCGCTCGTCCAGCTGGACGAGCGCCAATGGCTGCTCGAACTGTTCCATGGCCCGACGCTCGCCTTCAAGGATGTCGCGCTCCAGCTCCTCGGCCTGCTGTTCGAACGTTTCCTGTCGGGAACCGACAAGCATCTGACCGTGGTCGGCGCGACCTCTGGCGATACCGGCTCGGCCGCGATCGATGCGCTGGCTGGGCGTTCGGGCGTCGATGTCTTCATGCTCCACCCCAGGGGCCGCGTGTCCGATGTGCAGCGTCGGCAGATGACGACAGTGCTCGCGCCCAACATCCACAATATCGCGATCGAGGGCAGCTTCGATGACGCCCAGGCGCTGGTGAAGGCGATGTTCAACAATCCCGGTTTTTCGGGAAAGTTCGCGGTCTCGGCGGTCAACTCGATCAACTGGGCGCGGCTGATGGCGCAGGTCGTCTATTATTTCTACGCCGCGGTCCGCCTCGGCGCTCCCGAGCGGCCAGTCGCCTTCTCCGTGCCGACCGGCAATTTCGGTGACGTCTTCGCGGGCTATGTCGCGGCGAAGATGGGGCTGCCGGTGGCGAAGCTGGTCGTCGCGACCAACGTCAATGACATCCTCCACCGCGCGCTCAGCGCTGGTGATTATTCGCAAGGCACGGTCGTGCCGACACCGAGTCCGTCGATGGATATCCAGGTCTCGAGCAATTTCGAGCGGCTGCTATTCGATCTCGGCGGCCGGGATGGCGCTGCAACCGCCGCGCAGATGGGCGGCTTCGAGGCCTCGAAGGCGATGCGCCTCACCAATGCCCAGCGTGAGGGCGCCGCGCATTTGTTTGCGAGCGACCGGATCGATCTCGACGATATGGCGCTGGCGATGCGCTGGGCGTGCAATGGCGCCGGGCAGGTGATCGATCCGCACACGGCGATCGGCCTTGCCGCAGCGCGCCGCGTGGATTTGCCCGCCGATGTGCCGATCGTGACGCTCGCCACCGCGCATCCGGCGAAGTTCGGCGACGCGGTCGAGCGCGCGACGGGCGTGCGGCCGGCGCTTCCGGCGCGGATCGGTGATCTGTTCGACCGCGAGGAGCGCTATGCGACTCTGCCCGGCACGTTCGAGGCCGTCACCACCTATATCGCCGAGCGGGCGGTGGCGCGCCCGTGAAGGCCCGGCGTTTCTGATGGAGCTCAAGACTCTCATCGGCGAGCCCTGGGCCGATTACGGCCTTATCGATTCGGGGGGCGGCAAGAAGCTCGAGCGCTATGGCCGCTTCCGCTTCATCCGCCCCGAAGGCCAGGCCTTATGGGCGCCCGCCAAGGACGATTGGCGCGCGCACGCGGAATTCGTGCCGGGTTCCGACGAGGATGGCGGCGGTCGGTGGGAATTCGCCGAACCGGTGCCGCGTGAGGGCTGGCCGCTGAAATGGGACGATGTCAGCTTCACCGCCCAGACCACGCCGTTCCGCCATCTCGGCTTCTTCCCCGACATGGCGCCGGTCTGGTCCTGGATGCGCGAGCGCGTGGCCGGCATGGAGGCGCCCGAATGCCTCAACCTGTTCGGCTATACCGGCGTCGGCACGCTGGCGATGGCGTCCAAGGGTGCGAAGATGGTGCATGTCGATGCGTCCAAGAAATCCGTGGAGGGCGCCCGCGCCAATGCGCAGCTCTCCGGCATGGCCGACAAGCCGATCCGCTGGATGACCGACGACGCGACCAAGTTCATTGCCCGCGAAGTACGGCGCGGGCGGCGCTATGACGGGATCCTGCTCGATCCGCCGAAATTCGGACGGGGACCTGAGGGCGAAGTGTGGCGGCTCGAAGAGGGCTTGCCGGGGTTGATCGCCGATTGCCGCAAGCTGCTTGATGGCGAATCGCGATTTTTGTTTTTGACCGTCTATGCGGTGCGGATGTCGGCGTTGGCGATTGGGGAGCTGCTCAACCAGGTGCTCGGCGATCTTGGCGGGACGGTCGAGGCTGGCGAGCTGGCGGTACGCGAAGAGGCGCGCGGGTTGCTGCTGCCGACGGCGATATGGGCGAGGTGGAGCCGCTAGTCTAAATCCCCCTACCGCTTGCGGGAGGGGAGAGGAAGGTCAGTCCATCCCGGCTCGCATCGCGGCACCCGCCACGAATGGCGCGCCGGCCAGCAGCAGTAAACTCACAGCAGCCAGCAACTTCACCGCGCCGAATCCCCCATCAATCGATCCAGCCCCGAAGATCAGCAACGGCACCGCAAGCGGCAGCATCACGAGCCCCGCCACCGCGCCAGCGCCGCGCAGCCCTGACACCAGCGCCGAGGTTGCGACGGCAAGCGCTGCCAGTCCGGGGGTACCGATCAGCAATCCAGTCTCGACCTTCAGCAGCGTCGCCCCCGACAGGTCCAGCAGCCCGGCGGCAATCACCGCCGCCAGCATCAGCGGCGGCCCGAAGGCCAGCCAATGCGCCGCGATCTTCGCCACCGCGACGCTCGCCATGCTGAGGCCGCGCACCGCGAACTGATCGAGCACGCCGCTTTCCGCATCCGGCCCGATCAGCCGCTCAACCGGCATCAGCGCGGCGAGGAGAGCGGCTGCCCAGATCACACCGCCGCCGACGCGTGCGAGCAGCGCCGCATCGGGCCCGATCGCGAAGGGAAACAGGATCGTGACGAGCAGGAAAAAGGCGAGCGTATAGGTCACGCTGCCGCCGGCCCAGGCACGGCGAAGGTCGCGCGCGACAAGGGCGAGCAGCGGCGTCACGCGGCATCCCCAAGCGTGATCGCCTGCGCGCCCGGCACATTGATCGGCAAATGTGTCGCAATCAGCGCAATGCCGCCCCTCGCGCGGTGACCGGCAATGAGCGTCTCGAGGGTTCCAACGCTCAGATCGTCAAGGCCATTGGCGGGCTCGTCCAGCAGCCAGACCGGCGCGCCGCTTGCCACCACTCGCGCCAGCGCCGCGCGCCGGCGCTGGCCGGTCGAAAGCAATCGCACCGGTACCTCGGCGAGCGGCGAAAGCTGGGTTGCCTCGATCGCCCGCGCGACCCTGCCATGCGGATCGTCGCCTTCGTCGAGCGCCGCCCAGAAACGCAGTGCGTCACCAAGCCGCCTGTCCGAATCCAGGGCGCTAGCCTCGGCCATCAACGCACGCGCTGCCGGCCCCTCGACGCTGCCCGCTGCCGGCGCGAGCAGTCCGGCTGCGACCCTGATCAGGCTCGATTTGCCAACCCCGTTAGGGCCGATCACCACCGCCGCCCCACCCGGCTCGATCGCGAAGGACAGCGCCTCGAACAATGTCCGGCCGCCGCGCGCGCAGGTCACTGAGCGGAAGGTCAGGCTTTCCGTCACGCCACCGAATCTTCGAGCGCGTGCATGTCCTCATCGGAAAGGCCGAAATGATGTCCGACCTCATGGATCATGACATGCGCGACCAGCTCTTCAAGCCCGACGCCTGTCTCGATCCACTCCTTGAGGATCGCCCGGCGATAGAGATGGATGCGATCGGGCAATGCACCCGATTCCATCGAGGATTTCTCCCCCACCGGCCGGCCATGATACATCCCGCTCAGGTCGAGCGGATGCTCGATGCCGAGCGCGTCGAGGGTTTCCTCATCGGCCACCTCCTCGACGATCAGCACGACATCGCCGAGATGGGCGCGAAATTCGGCGGGTAGGGCGGCAAGGGTTGCACGCGCGATCGTCTCGATCGCTGCGGCATCGGGCGCGGTGCGCGGTTGAACGGGCGCTGACATGAGCTATGCCTTAGGGTGAAGGCGCGCGAAGTGCCAGCAGGAGGGCGACGTGACGATCGAGCAGCTCAGCGACGAAGATCGGGCCGAGGCGCTCGATACGCTCGACGAATGGGATTATGACGAGTCGCGTGATGCGATCACGCGCAAATTCCTGTTCGCCGATTTCAGCGAAGCCTTCGCCTTCATGACACGCGTCGCATTGCTTGCGGAGAAGGCGGACCATCATCCCGAATGGTCGAATGTCTG
The DNA here is from genome assembly GCF_056402635.1 of Sphingomonas sp. P3_C5. Classification (NCBI taxonomy): domain Bacteria; kingdom Pseudomonadati; phylum Pseudomonadota; class Alphaproteobacteria; order Sphingomonadales; family Sphingomonadaceae; genus Sphingomonas; species Sphingomonas sp. P3_C5. The sequence goes on from NZ_JBFUHA010000001.1 coordinate 941,984, forward strand.
GAACCGGGTGGAGATCCTGCTCACCACGCATGACGCCGGCGGCTTGTCGCAGCGCGATGTCGACATGGCCGAGGCGATCGACCTGCTGGTCGATTGAGTCTTCCTCAACCCCTCCCCTTCAGGGGAGGGCTAATTAGTCCTTCGGCGCGACGGTGCCGCGCCGCATCATCTTGCGCATTTTGCCGGGCATCCAGCGCGCGCCAAAGGCCATGCGGAAGGCGGTTTTACCGACATAGGTGTGGAGCTTGTCGCCATGCACCGCCGCCCAGGCCGCTTCGGCAACCTCCTCGACTGCGGTCAGCTCGAGCCCCGCAGCGGTCACCGTCTCGCGGATCGAGTGGTTCGAGCCGCCGGCCGGCGCCTTCAACAGCGGCGTGTCGATAAAGCTCGGCACGATGGCGCGCACCTTGATGCCCGCGCCGGCCCATTCGCCGTCGAGACCCTCGGTCATCGCGCGCACGGCGAACTTGGTCATAGAATAGGGAACCAGGCCCGAGCAGCCGTAGATGGCGGACGCCGAGGCGGTGTTGAGCAGGCAGGATCCCGGCGTTCGGGCGAGATAGGTGTAACCGATCCGCGCGCCGTTCAGCACGCCCGTCAGGTTGATCGCGATCGTCCGGTCGATATCGTCAAAGCTCGTCTCGATGAGCGGTCCACCGGTGCCGATCCCGGCATTGTTGAACAGCACGTCGAGCCGCCCGCCGCTCGATGCTGTGAAGGCGTCGAGATTGGCGACCCACGCGTCGCGGTCTCGCACATCCATCACGTAAGTGGTCGCCATGCCGGGGGGCAGCATCGCCGCGGTCGCGGTCAGCCCGGCGGCATTCACATCGGCGAGCCCGACCCGCCAGCCGCGGCTTGCGAACAGTTTCGCCGTCGCCTGGCCGATCCCCGATCCGCCGCCGGTGATGAAGATCGCTTTCTGGTTTGCGTCGGCCATTTCTTGCCCCTCCGTTATCGTCATGCCGGACTCGTTCCGGCACCACTGGCCCGCATGCACCTCGATCTCGGTTCTTGCGGCACGGTGGACCCCGGAACAGGCCCGGGGTGACGGTGTGTTTGACCTGACCGTTATCCTCCAGCACAACCCGCGTCGATGCCAGAATCGCGCACCCCGGGCCCGTCGGTTGCCTTTGCCGATGTGACGAAACGCTATGCCAGCGGCGCGGTGGCCGTCGACAACGTGTCGCTGGAGATCGCCGGGGGCAGTTTCGTCGCGCTGGTCGGCACATCGGGCTCGGGCAAATCGACCCTGCTCAAGATGATCAACCGGCTGGTCGAGCCGAGCGCCGGCACCATCGCCATCGATGGCGAGCTGGTCGGGCAGGCCGAGCTGCACGATCTGCGCCGGGGCATCGGCTATGTCTTCCAGAATATCGGGCTGTTCCCGCATATGACCGTGGCCGAGAATATCGGCATCGGCCTGCGGCTGGCGGGCGAAAAGGACCGCGGATCCCGCGTCGCCGAGCTGCTCGATCTGGTCGATCTGCCGCGCGATTTCGCCGGCCGCATGCCTGATGCACTGTCGGGCGGTCAGCGCCAGCGGGTCGGCGTCGCGCGGGCGCTGGCGCGCCAGCCCGGCCTCATGCTGATGGACGAGCCGTTTGGCGCGCTCGATCCCGTCACGCGCGACCAGCTCGGCGCGGCGATCCGCGCGCTCCATGACAGGCTCGGCCTCACCACGATCATGGTGACGCATGACATGGCCGAGGCGCTGCTGCTCGCTGACCGGGTGCTGGTGATGGCGGGTGGGCGGATCGTTGCCGATGCCAGCCCGAAGGCGCTGCTGGCCGGCAAGGGCGGTCCGGAAGCCGATGCGCTCGTCGCGGTGCCCCGCGAACAGGCGCGCCGCCTACATGCGCTGGAGGACGAGGCGTGAGCGCTTTCCTCGAAGCTCTCTCCCGCGTGCCGCCGCTGCTCGCGCAACATTTGCTGCTCGCCTTTTCCGCGCTGGCGCTCGGCATGGTCATCAGCCTGCCGCTGGCGATCTGGTCGGCCCGCCGCCCGACCGTCGCGCGCATTGCGCTTGGCTTTGCGAGCCTGATCCAGACCATCCCGTCGCTTGCCCTGCTCGCGCTTTTCTACCCGCTGCTGCTGTCGCTCTCGGTACTGGTCGGCGGTGGCATCCCGGCACTCGGCTTCCTGCCGTCGCTGCTTGCGCTGACGCTCTATGCGCTGTTGCCGATCCTCCGCAACGGCGTCACTGGCCTGGCCGGGATCGATCCGGCGGTGATCGAGGCGGCTGACGGCATGGGCATGACGGCGTGGCAGAAGCTCCGCCTCGTCGAGGCGCCCTTGGTCGCGCCGGTGCTGATGGCGGGCATCCGCACCGCGGCGGTCTGGACCATCGGCGCGGCAACGCTCTCCACCACGGTGGGCCAGCCGAGTCTCGGCGATATGATCTTCGCGGGCCTGCAGACCCAGAACTGGGCGCTGGTCCTCGCCGGCTGCCTGGCCGCGGCGGTCCTGGCGCTGACGGTCGATGCGCTGCTCGGCGTGATCGAGCGCGGCATCGCCACGCGCAAGCGGACGCGCGCCTTTGTCGCGGCCGGGTTGCTCGCGATCGGCGTCCTCGCCGCGCTAGCACCGTTATGGCCGAGGGGCGGGCAGACCGTGGTGGTCGGCGCCAAGGGCTTTTCCGAGCAATATATCCTTGCCCGGGTGATCGGCCACCGGCTCGAGGCGGCCGGCTATCATGTCGAATATCGCGAGGGGCTCGGCTCGGTCGTCGCCTTTTCCGCAACGGCGGGCGGCGATGTCGATGTCTATGTCGATTATTCGGGGACGATCTGGACCAACGAAATGAAGCGCACCGACGTACCGCCGCGCGCCGCGATCGTACAGGGCGTCGCCGCCTGGGCCGCGCGGGAGCATGGCGTTGGTATGGCCGGCACGCTCGGCTTCGAGAACACCTATGCCTTTGCAATGCGCGGTGACGATGCTGCGCGCCGCCACGTGACCAGCATTGCCGACCTGACCGCGATCGCTCCGCAGCTCCGATTCGCGACTGACATCGAGTTTCTCGAACGGCCTGAATGGGCGGCGGTGAAGCGAGCTTATGGCCTCGAATTCAAATCGGCGCACCCCTATCAGCCGACATTCATGTTCCGGGCGCTGACTGACGGCACTGCCGATGTGATCCCCGCTTTCTCCTCGGACGGCCGGATCGCAGCGGACAAGCTCACCGTGTTGGCCGATCCAAAAGGCGCGATTCCCGGTTACGATGCGATCCTGATGGTCGCGCCGCGCCGCGCGCGTGACCAACGCTTCCTGCGCGCGCTCAGGCCGCTGGTCGGGCATGTGCCAGTGGAGGCGATGCGCGAGGCGAACTACATGGTCGACCGCGACGACAACAAGGCCTCGCCCGAAGCGGCGGCGCGGTGGCTGGAGAAGAAGCTGGGGTTCTAGGCGCGAACCGCTGTCACAAAATAATCGAGCTTCATATCGTCCGAGATCACGAAGCCCCTGGCCGGCGAGAAGCTCAGGCCGCGCGTATCGACCACCTTCAGCCCCGCCTCCTCGAGCAACGCTCCAAGCTCGTCGGGCGTCAGGAACTTGTTCCAGTCATGCGTACCCTTCGGAATCTGCCCGGTGCCCTCGCCGATTGTGATCAGCGCGATGTGCGAGAGCGCGGTGCGATTCGGCGTCGACAACACCAGTAACCCGCCATCCGCCAGCGCACCTGCAAGGCCAGCGATGAAGGCGGCCGGATCGGTGACATGCTCGATCACTTCGAGGCTGGTCACCAGATCGAAACGCTGGCTGCCAAGGCCTTCGATCCCGCCGGTGCGATAATCGATGGGCAGGCCCGATTGCAGCGCATGGGCATGCGCCGCCGCGATATTCTCCGCCGCCGCGTCAATTCCCGTGACGGCGGCACCGAGTCGGGCGAGCGGCTCGCACAGCAGGCCTGCCCCGCAACCGACATCCAGCGCGGTCTTGCCGGAAAGCGGCGTGAAGCTTGTCTCGTCCAGTCCCCAATGCCGGTCCGCCGCCTCGCGTAGATAGCGGAGCCGCGCCGGATTCAGCCGGTGGAGCATCGCTGAGGAACCCTTCGGGTCCCACCAGTTAGCCGCCAGCCTGCCAAAATGCGCTGCTTCGGCGGGATCGATCGTTGTTACGGGGTCGCTTGCTATCACCATTGCGCCTTCCTATCAGGGCGCCCCGCCCACCCCAAGGAATTCTCGCAAGCTCATGGCCCGTATCGTGATGAAGTTCGGCGGCACGTCGATGGCCGGGATCGAGCGGATCCGGAGCGTCGCCGCGCGTATCAAGCGTGAGGTCGATGCCGGCAATCAGGTCGCCGTCGTCGTCTCGGCGATGGCCGGCGAGACTGACCGCCTCGTCAATTTCTGCCGTGAAGCGTCCTCGCTTTACGATCCGCATGAATATGATGTGGTCGTCTCGGCGGGTGAGCAGATCACCAGCGGCCTGCTCGCGGTGGCGCTTCAGGCGATTGGTGTTCCAGCGCGGAGCTGGCTTGGCTGGCAGCTGCCGATCCGCACCTCGGACGGACACGGCTCGGCCCGTATCGCCGAAATCGATACGACCGCGCTGAACGTATCGCTGGCCAAAGGCGAGGTCGCGGTGATCCCGGGCTTCCAGGGCGTCGCTGCGGGCGAGCGCGTGACGACGCTCGGGCGCGGCGGCTCGGATACTTCGGCGGTGGCGATGGCGGCGGCGATGAAGGCGGATCGCTGCGACATCTATACCGATGTCGACGGCGTCTACACGACCGACCCACGCATCGTCCCGCGCGCGCGGAAACTGAAGCGCGTCACTTATGAGGAAATGCTCGAGCTCGCGAGTGTCGGGGCGAAAGTGCTCCAGACGCGCTCGGTGGGTCTTGCGATGAAGGAACAGGTCCGCGTCCAGGTGCTCTCGTCGTTCACGGACGACGATGCACCGATGGCGGACACATTGCCCGGTACGATGATCGTGGGCGAAGAGGAGATCGACGATATGGAACGCCAGCTCATCACCGGCATCGCCCACGACAAGAACGAAGCGAAGATCACGCTCACCTCGGTCCCTGACCGGCCGGGCTCGGTCGCCTCGATCTTCGTGCCGCTGGCCGATGCGAACATCAATGTCGACATGATCGTCCAGAACGTGGCGCATTCGACCGGATCGACTGACGTGACCTTCACTGTCCCCTCGTCGGATCTGGCGCGGTCGCTTGAAGTGCTCGGCAATGCGAAGGGCGATATCGGCTATGTCGATCTCGTCCACGATACCCGCGTGGCCAAGATCTCGGTAGTCGGTGTCGGCATGCGCAGCCATGCGGGCGTCGCCGCGACGATGTTCAAGACGCTTGGCGAGCGCGGCATCAATATCCAGGCCATCACCACCTCGGAGATCAAGGTCTCGGTGCTGATCGAGGAAGATTATACCGAGCTCGCGGTGCGCGTGCTCCACACCGCTTATGGGCTCGACGCGGAGGACGCGGCGTGAACCGCTGAGGGTCGGACGCAAAACTCCGGGTACGATCTTCAGCAATCTCCAGCAGGATCATTGTCTGGAAAGCGTTGGTGAGGAATTCATGAAAGAGCCAGTCTCAGCCAGCACAATAAAGCTGATTGACAACACGAGCTACGTTCCCCTCCTCGTTGAGGAATATGTCCTGCTCGGTATGTTGGAAGACTATTTGGGTCGCAATGCCGGACTCAACGATGACCTGGTCGATCAATTCTATCCGGCAGAGCGGGGTGCGGTACGATTCTTCCTCGATCACGTTGCTTTGCTGGAGCCGAGCATCTCGGCACCGCCGTATATCCAGACCCTCGGTACTGGCCACATTCGAATCATATCCGCTGAGCTCAAGGCGCGTCTGGAGGCATTTTACGAAGGGCCCGTTTCGAACACGCCATGGGAAGGGCGTACTTCGATGCGACTATCCTCAGCCGCATTTCCAGTCATCACAAGTCGACAATTCGTCCGCTCGGAGATGGATCCGAGATTCTCGTATATCTATGGTGTTTATCTCAGATACGGAAAGGGAGAGCATCACATCGAGCTGGCGAATTCATCAGACCGTGTTGAATTGCTCAAAAACTTTTTGGTCGATTTGGATTCTGAATGGGTCTCACATAAATTCACCGTCAAATCGGTGCCATGCCGAAATTCCATCGATTTCGAGCCCAGCCAGCCGCTTGCTGCGCTGCTCGCGCGTGCGACACAGGAAAAGAGCAGCGTGCTGAAGGGAATAGACTAGCTTCCGTCGACTTCTGCGGGTGGGTACGGGTGATAATCCGCTATCTCGGCGGGAAGGGTGATCGCGAAATCGACGACATATGCCTCGGCCTGATTGCGGAATAGGTGCGGGAAGGGCATGTGCGCCGCATGACTGATACCATCGCACACATCGATATGCCCTCCACCATTCCTACCCGCTCCGTGGGAGAAGAGCGCCTTGCCCGCCGCATGGCGCGCGGGGCCGCCTTCCTCGGCAGCGATGTCGCCATTCTGTGCGGCGCCATGTCCTGGGTCTCGGAACGCCATCTCGTATCGGCGATGTCGAATGCGGGCGGCTTCGGCCTGATCGCGTGCGGCGCGATGACCCCCGAACTGCTCGATGCCGAGATTGCGGGCACCAAGGCACTCACCGACAAGCCGTTCGGCGTGAACCTTATCACCATGCATCCGGGCCTGTTCGACCTGATCGAGGTCTGCAACAAGCATGGGGTCGGCCATGTCGTCCTCGCGGGCGGGCTGCCGCCAACGGGATCGATCGACGCGATCAAGGCGAATGGCGCCAAGCTGATCTGCTTCGCGCCGGCGCTGTCGCTCGCCAAGAAACTGATCCGCTCCGGCGTCGATGCGCTGGTCGTCGAGGGCATGGAGGCCGGCGGCCATATCGGCCCGGTCTCGACCAGCGTGCTTGCCCAGGAGATTTTGCCCGAGGTCGCGGAAGCTGTGCCGGTGTTCGTCGCAGGCGGCATCGGCCGGGGCGAGGCGATCGCCGCCTATCTCGATATGGGTGCGGCCGGCGTTCAGCTCGGCACCCGCTTCGTCTGCGCGACTGAGTCGATCGCGCATCCGGCATTCAAGAAAGCCTTCATGCGCGCCTCGGCCCGTGATGCTGTCGCCAGCGTCCAGATCGATCCGCGCCTGCCGGTCATTCCGGTCCGCGCGCTCAAGAATGCGGGCGGCGAGCTGTTCACCGCCAAGCAGCGCGAAGTCGCGCAGTTGCTCGATGAGGGCAAGGTCGAGATGATGGAGGCCCAGCTCCAGATCGAGCATTATTGGGCGGGTGCGCTGCGCCGTGCAGTGATCGATGGCGATGTCGAGCATGGCAGCCTCATGGCCGGCCAGTCGGTCGGCATGGTGACGAAGGAAGAACCGGTCGCCGAGATCATCGCGACCTTGATGGCCGAGGCGGCGCACGCCCTGGAGAAGCGCGCCGCCTGAGCTTTTAGAGTCTGATACAGAAGTCGGCACCAGCCCGCTCCCCCACCCGATCTCCCACAGAATACGCTGAATGGGAGGCCGGGTGGGGGAGCGGGCTGGTGCCGTTTCAGCGAAGCTGGAACAGACTCTACCCGGCAACCGGCTCACGCCGTCCCCGGCTCAGGCGCCACACTTCGACTGCGCCCTGCCAGAGCATGACCACGCCCACCGCGATGATCGCGATTCGCAGTGCCAGATTGAGGCTGGTCTCGAGCTGGGCGGCCTGGCCTGCGGGCATACCGGTCGAGATCACTATGGCCCAATGGCCGGCGTTATAGATCACTGCGAGCATGGCCACCGTGGCGACTATGGTCGCGATGTTGAGCAGGCCGTTCATCAGCGTCCGGCGCGGCCGCAGCCAGGCGATGATATTCTGCACGAGCTGCGCTGAGAGCAAGGCCAGGATCGGCCACCAGAGCTGCGTGAAGATCGGCCCCGGCACCAGCTGGAAATTGGGCCCGCCGGTGGCGAGCGGGATATGGATCAGGCCGATCCACCATAGCAGGAAGGCGATTCCCCAGGCGATTTCGAACGTCGATTCCCAGCGGCCCTTCCGCTTGAGCCGCACATCGGGGAGCTGTTCCGGCTTCCAGCGCTGAAGGTGGTCCCTGGGGAAGCCGGTCCGCTCGAGAACGGCGAAGACGATGGTGATGATCCCCACATTGATCAGCAGCGACGTCCAGAGACCGGCGACTGTCTCAGCGACCGCGCGGAGGGGGTTATGGTCGCCGAACAGCACATTGGCGACGCCGACCACCAGCACCACCGCGACGATGATCACCGCGACGATCTTCAGCACGAAGAGATAGAAGGGGAAGACATCGGGCCCGATCAGCCATTGCTGCTTCTGGTAGCGGGACGCGACCACCAGGGGATGGCCAAATTCCTTGAGCAGCGCGCTGGTCTCGTCCTCGCGCAACGGCCGGCCCAGGCTTTCCTCCCGGTCCTCCATGCGCGTGACGAGCTCGTCGCGAAGCTCGGCGGTGATGTCATCAGCCTTGGCGGACGGCAGGGTCCAGCGCACGGCGTGAAGATAGCGGTCTAGCAGGTCCATCACATTTCCCTTTCGGTCAGGCGCAGGATCGATTCGGAGATCGCGTTCCATTCGCCGAGGAGTTCAGCGAGGATCGCCTCGCCGTCGGGCGAGAGGCGGTAGAAGCGCTTGTTGCGCTTCGCCTCCTCGCGCCATTCACTGGTAAGCAGGCCCTGCGCCTCGAGGCGCCGGAGCAGCGGGTAGAGCGCGCCCTCGTCGATTGGCAGCCCGGCATCCTCCAGGCTTTGACGCAACGTGTAGCCGTATCGCTCCACCCGTAGCGCCCCGAGCACCGCGAGGATCAGGGACCCTCGGCGGAGCTCGATGCGCAGCTTTTCAAAAAGATCGTCTTCCACGGGCATTTCCTGTGTCCTACATGGTGTATGACACATACTGTATGACACACAGGTAAATGATTCGCAACCCCCTGATTGCAGCGCTGGTCGGGCGCCCCGCTGGTCTGATAACCAGCATCCCGGATGCGTTTATGAGGTTCGATGATGTCGGAGCCGGAGACCCGAGCAGGATTGCCGATCCTGGCATTTGCCGATGCCGCCGCGTGGGAAGCCTGGCTGGCCGCGCAGCCTCGCAGCGCGCCGGGTGTCTGGCTCAAGCTCGCCAAGGCAAGCGCCCGCGTGGCTTCGGTTTCAAAGGCCGAGGCGATCGACGGCGCGCTCTGCCATGGCTGGATCGACGGCCAGCTAAACCCTTATGACGAGAATTGGTGGCTGATCCGCTTCACACCGCGCAAGACGCGCAGCATTTGGTCCGAGAAAAACCGGACTCGCGCAGGCGAGCTGATCGCCGCCGGGAGGGTGGCGGCGGCGGGCCATGCCGAAATCAATGCGGCGAAGACGGATGGCCGCTGGGATGCGGCCTATGCCCCGCAAAGCACCGTTGCCATGCCTGACGATCTCGCTGCAGCGCTAGCGGCGGAACCCGGAGCGCGCGCCTTTTTCGACAGCCTCGAATCATCCAATCGCTACGCGATCCTCTACCGCGTCCACGAAGCGAAGAAGCCGGAGACGCGGGCCGCTCGGATCGCGAAGTTCGTCGGTATGTGCGCGCGGGGCGAGAGGGTGCATGCCAAGGTGGAGAAGGCCACTAAATGAAGAGGGCAGCGGCCCGGTTCGAACTGGAAGGCGCTATCAGCGCCGCCACCGACGCCTGCCGCCGCCGCGAAGCAGTTTCACAAGGAGGAGCAGCAATATCGCGCCGACGGTAGCGTTGATGATCGCGTTGATAATGCCGGCGCCAAGATGGACGCCCAGCTTCGGCAAAAACCAGCTCCCGACAAAGGCTCCCAAAACCCCGAACAGGAGGTCGCCAAGGAGCCCCAGGCCCGTCCCCTGCACAATCTGGCCAGCCAGCCAGCCCGCGACGAGGCCGACGAACAATATGATCAGCAGGCCTTCGCTCGATATATACATGGTTCACCTCTGGCTCGGACGCCGCAGTGCAGGCGGGATCGGACTGTTTGTATGAATTGGATCAGCTCGAACGTCTGATCTGATTACATCGACTAATCGGCAACGCATCGATGTCACGATAGTTCCGCGGGCGAAACGGAATGCACGCGAGCCGAGCGCATCGCGGACGCTACGGCGTGGCAGGCCCTCTGCTCAGCTCAGGAAAAAGACCGCAATCGCAGCGCCGCCGCCGAACACGCCGGCTATCAGCATCGACAGGATCGTCGCCACCATCGATCCGGAGCGCCGCTGGCGGAAGCTGTTGCGGTTCCCGGGCTTGCCGAGCTTGAGCTCGACCAGGCCGGCCAGTGCGCCGCCCATAGCCGTGCAGCCAAGCGTCACGATTGCGCCGGGAATGGTCTGGAGCGCGATCGCGATCGGCAGGATCACGCCGAGCGGCGCCGTCATCGCCAGCGCCGCCATCAGCTTGGCCCTATCGACCTGCTCCTTGGCGACCGGTGAGACCGCGATCAGATCGGGCGCGTCCTCGGCCGAAACCGTCAGCCAGGCGAAACTGCCGACCAGTTGGCTCGCGATCAGCACACTGGCAAAGGCGAGGCCCGGTGCGAGCGGCGGATGGCTGCCGCGGCCGCCGAACGCCACAAAGGCAAGCGGCGCGAGATAGACGAGCCGCAGGATGATCTGGAACGCTAGCGCCGGGTCGCGCGCCAGCAGCCGCCATTCCTTGGCGAAGACCGATCGGACCAAGCCGGCATGGAACAGCCGCGATATCTGCCGTCCGGTCGGGCGCGCGCGGGAGAGCCGCACGCCGCCATCCTGATAACCGCTGAGGAACAGGCGCTGCAGCGTTGCTCCGGCCAGCACGAACAGCAGCAGGCCAGTCCCGAGCAGCACCAGGATCGCGAGCGGATCGCCCAAAGCGGCGCGGCCCGGCAACGCGCTCAGCCCGGCATCGCCGATCCCGCGGGCGTGAAGCTCATTGAATACAGCCACCATGCTCGTTTGCCGTCGGTCGCTATGCGAGAAGATCTGCGAGACGAGGAACACGGTGCCGCCGAGCAAAGCCGCCGCAATCTGGCCGATGGTGCGCGCGGCGCGCGGGCCGACCAGCATCGCCAGCGCGAGCGTGATGGCGATGCCGAACGCCGCGGCGCTAAGCGCGAGCGCGCCGAGCAGCGCGACTATCCCGAACAATTGCGGATGACCGAGTGTGGCAACCGGCACCACGATCGCCAGCAACAGGATCGCATAGGTCAGCGCAATCGAGCCGGTGATGCCGAGCAGCTTGGCGAGCAGTACCGTCCGCCCCTCGATTGGCGCCGAGAAGAGCAAAGCGAGGTCGCCCCTTTCGTACAGCGTCCGCTGGCTGCCGATCATTGCCTGAGCGGTCATGAAGGTGAAGGCGACGATGCTGCCGGAAAGAATTGCGGTCCTGAGCCCGGGAAAGGTCGGGATCGGCTGGTCCCGGAGAAGCACTGCCAGAAAGCAGCCAAAGCCGAGCCAGGCCAGCACCATCGCATAGCCGATCCAGCGCGTGGCGCCGCGTTTCGATCGCGATCGCCAGGTCAACGTCATTTCATGCCATGCGAGCCAGGCGAACGAGCCCGGCGCAAGCGTTGCGCCGATGTTCACACGCCGCTCGTCAGGCGGATGAAGGTGTCTTCCAGCGTCATCCCCTCGGTGCCGGCGCGGCCGCGCAGGTCCTCGAGCGTACCTTCGGCGAGCAGCTTGCCGCCGGCGATGATGCCGATCCGGTCAGCCATGCGCTCGGCGACTTCGAGGATATGCGTGGTCACGATCACCGTCTTCCCGTCATCGACCTGCGCGCGTAGCGCATCCTTCACGGAGCGCGCCATGCTCGCGTCGAGCCCGGTCAACGGCTCGTCGAGGATCAGCAGCTTCGGATCATGGATCAGCGCGCCGGCGAGCGCGACCTTCTGCTTCATGCCGCGCGAAAAGCCCTCGCACCGCGTATCGCGCTGCTCCCACAGATCGAGCCACTGGAGCAGCCGCTCAGCCTCGGCCGCCGCCGCGTGCGGCTCCATCCGCCACAACCCGGCGACGAAGGCGAGATACTCGGCCGGGGTCAACTTGTCGTAGAGCATCGGCTCGTCGGGCAGCCAGGCGGTGATCGCCTTGGCCTCGAGCGGATTGCGCAACGCATCGATGCCGAAAATCTCGATGGTGCCCGCATCGGGTCTTGCCAGGCCCGTCACCATCCGCAGCGTGGTCGTCTTGCCCACACCATTGGGGCCGAGCAGGGCATAGAGCTGCCCCGCGGCGATCTCGAGGTCGAGCCCCGCGATCACCGGCTTGTCGAAGCTCTTGGCAAGGCCGCGAATGCGCAGGGCTGGTTCAGTCATGGCGCGGGACAATAAGCGGTGTTCAGCCGTCGTCCACCCGGAACAGCTCCTCGACGCTACGCCCCAGCGCCGCCGCCAGCTTCAGCGCCAGCATCGTCGACGGTACGAACACGCCATTCTCGACGGTGTTGATGGTCTTGCGACTGACCCCAATTCGGTCAGCGAGCTCGGCCTGGGTCAGCCCAAGCCGGGCGCGTTCCTCCTTCAGGCTGTTGAGCAGCCGCTCAGCCACCCTTCAACGCCTTGCGCTCGAGAGTGCCGAAGCGCAGCAGCGCGAGCGCGATGCCATAGGTCACGACCAGCCGCACTGCCTCGCGCGCCGAGAGCGGCTCGTAGAAGCTGAGGACATAGACAAGGGCGGCAGTGCCCATCGCGCCCCAGAAGCCGAACGCCAGCGCCCGCCGGCGATGGTCGAGCGTCGTCTCGTCGTTGAGCAACGCGCGGATGCGCGCGCCGCGGAACAGCCCGCCGCCCACCGCAAGGAACATCAGCAATGCCGCCGCCCAAACGATCCAGGCCGCGAGATGGAGGGTCTGCGGCCGGTTTAGCGGCAGCTCGTCGCGAAAGCTGGCGCCTTGGGAGGCGACAAACACCACGGCCATTACCGTTGCGGCGCGAGCGCGGCCCCATGCAATACGGTCGGCAAGGTCGGTCTGACTGGTCATTTCCTGTTCCCTGTGTAACTCAGAGGTTACATGTAACCCACAGGTTACTTTGATGTCAAGCCGTGGCTCGCGCGCGGCGAATGGGGTTCCTTCGCGGCGGTCCCTTCGATAGGAACCGCGCCATGGTGCAGACGCATGACGATCAACCGGTCGAAGGCCGCTTCGACGGGAAGCAGCACCGATTCCCGGTGCGCGTCTATTTCGAGGACACCGATCTGTCGGGCGTCGTCTATCACGCCAATTACCTCCGCTACATGGAACGCGCCCGGTCGGACATGCTGCGGCTGGCGGGCATCGACCAGCGTGGGGTCCATGAGGCAGGCGGCGGCGCCTATGCGGTCAGCGCGCTCGCGATCCGCTACAAGCGCCCGGCGCGGCTCGACGATGCGCTGGTGGTGGTGACCAGATTGACACAGATACGCGCTGCGTCCGTCGATATTCATCAGAGAGTCATGCGCGGGGCTGAGATACTAACCGAAGCTGATGTGACGGCGGCGCTGGTGGCTGTATCAGGCAGGCCGACACGCCAGCCGCTCGCATGGATCGAGGCGTTCAGGCGTCTGGTGGACCAAGGGGAAGACGATTCGTGAACGACCTGTTCTTCAATACCAACAGTGCGACCATCTCGCCGGCCGCCACCCATTTCGTCGTGCTGGTGGTGATGGGCGGCCTGCTGCTCGCCAGCATCTGGACCTGGGCGATCATCGTCAGCTTTGGCGTGCGGATTGGAGGCATCCGTCGCAGGATCGACCGGTTCGAGCGTGATTTCTGGAAGGCCGAGGATATCGACGCCTTTTACCGGGTCGAGAGCGAAAGCGATCTGCCAGTGGCGAGGGTCTTCTCGGCAGGCGTCCGGGAATGGCGGCGATCGACTGCGATCGGCTCGGTCGACCGCGACGGCACGCGCGAACGGCTGGCGACCGCGATGGGCTCGGCTGTTGCAAGCGAGGTCGACAAGCTGGCTGACCGCCTCAACATCCTCGCGACGGTGGGGGCCGTCGCGCCGTTCGTCGGCCTGTTCGGTACCGTGCTCGGGATCATGGGCAGCTTCTCCGGCATCGCCAGTGCGCAGAACACCTCGCTCGCGGTCGTTGCGCCGGGCATCGCCGAGGCCCTGTTCGCGACGGCGATCGGCCTGTTCGCGGCGATCCCCGCTGTCATCGCCTATAATCGCTTCAGCCACGGCACCAACAAGATCGAGGCGCGGCTCAACCGCTTCGCCGACAGCTTCCACGCGACGCTCAGCCGCCAGCTCGAGACCGATGTGAAGAAGATCTGATGGCGATGCAGCTCCCCTCGCAGCGCGGCCGCGGCCGGCGGGCACCGATGGCGGATATCAACGTCACGCCGCTCGTCGACGTGATGCTGGTGCTGCTGATCATCTTCATGGTGACGGCGCCGCTGCTCACCGCCGGCGTCCCCGTCAATCTGCCCGACAGCCGCGCCAAGGCGCTCGATCAGGACCAGCAGCCGGTCCAGATCTCGATCGAGGCCGGCGGCAAGATCTTCGTCGACAAGGATGAGGTCACCGACGCGATCCTGCCCGACGTCCTGCAGCAGATCGTCTCGAAAGCCGGCGCAGGCGCTGTACCCGGCCCGGACGGATCCAAGACACCCCAGGTCTTTCTGCGCGCCGACAAGAGCCTCGATTATGGTCGCGTGATGCGGGTGATGGGTGAGCTCAACCATGCCGGGCTCAACCGCGTGGCGCTGGTGACGGTGGGCGACGACGCCAAGTGAACGGACGGGTGGCCTGATGCAGCGATCGGAAATGGTTGGGCTCGGCGTGTCCGTGCTCGGCCATATCGCGCTGCTCGCGCTGCTGACCCTGAGCTTCTGCGCGCCGCCCAAGGTCGAGCCGCCGCACACGAAACCCATCGAAGTGTCTTTGGTCGACGATGTCGGGCTGGTCTCGACGACACCGGAAGCCAGCGAGCCGGCTGAATCGAAGGCGCCCGAACAGGGCCCACCCGAAGAGGCCGCCGCTGCGGCGAAGCAGGAGGCCGAGCCCGATCCGACCCCGCCCGCCCCCCAGCCCAAGGCGGCGCCGCCGCCCAAGCCCGCACCCGTAGCGAAGCCTCAACCGAAAACGCCCGTGGCGCCGGCGCCTGACAAGGCCAAGACCGAGACCAAGCGCACGGCCGCGCCGGCCAATACCGCGGCGACTACCCGCGGGACTGGAAGCAGTGCTCGGTCAACCAAGGCCCGCCAGACCGGCCTCAACCTCGACGATGTGCTGAAGGAAGGATTCGGGACCAGGCCCTCCCCTTCGACATCCAAGGCGACGCCGGGCGTGGTGCTGAACGCCAAGGCCATGGCGGATATCATTTCGGCGATCGCCCGGCAGATCCAGCCCTGCGCCGATCGCCAGGTCATTCCCGGGCCGGGCGCCAACCGGATCGCGGTGAAGCTCAACCTGAAGCTCAATCGTGACGGCACGCTTTCGGCAACGCCTAAAATGGTCGGCAGCCCGAGCGGCGTGGACGAAGACAATGGACGCTATGTCCAGCGTGTGGTTGATCTCGGTGTCGCTGCGTTCAAGGGCTGTTCACCACTCAGGTTGCCCGATGAATATTATCAGACCTCAGCCGGCGGCTGGAGCAACATCAACTTCACCTGGCAATTGAAGCATTGAGCGAGGCACGCATGACCCTTCGATTCTCCATCGCAACATTCTGGCTCCTCGCCGTCGCTGCCTTTGCCGCGCCCTTGGCGGCGCAGACTCCACCGGCACCAGACCAGCAGCAACAACCCCCGACGGCTGGTCAGACGCCGCCGCCAATCGAAGTCTCGGTGACGGGCGGAACCTCGGCGCCGCTCGGGATCGCCATCCCGGTGATGCCGACCGCGTCGGCTGTGAATACGCCGGCGGGCCGCACTGACGAACTCGGCCGGCAACTTGCCCAGATCGTCAGCAATGATCTGAAGGGCTCAGGCCTGTTCAACCCCGTTGGCGCTGAAGCGCTGAAAAATATCGGCTATCCCGAGGTGACCGCACCCTCCTTCGATTATTGGGGCAGCGCCGGCGCGCAGACGCTCGTCCAGGGATTCGTCCGCGCCAATGACGACGGCACGCTGACGGTCGGCTGTTATCTCTACGACATCTTCGCGCGCACTGAACTGTCGCGGCAGGGCTTCATCGTAACGCCGGGCGACTGGCGCCGGGCCGGGCACAAATGCGCCGACATGGTCTATACCCGCCTGACCGGCGAAGGCCCCTATTTCGACAGCCGCATGGTCTATATCTCGGAGACCGGCCCCAAGGCCCACCGCCTCAAACGGCTCGCGATCATGGACCAGGACGGGGCGAATCACCGGTTCCTGACCAACGGACAGTCGATCGTGCTGACCCCGCGCTTCTCGCCGGATCAGAAATCGATCGTCTATATGAGCTATCTGAATGATCGCCCGGCGATCTATGTGTACGATATTGGGACAGCGCGGCAGCGCCTCGTCGTCAACAATCCCAACCTCACCTTCGCGCCGCGCTTCTCGCCCGATGGCCGCTGGATCCTGTTTTCGATGGCGGTTGCGGGCAACACCAACCTCTACCGGGTCGAGGCGACCGGCGGCTCGCCGCAGCGGCTGACCAACAGTCCGGGGATCGATACCGGCGGCAGCTATTCGCCAGACGGCACGCGCATCGCGTTCGAAAGCGACCGTTCGGGTACACAGCAAATCTATGTCATGGGTGCCGACGGATCGAACCCGACCCGCATCAGCTTTGGCGGCGGACGCTATGCGACTCCCGCATGGAGCCCGCGCGGCGACCTGATCGCCTTCACCAAAATCGGAGGCGGTTTCCGCATCGGGGTGATGAGCCCGGGCGGCGGCAACGAACGCCTCCTGACCGACAGCTGGCAGGACGAGCAGCCAAGCTGGTCGCCCAATGGCCGGGTGCTGGTGTTCTTCCGCTCGCATCGCGGCGGCGCCGGAAATGCCGATCTCTGGTCGGTCGATCTGACCGGGGTCAATGAACGCAAGCTCGCGACGCCGCTCGATGGATCCGATCCGACATGGGGACCGTTACGCCCATGAGGGAGGATTGCAGCCATTTCGGCTGAACGTTGACTCTCGTTAACCAATACCCGATGCCCCGAGGGTCGATTCAAAGCGCACCCGAAACGACCCGGACACGAAGGAGACGCCAGATGGCCAGATTGACCACGACGCTGATCGTTGCCGCAGCAATCGCAGCGACCGCCGGATGCAGCCCGAAGCCGAAACACATCCCGCCCGGGCCTGGCAATCAGGGTGAAACGCCGGTCACGCAGGACAATGTCCGGCCCGGCTCGCGCGCCGATTTCGAGCGCTCGGTCACGAGCAACACGGTGCACTTCGCGCTGGACAAATATGACCTTGATTCGGAGGCGCGCGCGATCCTCGACAGCCAGGCAGCATGGCTCGCGCACTGGCCGAACGTGCCGGTCAGCCTCGAGGGGCATTGCGACGAGCGCGGCACCCGCGAATATAACCTCGCCCTCGGCGATCGCCGCGCCAATGCGGCGAAGAACTATCTCGCGTCGCGCGGCATCAACCCGGCGCGCATCTCCACGATCAGCTATGGCAAGGAACGCCCGATCGCACTCGGCTCGGATGAGGCGAGCTGGGCCCAGAACCGCCGCGCGGTGACGATCGTCCTCAACTGACGAACCGACTCGGGACACCCAGCTTGAGACAGGGCGGCGCGTGCGAAAGCACCGCCGCCCTTTTCGTGCCTGGCTTCGCACACCCGATTCCCCTTGCATCACCAAAAATCCCGATATAAAAGTGATATCACATTAACGGGAGGGTCCCATGTCGGATTCGGTTGCCAGGAATACCGCGCTCACGCTGTCGAGCGAACGTGCGGCCGCCACGTCGAGCGGCTATATCATGCTGTTGATCATGCTGCTTGCGCTTGTCGCGGGCGTTTTCGGTGCGTTCGTGGCGGATGACGACCCGCTGCTCGGCGGCACGATCATCGCCGTTGCGGTGGTCGTTTTCAGCTTCCTGCTGTGCGGTTTCTACATGCAGCAGCCCAACCAGGCGACGGCGATCACGCTGTTCGGCTCCTATAAAGGCACGGACCGCAACACGGGTCTCCGCTGGCTGTTGCCATGGCTCGGCCGCAAGAAGGTCTCGCTCCGCGCCAACAACATGATTTCCGAGCGGCTCAAGGTGAACGATCTGCGCGGTAACCCGATCGAGATCGCGGCGCAGGTGGTGTGGCGCGTGACCGACACCGCCCAGGCGCTGTTCGATATCGACGATTACAAATCCTTCGTCATCGTCCAGATCGAGGCGGCGGTGCGCACCATCGGCGCGCGCTATCCCTATGACGATTTCGAGCATCAGGAGGTCACGCTGCGCGGCAATCACGATCAGGTCAGCGCCGAGCTGCGCACTGAGCTGATCGCCCGACTGGTCGTCGCCGGCATCACAGTCGACGAGTGCGGCTTCACTCACCTTGCCTATGCGCAGGAGATTGCCGGCGCGATGCTGCGCCGCCAGCAGGCCCAGGCGGTCGTCGCTGCCCGCAAGACCCTGGTCGAGGGCGCGGTCGGCATGGTCGAGATGGCGCTCGAGATGCTGTCCGCCAAGAATGTCGTCGAGCTTGACGATGAGCGCCGTGCCGCGATGGTCTCGAACCTGATGGTCGTGTTGTGCGGCGAGCGCGATACCCAGCCGGTGGTGAACACGGGCACCCTCTACCAATAGGCATGTGGCGTTGAGCGTTCCTCCCAAAAAGTCATTCCCCCTGCGCCTCGACCCCGCCCTCTACGCGGCGGTCGAGCGTGCGGCGGCGGCTGATCTCAGGAGCGTCAACGCCCAGCTCGAATGCCTGCTCCGCGAGGCGCTGTCGAAACGCGGGGTGAAACTCGAAGCGCCGGTGCGGGCCAAGCGCGGCCGCCCCGCCAAGACTGGAGATACGGAATGATCGGCATCTTCACGACGCAGGCCCGTCTGCCCTGGCTCATCGCAGTGTCGGCCGCGCTGCTCGGCATCGGGCTGCTGTCGTACCAGCTCTGAAGGGACAGTCATGACGATCGACGATGCGAAGCGCTCGTTTCAGGTTCGCGAAGGCTATTGGTTCGCGCCCAAGCCGTTCGGTGTCGGCGCGATACCGGTGACCTGGCAGGGCTGGGCGCTGACGCTCGGCTTCGCCGCCGCACTGCTGCTCGATATGCATTTCGTGAGCGCGATACTGCCCAAGATCGTGATCGCCTTTACGCTGACGGCGGCGATGCTGGTCATCACCTGGCGCAAGACCGATGGGGACTGGTATTGGCGTTGGGGACCAAAGCGCTAGGCGCAAGGCCGAGTTGCAGGTTGGCTGGCCAATTGTACACAATATGGAGTGCCTTCGAGTACATTCTGTATCCTAATCCCACACAATTCGGTTGACCGGCGGTCAGGGTTGGGCTTACCTCAAAT
Organism: Sphingomonas sp. P3_C5; assembly: GCF_056402635.1. Lineage (NCBI taxonomy): Bacteria > Pseudomonadati > Pseudomonadota > Alphaproteobacteria > Sphingomonadales > Sphingomonadaceae > Sphingomonas > Sphingomonas sp. P3_C5. The sequence goes on from NZ_JBFUHA010000001.1 coordinate 961,341, forward strand.
GACAATGGGGCCAGGTATCGAGCCGCTGTATTTCGACGCGATCTGGAGAGCCAATCCAACCTGGGGGCCCCTTGCGATGCGGACAGTCGTTGCTGCAATATTTTCAGCGATAGCCCTATTCATCGCGACATCGGCATCAGCGTCAACCCTGGACAAGGTGAGAAGCCGCGGCTTCCTGATCTGCGGGACCAATCCCGCCACCGCCGGCTTCAGCATGCCGGGCAGCAACGGCAAATGGACCGGCTTCATGGTCGATTATTGCCGGGCGGTCGCCGCTGCCGTGCTCGGCGACGCATCCAGGGTGCGCTTCATTCCGGTGAACACGAAAGAGCGCTTCACGGCGCTCCAGTCGGGCGAGATCGACATTCTCGCGCACAACGTGACCTGGTCTTCTTCGCGGGACACATCGCTTGGCCTGCTCTTCGCCGCGACGATTTTCTACGACGGCCAGGGCTTCATGGTGAAAAAAGAGGACCATGTGGCCTCCGCCAAGGACCTGAACGGGGCGACGATCTGTGTATCGCAGGGCACCACGGCTGAGCTGAATATCGCTGATTATTTTCGCGCAAGGGGCATGCGGTACAACACGCTGGCCTTTGCCGACGAGCAGGCGGTGATCCGGGCATTCGAGCGCGGACGATGCGATGTCTATTCCGCTGACACGTCGAGCCTGAATGCTGCGCGGATGCAGATGGCGCATCCCGAAAGCAGCGCGGTATTGCCTGAGTTGATCTCCAAGGAGCCGCTCGCGCCGGTCGTTCGCCAGGGCGACGACCAGTGGTTCAACATCGCCAAATGGACCTTGTTCGTGATGCTGAGCGCTGAGGAATATGGCGTTTCATCGGCAAACGTCGATGCCAATATGAGCTCGAGGAACCCGAATGTCCGGCGCCTTCTCGGCGTCGAAGGTAATATCGGGAAGAATGTCGGCCTCGGCCCGAAATGGACGTACAACGTCATCAGGCAGGTCGGGAATTATGCCGAGATATTCGAGCGGAATATCGGCCGGAATTCGCCCCTCAAGATCCCGCGCGGCATGAACGCACTCTATAGCCATGGCGGGCTTCAATATTCGCCGCCAATCCGTTGATTGGATCACACTCACTGTCGGGCGCGCCTGTCAGCCGGCGGAAATCACCCGGGATGACGTCGTTCTCGCTGTACGACAAAAAGGTGCGGGCGGTGCTGTATCAGCTCGCCCTGGCGGCTGGCATTGCGGCCGCTCTGGTTGGCATCGCCGTTCAGACCGTCTCGAACATGCAGCAGCGCGGCATCCCGCTGACCTTCCATTTCTGGGATCAAACCGCCGGATTTTCCATCAATCAGGCGCTGATCCCCTATGATAGCCTTTCGACGCTCGGTCAGGCTTTCTGGGTCGGCCTGCTCAACACGTTGCTGGTCAGCGCGCTCGGCATCTTGTTCGCCTCGATCATCGGGTTCGTCGTTGGAATCTCACGCCTGTCGAACAACTGGATCGCGGCAAAGGCGGCCGCCGGATATATTGAAATCGTTCGCAACGTCCCCCTGCTTCTACAATTGCTGTTCTGGTACAACGCAGTCCTGACACCGCTGCCGAGACCAAAGGCGGCGATCCATCTCTGGGGCGGTATCGTCCTCAGCAATCGCGGCATCATATTCCCGAGCCTCGAATTCCACGGCGACGCGACCGCGGTGATCGTGGCGCTCGCTTGCGCGGTGGCCGCCTGCCTGGCTTTGATTGTCTATGGGAGACGGCGACAACGACGCACCGGTCGTCAACCCCATGTCATGGCTATCGGCGCGCTTATAGTGATGGCGTTTCCGATCAGCGCCTTCATGCTGAGCGGTGCCGGACTGGGCATCAGCTATCCGGTGCTACACAGATTCAATTTTACCGGCGGATTGCAACTCGATCCGGAATTCGCCGCCCTCCTGCTTGGATTGTCGATCTACACGGCGACGTACATCGCTGAAATCGTGCGCGGCGGCATTCAGGCCATCTCGAGGGGGCAGAGCGAGGCGGCTTATGCGCTCGGCTTGTCGCACACCAGGGCGCTCCGCCTGGTCGTCGTGCCGCAGGCGTTACGGATCATCATTCCGCCTCTCACCAGCCAATATCTCAATCTTCTCAAAAACTCCTCGCTGGCGGTGTTCATCGGCTATCCCGATCTGGTCCAGGTGTTTGCCGGCTCGGTCCTCAACGCGACTGGTGCCGCGGTCCAGGTCATGGCGATCACGCTGGGCGTCTATCTCCTGATCTCCTTGCTCACGTCCGCGGCGATGAACGCGTTCAACAGCCGCCTTGCCCGCGTGGAGCGGTAAGATGGACGATGAAATCACTCTGCGGAGCGAGGAAGCGTACGCAGCCAGCCCCTCCCTGCCGCCGCCTGACAGCTCCGGAGCGGGGCCTCTGCGTTGGGTGAAGACCAATCTCTTTTCGAGCGTGCCGTCCGGGCTGCTCACGATCGCGGTCGCGGCGCTGGCGCTATGGCTCGCCTACCAGTTGCTGGATTTCGCGGTCTTCCAGGCTGTCTGGTCCGGAAATAGCGACGTCTGCCGCGCCCATCCGGACGGCGCGTGCTGGTCCTTTATCGGCGCGAAATGGGATTATCTCTTCTACGGCGCCTATCCCGAGCAGGAACGGTGGCGAGTCAATCTGGTCGCGGCGATGGGGGCGATCCTTGCCGGCTGGCTTCTCCGACGCCGCGCCCGCCATCGCAATATCGCTGCCTGGCTGTTCTTTCTGGTCTATCCGATCGTCGCCTTTCTCCTGCTGCACGGTATCGCCCTTCTGGGCCTCCCCATAGTGGACACGATTCTCTGGGGCGGCATGCTGATCACGCTGTTGATGTCGGTGGTCGGCATCGTGTTTTCCCTGCCGTTCGGCATCATCCTGGCGCTGGGCAGGCGTTCCGAGCTGCCGATCGTCAAGGCCGTCAGCGTGACCTATATCGAAGCGGTCCGGGGGGCGCCGTTCATTACGGTGCTCTTCATGGCGAACTTCATGATGCCGCTGTTCGTCCCGGAATATCTGACGCCCGATCGTCTGCTGCGCCCCATGATCGGCACCGCCCTGTTTGCCGCCGCCTATATGGCTGAAGTAGTGAGAGGGGGGCTTCAGGCCTTGTCCAGGGGGCAGCATGAAGCCGCCGAGGCATTGGGCATCGGCTATTTTACGCGCCTGCGCCTGATCATCCTTCCGCAGGCGCTTGCGGTCGTGATCCCGGGAATCGTGTCGACATTCATCGGCCTTTTCAAGGACACGACTTTGGTCGCGGTCGTCGGCATTGCCGATTTTCTGCAGGCCGTCGAAACGGCGCGCATCGATCCGAGCTGGGCGGGCCCGACCATTTCCTCGACGGGCTATCTGTTCGCCGCGCTGCTGTACTGGACATTCTGCTTTGGAATGTCGCGCTATTCCCAATCCATCGAACGCCGCCTCCAGCGCGTTCAGGGGCGATAGGAGCGGAGATGCCGGACTCACCCAACCTCGCGGAGCCGCAGCCGACCGCCGCGATCACGTTGCGCGACGTCAACAAATGGTATGGCGGCTTTCACGCGCTCAAGACCGTGAATCTGGATGTCATGCCGGGCGAAAAGCTGGTGGTTTGCGGGCCGTCCGGATCCGGAAAATCCACGATGATCCGCTGCATCAACCGGCTCGAAGAACATCAGACCGGGCAGATCATCGTCAACGGAGTCGAGCTGACGCGGGACCTTCGCCATATCGACAGCGTCCGGCGCGATGTCGGAATGGTGTTCCAGCACTTCAATCTTTTCCCGCATCTGAGTGTGCTGGATAACTGCACCCTCGCGCCGATCTGGGTGAAGAAGATGCCGAAACAGGCCGCCGAGGACATGGCCATGCGATATCTCGAGCGGGTGCACATCGCGGACAAGGCGGGGGCCTATCCTTCGCAGCTTTCCGGCGGACAGCAGCAACGGGTGGCGATAGCGCGGGCATTGTGCATGAGCCCGAAGGTCATGCTGTTCGACGAGCCGACATCGGCGCTTGATCCGGAGATGGTGAAGGAGGTGCTGGACACCATGGTCTCGCTGGCATCGGAGGGAATGACGATGATCTGCGTCACCCACGAAATGGGGTTCGCCAGAGAAGTGGCCGATCGCGTGATGTTCATGGATGCCGGAGAAATCGTTGAGGTCGCGCCGCCACGCGACTTCTTCGAGAGACCGCAAAGGCAAAGGACGCAGCAGTTCCTTGCGCAGCTATTGCGGTGAGGCGCGCAAGCGGAAATCCATCCGGCCCTCAAAGCCGTTTCGACGTCGTTTACGACCGTAGCGGATTTGGCTCGGTCAAATGGGCGAATCAATGGGATGAATTCTCGCCCCGGGTGGAGGGCGAGGGTCTCCTCTCGCTTTGGACGGCGGACATGGATTTCCGCGCGCCTGACGCTGTCATCCAGCGACTGCGCGAGGGCGTCGATCACGGAATCTATGGCTATACGCGCCGGGATGAGCGCCATTACGAGATTGTGCGGCAATGGTTCAGCGAGCGCCATGGATGGTCGCCGGCGCTCGACTCCCTGCTTCCGGCGCCGGCCATCATGCCGACCGTCGCCGCGATCATTCGTACGTTTACGAAAGTCGGCGACGGCATCATCGTCCAGGCACCCGTCTATTCGCCCTATTATGAGGTCATTCGCGGCAATGATCGCACGCTGCTGATCAACCAGCTCAGGCTGGTCGACGATCATTACGAGCTTGATCTGGAAGGGTTCGAGGCGCTGGCTGCGTCCGGCGCCCGGGCTTTCCTGATGTGCAATCCGCACAATCCGGCCGGCAAAGCCTGGACGATCGAGGAGCTGTCTGCGTTGAACGCGGTCTGCGAGACATATGGGTTGATCGTCATATCGGACGAGATTCACTGCGATATCCGCCTATCGGAACGGCCACATATTCCCTTTCCAATGGCCGGCGACGGTGCGGCGGATCGGTCGTTCGTCTGCTTGTCCCCCACAAAGACCTTCAATCTGGCGGGAATCCCGTCGGCGGTCATCTCGGTTGCGAACAATGAAATGCGGCAGCGCCTGTTTTCCGCGATGAGCGCGAGCTTCATGCTGAACGCCAGTTATTTTGGGCGTCTCGGCCTCGAAACGGCCTATAGCGAGGGTGGCCCCTGGCTCGACGAATTAACCGGCTATCTGAAATCGAACGTCGATTTTCTCGAAGCCTTTGCGCGCGATCACATGCCGGAGATCAGGCCGATGCGACCCGACGCGTCCTTCCTGGTCTGGCTCGACGTGCGCGCGCTGGAGCGGCGGGTCGGCAACGTCCAGCAGTTTTTTGCCCGCAATGCGAAGGTGAATGTGTACGACGGATTGACCTATGGCCCGGGCGGCGAAGGGTTTGTCCGGATGAATCTCGGCTGTGCCAGGGCGGTCCTTCGCGAAGCGCTCGAGCGAATGGCGGCCGCCGTTCTAGAGGTGCGGTAGCGGTGCGGAACTGGACCTGATTGAAATGAAGCGTGAAGCAAAGCCATCGCCTGAAACCGCGTCAAATGCCGCCGAAGCGCAAATACGCGCCCGCCGCTGGACGCCGATGTACGTCGCGCTGCGTGATGCGATCATAGCGCATCGGCTGCCGCCTGGAACCAAGCTCACTGAGGACGAACTCGCGTCGATCTATGCGATCAGCCGGACGCTGGTCAGATCCGGGCTGCAGGCGCTGGCGCATGATCGTCTGGTGGTGCTGGAGCCCAATCGGGGCGCATTCGTGGCCAAACCGACGCGTGAAGAGGCCGTGCAGATATTCGAGGCACGTGCCCTGATCGAGCCGAAAGTGGCATCCCTGGCAGCAGCGCACGCCACCCGGGCCGATATCGCCCGGCTCGAAGCTCATCTGAAAGAAGAGGCGAGAACGGAGAGCACGCGCTCCGAAGGCGAGTCGATAAAGATGTCGGCGAACTTCCATCTGTTGATTGCCGACATGTCACGACAGGCGGTGCTGGTCGGCTTCGTGAGAGAGCTTCTGTCGCAATCGTCCCTGATCATAGCGCTCTATTGGAAGCGCCGGGAGACGACCTGCGAATCCTGCGCCCACAGCGCCCTGGTGACCGCCCTGGCGGCGCATAAAGGCGAGGAGGCGGCACAGATCATGAAGACTCATATCGAAGATCTGATGTCCGGGCTCGACCTGTCTCCTCAGGAAGCGAAGACCAGCAGCCTGGCGGATATCCTTGCGAGTGACGCAAGCCGGACGCGCTGAGAATCCCTCGCTCTGCTCGGTCCAGGCCCCGGCCCTTCAATGGCCCTCGGCCGTAGCGCCAACCGGCCTGATCCTGAACCACAGCGCATAGAGCGCGGGGAGGAAGGCGAGCGTCAACACGGTTCCGCCGATGGTGCCGCCGATGAGCGTGAAGGCGAGAGATCCCCAGAAGACGGAGAAGGTGAGGGGAATGAACGCGAACACCGCGGCCAGCGCGGTCAGGATCACCGGCCGTGCGCGCTGCACGGTGGCCTCGACGAGCGCGTGATAGGGAGTCATCCCGTCAGCCTCGTTCGAGTGGATTTGGCCGATCAGGATCAGGGTGTTGCGCATGATGATCCCGGCCAGGCCGATCATCCCGAGGATCGCGTTGAACCCGAATGGCTGGTCGAACAGAAGCAGAGTCGGCACCACCCCGACCAGCGCGAGGGGCGCGGTGAGCAATACCGTCGCCATCGCGGTCATCGAGCGAACCTGGAAGATGATCACAACCATCATCAGGATCAGCATGACCGGGAAGACAGCGGCCAGAGCGTTGTTCGCCTTGGTGGCTTCCTCGAGCGAAGCACCGGTCTGGATATGATAGCCCGCGGGCAGGCTGGCGATGATCGGCGCGATCTGCGTCAGGACCTGATTCGCGGCATCGGGTGGCTGGGTGCCTTCCGCAACATCAGCGCGGACGGTAATCGTCGGAAACCTGTCATACCGACGGAGGATCGGGTCCTCCATCCGCACTTCAGTATGCCCGATCTGGTCCAGCGGGATGCGCTCGCCCGCATTGCCGGCCAAGGTAAAACCATTGAGCCTCGCCGGGTCGAGCCGATCGGTCCCGGCGCTGCGCGCGACGACGCCCACTGAGCGAATGTCCTCACGGACTTCAGTCACAATCGTGCCCGTCAGGAAGGTCTGGAGCTGTTCGGCGACGTCCCGCGTCGACAGGCCGATCGCTTTCAGCCGGTCCTGATCGATGACGAAATGCAGCGCCGGCACGCGCTCGCCCCAGTCGGTGTTCACCTGCCGCAGCGATCCGTTGGCGAGCATTGCGGTGCGGACGCGTTCCGCAATCGTGCGGAGCTTCGCGACGTCGGGACCCATCACGCGAAAGGCGACGGGGAATGGAGAAGGGGGCCCGAACACGACCTGGGTGGCGCGGATCTTCGCCTCAGGGGCGAGGCCCTGGGCCGCGGCAAGACGGATTCGCCGCTTCAATATCTCCCGCTGCTTCGCATTGTCGGTCATGACGACGATCTTGGCGAAGGAGGGATCGGGCATTTCCGGGGATATATTGAGGACGAAGCGCGGCGCGCCCTGTCCGATATAGCTGGTGACGATTTTCGCTTCGGCTTGCCGCCGGAGCCAGGACTCCACCTTGATCGTGGCCGCGGTGGTTGCGGCGATCCCGGTGCCCTCGGGCAATTGCAGCTCGACCAGGACTTCCGGCCGATCGGAGATGGGAAAAAACTGCTTCTTGACGAGCCCGAGCCCCAGCAGCGCGATCAGGAAAAGCGCCGCGACGGCCAGGACCGCTATCTTGCGCCGCGCGACCAGCCCGGCGATTGCCCTGCGCAGCCTCTGATAGGCCGGCGTGCCGTAGATCGCCTCATGGCCGCCCTCGATCCGGGCGATATTGGGGAGAAGCTTCACCCCGATATAGGGCGTGAACACGACCGCGACGACCCAGGAGGTCAGCAGCGCGAACATCACCACCCAGAAGATGTTGCCGGCATATTCGCCGGCGGTCGATTTCGCGAACCCGACGGGCATCAATCCAATGGCGGTGACCAGTGTCCCGGCCAGCATCGGTGCGGCAGTGTGCCCCCACGCCCAGCTCGAGGCGAAGATCCGGTCATGCCCTTCCTCCATCTTCACCACCATCGCTTCGATGATGATGATGGCATCGTCGACCAGCAGGCCAAGGGACAGGATCAGCGCGCCGAGCGTGATCCGGTCGAAGTCGCGCCCGGTCGCCAGCATGATGATGAACACGCCCGCAAGCGTCAGCGGAACCGCGGCGGCCACCACGACGCCCACCCGCCATCCCAGGGTGATGAGGCTGATCGCGATCACCACGACGAGCGCGACGAAGAATTTCAGCATGAATTCGCCGTACGCTTCCTCGATATTGACCGACTGATCGGTGATCTTGGTGAAGCTGAGGCCGGCGGGCATTTCGCCGGTGATCGCGGCGACCTCCTTGTCGAGGTCCTTGCCGAGCTGAAGCCCGTTGTAACGATCCTTCATCACGACGCCCAGCTCGAGCGTCGGTTCGCCCTGATGGCGGATCAGATAGGTTGGCGGGTCTTCATATCCCCGCTTGATCTCGGCGATGTCCGAAAGCTGGAAGCTTCGACCGTTGGCGGTGACGGGTGTCTGCGCGATCTTGTCCAGATCGTCCAGCTGACCGTCCAGCCGCACCTGAACTTCCGGCCCTTTGGTCTCGACCGTACCGGTCGGCGCCAGGAGATTCCGGTTGTTGAGGGCCGCGAAGACGTCGCGTGGCGCAATGCCGAGAGTCGCCAGGCGATCATGCGAGAAATTGATGAAAATCCGCTCCGGCCGCTCGCCGATGATCTCCACCTTTTTGACGCCCGGCACATGCAGGAGCCGCTGCCGAATGCTCTCGGCCTCCCGCACCAGCAGCCGCTGCGGTTCGCCCTTCGCCTTGAGGGCATAGAGCGTGAAGGTGACGTCGCCGAACTCGTCGTTGAGCAGCGGCCCGATCACGCCGCTGGGGAGCTTCGCGGCTTCGTCCCCAAGTTTCTTGCGGGCCTGGTAGATCTGCTCGGGAACGACGCTGGGAGGGGCCGAGTCTTTCAGCCATAACTGGGTGAAAGCGAGCCCCGGGCGCGTGAAGGTCTCGCTTCTGTCGTACCAGGTCAGTTCCTGCATCCGCTTCTCGAGCGGTTCAGCCACCTGATCCTGCATCTCCTGCGCCGTCGCACCGGGCCAGGCAGTGACTACGGTCATCACCTTGACGGTGAAACTGGGGTCCTCGGCACGGCCGAGATTGAGGAAGGCGAACAGGCCCGCCGCCGAGATGGCGATGATGAGGAACAGCGTGACCGAGCGCTCGCGTACCGCGAGCGCCGAGAGATTGAAGCCGCTCACAGCGCTGCGGTCGCTGCGGTATCCACGCGGACCTGTTCGCCTTGATGCAGGAGATGGGCGCCGAGGGCGACGATGCGTTCGCCCGGGGCAAGGCCATGGGAGATGGTTGCGGTTTCGTCGCTGAGTCCGACGATCGTCACCCGGCGCCAGGCGACTTTCGGGTCGCTGCCAGTGAGAACCCACACGCCAGGACCGTGCCCGCTATCATAGAGTGCCGCCAATGGGATCTGCACGTCGGATGCTCTGCCGGCCAACGGCAGGGCGATGCGGACGGTGGCGCCAAGCGGCGCGGCCGCCGGCGGACCTTCCAGACTATAACGCGCATCGAAGGTTCGTGATTTCGGATCAGCTGCATCGGACAGCTGGCGCAACCGGGCGGCACCCCCCGCCGCCGCGCCGTAGATGCTGGCGCGCGCCGGCGAACCGATGGCCGGACGAACGGTTTCCGGCAGGCTGATCGTCGCCTCACGCGGTCCAGCCTGGGCGAGGCGGACGACGATCTGCCCTGCCGTTACCACCTGCCCCGGCTCCGCCAGCGTCTCGACCACGACGCCATCGGCATCGGCGAGCAAGGTGGAATAGCCAGTCTCGTTTCTCGCGACCCGCGCCTGGGCCTGGGCTGCCACCAGTTGCGCACGCGCCGATTGGGCTGCTGCCTTTATCTGATCATAGGCTGAAGCGGATACGGCGCCCGCGCCGACAAGGTCGCGGTATCGCGTTTCGTCGGCGGACGTCTGGGCTGCCCTGGCGCGGGCTGCCGCGACGGCGCCATCCTGTGTCGCTGCCGCGAGCGCCAGATCGGTCGAGTCGATCCGCATCAGCGGCTGGCCTCTCCGGACCTTTTGCCCGGCATCGACCAGTCGCGCCGTGACCTTGCCGCCGACCCGAAACCCCAGATCGCTCTGTACGCGTGCCGAGACGACGCCGGTGAATTCGCGTTCAGCGCCCGCTGCCGGGATGGGAGTCGTCACACGGACCAGCTGAGGTCCGGTCCGAGGATCGGCCTCGGATGTGCCGCAGCTGACAAGGGACAGCGACGCTGTGGTGGCGACAAGCACAGACAGAATTCGGGACGGCATGGCGGACATCTCTCATCAGGAGATATGCCGCCTGAACCAATGTGACGTATATGTCAATTGGTCACTAGTTACAATTTCAGGGTGCAAGGCTCCTCAGGACCAGGCTGATCACCTCGTTCTTCTCACGCTGCAGGTCGTCCAGATTATATTGAAGCATCACTGGGTTCACGAAGGGCTTCATCGCGCCGAGGATGGCCCGACAGGTCTCATCAAGCGGCGTCTTGCGCTCGAACTCGCCCGATTCCCGCCCCTCCAGGATAATCCGCGCGAGGATCTGCTCGATATTTTCGATATAGGAGAGGGAGGATGGCCACTTCTCGGTGCAAGAGTGGATAGCGATGTCGTAAAGCTTTCGCTCACTGAAAAACAGGGATGCACCGGTGTCAGTCACCGTCCCGACCAGTATGCGAAACTTTTCTGTCGCAGATCGGCCTGAAGGAACCGTCTCTTCCAAAACAGCAAGAATGTCGTTCAGGAATTGGCTGCAAATAGCCTCACCGATGGCCTGCTTGGAATCAAAGAACTTGTATATATAGGCCTTCGAGAATCCGATTGCTTTGGCCAGGTCGGAAACGGTGGTCTTGCCATAGCCATAATGGGCGAAATGCTCATACGCCGCAGCGATGATCTGCTCGCGGATATTGTGGTCCGCCGGGCCGCGTTGCCCGCCCACGGGGCTCTCCTGAAGGTCGCTCATTGTCCGGACGTATAGCGATAGGGCGCCCGTTTGACAACTTGTGACCAAAACGTATATTGGTTACTCGTTCAAGAAAGGAACGCGTGCCATGCGAAACGCCGGAATTGCCTGTCTCCTTCTGGCGTCGCTGGGTGCGGGCGGTTGCGCGGTTGGGCCGGATTATCACCGTCCCGAGGTTGCGTCGGCCAGCCGCTTCATCGGGCAACCGGCAGTCGCTGCGCGCTCCGCTGCCGTTCCATCGGATCTGGTGAGTTGGTGGAACGGCTTCGACGATCCCTTGATGACTCAGCTGATCGCGGAGGCGCTCGATCATAACCTCGACGTGGCACAAGCGGTCGCGCGGGTCTCCCAGGCGAAAGCGGGGCTGCGCTCCGCGAACGCCGCCTTGCTGCCATCGGCTCAGATCGCGGCCAATGCGGCTTCAGCGCATCAGTCGCTCGAAACGCCAACGGGCCGATTGCTGAGCGGCGCGCCCGGCTTCGCGCGCGACGGCGAACTCTATGACGCAAGTGTCGGCGCGAGTTGGGAAATCGATCTGTTCGGCGGGTTGCGTCGTGGGCAGGAGGCGGCGCGTGCCGGTTATGTCGCGTCGCAGGCGGAGGTCGCGGGAGCGCGAATCGCGGTCGCGGCGCAGACGGCGGAAACCTATGTCGCGATCCGTGGCTTGCAGAACCGGATCGCGATCGCGACCGATCAGATCAATACGCAGCGCCGGCTGGTCGACATCATCGAACTTCAATACCGCAAGGGCATCGCTGCCGAGCTTCAGCTGAACCAGGCGAAAGGGGCCTTGTCGCAAGTCGCCGCGACACTGCCGGTCCTGCGTCAAGCGCTCGAATCAGCCATGAATTCGCTGGACGTCCTGCTCGGATCTCAGCCCGGCAGCAATCGTGACCGGCTGGCGGCTCCCAGCCCCATCCCGGTTCCGCCCGCGATCGCTGAGGCGGGCGGGCCGGCTGAGCTCCTGCGACGGCGACCCGATCTGCTGGCAAGCGAGCAGAGATTGATCGCTGCCAATGCAAGGATCGGGGAAGCCGTGTCCCAATATTACCCCAAGCTCTCCCTTGGCGGGTTGCTCGGTACCGCGACGACTGCGGCCGGCGGGCTGTTCGGTTCAGGGGCAACGCAGGCGCAGGGGGTGCTGGGCCTGCGGTGGCGGATCTTCGATTTCGGCAGAGTCGATGCGGAAATCGCCGCGGCGCGCGGGCGCGATGCCGAGGCCTTGGCGGCCTATCGGCTGGCGGTTCTGCGCGCCTCGGAAGAGGTGGAGGATGCCTTTTCCAGCCTGGTCGAACGCGAAGCGCAGGAACGCACCCTGGGCGAGGGGGAAGACTCACTGGCCCGCGCGCGCAAAGCCTCGTTTGCCGCCTATGAAGGGGGTGTCGTCAGCCTGATTGAAGTCCTGGACGCAGACAATCGCCTGCTTGCGACCCGGGACGCGCGCATACAGGCCCGGACCGAAGCGGCCCGCGCGGCGATCTCCTCGTTCCGGGCCCTTGGTGGCGGGTGGTCAAGCGTAGAGCGGGCAGCGCTCTAGATCGGTACGCACGAGATCATGTCAGCGAATGTGCAAACATTGTACAATGTTCTGTACAGCTGAAAAGTGTCAGCACCCGCATGACATTTCCAACAGACTGAGAGTGTCGCCCCGTCGATTCAACCGCGTCTGAACCTGCGGTACCGGGCATGATCGCAGCGGGAAATCGCTGTGTCTTTCTCATTGCCGGCAACAGAAGATGCGGTTCTGCGCTGCTTAATTCAGGGCCTGGTCGAGCAGCTTCGCCAGCCTCAGGCCGCCGCGCTCGACCTGAAGCTTCGCCACCGGCACGAGCTTGTCGATCGTCGCATCGTCGAGCGTGACATGCGCTGGGCTCGGTGCGCAGGGATCGCCGGCGAGCGCGCTGGCATAGACGCTGTCGTGCGCAACCAGCCAACTCTCGCGGCTCCAGTCGGTCACGGTGCCGGCGGCGATCCGGGTGCGCACCGCGGCGGGATAGCGGCGCACCAGCGACGGCCCGGTCGTAATCGCGCGCTCCGCGAGCGGCCCGTCCCACACCGAGTGAAGGTTGAAACGGGGCGTCGAATAAATGCCATAGGTGGCGCCGACATCATTGCCGCCCTTGTCGTCCTTCTCGCCGGCATGGAGCGGCTGGTGGAGATCGCCGACGAAGTGGATCAGGAACATGAGCGCCTGGACACGGTCCTTCGCCGTCGCGTGCCTGTCCCTGAGCAGCTTCACGTCACGCTCAATCTGTGCGGACACGCAATTGCCGTCCTTGCAGGGCTCTACCAGCTCGAAGGGCTTGCAGATGTTCACGTCCTGGAAGTGCCAGGCAAAGGCGTAATCATAGGGCCGCTTGCCGTCGGGGTTCTTGATCGTCTTGATGCAGTCCGCCCAGACACTGGCTTCCTCGATCGTCCGCGTCGGGCAGGTCGGCGTGTCGAGCAGAGCGGTCGACTGACGGAGCAGCCGCTCGATCGCCACCCGGGTCTGCGGGCGGACATTGGCGCGCGCGATCTCGGCGACCGTCTGGTGGCCATATTCCCAATAAGCGGCGGCGGGGGATGCGGTGGCGGCAAGCGCGACGGCGGCGAGAGCGGGGAGGATGCGACTCATGCCGATTGCTCTAGCCGCTGCGGGTTTGAGGTGGAAGCGGGCGGGGGCGGCTATTCGTCGCCGTAGATGGCAATCCGCCGCGCGCCGTTCGAATCGGTCATCGCCCTGAACATGCCGGCCGTATTGAAGCTCCACACAGTATCGCCGCCCGGCGCGGTCACGATCACGCCGCCTCTGCCGCCAAGCGCCTTCACCTCCGCCATCACTGCGTCGGCCGCCGCCTGCAGCGGCTCTTCCGCCAGTCTGACTCGCGCGCAGATCTCATGCGCGACGCCAAGGCGGATGAAATACTCCCCCGATCCCGTTGCGGACACCGCGCAGGCGTGATCATCGGCATAAGTACCGGCGCCGATTAGTGGCGAATCGCCGATCCGGCCCCAGCGCTTGCCGGTCACGCCGCCGGTCGATGTCGCCGCCGCGCTATGGCCATGTATGTCGAGCGCAACGGCGCCCACCGTCCCGTACTTCATGTCGACATCGAAGGAGTCGGCGCCGCGGGCTTTCAGCTCCTCGAGCTGGCGCCGCCGTTCGGGCAATATGAACCAGTCCTGCCCCGCCTGTTCGAGGCCATGGTCGCGCGAGAATTGGTCGGCACCTTCCCCGCCGAGCAGCACGTGCCTGCTTTCCGTCATCACCGCACGGGCGAGGCTCACCGGGTTCCGTGTCGCCGTCACGCCGGCGACAGCGCCCGCCGCGCGGCTGCTTCCGTCCATGATTGCGGCATCAAGCTCGGCAACGCCTTCATGGCTGAGCGCCGCGCCGCGCCCCGCGTTGAAGTGTGGATCGTCCTCGAGCACCCGCACTGCCGCTTCGACAGCATCCAACGCAGTGCCGCCAGCGGAGAGGATTGCCGATCCGGCCTCCAGTGCCGCCGCCAGACCCGCCCGGGCACCAGCATCGAACTCGTCTGTAATGCGGTCGCGAGTCATCATCCCGGCCCCGCCATGGATCACCAACGTCCAGCCTGCCGCATCGCCCATCGTCAGGCCTGCGACGCCAGCACAGTGGCGCGCCCGGATCGCGCGGGCTTGGCCCGCAATCCAATCAACGGGCGCAGCCAGCTGATCTCGCGTCCGAGCAGGTAAAAGGCCCAGCAGCCAGCGATCGTCGCCACCACGAGAATGGCGAATTCAGCGGCCGGGGGCAGATACTGGCCGAGCAATATCCATTCGACTCCGACGATCACGGTCTGGTGGATGATGTAGAAGGGGAACACTGCCTCGGTCAGTGTCTTCCGCCACGGGTGATCATGGTTCCAGAAGCGTTCGGCCACGCCGATCAGCGCGATGATCGCGCACCAGCCCTGCACGGTGCGGGCAGTTGCGAAGATATAGCCGAAGGGCGGGTTTGGCATTGCACTGCCGGGCCAGCGCCACTCGATGGCGGCAACGATCGCATAGCTTAGGATCGCGACCACCGCTGCCGCTTTCCACCACCGGCCGATCGCCGCCATCGCCGGAGCCGAGCGGGCGAGACCGAAGCCGAACAGGAAGCCGGGCAGATAATGGAGATGGGCGATGGTGTCGTTGATCAGGTCATGCGTCTCGCGCGCGCCCTGCAGCGCCATATCGACCAGCAACAGCCACGCGATCGGCACGATCACCACCGCGACCGTCCCGAACGCACGGTCGAAAAATGCCTGCGCGCTTCGGCCCCGGCTCAGCCAGATTCCCGCCGCCAGCAGCATGGTGTAAAGCCAGAGATAGACCACGAACCAGAGATGCTGCCAGGTCGGGAGGATGATGCCTTCGAGGCTGCCGAAGCGGAAGTAATCGTGGAACCAGAACCAGCCGAAACTCTGGGCATAGCCATGCTTGCCCATCAGCTCGATCCAGGGCTGCAGCGGCACGACCACCGCCATGCCGAACATCAAGGGGATCAGCAGCCGCTTGCTGCGCGAACCGACAAAGCCGCCAACCTCGCCGCCCTTCAGCAGCAGGGCACGGCTGGCATAGCCCGATACGACGAACAGCAGCATCAGCCGCCAGCTATTGGTCGCAAGCATCGGGATCGCGACCCATTCAGCCGGGTGGCTGGTCTTCACATGGAAGTCCCAAGGCACGAACACCATGCCGACATGATAGAAGATAAGAAGGCCGAAGGCGCCGATACGCAGCCAGTCCAGGCCGTAATGCCGATCCATCAGCGGCCTTTAGCGCCTCAGTCCGCGATAGCGAGTCTTTAGGTTAAGCGCGCCAGTCGCCGCGCGGCGGGGCGTGGTGCGGCCGGGGCAATCGCCCCGGCCGTCCGTTCATACGGTGCGAAGCTCGCTGTCAGTGCTATTGGCCACTTGCTGTCGACGCACCCCGCCCCGCAATCCGATCAGGGGCCGCAGCCAGTCGATCTGCCTGCCGACCAGATAAAAGGCCCAGCATCCGGCAACAGTCGCCGGCACCAGGATCGCGAACTCCGCGACCGCGCCGATGTGTAGCGGGAGCAGCCAATATTCGACGATGATGATGATGGTCTGATGGATGATGTAGAAGGGGAAGACAGCTTCGGTCAGCATCGGCCGCCAGGCATGGTCGCGGTTCCAGAAGCGTTCGGCGATGCCGATCAAGGCGGCGATGCTCGGCCAGGCCTGCATCTGGCGTCCGACCTGAAAGAGCTCGCCGATCGGCTTCGTCGGGATTGCGAAGCCCGGATAGGCGATCTCGACCGACGCCACGATCAGACAGCCGACGACCGCGAGCAAGGCGGACAGCTGCCAGAACCGCGCGAGCCCCGCCATTGCTGACCTTGAGCCGGCAAGGCCGAAGCCGAACAGGAAGGCGGCGAAGTAGGTGAGATGTGCAATCCCGTCGTGGAACAGGTCATGTGTGTCCTCGCCGCGCCGGAACAGGAACAGGTTGAACACCAGCAGCCAGACGATCGGCACCCACAGGACGCGCAGGCCGGAAAAGACCCGGTCGAACACAGCTTGCGCCCCGCTCATACGCGGCAGCGCGAGCAGCGCCGCGAGCACCAGCGTATAGGCCCACAGATAGACGACGAACCAGAGATGGTTCCATGTCGGCAGGATGACCCCGTCGAGCGCGCCGAAGCGGAAATAGTCGCGCGTGAAGAACCAGACGAAGCTGTGGGTATAGCTATGCTTGACGGTCAGCTCGACCCAGCTTTGCGGCGGTACGATCACCGCCATGCCGAACAGCAGCGGCAAAAGCAGGCGCGCATTGCGATTGCCGAGAAAGCCGCGGACGCTCGCCGATTTGGCGAACAGCGCGCGGCTGGCATAGCCCGACACTACGAACAACAAGGTCAGCCGCCACGCATTGGTCAGCAGCATCGGCACCGCGACCCAGTCGGCCGGATGCGCGGTCTTCACATGGAAGCCCCAGGGCACGAAGACCATGCCGATATGATAGAAGATCAGCAGGCCGAATGCCCCGATCCGCAGCCAGTCCATTCCGTAATGTCGGTCCATCGCTCGCCTCCATGTTCGATCGGAGACGGCTAGCGAGCGGCGCACAGGCCCGGTATCGGGATGGGGCGGGAAGCGGCACCACAGGGACGACGACGACAGGCATGGGGACGAACGGCGGCGGAGACGGGATGAGCGGTGCACAGCGCCGGGTCGCGCTCGCGCTCTGTGCCGGCTTCGTGCTGACGTTGGCCGCGGTCATGCTGGCTGACGTCGAATCGACCCTCAGCGACTTCGCGGTCGCGGGCATCCAGGAGACCAGGACTCATGTCTGGCTCTGGGAAAGCACCAGCATCCTCGCCTGGCTGACGGCGGCGCCGGTGATCTGGTTGCTGGTCAAGCATGTCGGCCCGCCACGCTTCTCCTGGCCGGTCGCGGTCGGGCTGATCCTCCTCGCCAGCGTGCCGCTGTCGCTCTGGCATGTCGGGCTGATGGTCGGGCTCAGGAAGCTTTATTACGCGGCGGAAGGCAGCCACTATCAGTTCTTCAGCAAGGCATCGGATCGCCTGCTCTACGAATATCGCAAGGACCTGGCATCCTATCTCCAGTTCCTCGGTTTCGCCGCGGTGAGCCGATGGCTGGTGACGCGTGCCGCCACACCCCAGCCTGCCCCGGAGCCGCCGCAGGTCCTGACGGTGGCGGACGGTGCGGTGACGCATCAGGTGCCGGTCGACCAGATCGCCCATGTCACCGCCGCTGGCAATTATGTGGAGATCGCCTGGGCTCCGCGCACGCTGCTGCACCGCGCGACATTGGCGGGTGTGGCGCAGGAACTGGGCGCCGGCTTCGTCCAGATCCATCGCAGCCGCCTCGTCCGCCGCGCGGCGATCCGCCGGATCGAGACCGATCGCAGCGGCGACTTCACCGTCGTGCTGGAGGACGGGACCGAGCTGAAGGGAAGCAGGCGGTATCGGGAATCGGTGCAGGGCTGAGCGCAACGCTTTCGCCAGCCCATGCGGGGCGCTATATGGGCCCCGAACTCGAAAGGTTATCCCATGTCCGTTCGCCCCTGGCGCGATATTACCCGTCGTCAAAGTCGCCAGATCATGGTCGGCAATGTGCCCGTTGGCGGCGATGCGCCGGTCACCGTCCAGACGATGACCAACACGCCGACCTCCGACGCCAAGGCGACGATCGACCAGATCCGCCGCTGCGAGGATGCCGGGGTCGACATCATCCGCGTCTCCTGCCCCGATGTGGAAAGCACCGCGGCGCTCCGTCAGATCGTTCGGGCCAGCCGGGTGCCGATCGTCGCCGACATCCATTTCCACTATAAGCGCGCGCTCGAAGCCGCCGATGCGGGCGCTGCCTGCCTGCGCATCAACCCGGGCAATATCGGCTCTGCCGAGCGCGTGAAGGAAGTGATCAACGCCGCCAAGGCCAATGGCTGCGCGATCCGGATCGGCGTCAACGCCGGCAGCCTGGAGAAGGACCTGCTCGAGAAGTACGGCGAGCCCTGCCCCGAGGCGCTGGTCGAGAGCGCGCTCGACCATATCCGCATCCTGCAGGATCATGATTTCCACGAGTTCAAGGTCGCGGTGAAGGCATCCGACCTGTTCCTCGCGGTCGCCGCCTATCAGCAGCTCGCTGAAGTCGTCGATTGCCCGCTGCACCTCGGCATCACAGAGGCGGGCGGGTTCGTCGGCGGCACGGTCAAGTCGGCGATCGGGATCGGCTCTTTGCTCTGGTACGGCATCGGCGACACGATCCGCGTCTCGCTCTCGGCCGAGCCGGAGGAGGAAGTGCGGGTCGGCTTCGAGATCCTGAAGGCGCTCGGCATCCGCAATCGCGGCGTCCGCGTCGTTTCCTGCCCGAGCTGCGCCCGCCAGGGCTTCGATGTGATCCGCACCGTCCAGGCATTGGAGGAGCGGCTCCAGCATATCCGCACGCCGATGTCGCTGTCGGTGCTCGGCTGCGTCGTCAACGGCCCCGGCGAAGCGCGCGAGACCGATATCGGCCTCACCGGCGGCGGCAACGGCAAGCATATGGTCTATCTGTCGGGCGTCACCGATCACACGGTGCAGAGCGAGGACATGATCGAACACATCGTCAAGCTGGTCGAGAACAAGGCAGCCGAGATCGAGGCTGCCGACGAGGCGCGCGCCGCCGCCTGACGGCGGGCTCGCCGGGGAGGAGAGATGGGCAAGCCGGACGCGCTCGATCGGGTAGCGCAACTGCTGATTGCGCTCGCCGCGCTGGCGGCGCTCGCCAATGGGCTGTTCATGCTCGTCGACCCGCTCGCCTGGTACGGCTTCTTGCCGACGGTGCGCTTCACCGGCCCGTACAACGCCCATTTCGTCCGCGATATCGGTGCCGCCTATCTCGCCTCCGGGCTGATGCTCGGTTGGGCATCGCGCGATGTGCGCGGGCGCTGGCTCGGTGCCGCCGCGGGAGGCCTGTGGCTGGCCGTGCATGCCGGCATCCATATCTACGAAGTCAGCGTCGGCATTTGCGGCCCCGGCATTTTCTGGAACGACGCCCCCGGCGTGATCGGACCGCCTCTGCTGGTCGCGGTCGCGCTGGGCGTGCTGATCGCGCGCAGCCGCATTACGCCCGCGGGTCTGCCCCGCGCGATCGTCCTGCCGGTGCTCACCAAGATGGGGGACGGCGACTATATCGCTGAGCTTGCCCATGCGCCGGGCCATGCTTTCGATCGCTTCCTGGGCTTCATGCCCGCGTCCTCGCACCGCCATGAAGCGCCGCCAGCCCTGTTCCACGCTGCGCGGATCGGGGCTGTTCTGGCCGAGGATTGCGGTGCCTGCGCGATGATCGTCGCGCGCGCGGCGCTCGCGGACGGTGTCGACCGCGAGATGGTGAATATGCTGCTCGCCGGCGCCGCTGAAGGCGATCTCGGCACCGCCTTTCGCTTCGGTCAGGCGATCGCGACCCAGTCTGTGGAAGCGGCGGCTTTGGGCGACGCCATCGAGGCGATGCAGAGCCGGGTCGTGCGGCTCGAGCTGGCGATGACCGCGGCGCTGGTGCGCGGCTATCCGGGCCTCAAGCGCGGCATGGGCTATGCACAAAGCTGCGCTCTGACCAGGCTCCAGGTCTAATCCGCCCGAGCTCTTTAAGACCTTCTTCGCCATACCCGTTATCGCCGGTCTAAGTCGTGCCGCGCTAAAGTGGCGCGCATGAAGATCGTACTCACTGTGGTCGTCGTGGCGGGCATCGCCATCGGGCTTGCCATTCCCGTGGCTAAAAGCCCGGCGCCGGCCGCTGCCGCCCTGGCGGCGGAGGACGCGCCCGTGGACACCGTGCTCGACCGTTCCGGTGGCGGGCACTTCCTCGCCGTTGCCGACGTGAATGGGGAGCCGATCCGATTCGTGGTCGATACCGGCGCCGACATGGTCGCGCTGACCGAGGAGGATGCCCGGCGCGCCCATGTGGATTTCGATCCCTATCAGTTCCAGATCGTTGGCCAGGGCGCGGGTGGTCCGGTGCGCGGCCAGGAAGTCCGGATCGGCAAGATCGTGCTCGACGGCAAGCGCGCGACCGATGTGTACGGTGTCGTGCTGGAGGGCGCAGACATGTCGCTGCTCGGTCATTCCTATCTGCGCCACATCAGCAATGTGCAGATCAAGGGCGACAAGATGATCCTGCACTGAGCTTGCACGGACCTTCGGGCTCCGCGTGACCTCGCCGCCGCGCCGGGCTATCGGGCGCTGATGAAAAGCCCGAATGCCCTTGCCGCTTTCGCCGTCGCCACGCTCGGCATCGCCGTGTTCTCGGCGATGGACGCGGTGATGAAGGGCCTGAGCCTCGCGCTCGGTGCCTATAATGCGCTGGTGTGGCGGAGCTTCGCCGGTGTCGCGATCAGCGGCGTGCTGTTCGTGGCGACGCGCACTGCCTGGCCGGCGAAATCGGTGATGCGCGTCCATCTGATTCGCGGCTCGGTCTCGGCGGTGATGGCGATCGCCTTCTTCTGGGGGCTGGCGCGGGTGCCGATGGCGCAGGCGGTGGCGCTCACCTTCATCGCGCCGCTGATCGCCTTGTTCCTGGCGGCGGTGCTGCTCAAGGAGCATGTCGGCCGGACCGCGATCATCGCTTCGCTGCTTGCGATCGTCGGCGTGGGCGTCATCCTCACCGGTCAGGCCCGCGCAGAGATGGGCCCGGAAGCGTTGCATGGTACGCTGGCCGTCCTCGTGTCCGCCGTCTGCTATGCTTATAACATCGTCCTGATGCGACAGCAGGCGCAGGTCGCGGGGCCGATCGAGATCGCCTTTTTCCAGAGCCTGATCGTCTCGGTGCTGTTCGCGCTCGCACTGCCTTTCTTCGGCGAGGTGCCCGCTCTGGTGCATCTGCCCGCTATTATCGGCAGCGCCGCGCTGGCGACTGTCTCGCTGCTGCTGCTATCCTGGGCCTATGCCCGGGGCCAGGCCAGCTATCTCGCGCCGACTGAATATACCTCGTTCCTCTGGGCGGCCTTGTTCGGCTTCATCATATTCGGCGAGACGGTGTCGCCTTTCACGCTGGCGGGCGCTGCGTTGATCATTACAGGGTGCGTGATCGCCGCGCGCGGGCGCGGCCAGATATCCGATGTGGAGGCGGCGATATGAGTCTGGTCCTGCGGTTCGCGACTCCGGAGGATGTCGCGACCATCCTGCGCTTCGTGCGCGAGCTCGCCGAGTTCGAGCGCGCGGCCGACAAGGTCGTCGCGACCGAGGCGTTGCTCCACGAGGCGATGTTCGGTGAACGGGCGGTCGCCGAGGCGGTGATGGCGGAACGGGACGGCGAGCCGCTCGGCATGGCGCTCTTCTTCCACAATTTCTCGACCTGGACCGGCTGGCGCGGCCTGTATCTCGAGGATCTGTACGTGACGCCGGCGGCGCGCGGATCGGGTGTCGGCAAGGCGCTGCTCAGCCACCTCGCGGCGATAGCGGTCGATCGCGGCTGCTCGCGGTTCGAATGGGCGGTGCTCAACTGGAACCAGAAGGCGATCGATTTCTACAAGGCGATGGGCGCCGAGCCGCTGGACGAATGGATCGTCAACCGCGTCTCGGGCGGTGCGCTCACCAGACTTGCGGGGCGCGATTAATGGCATGGGTGCTGCTCGCTATCGGCGGGCTGTTCGAGGTCGGCTTCACCACCTGCCTTCGCCACGCCGACGGCTTTCGTAACATTCCCTGGACGCTCGGCTTTCTCGGAGCGGCCGCGCTGTCGTTGTGGCTGCTCGAGACGGCATCGCGCTCGATTCCGATGGGCACTGCCTATATCGTCTGGGTCGGGATCGGCGCGCTGGGGACGGTGATCGTCGGGATCGCCTGGTATGGCGAGGCGGCGAGCCTGCCGCGATTGCTGCTGATGCTCGGGGTGATTGCCTGCATCGCCGGCCTCAAGCTTACCACGCAAAGCTAGGGAGAAGAGGCGGTGGCGTTCGATCAGGGACTTGTCGACTGGATCGCCGAAGCGATGGAGCCGGTCGGCACCGTCACAATGCGCAAGATGATGGGCGGGGCGACGCTCTATTGTGATGGCACGATCTTCGCGATTGTTGCTGACGACAGTGTCTGGTTCAAATCCGATGCGGTGAGCGATGCCGAATGGGACGCCGCCGGTTGCCCGCGTTTCACCTATGCAATGAGCGAGGGTCGGGTTGAATCAATGAACTATCGCCGTGCACCCGACGATGTTTATGACGACGCCGACGAGCTCAGGCGCTGGGCGCTGCTTGGTCTGGCTGCGGGGCAGCGGGCACCGGCGAAAAAAGCGAAGGCGCGAAAGAAGCCGTAAGCGCCGCGAGCAGCAGCGCGACCCAGGCGATCGTGAATCCAGTCATCATCCAGGCGCCCGGCGCTGCCATAAGACCGAAGATCGCCAGCAGGCTGCCGGGCACGATAGCGGCGGCGAACAGGCGCCGGAACAATCGTCCGCGAGCGAGGAGCGCACCGATCGCCAGACTCCCAAAGGCGAGGAGCGCGAACTTCACATGGACCGCCCACCACAAGGCGCCGAGCAAAGTTGGTGTGCCCGGCAGCTGATCGAGAATCGCGTTGAGCAGAAAGCCCTCGATCTCGTCGCTGATCGCGGCGACGAGGAACATGGTTATCAGGACCGTCTTCACCCGGCCCCGCGCGCCGGCGGCGATCGCGGCGAGGATCAGAAAGCCGGTATAGCTTGGGATGAAGCCAAG
The DNA here is from genome assembly GCF_056402635.1 of Sphingomonas sp. P3_C5. NCBI lineage: Bacteria > Pseudomonadati > Pseudomonadota > Alphaproteobacteria > Sphingomonadales > Sphingomonadaceae > Sphingomonas > Sphingomonas sp. P3_C5. The sequence goes on from NZ_JBFUHA010000001.1 coordinate 984,597, forward strand.
CCCGTCAAGCAACAGCCCGGTCTTCTGCGCCGCGACGAAGGTCGAGGTGCAGGGCTCGCTCCCGAACATTGCCGCGATATCGGCGATGGTGCGGGCGAACTCGAAGGCGGCGATCGGTGCGAGTCCACCAGTCGGCCCGCATGCGATCAGGCCCGGGATACGGCCGAACAGCCCGGAGCAGGTGAAGGCGACAATCCCTATCGCCGCACACCATCTCCAGGCTGCCCGTATTGTCATTCCGGCTTGTGAGCCTTGCCTGCCTCGATCGCCGCGACGACGATCTGCCTGGCTTCCTCGGCATTGCCCCAGCTGCCGATCCGGACCCATTTCTGGGGTTCGAGATCCTTATAGTGAGTGAAGAAATGCTCGATCTGCGCGAGCACGATCGAGGGCAGATCCGAGCTCTCGCCGACATCGGTGTAATAAGGGAAGGTCGTGTCGACCGGCACGGTGATGAGCTTCTCGTCGCCGCCGGCCTCGTCCTCAAGCTTGAGCACGGCGATCGGGCGGACCCGGACGACGCTGCCCGGAATGAAGGGCGAGCGCGCGATCACCAAAGCATCGAGCGGATCGCCGTCGGGCGAAAGCGTGTGCGGCACAAAGCCGTAATTTGCCGGGTACCGCATCGGCGTGTGGAGGATGCGATCCACGAAAAGGGCGCCGGATTTCTTGTCGAATTCGTACTTCACCGGCTCGCCGCCAACGGGAACCTCGATGATGACGTTGAGGCTGTTCGGCGGATCGTCGCCGACTGGAATCATGTCGATGCGCATGGGAATACCTATTTTGCTGAAATCAGCCGATCTAGCCCGGCTTCGCCGGTGCTGGTCCTCTCAAGGTGCGGATAGCGCAGCCCGCCATGATAGTCGATCGATACGGTGCGGAAGCGATCGTGATTCTGGATCAGCAGTATGATCGGGTCCTTGCCGGTCTTCGCGGCGGTAACCGCGCTGCGCAGCCGGGGCGCATCCCAGACGAGGCCGTTGATCCCGACGATCGTGTCGTGGGGCGTCAGGCCGGCCTTGAAAGCGGGGCCATTCCACAGCACGCTGGTGATCGCGCCCTTCGCATTGACGTTCAGGCCGAGCGAGTAAGTGAGGTTGGTGCCCTTGATCTTGGACCCGGCCTGCTTGGTGGTGGCGCTCGGTTCTTCGGTGAAGACGAGCTTGTATCCGGCCTTTTCGATGCCCGCGAGGGTGGTCGTCGGGCTTGTCCCGTCAAGGCGCTGGCGGAGGAATTTCGCCCAGTCATAAGGCTGAACCTGGTTGAGCGCCGCGACGACATCGCCGAAGCGATAGGTCATTTCATGATCCCATTGGCCGGGTTCGACGCCGAAGAACAAAGCGGCGAAATCGTCGAGGCCCTTCGCGCCGTGGCTCAATTCGCGAATCGTCTGATCGGCTTCGAGCCAGATCAGCTCCGCATTGCGGTAATAGTCATAGCCGCGCGACCAGCTTCCCCAGGCGCTGGTGTCGCCGTGCCCGGTCAGGATCGGATCGTTGGTGGTGTCCTGAAGCGACCGCCAGTCCATGCCGGGCGTGCCGGCGCTGTAGCTGGCGGCGACATTGGCGAGCGTGTCGAGATATTCCTGCTTGCTCCACACGCCCGACCGCGCCGCGAGGACGTCACCCCAGAACTGGGTCTGGCCCTCATAAACCCATAACAGGCTGTCCTGCATCGGCGTGCGGTAATCGGGGGTCCAGAGATCGAAGGGGCGTCGGAATTTGCCGTTCCAGCTATGGGTGAATTCATGCGCGGTGACATAGCGGTCGCCGACATTCGCGGCCCATTCCGTGAAGAAGTCGCCATCGACCGTATTTTCCGAGCTGCGATGATGTTCGAGCCCATCGCCCGATTGCACGTCCGATGCCGCGAGCAGGAAATCATAATGGTCGAAATGCCGCGCTCCGAACAGCTTGTCGGCCTGAACGACGAGCGCCTTCTGCGTCGCGATCTGCTCCGGGGTGATCGCCAGTTCCTCGGGCGTGTCGGCGACGATGTCGAGCGACACGGCGGGGTCGAGCGCGATCTGCTTCGCGTGGAGCCCGGCATAGACCGGCGAGTCGACCAAGATGTCGTAGCGGGTCTGGTCATAGGAGACGCGGTTGCCGGTCTTCGCGCCCCGCAGCGCGCTGAACGCAGTCCAGCCGGCCGGATAGGTGGCGCTCGCCTTCACCTGGATGCCGCGGACATAATGGCCCGCCGGATAGAGCGAGACCGATTCCCATTGCAGGTTGAGCAAGGTCGGCGCGGTGACGACGCGGTAATCGTCGCTGCTATCGACCGGCGAGAGATACTGGAAGCGCGCCTCGATCGTCTTCACGCCCGCCGGCACCGCGACATGAAAGGCGTACATGTCGACCGGGTCGCGCGACCAGGCGAGCGGCTTGCCGTTCGCGGTGATCGTCAGCCCGGCGACATTCTTGATCTGGCCGGAAGGCGCGTGATTGCCCGGCTTCCATTGGGGATAGAGCAGGACGAGCGGTCCGCTCTTGACCGGGATCGTCTCGCGCACCGTGAACAGCCCCTGCGCGACATTGGTCGCGTCGACATCGAGGGTGATCGTGCCGGGCCAGGGCGTATCGACCGCTGCCGGGATGGCGCTCGTCAGACTCTGTGCGGCGGCACCCGCCGACAGGAGAGCAGTGCCCGAGAGCAGGGCGAGGACGATAACGGGCTTCATCACTGATTCTCCAGCGAGCACAGCCGCCCCGGCCCGTGAAGAGCCGGGGCGGCGTCAGTCAGAACGTCATTTCGGCATAAGCAGCTTGTCGAGCCCGCCGTCTCCGGTGCCGATCTTTTCGAGATGCGGATAACGAAGGCCGCCATGATAATCGATGCTGACCGGCTCGATCCGGTTGCCGCTCTTCACCAGCAGCACGATCGGGTCCTTGCTGGTCTTGGCCGCGGTGATCGCCGCCTTCAGCGCGGTGTCGGAATAGGCGGCGCCATTCACTGCTACGATCGTGTCGCTGACGGTGAGCCCGGCCTTGAACGCCGGGCCATCCCACTGGACCGAGGTGAGCGCAGCATCCTTGTTGATCGCGAAGCCGATCGAATAGGTCAGGTCAGTTAATTTGCGCGTGGTCTCGCTCTGCCTGAAGGTGGGCGCAGGCTCCTCGGTATAGATGAGTTTATAGCCATTGGCGGCAAAGCCGCTGATCGGCGCGGGTGCGCCGACCTCGGTCGTCCTTTTGTGCAGCAGGCCGGCCCAGTCATAGGGCTGGATGCCGTTAAGAGCCGAGACGACGTCGTCGAAGGTGTAGGTCACTTCGCCATAATCGCCATCGGTCAGGCCGAAGAATTTGCGGGCGAAATCGTCGATCGACTTCGTCCCGCCCGATTCCTTGCGCAGAATCGAATCGACCTCCATCCAGATCAGCAGGCCTTCATTGTAATAATCTTCGGAGCGCTGATTGCTCAGCCAGCCCTTGGGCCGGCGCTGCGAGATGATCGGATCATTGGTGGTGTCGAGCAGGTCGCGCCAGTTGCGCGCCGGGCGATTGTCGAGCGTCGCCATGATCGACGCATATTGATCGAGCGTATCCTGCTTCGAGACGAGGCCGGAGCGCGCCTGCAGGACATAGCCCCAGAACTGGGTCTGCCCTTCATACACCCAGAGCAGCGAATCGCGCATCGGCGTGCGGAAATCGGGCGTCCAGAGATCGGCGCCGCGGCGGAACTTGCCGTCCCAGCTATGGGTATATTCGTGCGGCAACAGGTTGCGCGAACCGGTGCTTTCCTTCCAGTTGATGAAATAGCCGGGCTTCACGCCGTCTTCGGACGAGCGGTGATGCTCGAGGCCGGCGCCGCCAATCTCGTCGGAGAAGGCGAGCAGGAATTCATAGGTGTCGTAATGCTGCGCGCCGAACAGCTTCACCGCCTGGGTGACGAGGTTCTTGTGGAGTTCGATCTGCTCCGGGGTGGCGGCGAGTTCGGCGGCATTGTCGGCATAGACGTCGAGATTGACGCGCGGGCTGAGCGGCCATTGCTTGTAGTAACGCCCGGCGAGCACCGGCGAATCGACCAGGATTTCGTAATTGGTCTTGTCATAGCTGTAGACCGAGCCGACCGATTTCGACGGCAGGCCGGACGAGGCGTGCCAGCCATCGGGATATTTCACTGTTGCCTTGATCGGGATCTGGCGGGTGAAATAGCCGGCCGGATACAGGCTCATCGAATTCCACTGCAGCCGCATGATATCCGGCCCCATCACGATCGAGCCCTGATCGGCCGCGGTGGCTGAGGCGAATTGCAGATCGACGTCGATCGTCTTCACGCCCCTGGGCACATTGATGTGAAAGGCGAAGACGTCGACCGGGTCGCGCGTCCAGGCGAGCGCCTTGCCGCCGGCGCGGATGTGCAGTCCGACGACCTTGTCGAGCTGGCCGGTCGGCGAATGCGTGCCCGGCAGCCATTTCGGGAAGAGCAGCACCATCTCGCCGGCCCCGGCGACGGGAATCACTTCCTTCGTGGTGAAGATGCCGCGCTTGGTGTCGGTCGCGTCGATGTCGAGCGTGATCGTGCCGGGATAGGGAATGTCGCGTGCATCGGGGATGGTGTTGACCCATGGCACCGGCTGCGGCTTCGAATTCTCGGCGAGAGTGGGAACGGCGACAGAGGCAAGCAGCAGGGTGAGCGCGACGCGACGGATCATTGAGGGAAAGCCTTCCGGCAAGAGGTCGAACGCGGTGGCTTAATAGAGCAAGGCACCCTGCGTCCAGAGGGGCGATACGTGGCTGGGCAGTGGCGGTGTACTGGATGCAATTTGGTGTCGTCACGGGAACGAATCGCGCGGTTTTTCCGCTGTTTCCCGCTGCTCCGCGCAATTTATTTTTTCTTCCGCTGTTATGGCGCGATTTCAGAAAAATTTCATTCCGAAAAATCAATGACTTGAGTGCAGATACCGCTGTTATTGCATAACAGCGGAAAACAGCGGGGATAACAGCGGTAAAACAGGATCGAACAGCGGACGGAACAGCGAAAACAGCGGAAGGTTGATTCAATCCGAAGACGAAATCGGCTTGGCGATGGTCGGACAATCCATGGCCGGAGTGATGACATGACCGGGCGAATGATGAATCGAACGCGACGCCAGAGGGACAGCCAGGCTGAAGAGCAGGCAAGCATGTCCGTGCGCGCCCGGCCTTTCGTCAAGGGCCAGCCCCGACCGCCAGCCACCAGGGCCCGGTCGATGGGCCCGCACCCTCATCTTGTGACGCGCCCTGTCTGTCCTGAAGCTATTCCGGAATTCAGCGCGATACGTCTGGCCGCAGCGTCGCGCCGGCACGATCGGGCCTGAAGGCTGAGAACCAGGTGAGTGGATTCCAGGTCGCGCTGCCGTTCAGCGAGAAGGTGATGAATTCAGCCCTGCCGCCGATCATCTCGAACGGCACCGCGCCGCCAAGGCCGTTGAGCTCGAGCGGCACACGGCTGTCGGCACTATTGTCCCGATTGTCGCCGAGCAGGAAGATTTGGCCGGGTGGGACGGTGTAGGGCGGATAATCGTCCTCGTCGCTTCGGCCGAAATCGAGCGTGTCCCAGGAACGGCCGCCGGGCAGGGTCTCGCGGAGAATGTGGAGGCGGCAATAGGCTTTTCCGTCCTTGCCGACGACGCGAGCCGTGGCGAATCCCCAAAAGGCTCTTTCAGGATCCGGATCGTGTGCATCGCAGTGGAAATTGCCGTCGATCGGCATCAGCCGATAGCCCATGTCGCGGGTTTCGACCGGCTTGCCGTTGAGCCAGAGCCTGCCGCCGACCAGCTGGATCACGTCGCCCGGCAGGCCGATGGCGCGCTTGATCAGATCCTTGCCGTTCTCAGGGTGCGCCACGATCACGATATCGCCGCGCTCGGGCATGCGCCCGAACAACCGTCCCTTCATGAAAGGCAGGAGATGAAAGGTCGCCGAGGCATAAGACCACCCATAGGGATATTTGGTGACCACGAGGCGATCGCCGACCAGCAAGCCCGGCATCATCGATTCAGACGGGATGTAGAACGGCTTCGCGACCAGGCTGTGAAGGCCGATCACCAGGAGGATCAAGCCGACGATGTTGCGGATCTCGGCGAGCCAGCGGATTTTGGTGTCTGCTGGTGGAGGCGGTGCGGTGGGGGCTGTGTCTGTCATGCCGGCAGATGATGCCGGCTGCTTCCAGCGGTCCAGCAAGACCGTGTCCGGACGGTGGAAAACCGTGTCCGGACAAAGCCAAGCCGTCATGCCGGACGTGTTCCGGCATCCACCGGGCCAGGGTCCCGAGAACCGAAGCTGAGAGAATGTGGGCCGGTGGACCCCGGAACACGTCCGGGGTGACGGTTCGGTTTATGCTGGCCGACTCACTCTAGCGCGAGCGAAATTCCTGATAGTTCAGCACACCATCATGATTGCGGTCGAGCTGGTCGAAGGCGGGACGCTTGTCCTGTCCGGCCCATGCCAGCGCCGGCGCGGCTACTCCCAGGCCGAGCACAGCTCCGGCAACGCCCGCCACCACGATGCGCCATGAGCTTGCCCGTCGTCTGCGAGGGCTCGCAACGGGATTGAGCCGGTCGTCTATGAACAGCCTGATCGCCTCACTGGCGGTCAGCTGTTCGTGCCGGCATCGCTCCATAAAGGCCGTTTTTGCCTCATGGGACAGCCTTACCTCGATCGATTCGCTCTTCTTGGGTGGCTTGATGGAAGCCATCGGAAAACTCCCCGATATTTCGCGCGGGCTTATCCTATTCTGGTGCGCACCGCCATCTCCATGGCATCCTCGGTGTGAATGATGCACAGAGCGGCTGTGGTGGAGGTGGCGACAGTCTGGTCGGAGGGGCGGCGGCTCTTCCTGGTCGCGGCACGCAGTGCGGCCGGCGCTGACGCGTGACAGGCATTGGGGCGGAGATCGGGAACGATCCGGATCACGCGTTGCTCTCCGCCGCGGTCAAGGGCGATCGTGAGGCCTTCGGCGCACTGCTGGAGCGCCACTATAACCGGATTCATGGCCTTGCCTGGCAGCTGACCGGATCGCGTGCCGATGCCGACGATATCGCCCAGGATGTCTGCTGCACTTTGGTCGAGAAGATCGCCGGCTTTCGGGGCGATGCCAAGTTCACCACCTGGCTGTGCAGCATCGTCTTCAACGCCTGTCGCGACCATCGCCGCCGCCGCCGGTCGTTCAGCGGCTTTACCGAACGGCTGGCGGTGCTTGCCGGCCTGACGCGCGGACCGGATGGCCGCGACCTGCACGATGCGATGTGGCTGAAGAGCGCGATCGCCCGGCTCAAGCCGGCGTACCGCGACGCGGCCGTGCTCGTCGCCGGCCAGCAGCTGACCCATGCCGAAGCTGCAGAGATATTGGGCGTCGCCGAAGCGACTGTCTCGTGGCGGATGCATGAGGTGAGGCGAATGCTGGCGGGGCAGGGTGACGGCGGGTGACTCAATGCGCGGGCATGACATTGCCATCGCGGCAAATATTGGCTTAAATAATTGAATTTATGTAATAACTACTCATAGATCACATAGGTGGAAATGTCAGCGTCCGCATGACATTTCCAACACGCCACCCGCGGCTATGAGCCGCCACTGACCTCCTCCGGGCACGGCAACACGTCCAATGTCCAGCGACTCACCCGCTCAATTCAAACGCCAGGCGGCAACCCCTATCCATCGGTCAGTCGTGGGAAATGATTCCGCCCGAAAATAATTTTCGGCCGGACCCAAGGATTCCCCGAGCCGCCGCGTCCCAGTGTCATGCGGACGATTGCGCGCCGCTGCCATCTGGGAGAATTCTATGCCCCGTTTACCCTCTTCGCTCCACCTGCGTCACGCCCTCGTCGCCGGGCTGGTCACCGTGCTTGTCGTGGCTTGCAGCGAAACCGGCAACCGCAAGGCCCCGGCAACCGCATCGGACCAGCCACAGGCGGCGCCTTCCGACCTTGTGGTGACCGCGGAACGCCGCGACGCGCTGCGCGCCGAGCTCGATGACGGGCGAGCCGGGGAAGAGGCATTTGCCTCGCCTTCCGCGCCGCCGCCGGGCATGACGGCCGACAAGATGATGGCGGCCTCGCGCTTTGCCGGCAATCTCGAGCCCGGCCCCGTCATGCCGCCGCCCTATCATGATGTCGGGCGCGACAAGTTCACCGCGGTCTCGCAGAACATATTCAAGGCCGTTCGGGAGGAGCCGGTTTCGACCTTCTCGATCGATGTCGACACCGCCTCCTATTCGTTCGTTCGCGCCTCGCTCAACCGCAATGTCCTGCCGCAGCCGGCCGCGGTGCGGACTGAGGAGCTGGTCAATTATTTCCCTTATAATTACGCAGCACCGCGGTCCGCCGAGCAGCCGTTCAGCACCAATGTCGCTGTGTTCCCGAGCCCCTGGACGGCGGGCCGCAAGCTCGTCCGGATCGGCATCAAGGGCTATGCGATTCAGCACGCGACCCGGCCGCGGGCCAATCTGGTTTTCCTGATCGACACCTCGGGCTCGATGAACGAGCCCAACAAGCTCCCTTTGGTGAAACAGTCGCTGTCGATGCTGGTCAACCAGCTGGACGGAAGTGACCGCGTCTCGATCGTCACTTATGCCGGTTACGCGGGCACTGCGCTGCCGCCGACGCGGGCAAGCGAGAAGGAGAAGATCCTGGCGGTGATCGACGGGCTCGGCGCCGGCGGCGGCACCGCGGGCGCCGAAGGTATTCGCCAGGCCTATGCGCTGGCCGAGCGGAATCTCGATCGCGAGGGCGTCAACCGCGTCATCCTGGCGACCGACGGCGATTTCAATATCGGCATCACCAACCAGGACGAGCTCAAGGGCTATATCGAGCGCGAGCGCGGCAAGGGCGTGTTCCTCTCCGTGCTCGGCTTCGGCATGGGCAATTACAATGACGCGCTGATGCAGACGCTGGCGCAGAACGGCAACGGCACCGCCGCCTATATCGACACGATCGGCGAGGCAAGAAAGACTCTGGTCGACGAAGCGAGCTCGACTCTGTTCCCGATCGCCAAGGACGTGAAGATCCAGGTCGAGTTCAACCCGGCGACCGTCTCCGAATATCGGCTGATCGGCTATGAGACCCGGATGCTGAACCGCGAGGATTTCGAGAATGACAAGGTCGACGCGGGTGATGTCGGTTCGGGTCAGACCGTGACCGCGCTCTACGAGGTTGTGCCGGTCGGCGGTCCGCGTGCGATCGGCGACCTGCGCTATTCGCGGCCTTCCCAGCCGGTGGCTCCGCAAGGCCGCGAATATGGCTTTGTGAAGATCCGCTACAAGCTGCCGAAATCGGACACCAGCCGGTTGATCTCGACCCCGATCGACCGGACGTCGGAAGCCCGAAGCTTCGACGATGCGCCGCAGGACGCGCGTTTCGCGACCGGCGTCGCGGCCTTTGCCGAGCTGTTGCGCGGCGGCAAGTACAGCGGATCGATGACCTATGACGATGTGCTGCGGGTGGCCCTCGGAGCGCGGGGCGAGGATGGCTTTGGCTATCGCTCCGAATTCGTCAGGCTCGTTCGCGCGGCGAAGTCGGCGGGAGCGCTCGCCCGGCTCGATCGTTAGAGGCAGCGGGTGCGGCGGCAGGGTGATGCCTGCCGTCGCACCCCTGGGCACCGATCATGCATTCGACCAGCCCGCAATAGCAGCTATAAGGCCGGCAGATGGTTTTCCGCTCTTCCCGCCGCGCCTCGTCGCCAGTGCTGCCGCTGCCGCCTCGCTGCGTTGATACGGGCCGCGCCTCGCGCGTGGCTGATAAGGGACCGGAATGAGCATCGATGGCGATATCTCGGCGGCTTTGCCCGAACCGCCACCGCCCAGGCCTGCCCGGCGCGACGCGGCGATCGCTGAAGCGCTGCGGCGCTTCGATGGGGGCGGGAGCGCGCCGCCTTTGGCCGATCGATCGCGCGCGCCGACGTCGACACCGTGGCGGGGGAGGATCGTTCGCCCGCAATTCGCCGCCTTCGCCACCGTCGCGCTGGTCGCATTGATCGGCCTGCCGATCTGGATGTCCGGCGATCACCAGTTCGGCAGCGTCAGCCCGGAGGCTCCGGCCGGTGCTCCTCACGCGCCCGCGGCGTCCGAGGCGGCTGCCGGGCTCCCGTCCGCGTCGCCCACATTGGCCGCGGACGGTGCGCCGGCAAACGCCCTCAAGCGTGAACCGTCATCATCATCGGCTGTCGCCGACAGCGCCAGCGCCAGCGAGGAGGCGCGTTGCGCGGGGGGCAAGTGCGCTACCCCGGTCGACGCCCTGCGCGCCAAGGCAAGCGACAAGCCGAATGTGGCGTCCTTTTCAGCCCCTCAGGCGCAGCTGGCCGAGGAAAAGCGGCTCGACAAGGACGTCTCTGTGCAGGGCAGAGTTGAGCTTGCCGATGCGGCGCCCCCGCCGCCTGCTGCCGCTCCTCCGCCGCCTCCCGCAAGCATCGCGCCGCCGCGATCGCCCGTGGCTGGTCGGATGGCCGAGGCCAACATATCCTCCGATGCCCGGGCCGAGGGATTCTCCCGTGACCTGGTGGTGACCGCGCAGCGGCGATCGACGGCAAAGCCGGCGAGTCGTGGCGACTGGAACGCGTGTACGGTGAACGATCCGAGCCGTCGCCTTGGCGGTTGCACGGCCCTGGTCGATCCCGCCGCGCCGGGCCCCGTCGGTCGCGCGGCCGCCCATGTCGCCGATGGCCTGTCGCGAGCGTGGCATAATGACCTCGACGGAGCGATTGCGGCCTTCGATCAGGCGATCGCTGTCTCGCCGCGGCTTTCCTTTGCCTATCTCAATCGTGGACTGGCCTATGCGCATAAGGGAGAGTTGAAGCGAGCGCTTGCCGACCTCGACCAGGCGGTACGCTATGGGCCGAACGCCGCGCGCAACTATTATGGCCGCAGCCTTGTTTGGCGGCAGCGCGGCGATGCGAAACGGGCCGAGGCGGACCAGGCTCGGGCCATTGCCCTGGACCGGCGATACGAGCCTTTGGTCAAGTAAACGCTGGCGGCTCAGCTGCCGCCGATCACGTTGATCGAGAAAGCGAGCACGCCCAGGTTGAACACGAACGCGGCAAGGCAATGGCCGATCGAGATACGGCGGATGCGCCAGGAGGTGATCTGGCAGTCCGATGTCTGGAAGGTCATGCCGAGGGTGAAGCTGAAATAGACGAAATCCCAGTAATCGGGCTCGTCGCAGCGCGGGATCTCGATGCCGCCGCTGTCGACGCCGGTGCCGTCGTCGAAATAATAGACATGGGCGTAATGCAGGGCATAGACCGTGTTGGAGAACAGCCAGGCGAGTATCAGCGTGGCGACGAGGAGCGCCGTCATGATCGCATTGCCCTTGCCGCCATGGATTTCGCTCGCGACCGAGACCAGCACCACCAGGGACACGAGTGCGGAGAGGCCGAGCAGCGAGGCGCGGTTGGCATCATTGTCCCTGGCATATCGGCGCATGTCGGCCGCCTCGCTGCCGAGCAGCGGAGCTACCAGCCCCAGGAACAGAGCGCTGGCGATGTCGAACGCGACCATCGTCCCAATGCCGACGCCGAGCCGCGGGATCAGAATGGCGAGGCCGATGATGAGCACGCCGACAAAGGCCACGAAACGCGGTGGAGCGATCTTCCTGCCCAGAGCGATGCCGGTGCGCGCTTTACCCATGAGCGGGGCCTAGCGCTTCACCGCCGCGTCGCATAGATAGCGCCGCCTTATGGCCCGTATCGAAACCCCCAAACGCATCCGCGGCACGCAGGATATCTTCGGCGACGAGCAACGCCGCTTCGCGCGCGTGCTCGAGGCGTTCGAGAAGGTGCGGCGGCTTTATTGCTTCCGCCGGCTCGAAATCCCGGTGTTCGAGGCGACCGAGGTCTTCTCCCGTTCGCTAGGTGAGACGACTGACGTCGTATCGAAGGAGATGTACACCTTCGAAGACAAGAGCCAGCGCTCAATTACGTTGCGGCCTGAATTCACCGCGGGGATCGCGCGCGCCTATCTGACCGAGGGCTGGCAGCAATATGCACCGCTGAAGCTCGCTATCGCCGGGCCGGTGTTCCGCTACGAGGCTCCGCAGGCGGGCCGCTATCGCCAGTTCCACCAGATCGACGCCGAGGTGATCGGCGCGGCCGAGCCGGCGGCTGATGTCGAGCTGCTGGTGCTGGCGGATCAGTTGCTCCGCGAACTCGGTATTTCGGACGGCGTGACGCTTCAGCTCAATACTTTGGGCGATGCCGAAACGCGGGATGCCTGGCGCGCCGCACTTGTCGCCCATTTCGAGCAGCATGCCGGCGATCTGTCCGAGGACAGCAAGACGCGCCTTGAGCGCAATCCGCTGCGGATCCTCGACAGCAAGGATCCGAAGGACCGGCCGATCGCCGATTCCGCGCCCGGCATCGACACCTATCTGACGGCCGAGGCGCGCTCGTTCTTCGAGCGTGTGACCAAGGGGCTCGACGCGGCCGGGGTGGCGTGGACGCGCAATGACCGGCTGGTGCGCGGGCTGGATTACTACCGCCACACCGCGTTCGAGTTCGTGACTGACCGGCTCGGCGCGCAGGGCACGGTGCTGGCGGGCGGGCGCTATGACGGGTTGATCGGGTCGCTCGGCGGGCCCGAGACGCCGGGCGTGGGCTGGGCAGCCGGCGTGGAGCGGCTGGCGATGTTGCTGGAGGAGCCGGCAGCCGAGCGGATCGACGCGGTGATCATTCCGATGGGCGAGGCGGCCGAGGCTCTGGCGATGGGTATCCTCGCGGACCTGCGTCGCGCGGGCATCGCGACCGACATGGCGTATCGCGGCAACATGAAGCGCCGCATGGCCAAGGCCGATGCACTGGGTGCGCGCTTCGCCGTGATCCTCGGCGACGACGAGCTCGCCAAGGGCGTCGCGTCAGTCAAGACGCTCGGTTCCGGCGAGCAGTCGCAGGTTGCGTTGGCTGATCTGGCCGGGGCGCTGCAAGCTTCATGACCACCATCTCCCCCGAACGGATCGCGCAGATCGAGGCGCGGCGCGATGAGTTGCAGGCGCAGATGGCGACCGGCGACCTGCCGTCCGATCGCTTTGTCGCCGTCTCCAAGGAATATGCCGAGCTCGAGCCGGTCGCGCGCGCGGCGAGCGAGGTGCAGCGCTTGCGGACTGAGCTCGAGACGCTTGCGCAGATGGAAGAGGATGGCGACGCCGAGATGCGGGCGATGGCGCGCGAGGAGATCGAGTCGATCCGATCGACCCTCCCTGATGCCGAGCGCGCGCTTGCCCTGTCGCTGCTGCCGCGCGATGCGGCCGACGAGCGCGCGGCGATGCTCGAGATCCGCGCCGGGACCGGCGGCGACGAGGCGGCTTTGTTCGCGGGCGATCTGTTCCGCATGTACCAGCGCTATGCCGAATCGCAGGGCTGGCGGGTCGAGCTGATCTCGGCCTCCTCTTCCGATTCGGGTGGTTTCAAGGAAGCGATCGCCTCGGTCGAGGGCAAGGGCGTGTTCGCCAGGCTCAAGTTCGAAAGCGGCGTCCACCGCGTCCAGCGCGTGCCCGTCACTGAGGCGGGCGGACGGATCCACACTTCAGCTGCCACCGTCGCGGTGCTGCCTGAGGCGGAAGAGGTCGATGTGAAGATCGACGACAAGGATCTGCGGATCGATATCTATCGGTCTTCGGGTCCGGGCGGGCAGTCCGTCAACACCACTGATTCGGCGGTGCGGATCGTGCATATCCCGACCGGGCTCGTCGTCATCCAGCAGGATGAGAAGTCGCAGCACAAGAACAAGGCGAAGGCGATGAAAGTGCTCCGCACCCGCCTGTACGAGCTCGAGCGCGACCGGTTGCACAGCGAGCGGGCGGGTGCGCGAAAATCGATGGTCGGGTCGGGGGATCGCTCGGAGCGGATCCGGACCTATAATTTCCCGGATGGAAGGGTGACCGATCACCGGATCGGCCTGACCTTGCACCGGCTGCCGGAAATTCTCGACGGCAAGATGGACGAGTTGATCGGGGCGCTGATCTCGGAGGACGAGGCTGAAAGGCTGGCGTCGCTTGATGCTTGATTTCTCCCCTCCCGCCTGCGGGAGGAGTGGCGCGGCTCTTGGCCCTGCCCGGGGGGCAGGGCTGCCGCGCCACTGGGAGCGGGCGCCCGGCCAATCACAAGCGGAGCGCGTGCGGTGAGCGGGAGCCCACCCCTCAATCCCCTCCCGCAAGCGGGAGGGGAGGTAAGAAGGGCGCTCACTGAAGTGGCCGGCGCCTTCGCTGGCGTTTCCGAAACCCCCCGCCTGGATGCCGAATTGCTGATGGCCCACGCCCTCGGCATCACGCGGGAAGCGCTGCTCCTCCGTCATCTCGACGACCCCGCCCCCGGAACCTTCGCCCCCCTCGTCACCCGCCGCCTCGCGCATGAGCCGATCGCCTATATCACCGGCACCCGTGCCTTCTGGACGATCGAGCTTCAGGTCGGGCCCGGTGTGCTGGTCCCGCGCGCCGACAGCGAGACATTGATCGAGGCGGCGCTCGAGCATTTTGCCGGGCGTTCACCAGCGACGATCCTCGATTTGGGGACCGGCCCGGGCACGCTGCTTTTGGCCGCGCTTGATCAATGGCCGCACGCCCATGGCCTCGGGATCGATTCGTTTGAGAAGGCGATCGACTACGCCGAGCTCAACGCGGACGACCTCGGGATGGAGAATCGGGCGCGTTTCAAGCTCGGTGACTGGGCAAAGGGCCTTCAAGGGCAGTTCGACCTTATCCTGTCGAACCCGCCTTATATCGGGACCAGCGAAACCTTACCTGCCGAGGTGCAGGGCTATGAGCCCGATATCGCCCTGTTCGCGGGTGCCGATGGCCTCGACGCCTATCGCATCATCGCGCCGCAGCTCCCCCGCCTGATCGCACCCGGCGGCGCTGCGATTCTCGAGATCGGTTCGACCCAGGCCGATGCGGTAACCGCGCTCCTTACCGCACAAGGCTTCTCTGTCGGCCTCCGTCACGATCTTGGCGGCAATCCCCGCGCGCTGGTCGTCACTTGAAAAGTCCCGAAATCGACACAATATTCCTCTTGGAGATTGGCCCGTCAGCCGCTATGAGCGGGGCAGGGGCACGCGTTTTCTTCATAACCGGTTGAAAACGGGCTGTTGCCCGCTCCCTTCGTCATGAAGTCGCTGTCGTCCGGCGACCGTGGCAGGCGCGTTTCGTCGATGGTCGGCGTGGACGAGCCAAGGGACATGCATCCACATTTCTGGAGCACGACCGAGTTGGTTTCGAAGGACAGGACAACAACACTTGATCAATAATCGTCAGGCCGGCCGCCGTCGCGGTCGTGGCGGGCAGCAACAGCGCCCGCAAGGTAACCCGGGCCGCCAGGATAATGGCAACCGGATCGACAACCGCGCGCGCGGCAATGCCGCCCAGTTGCTCGAGAAATACAAGACGCTGGCGCGAGACGCCCAGATGCAGGGCGACCGCGTCAACACTGAATATTATCTGCAGTTCGCGGACCATTATTTCCGCGTCCTCGCCGAGACGCGCTCGCGCTTCGAAGAGAACCGGCGCCAGAATGGCGGCGCTCCGTACGAGGAAGACGAGCAGGAATATGACGAGGACGGCGAGCCGATCGCGCGCCCGGAGCCTCGCGTCGCCGAGCCGCGCCAGTCTAACGGCAATGGCTATAATGGCGGCCAGAACGGCAATCAGGACAGGCAGGATCGCCAGGACCGGGGCAACCAGGATCGTGGCAATCGCCAGAACGAAGGCCCCAACGGCAACCAGCAATATGGGCAGCAGTCCGGACAGCAGCCAGGCCAATATGATGACGAGCGCCCGCGCTCGCGCAACAACGGCAATGGCTATGAGGGCAATAACGATCGTTATGCCCGCGACGATCGCAACGGGAATGACCGTAATGGCGGGGACCGCAACAACGGGGACCGCGGCAACCGTGCGCCTTATGCGCAGGATGACGAAGATCGCGCGCCGCGTCGTGAAGCGCGGCCCCAGCGGGAACAGGCCCAGCGCGAACAGATCCAGCGCGAAGCGCCGGTTCGTCAGGAGGCTCCTGCCGTCCAGGACGCAGCCCCCGAGCCGGCACCCGCAGCCCCGGAGCGTCCGCGCCGCGGCCGTCCGCCGCGCCGCGTGGTCGAGGAAGAGGCTCCCGCCATGTTCGAGGCCGATCTCCTGCCGCCGTCGCTGAACGTTTCAGCCGTGGTGCCCGACGAGGCCGAGGAAAAGCCCCGCCGTCGCCGTGGCCGTCCGCCAGCGAGCGAGACGACCTCGGCGAGCTGATCGACCGATAAGTTCGAAAAGGCCGGTTCCGCAGCAGCGGGGCCGGCCTTTTTCGTTGGGCGCGCAGGTAAGACAATCGGGAGTAGGCGACGCTATCTCTCGTCTTCGATTGACCTGCGAGCGCTTGCCCCTAGCATGGCCTAAATCATTGGGGAGGTGGCGATGCGTTTGTGGGTGGCAACGACGGCGCTTGTAGCATTGCCCTTGGTGGCTCAGGCTCAAACGGCTCCGCAAATTGCCCCGAGCGCCGATGTTCGGACGCCCAATGCTCAGGGCGACGTGGCGGTCACTATTTATCAGAACGGCCAGTCGCTGGTGCAGGATCTTCGCCAGCTCGATCTGGCGGCGGGCCGCACGCGGCAGGATTTTCCCGATGTGTCGGCGCAGATCCGCTCGGAGACGGTTACGCTGGCCGGCCCCGGCATCGGCATTGTCGAGCAGAATTTCGACTTCGATCTGCTGTCGCCCGACAAGCTGATGGAAAAGGCGGTTGGCTCAGTCGTCACGATCGTGCGCACCAACCCAGCGACGGGCGTCGAGACGCGCGAGCAGGCCAAGGTGCTGGCGGCCAATGGCGGCATCGTGCTCCAGATCGGCCAGCGGATCGAGGTGCTTCGCGATGACGGGCTGCCGGTGCGCGTGGTGTTCGACAAGGTGCCAGAGAATCTGCGTGCGCGGCCGACCTTGTCAGTCACGCTCCAGGTCGCGCGCGCCGGGCGGGTGCCAGCGACGCTCACTTATCTGACGCCCGGGCTCGGCTGGACCAGCGACTATGTCATGCTGTTCGACGAGGCAAAGGGTGCGGTCGACATGCAGGGCTGGGTCACGCTCACCAACAGCACCGGCACAACCTATCGCGACGCGAACGTGCTGCTGGTGGCGGGCAACCCCAATAGCGGGGCGCAGGGTTTCTCGCAGCTTGCCGATGCCCGGCTCGACCAGGCCGGAACCGAGACGAGCATCCATGAACGGCTCGGCAATTACTATATCTATCCGCTCGCCGATCGCACCACGATCGCCAATGCGCAGCAGAAGCAGGTGAGCTTCCTCGACGTGAAGGGGGCGCCGGGCCGCAAGGCCTATGAATGGACCAATGGCTGGCTCGGCACGAACGAGCAGCCGCGGAGCGCCTTGAGTGTGCTCAAATTCTCGACGTCGAAAAGTGGCGGGCTCGGCGATCAGCTCCCGGCGGGCACGATCCGCGTCTATATGCGCGACGCGCGCGGCGATCCGCAGTTCATCGGCGAAAATCGGATCGACGCCACGCCGATGGGATCGCAAATGTCGATCCGCACCGGCGAGGCGTTCGACGTGAAAGGCATGGCGGTGGTGGTCGAACGCAAGCGACTGTCGTCGAGCCGGTGGCGCACGACGATGCGCTATGATTTTACCAATGCCCGGCCCGAGCCGGTGACGATCGATTTCGCGCAGGACGGCTTGTGGGGCGATGTCCGGATCATCGAGCCGTCCGTCGCCGGCAATCGTATCTCCGCTGACCGGATGGAGTGGAAGGTGCCCGTGCCGGCCAATGGCAAGGCATCGCTCAGCGTGGTGTTCGACACGCGCTACTGACGATGCGGCGCCTGGCCCTTCTGATTGCCCTGCTCGCCGCCGCACCCGCGGCGGCGCAGACGGTCGTCGATTCGGAGCGGATCGATAAGGTGGCGGTCACGCTCTACCGCGACCCGGGCCGGGGTGAGGGAGCGATCAGCCCGCGCTGGCCCGGCGGCTATGCGCTGATCACTGAAACCCGGACGATTACCGTGCCGGTGGGTCGATCAGTGATCCGGTTCGAAGGCGTGTCGGAGGGGATGCTGCCGGAAAGCGCGATCGTCACCGGCTTGCCTAAACGGATAAACGAGAAGAATCGCGATGCGCGGCTGCTCTCGCCGGCGTCGCTGATCAACGCCTATCTGAAGCGGAGCGTCATCGTCACCAGCACTGATCGTGCGACGGGGAAGGTCAGGACGGAGGCGGCGGTGGTCCAGTCGGGGCCGCGCGGCGGGGTGTTGCTGACTACGGCCGATGGGGTTGAAGCGCTGGGGTGCTCGGGGCTGCCCGAATCTTTGTCCTATCCTGGGGTGCCCGAAGGGCTGTCCGCCAAGCCGACCCTGTCGGTGGTGACTGACAGCAGCGAGGCGGGGACCGTGACGGTGCAGCTTTCCTATCTTTCGCAGGGGTTCGATTGGGCAGCCAATTATGTCGCGCGCGTCGCCGAGGACGGCAGGACGCTCGACCTGTTCGCCTGGCTGACGGTCGCGAATGGCGGAAGCCAGGGCTTTGCCGATGCCGGCACCCAGGCGGTTGCAGGCGGGATTCACCGCGAGGCAGCCGCACGGTTGCCCAAGGCGCCGCCGCCCGAGCTCATCCTGCAATGCTGGCCGATGGACATCACCAGCACGCATCCGAAATGGGGTATCGACCGAATAGCTACTATAACCGCTATCACCGCTGACGAAATCGGGGCCCTTCCTGACAAAAGTATCTCGGAGGTCCTTCAGCGCGTGCCGGGCGTAGCCCTTATGAGGTTCGCGGCGCCCGAGCCACCGATGATGGCGCAGCAAGAGGAACTGGGCGACCTCAAGCTCTACCGTATCCCCGAACCTGTCACGATTGCGGCGCAAAGCAGCAAGCAGGTGGCGATGATCGACCGGAAGGGGATCCGCTTCGACCGCATCTATACCGCCGACTTCACTGCCGCAGGCTACGGCCAGCCAGGCGGGGGCAGGCCGGCGGCATTGGTCTTGAGGACGGAGAATCGCGACATCAACGGCCTTGGCCTGCCCTTGCCTGCAGGCCAGGTCGCGATCTTCGAAGCGGCTGGCGAAACGCGGATGCTGGTTGGCGAGAGCAACCTGAAAGATCGCGCGATTGGCGATGAGGTCGAGTTCGGTGCCGGCACGAGCAGTGATGTCCGTTACGCAATCACGTCGCAGGTTCGGACCCGAAAGCGCGCGCCCTATACCGTGCGCGTCACCAATGCGCGGCCGACGCCGGAGACGTTCGAGCTCGCAATGCCACCGGCCGGCATTGCCTCGATCAGCACGGCGCTGGTCGAACATAAGGGCCGCAAGGTCTGGAGGGTGATCGTCCCCGCCAATGGGGACGCGTCACTGAGTCTGGTGCTGAAGACGCGAGGCTGATGCGCGGCATCGCCATCCTGCTCGGCCTGCTCACCACCGCGACTACCGTCGCGGCACAGACGCTCGTTGTGTCGGCTCGGATCGATGCCGTGTCCGTCACCCTGTATCGCCAGCCCGGACGCGGCGAGGGCGCGATCAACCCACGCTGGCCTGGCGGTTATGCGCTGATCACCGAGACGCGGACGATCGCCGTGCCTGCCGGCCGATCAGTGATCCGGTTCGAAGGCGTATCCGAAGGAACCATGCCCGAGACGGCGATCGTCACCGGCTTGCCGAAGCCAATCAACGAGAAGAATCGCGATGCGCGGCTGCTGTCGCCGGCGGCGCTGGTCAACGCCTATCTCAAGCGCAGCGTCACCATCACCCGCACCAACCGGGCGACCGGCGCGGTGAAGGTGGAGGACGCGGTCATCCAGGCCGGCCCGGGCGGCGGCGTCGTGCTGACGACAGCGCACGGCGTCGAGGCGCTCGGCTGCTCGGGCCTTCCCGAGCGGCTCTCCTATCCGGGCGTGCCAGACGATCTGTCGGCCAGACCGACCCTCTCAGTCGTGACCGACAGCGCGGTGGCGACCACTGCGACGGTGCAGCTTTCCTATCTCGCCCAGGGTTTCGACTGGGCCGCCAATTATGTCGCGCGCGTAGGGGCGGACGGCAAGACGCTCGACCTGTTCGCCTGGCTGACGGTCGCCAATGGTGGCAGCCAGGGCTTTACCGGTGCCAACACGCAGGCGGTCGCCGGCCGACTGCACCGCGAACCGACCCGCCTGCTGCCTACGGGGCCTCCACCCGCGCTTCACCTCGAATGCTGGCCGATGGACATCACCAGCACCCACCCCAAATGGAGCATTGATCGCGCCCCGCCGGAGCCGCGGATTCTCGTGCGCGAATCGTTCATGATCGTTGACAGCATATCGCGCCGGAACAGAAGGAAGATACTCCCGCCGCCGCCCCCGCCACCCCCGCCGCCGCCCCCGCCGCCGTCCGACATGATGACGCAGCAGGAGGATTTGGGCGACCTCAAGCTGTACCGCATTCCCGAGCCAGTCACGGTTGCCGCCCAAAGCCGCAAGCAGGTCAAGATGATCGATCGCAAAGGCGTGCCGTTCGAGAGGATTTATACCGGTGACTTCAACGCCTCGATCTATACACCGCCCGGCGAGATGCCGAGCCGACCGGCTGCCCTGATATTACGGACCGAGAACCGCGACACCAAAGGCCTTGGCCTCGCCTTGCCGGCCGGCGCAGTGGCGGTTTTCGAGGCCGCTCGGGGCGCGCCGATGCTCGTCGCTGAGAGCAATCTGGCCGATCGCGCGATCGGGGAGGAGGTTGAGTTCGGCGCCGGGATGAGCACCGATCTGCGCTATATCATCGTCGCCCGGCCGCGAACCGGCAGGCGAGCGCCCTTCACCGTCCGCGTCACCAATGCCCGGGCGACTCCTGAAATCTTCGAGCTGGCGCTGCCGCTCAGGATCGCGTCGACTGACAGCGCCCTGGTGGAACGCAAGGGCCGCAAGGTCTGGCGGATAACCGTGCCGGCGAACGGCGCCGCTTCGCTCAACATCGCGCTCGACAGGCGAGGCTGATGCTCGGCCATACCGTCCGGCGGTGCAGTCTCCTCCTGCCTTTGTCGATCGCCGCTGCGCTTCCGGCTGCGGCGCAGACGATTGTCATATCCGACCGGGTCGATGCCGCATCGGTGACGCTCTACCCCGACCGCGGACGCAATGGGCGTGCTATCGATTCGAGCTGGCCAGGCGGCTATGCGCTGATCACCGAGACGCGGACAATCAGCCTGCCCGCCGGTCGAGCGATCCTCCGCTTCGAAGGCGTCGCTGAGGGGATGCTCCCCGAAACCGCCATCGTGACCGGTCTGCCGCGCGGGGTGAGGGAGAAAAATCGCGATCTGCGGCTGCTCTCGCCCGCCGGCCTGATCGACGCGTATCTGAAGCGGAGCGTCACCGTCACCCGGACCAGTCGCGCTACGGGGAAGGTCTCGGTGGAGGATGCAATCATTCAAGCGGGCCCGGGCGGTGGTGTTGTGTTGACCACTGCCGAAGGGGTTGAGGCGCTCGGCTGTTCAGGCCTCCCCGAAGCATTGTCCTATCCGAGCGTGCCTGACGATCTCTTCGCCAGACCAACGCTCTCGGTCGTGACCGAGAGCGTTGCGCCCGCGACCGCGACTATTCAGCTATCCTATCTGTCCCAGGGCTTCGACTGGTCCGCCAACTATGTCGCCAGCATCGCCGATGATGGCAAGACACTCGATCTGTTTGCCTGGATGACGGTGGCGAATGGCGGCAGCCAGGGCTTTTCCGGCGCGCGGACCCAGGCGATTGCCGGCGCGCCGAACACGGAGGGTAGTCGGTCGCAGCCCGAGGGGCCGACGCCCGAGCTGCATCTTCAATGCTGGCCGATGGATATTACGAGCACGCATGATCGCTGGGCCATTGCCAAACCGCCGCCGCCGCCGTCACCGGATTTTGTGGTGGGGGAATATTCCGACATTGTCGTCACTGGGACACGCTTTCGGGCGATGGCCATGGCAACGCCGGTCGCGGTCGCGGTGGTGATGGTGGCGACTCAGGAGGAGTTGGGCGACCTCAAGCTCTACCGCATCCCCGAGCCTGTTACTGTGGCGGCGCGGAGCCGGAAGCAGGTAGCGATGATCGACCGCCGCAAGATTCGCTTCGACCGGATCTACACCGCTCGTTTTGACGACTTCGACTATAACGAGCATGATGCCGGGCTCGAAAGCAGCCCGAGCGACCTGGTGTTGCGAACCGAAAATCGCGAGAGGAAAGGCCTTGGCCTGCCGCTTCCCGGTGGCAGTGTCGCGCTGTTCGAGAAGGCCGGTGGAGCGCCCCTTTTGATCTATGAAAGCCAGCTCGACGATCGCGCGATCGGTGAGGACGTCGAGTTGCAGGCGGGCGCGAGCAGCGATGTCCGCTATCGGATCGTGGCGCGGCCCCCGGCGGAGGGGCTCAGGCCTTTTGCGATTCGGGTCACCAATGCGCGGGATAAGCCGCAACGCTTCGAATTCATGATTCCCTACCCTGTTGTTTCGGCAAGCGAGAAGCTGGTCGAACAAAAGGGCAGCAGGATGTGGCGGGTGACGGTGCCTGCCGATGGCGAGGCGAAGCTCGATTTTGCGCTGAAGTTGGAGGTCGAGCGCTAACGGGCATCGCGCGAGACTTATTCGCGGTGATCCACCGACTCGTCATGCCCGCTGCCCGAGCTCAGGAACACCAGCCCCATCAGCGCCGATGCCATCAGCACCGATCCGCCGATGCCTCCGATCGCCGCCAGGATCGCGATCAGGTTGAGCGGACCGTAGAAGTGATTGAGCGCCACCGCGGCCACGATGCCGGCGATTAGAGACAATAGGCTCATCCAAAGCATGATGCGCCGATACCGGCCCCAGGCAAAAGCCGCGTATTCGGTGTCATCAAGCCCGGGTTTGCGTTCGCTCATGCTTCCCATTGCTCGCCAAACGTGGAATCCTCAAGCGCCTCAACGGACTCGGGAAAAAACCGATCCACGCAGGAGGAGTAAGGTCGATGACGATAGCAGCGATCCTGAGCGGGAAGGGGCGCGAAGTGGTTTCGGTCACTGCGCACCAGAGCGTGGCTGAGGCGGTCGCATTGCTTGCCGACCGACGAATCGGCGCGCTGCCGGTGATGGACGGTCCCTCGGTCAGCGGCATCTTTTCCGAGCGCGACGTGATCCACGCGTTGAAGAGTCATGGCGCGGCTGCGCTCGACCTCAAGGTCGGTGAGGTGATGACCGCGCCTGCGATCACGGTCGGGCCGGGCGAAGCCGCGATCGGCGCGCTCTCGCTGATGACGCGACGGCGAATCCGTCATCTGCCGGTGGTCGAGGGCGGGCGGGTGATCGGCGTCGTCTCGATCGGTGACCTCGTCAAATACCGCATCGATCGGATCGAGGCGGATGCCGAGGCGATGCGGAGCTATATACAGTCAGCCTAGGAGCGGCGTCCCTGAAGATCAGGGTCGTTTCCGTTGCCGACGATGAGAAAGACATAGCGGCTTTCCGCTGCGATCATTCCAGTTAGCGCAGCTATGGGCGCGGTTGAATCACGGTGCCAGCGGCAGTCGCTTCGAGCGCGTCGGTTGGAAATGTCATGCGGGTGCTGACACTTTTCGTCTGTACAGAACATTGTACAGGTCGGACTCTATCCGCACGTCAGAAGCCGCTCGCCGGCGCCGTGGCAGGAAGCGGACGGTGCCGGACGATCGCGATCAGCTCGCGCACGACCTGGCGTGAGAAGGCGAGCAGCCAGCCACCATAGACCAGGCCGCCGATCGCAACGAGAATCGCCAGCCTTGGCAAGGGATGGAGGGGCGGCAAGGCCCGGTCTGCGACACTTACCGCCACCGCCATTGCCAGCGCGGCCAGCAAGGCGGGGGCTATCGCGTCGGCGACTGAGCGAACATTAGTGCCGATCACGGGGAGTGCCCGCCACATGCTGATCGCGAGATAGACTGGATAAGCGCAGATCCATGCCGCCGCGAGGCCAGTCGGTCCCCAGCGCACTCCGATCAGGAAGCCGATCGCCAGCACGACCGACCCGGCCGCGCCGTTGCGCACGCCGATTCCCGGATAGCCGCGCGCGTCGCAGGCAGGCTGGAGCAGAACCTGGAGCGTCATGAACGGCATCGCCAGTGCGAGCAGATGGACGACGGGAATCGCCTCGCGCCATTTCTCCCCCAAAGCGGTCAGCACCAGCGGCTCCGCGGTCGCGGCGAGGCCGAAGTAGAAGGGCAGGGCGGCGATCATGATGATCGCCACGCTGCGGTTGAACGCAGTCGCCACCGCCTGTGTATCGTGCTGGATCCGCGCATAGGCGGAAAAAGCCACCTCGTTCAGCGGCGGCACGAATTTCGAGACGAAGATCTGGGTGAGGAACAGGCCGGTCGTATAGATGCCGAGCATATGCGCGGTGAAATAGCGGCCGGCGATGAACACATCGGCCTGGCTCTGCGCGAACCAGAAGAGCTGGCCCGCGGCCATGATCCCGCCATAGCGGGCGATATTGCCCGCGCCGCGGAAATCGAAGCTCGGCCAGACCAGCGAGTTCGCGGCGATCGTCATGCCGATCGCGCGGATCGTGAAAAACATGATCGGCGCGAACACAAGCGTCCACACACCGAAGCCGCCAAGCGCGCCGCCAAGCGCCGTGCTCGCGCTGCCGATCGACGCGATGATGTTGACCCGCGCCTGCAGCCGGAAATCCATCGACCGGGAAAGGAGCGCTGCCGGCAGCGCTATAAAGGGGGTGGCGAGATAGAGCAGCGCCTGCACCCGGAGCATATCGGCAACGATCGGCTGCCGATAATAAGCCGCGGCAAGCGGGGCGAGCAGGAACTGCGCTGCACCCAGCGAGACGTTGAGCAACAGCAGCATGCCGAACAGCTGGCGAATCTCGCGCTGGCCGATCTCCTTCTGCTGGATGAGCCCGCTGGCCAGACCATAGCCATTGAGCATGTTGAGGAAGACCAGGATCACCTGCGTCATCGCGAACAGGCCGTAATCCGAAGGGGCCAGGATCCGAATCACGAGGAAGGTCGCCGCCCATTGCACCAGCTGAGCGAGGATCTGGCTGCCCGAACGCCATATAATCGCGCTCCTGACCTGCTTCTTGAGCGAGTCAAACTCGTGATTCGGGGGTGATTCGGCCGATTCCATGGTCCAAACACCCTGCGCCAAAGGGTCTTTCAGAGCCGTAAACCGCAGATTTCCGCGGGTTTCGGGGGTGAGTGTAAGAAAATTGCAAAAAGGCGTTGACGGTAAAAGGAAGCCCACCTAAATGAGCTCCACCGCAGCGACGGACCAGACGGTTCGCTTCTGCAGTCACCATAAACCAGGCGCCAGACCGCCCCACTAAAAAGGGGATTGGTAAGGCGTCGGGCTTTTGCGCTCTTTGACATTGTCGGTTTAGATGAAGGGACATGTGGGCGGCGGCCCCGGGTCTGGCATTCAAGGTGCCAGGTGCTCGGTTAAATTAGGTCGTTACTCGCAAGTCCTTCACGTATCCATACGTAA